>JACPHN010000017.1 GCA_016188575.1 Candidatus Schekmanbacteria bacterium
ACAATTAGAGAAAAAGACGCCAGCCTCCCAACGCCGCCGCCAGCCCCGTGGCGCCCGCGCGATCAATCGGCAAATCGCCAATCACGTGTCGGCCCACTTTATGTGAGCGAATGCGGCACCTATCTGGTGAGCGTCGAAGGCGGCGGTCAGGCGCAGCCACCCGAGTCGCTTGAAGGTCTGGATCTGCTGGGCGCGCGGGCTGTAGCCCAGCTCCTTGAGCCAGTCGCCGACCCGTTCTCCGGTGAGCAGCTCGTGGGGGCTTATGCCTTTGCGGAGCCCGTCCGCGAATGGCGTGAGATTGAGCATGGCGACGCGTAGATGGAGGAATCCGCTGCTCATGCGCTTCTGCGGGGCGATCACGGCAGCGATCCGGCCATTGGCCCACTCCACGGGGATGCTGGCGGCGAGCACGTCGCGGAAATCAACGTAGAGGCTCTGGAGAATCTGCTCCGTCTGTACGCCGATCAGATTCGGGAACCCTCCCAGCGCCTTCGGCGCTGGGCGCCGCCCTAGACCTCGCTACGCTCGGTTGGTGAGCTTTCCCCAGAGTGTGACCCTGTCGCGATGAAAACGCTCGCGAGTGCCAGGCCAGGTGGCCGCACGCTCGTGTCGGTCCAGCTCCCAGAGTCGGGCTGCGGTTTCAACCGCTTCCCACGGGACACGCCCTCGTTCGGCGACCCCGCGCATCACCTCGACGTATGCCTGGCGTTCCTGGACCAGGGCGTAACCCACCGACAGGCGGTTGCGCGCCGCCTCGCGAGCTATCGTCGTCCCCACTTCGTGCAGTTCCGCGGCCACCTCGGCGAGGACTGCCCGCGCGCCCTCGACGCCATTGGTGTGGCCGCTGACAGGATCGATCAGGTTGAGCGCACCATGGGCACGCTCCACAGCTTGCCCGATGGCGTGGGCGCTGTCGACGGCCTCTCGCTCACGGATCGTGGCGGCCTCGAGCGTCCGCTCCAGCTTCCCCCCAGGCGTTGGCTGCGAAGGTGCTTGGCGGCAGCGCTTCCGTACCCGGTCGAGCTCCTCGATGGCCCGATAGGCCGCCGCTCCACTTGCGCGCGTACCTTTTCGAGAGCCCGTCGGAGGTGGTTGATGTCATGCGCTCCCCGCGCTGTTGGATTAACCTCTCCCACCGCCTTCGCGATCGCGCTGGACCCATCGAAGCCGGCATGTTCGGGGCAGAGGCCTTGCTGGTCTCGCAAACGTTCGAGCACCCTCTGCCATTGGGCGGCTCCGCACCCGGGCTGCTTTTCCACCAGGAAGATTAAGAGACTGTCGGTATCGACTCCCGTCAGCTCGCAGCGGTCCCACCGATACATCTCGTCGAGACCGATGCGCGAGATCCCGCTCAGGTCAACGCTCTCGCGGTAATTGAAAGCACGCTGGTACGCCTCCTGGAGCACCTCCCGGACAGTGTCTTCGGCGATCCCGAGCGAGAAAACCTCCCGGACCATGGCAACGATCATCGCGTGAGTCGCGCCGCAGATAGCCCGTAGAGCGACGATGGCGCGCTTGATAGCGTTGGCGTCCACCTGGACTCAGTAGCTTTCGAGCCCGGGCGCGGTCGCTGGTGTCGACTGCCCATTGAAGACCGTCTCGAGAGCCTTGCGCCCCTTGTCAGCGATGATGTACAGGGTCGGGCGGGACACACCGGCCTCGCGGGCGGCTTGTGAGCGGTTCAGCCCGGGAGGCGCGGTGACCTTGGCGCTAATCTGGATGCGATCGGATGCCGAGAGAGACCGGTGGTGAGCAGACATGGGGCCTTTCTCCGTCGTAGAACAATGGAGAGGAGGATCCCGTCTGCTCATCCACTCGCCACGCAAGCCCTGTCCGTCGGCTCACCTGTAGGGGCTCGACACCCGCATCTACATTGCGTCCGCGGCCGCCACGCCGAGGACTATGGCGGGACAAAGTGTAAAGGACTCAACCGGACATTCGGCCAACGCCGAAAATAGCGGTCCTGTGTCGTCGTGGTCGCTCTGCTCTACCACGCCGCTGTTCCGCCTGAAGGTGCGCGCCTTGCATCGGCAACTCGCCATCGTGCATCAAGAAGGGCGAATGTTCGAGGAAGTAAACTTGGAAGCGCTCGCTCGGGAGATCGAGTCGCGGATGTCGCACGCGGACCGGATCGGCCTCGGCGAGAAGATCCGCGAATGGCTCCCGAGAGTCCTGGCCCGGGAAGAACCGACCGCGACGCCGGCGGCGACGCAGCCATGATCAGCAGGTGATTCTAGCCGGCGGCTGGCCGCCTCTTGTCGTGAACCGCGTGCTGCCTGATCCACCGGCCCCGAGTGTTCAGTCTCGGGTACGAGCGGGTCGATCTGGCACATTCGTTTCGGTTTCGCGTCGTGGTTCGGCCGCAGTCTTCGATCGCAGTGGCGGACCCATGGCATTCTTTCCCAGGAAGTGGGACTCCGAAACGCCCGCCGAGCGCACAGTTGAGCTTTTCTCGCCTCCCTCGCTCACTTCGCGGGCCAGTGGATTCAGGTCGACCGTCACAGTGGCGGTCCCGCCGCCAACACTGTACACTATCGTCGCCGGGCGGATTCGCCGCATCGGCCTCGCATATCGCTGCCGCAACCGGAGTTGACTATGCTCGTCAGGGACAAGATGAAGCCGAACCCGAAGGTCGTCTCTCCCACCGACAGCCTCCACGTCGCCTGGATGACGATGCGGGAAAACGACATCCGACATCTCCCCGTCGTCGATCGCGAGCTCCGACTCGTCGGCGTCATCACCGAACGAGACCTCAGACTCAACCTGCCTTCACCCCTCGAGTCCGCCACTCCCGAACAGCAGGCAGCCATCCTGGCGCGCTACCAGGCGCTTCGCGTCGGCGACTGCATGACCCGCGAGGTCAAGGTCGTCGCGCCGACCACGCCCGCGCAGGATGCCGCATGGCTCATCATCTCGCACAAAGTCGGCGGCCTGCCCGTCGTCGAGCACGATCGAGTCGTCGGCGTCATCACCCGATCCGACCTCCTCGAAGCCCTCGTCGAGGTGCTCGATACCGCAACCACCACCACGCGCGTCGAAGTCGTCGTCGAGGAAAAACCGGGCGCATACGCCACGCTCGCCAGCCTCGTCGAGCAGCGCGGAGGCACCGTCGTGAGCGCCCTCGCCGCCCGGAGCCTCGAATCCGATCGCTCTGTGCTCATCTTCCGCCTTGCCACTCCCGATCTCGACGAGCTCAAGGAAGCTCTTCGGGCCGCGGGCCATCCTGTGCTTAGCGGACCGCGATAGCGCCCCCCTCTCCCGCCAAGGACATCGGCGATGAGCTTCTCCGATCCGCTCCCTACCGCCGCGCTCTACCGTCGCTGCGACCCCGAGTCGCTTCCCTTCCGCACCACCACGGAGCTCACGGACGGCGACGAAATCGTCGGCCATGAACGGGCTACCGAGGCTCTCAGGTTCGGCGTCGGCATGCGGCGCCCGGGATTCAATCTGTTCGCGCTCGGCTCTCCCGGCACCGGCCGGCACTCGCTCATCCTGCGCTTCCTCGAGGCGCGCGCCGCGACCGAGCCGACGCAGTCCGATTGGTGCTACGTCAACAACTTCGCAGCGCAACACCAGCCCATTGCCATCAAGCTCCCCGCAGGAAAGGGCGCGGTCTTCCGGCGCGACATGGAACGGCTCGTCGACGAGCTGCGCACCGTCGTCCCTGCTGCGCTCGACACCGACGAGTTCCGCGCCAAGCTCCAGGAGCTCGAAAACGCCTTCGTCGACCGCCGTGACGAGGCGCTCGACGAGCTCCAACGCGAAGCGCGGCAGCGCAGCATCGCGCTGCTCCGCACGCCCGCCGGTTACGCCTTCACTCCCATACGCGAAGGACAGGTGCTCAGCCCCGACGAGTTTGCGGAGCTTCCCCAGCACGACCAGGACGCCGTCAAGGAGGTCGTCGCGGACCTCCAGCACAAGCTCCAGGCGATCCTCAGAGAAATCCCCAAGTGGCGCCGCGAAAACCAGCGCAAGGCGCGGGAGCTCACCGCGCAGGTGACCCGCACCGCTGTCGAGCACCTCATCGCCGAGCTTCGCGAGGCATACGCCGATTCTCCCGAAATCGCCGCCCACCTCGACGCCATCGAAAAGGTTGTCATCGAGCAGGCCGGCGAGTTCAAACAGGAAGAAGAGGCGACTCCGAGCTCCCCACAGGAACCTGGCACCGCGCAACCCGGGAGCAGCCTGGACCGCTTCCGCGTCAACGTCATCGTGGATCGCACCGGAGCTTCCGGAGCCCCCGTGATCTATGAGGACAATCCGACCTTGCAGAACCTCGTCGGTCGTGTCGAATACCTGTCGCTCTTCGGTGCGCTCGTCACCAACTTCACGCTGATCAAGGCAGGTGCGTTGCACCGCGCCAACGGCGGCTACCTCATGCTCGACGCCCTCAAGGTGCTGCAGGAGCCCTACGCCTGGGAGGCTCTGAAGCGATCCCTGTCCGCGGGGTCGGTCAAGATCGAATCCCCCGGCGAGCTCCTGGGACTCACCAGCACCGTCAGCCTCGACCCGCAACCCATTCCCCTGTCGACGAAAATCGTCCTGATCGGTGACGACCGCACCTACCACTTCTTGTCGCTGTTCGACCCGGACTTCTGCAAGCACTTCAAGGTACTGGCGGACTTCGATGACAGCGTCGACCGCAATGCCGACACCGTCCTGGCCTACGCGCGGTTCATCGCCATGCTCGCCCGGCGTGAAAACCTGCGCGCCTTCGACCGCGGCGCCGTCGCCCGCGTGGTCGAGCACGCCTCACGGCTGGAGGAAGACGCCGAGAAGCTTACGACGCGCATGCGCGACATTGCCGATCTCCTCCTGGAAGCCGACTATTGGGCCGCGGAGGCGGCGCGCGACGTCGTCGCCGAGGTCGACGTCAAGCGCGCCATCCAGGCACAGGTGCGTCGCTCCGACCGCATTCGGCAGGAGTCCATCGAGGTCATGCTGCGCGGCCTGCAGTTCGTCGAAACTGACGGCGAGCGGATCGGACAGGTCAACGGCCTGGCCGTCATCGACCTCGGGAATTTCGCTTTCGGACATCCTTCCCGCATCACGGCATCCGTGCGCATCGGCGAAGGCGACGTGATCGACATCGAGCGAGAGGTAAAGCTGGCGGGCTCCGTCCATTCCAAGGCTGTGCACATCCTCACCGCCTTTCTGGCGACGCGCTATGCGGAGCACGACCCACTTGCGATCACCGCCAGTCTCGCCATGGAACAATCCTATGGCCGCGTCGACGGCGACAGCGCTTCGCTGGCGGAAACCTGCGCCTTGCTTTCCGCGTTAGGCCAAATCCCCATTCGCCAGTCGCTGGCCATTACTGGTTCGATGGATCAGTTCGGTAGGGCGCAGCCCATCGGCGGCGTAAACGAAAAAATCGAAGGCTTCTTCGACCTCTGCAAGGCCCGCGGCCTGACCGGCAGACACGGTGTCGTCATCCCGAAGACCAATGTGTCCAGTTTGATGCTGCGCCACGACGTCGTGGAGGCGGTTCGCAATGGCCAGTTCAACGTCTACGCCGTGGAATCTCTGGATGAGGCCGTGAGCCTGCTCACCGGCTTGCCCGCCGGAGAGCGCCAGGACGACGGGTCATACCCGCCCGACACCGTGAACGAACGGGTCCTGGCGCGCACGAGCGCCTTTGCGGTCACCATGCGCGAGCTGGACACGCATGGTGACGACGACTCTGCGCATCACGCCGCCGAGACCGAGAAGCCGGAAAACGACGCCGGCGACTCGCAGTGAGCCTCGCCACGCTCCGACGCCACCCGCTCGGTGGCCTCAATAGTGCCGCTCGAGCACGTACCAGCCGAACGAGCGCAACATGATCTTGGGCATCGAATCCTCCACCAGCGGGTCGAGCCGCTGCCAGGCGTCGTCCACGAGCTCCCGCGCCTGGCGGCTGCATGCCGCGAGCGCCCCGCAAGCCTCGAGGCGGTCGACCACGCTCCCCACAATCGCCGGGTCCTGCGACTGTTGCCGCAAGGTCTCCCAGAGCCACTCGCGCTCCTCGCGCCCCAGCAAGGACATTGCCTTGGCGACCGGCAACGTGACCTTTCCCTGGGAGATGTCTTCGCCGCGCTGTTTCAAGTCGCGCTCGAAACCGCTCAAGTTGAGCACGTCATCGACTATCTGAAACGCCAGCCCGACCGCCTCGAAGAACCGCCCGACACCGTCGATCTGCGCCGCGCTCCCGCCGCCGGCGATGCCGCCCATGCGCGCCAGCGCCCCTGCGGGCGCGGCCGTCTTGAGCCGATGCACCGCCAATACCTGCTCCTCCAGCAGGCGGCCATCCCCTGTTTCCACGATCTGCGGCATGATATCGTCGAAACCGCCCAGGTCGAGCGCCTGCCCGGCGTGCCCGGCGCGCAATGCCTCGAAGTACAGATCGTAGAGCTTGAGCTTGTCGGCGCTGGACAAGGTGGGCGCCGAGAGGAGCCGCTGCCCCATGAAGTAGCATGCGGTACCGGCGTTGATGGCAAGCGCCTCCCCGTAGATCACGTGCGCCGGCGGGCCGCCGCGCCGCACTGTCGAACGATCCTGGACATCGTCCACGATCAGTGAGCCCACGTGCATGAGCTCGGGCATGGCCAACCACCTCACGAAGTCGCGCGAATCGCCGCCGACGACGTCACAGCAGGCCAGCGCTGCATAGGATCGCCAGGACTTCCCGCCACGATCGGTGATCTCCCGAACGGGCTTGCACATCGTGCGCACGAGCTTTTCGCTATCGACACCGACCATCTGCTGCTCGCGCTCGGGGCTGGCGATCATGTCGCGCACTTGCGCAAACGTCGGATTGAAGGGCAAAAGTGACTGCACCGACTTGCGGACTTCTTTGCCCACCTGCTTGAAAAAATCATCGAGTGTCTCGACTACGTCGAAGCCGCTTCGCTCGATAAACCCCAGCCCCTTCACGGTCTCACCGAGCACCCGACCCGAAACCTCGACTCGCCCCTCCCAAAAAGCGGGCTTGGAAATCAACGTGACGAACTCCTGGTCGTCGAATACTCCGTCGATGTCCAGTGACAGGTCACCGTCCGGGGCATCGACGTGCCAGTGCGTGGGGTATTCGTTGAAGGTTCGGGTGCTGCGCCAGACGTTCGCGAACGAAATCGTCGCTGGAAACAGATGGCGACGGTGCTCGCGATCGACGACGATAACCTTGCTGTTGAGCAGCTCGCCGGTCTGGCAGTCGACGAGCTGCGCCGCCGTGACGTCAAAGCCGTTATCGAGTTGCAGCGCGCACCAGTTCCAGCCGATGTCGCGACGTTTGTCGCGGCGTTCCTCCTGCTTGCCGCCGAACTCGTGATCGTACCAGGCCGTGCCGGTGAGAACCTGCTGCTCCACGGCATTGATGGTCACGGTCCCGGTTACGTCGCACTTGGGGATAAAGTAATAGAACATCGTTTCGCCACCCTGGATGTCGACGATTCCATCCTCTCCATGGCGGATCGGGGGGCGGCGGGGACGCAAGACGAGATTGCAGCCGACGCGTTCTCGTTCGTTGTACAGCTCGAGCTCGTAGCAGTTGTCGTCACGCTTGCAGAAACGCTGGCCATCGAGCTCCAGCGCGAGGCGTCGCGCCCCGACGTGGACGTCGCCCTTGAACATTCGATCCGGATACGGGACGTGGCCCTTCTCGAGAATCTCACGCATGGCGCGCCGCAGCCGCTGATCCGGGGTTCCCTCGCCCTGCTCGAGCTTGTCGAGCGCGAGCCGCGGTGCGTCCTTGTCGACCAGCGAGATCGCGTGGTATTTCCGGGCGTCGGCATCCACGTACGCCCACGTAATCGAGTGGGCGTAGTGGAGCTCCTTGGTGACCTCGTCCTGGGCTTTGACGATGCGGAAGAACGAAGCGAAAATCGAGATCGAGCGATGGTCCGACGTATGGAGGTGGGTGTTTACGTACCACCATTCCGTCGCCGCACTGCGGTGCGGCAGGTCGTGCACAGCCAGATCGATGGGTCCTGCCTGTGGCCAGTCCGCCGGAATCTTCTTGCTCATCGCGTTCCCTCGCGTTTCCCTCTGCTGCTGTGTGCGGTCATCTGGGCTTTTTGCAGTCGAAGTCGGCGTTTCTGGTGAGCGCCGTGGTTCCTCTGGCGAGACGCTCGTGGGCGCTGGCAAGCTCATTGGAGGAGAGCGCCGCGAGCAGAGAAACCTCCCCCGCGAGCACGGCCGCGCCGACGAGCTCCGCCAGCCGCATGACGGCCGCGCCCACCTCCGCGCCGTCCGGGGTAATTCCCATCAAGGCCAGCGCCTCGCGCTGCGTCTCCAGGCCGGTGCCACCGCCTAGCGCCGCGAGCGGCACGTCGGGCAGATACACGGATGCGTAAATAGCGCCGTTATCCCGGGCTTCGACGCAAGTGACGCCGAGCGAACCTTCGACGACCTGGGCAACGTCCTGCCCCGTGGCGATGAAGAACGCCGCGAGGATGTTGGCGTAGTGGGCGTTGAACCCCATGGCGCCGGCGGCGATCGAGCCGAGAAGATTCTTCCGGTACTGGACCTCGGCCAACACGGCGGCGGTCGTCTTGAGCGTTTTCCGCAGGACGTCCGCGGCGATCGTCACCTCCGCGTGGATGCGCTTGCCTCGCCCGAGCACGAAGTTGAGGGCGGAGGGCTTCTTGTCCACACAGTAGTTGCCGGAGATCGCCACGCAGGCGACACCGGTCTCGGGCTCGATGATCTCGCGGACGATGCGATCCACCGCAAACGTGGTCATATTCATCCCCATCGCGTCGCCGCACGCGAAGCGGAAGCGCAGAAAGACGGTGGCTCCCATGATCGTCGAGCTGACCTCTCGCAGCCGCAGGTAGCGGCTCGTCGATGCGGTCAGCTCCTCAAACCGCGTGACGTTGACCTCGACCCACTGCACGAGCGCCCGACTTTCGATGATGCCGCTCGTCCGGAATACCGGCCCTCGCGTCATCCCGACATCCTCGACGAACACCGTCGCCCCGCCGGAACGGCGCAAGGCGGCGCAGCCGCGATTGACGCTGGCAATCAGCGCCGCCTCGGTGGTCGCCAGAGGAAGATAGAACTCCCCATTGGCGTAGTTGCCGTTTACGGGGATCGGCCCGGCGATCCCTACCGGCACTTGTGCCGCTCCGATGAAGTTCTCGCAATGGCGGTGCGACGCTTTCCGCGCGTCGAGCGAGTAGCTACCCAGATGATCCAGGGAAGCTCCCGTCATTTCGCTGAGGGCCTGACGGCGAACCGCGGCGGCTTCCTCAGGCGCGATGACGGCGGGAAGCTCGTGCATGCGCCGCTCGCCCGAGACCAGGGAGCGCACGAGCTCGTCGCGGTCGAGGAGGTGTGACTTGTTTGAGTGCTCCATCAGCAATCCGAGCCGTCACTACTTGACGCTGTAGCCGAGGAGCTCGACATCCGTAGCGCCGGTGCTGACCTCTACGGATCTTACGAATCCCACGCGTGGCGCGAAGTAGGTGTCGAAGCCCGCCGCTCGATAGCGATAGCACTTGAAAGTCCCGGCACCCACCGTGATCGAGTCCGCCGTCGCCATGAGCTCGATTCGGGTCCCAAAGAACGACCACGAATCGCCGACCGCCGCCGGATACTTGAGCCACAGCACCGGCGAGCTCAGCGGGTTCGCCGCGGAGCCGAACGTGTAGAGGCCGCTGGAGAGATTGGCGTAAAGCGTGTCATCGACGGGCTCTCCGCCCGTGACGTGGAGCTGAAACGCTTCGGTGTTGGCAATCGTGCGCTTGGACGAGACCGTGGTCGAGTATTCTCCAGAGCGAGCCGAGCTCCACCGCCACGTGTTGCCCACCGCGAGCGGCCAAATCTGGTCCGGGATATCCGGCCCGGAGCTGCCCCCGCTGCAGGACACCACCATCACCGCCGCCGCGACGGCGCATACGAGACGCACGGACAAACGAGCAAGCATCTTCATCCCCGGCTCCAGCCTTGTTCCGGTCCACGGACAATTCACGTGAGTGGGCTCAAGGATAGCCGGTCCGAGCGGCTTTCACAACCGCGCCGCTCACAGCCACTCGCGGAACCAGAAGGCGATCCAGGAAACGATGCGTTCGCTGAGCGAGCGGCGTTGCCAGGCCTCCATGGTCACCTCCTCGCACGACGCGACGTCCTCCAGGAAGAGCCGTTCCATCTGCGCCGCAAAGTCCTCGCTCGAGATCACGATGTTGACCTCCCGGCTGCGTCGCAAGGACTGAAAATCGAGGTTCGCCGAGCCCACCGTAGACCAGAATCCGTCCACGGTCGCCGTCTTGGCGTGCAGAATCCGCCCCTGCCATTCGTAGAGGCGGACTCCCGCCGCCAGCAGGCGCCCGTACACGTGGCGCGCCGCCAGCAGAATGGGAAGCACATCTGTTGACCCGGCGAGGATGATGCGCACGTCGACGCCGCGTCGCGCCGCCCGACAGAGCGCGCGGAGGACCAAACCCGGCGGGAGAAAATACGCATTGGTGATAAACAGCCGGCGTTGCGCCGTGCGCAGTGCCGCAACGTAGGCGCGAAGAATGGCGCGCCGCGACCGCCTGAGATCGCTGGTGATCGCCTTCACGTGGGGATCTGGACGGCGACCACCTGCCGTCGCGGGGGCGTCCCGGAGCTCCTGGCCGCCGGCTCGTGCCCAGCGCCGCGAGAAGAAATACGTGAGCTCCTTGACCGCCGGCCCCTCAATTCGCGTGTGCGTGTCTCGCCAGTTTCCACCGCCATGTTCGCTCCCGGCATATTCTCTCCCGATGTTCTGCCCGCCAACAAAGCCGATCACACCATCGATGAGCAGCACCTTGCTGTGATTGCGCCGCCGCAGGCGCGAAAGCACCCGGCCGAGCGGTCCGTGGAAGCGTATCGGGTTGAAGAAATGAGCCCGCACGCCGCATTCCTCCAGGCGCCCCAGGAACGGCGACGACAAGGACGTACCCCAGGCATCGAGCAAGAGGTTGACCTGCACCCCGCGCAATGCTCGGTCGATCAACACCTCCGCAAAGCCGCGGCCGATCTCATCTTCACGGAAGATATAGGTTTCCAGACAAATGACCCAGGTCGCCTCGGCAAGCGCCGCGATCATCGCGGCATACGTTTGGGCACCGTCGATGAGCAGCGATATCCGGTGGGTGCCGACGCGCAGCGTCGCAAACGGCTCGCGGCCGGCGATGGCGTTCTCACTCCTCGTCAAGGCTGCGATCCGCTACATCCAGTCGAACCGGAAGTACAATACCGACGTACCCGCCACGCCGAGCGTCAAGCCGTGGCAACGCGCTCGCGTCTCCGCCGAAAGCAACCCAGCGGCGGCGTGGGTCAGCAAGATCTCTCCCGGCCGGGCGGTGTCTTCGCCCAGCTTCGACGCCAGATTCAGCTCGAGACCGTAGTAGTCGCCATCGACTGCCCAGCGCACCAGCTCGCCATGACCTATGCCTACGCACACCTGGACCTCGCCTTGCAGCGCGCGATTGAAGCACATGGCACCGCGCACGGCCTCTTCGGGCGAGGAGAACACCGCCAGAACATTGTCCGCGTAGAGCTTCTCGATGCGGCCACCGTGAGTCGGCAAGGAGAGAGTGGCCGCCTCCCTCATGGTGGCGATCTTGCCGAGTGCCGCTTCGACGCCTGACTCCAACACCGTCCGCGTGAAGTCCGCCATGTCCGCGACGAGCACGCTCCGGGTTACTTTCTCGGTCATCCGATCTCCGGCGCGGAAACCACCGGGTTCAGCCGGTGGAGGAAGCGCCTCTTTCTCTGGCTGTAGGTGTAGCCATCCGCTCGCTGGAGCAGACGACAGTGTTTGTGCGAAATGCCTTGAACCGTACCCGCGTCTGTTTGAACGTTGAAGCTACCC
>JACPHN010000262.1 GCA_016188575.1 Candidatus Schekmanbacteria bacterium
AGGTGCCCGAGCCCCACACCGCGGTTTCGACCGCGCCGGCGGCGCCGACCCGAAACGCCACCGGCGCTCCGGGCGCCGCGCCCTCGACCTCCAGCGTGTCCGCGATATCGCCCGGCACATCGAGAGAATAGATGGCCTGGCCGTCGACCATGCGCACCGCGCTCCGCGCCAGCTCGCGGCCCGCGACCCAAGCGGTCACCGCCACGCCGGCGGGGACGGTGCCGCCATTCACGCTCACCGCACCATAGAACCCGGCGGCCAGCAGCGGCGGGGTGCTCGCGCCCGCGCCCACGACCGGCGCGAACAGCGCGCCGGCCAGAATCAGCGCCATGCCGGCGAGCCGGCGCCACGGCCGCGATCGGTGATTCGCCTCGCGGCGGCGCCGCTCGATGGCGGCCACGTCACCCGCGGAGGCGCGACAGTCCAGATGGCGATGCTGACAGACGGAACGGCTGAGCATGGTGGTCCTCCGCAGGGGGTGTCGGGGTGAACGCGCGCGCAAGAGCGACAACCATCGGCCGCGGGCACAAGGCGGCCCTGCGGCTGAGCTCTCGAGATTGGCAGGAGGGGCGGGATCGCCCGAATGTGCGGCGCGAAGGCCGCGGCCAGGCGCTAGCGAGCGCGGAAGGAAGGAAGGAAGGAAGCAAAAGCCGTGCCACGGCCCATCGACGCGCCACTAATGGGCACAGCCCTGCTCCGCTTTTCTACTTCCCACGTCATCTCGAGCTCTCGCGCCTGGCTATTTCGCCCACCGCCGGCGGCACGCGGCCGCGACGGACCCGCGGGCGAAGCGGCGCGATTCCTCGCGCCGCCACGGTCATGGTCGCACGCTCACACGACCTCGTCAAGTGCAAGCATTTGAAGCCGAAACGCAAGCAAACCTTGCACCCCGGCGCGCCCTTTTTTCCCCCGCCACGATGGCACAACCATCGCCTTTCGCCCCGACCCGCCGCGCTCCCCCGCCGCCCCGCAAGCAAACCTTGCACCCCCCTCAATCTACCGACCTCTTCGAAGTCGGCGTGACAATGCCTCGCGCCGTCTCCAGGCGATCAGCGGTCTCCAGCTCCGGAGCGACAAGGAGGTCAACATCAAAGCAATTCGGCTGAGCGCCGCTTCGACCCGTCCGGGGTGCAGCGAGAAGATTCGAGCTCGCCACCTCGAACGACTCGCGATCGTCTACGTGCGGCAGTCGACCGTGCAGCAAGTCGACCGGCATCGAGAATCAGCGCAGAGGAGTGAGCTTGGTGGAGACCAAGAGGGAACCGCGCGCCTTTCTTCACTCAGCACTCAGCACTTTCCCTTGCAGCAGTCCGCCGAGCTGGTTGGGCGCACCGCGCTGCTCGCCAGCGAAAAGCTCGCAGTCGTCAACATGACGCGCAGCGCTCGCGGTACGGTCGAAGCCCCTGGCAAGAATGACCGGCAGAAGGCCGGGTTGAATAAGAGCATCCTTGACAGCGCGCCGGCGGCCTTTCTGGGAATGGTGCAGTACAAAGCGGCAAAGGCTGGTATCGCGCTGGTAGAAGCGCCCACGCGGACGATCAAGCCGTCGCAGACCCGTCCGGCGTGCGGCTGGCAACATAAGAAGACGCTCGCGGAACGGGTACACCGCTGCGCGTGCGGCTGCGATGCCTTTTGGTTTCGCGTCTTGAGTTTGGAGTTTCGAGCTCGAAGAGGGTGAGCTCTTCAACTCGAAACTAGAAACCCGAAACTCAAGACTGATTCCGGCCAGCGAGCCGGTGTGTCTTCACTTCGCGATGTCCCAGGGGCCAGGAGCCGAGCGCAGCGAGGTCTGGAGCAGCGCCCACCGCCGAAGCCGGTGGGAGGGTTGCCGAGTTGGCCCAGGTGTGCAGGGGCCGCCCCCCGATTCCCCTGCCTGTTCGACGTAGCCCACGCGCTACCTGAGAGCGGGGCAGGTCTCCCAAACCGGTTCGCGAAACCGCACCCCGACCGGCGACTCCGCGCCGTCGCTGGCGGCGCGCCAGGTCAGAGCGGCGCGCGCAGTCGTGGCCTCGGCTGGGATGGTCGTCGCGAGCACGACCTCTCGCTCCAGACGCGGGAACTCCAGCCGCAGCTCCCGCCTCGTCGTCGCCGTCGGCCCTCCATCGCGCTCGATGTCGTCGGGCAGCAGGCGCAGAGTTGCAGTGACCGAGCCCGGACATGGGCGCGGAGCCGCGCCGCCGGACGACGCCACCAGTGCAACCACCGTCCGCAGGCAAAGCGTGCGGAGCATGACGGCATGCGGTTCGCCTGATGCCCGGGTGGCGGCGACTTCGCGTCCCCTATTCTCGGCACTCATTGGCGCCGGAATGCCGATCTCGAGCTCACCCTCGAGCGGCGCGAGGACTCCACGCTCCTTCCAGCCTTCCTCATCGACAGAGACGGTCGCAAACCCAGGGAGCCGCCCCGCGGCCGCGGCCAGCTCGTTCCAGAGCCGACTGCGGTCAGGCGCCGGGGGGCGAGGAAGGAGCAGCCAGAAGCGGTCGACGCGGCCGGCGGTGCGATAGTGCTCCGCCAGGTACGCGGCGACGAGCGGCGCATAGCGATCGAAGCGGCGGGACGGAATGTCGTCGATCGCCACCATGCCGAGGACGATGGGCGGGTTGGAGGCCCTCGCGAGGTCGGCGGTAAGCCGCTGCTGGCCCCCCGGCAGGCCCGCCTCAGGCGGCAGCAAGAAGTCAATTGGAAGGGGGCTTGGGCGGTTCGCCAGGAAGTTCCAGATGGGCTGCATGGGGAGGCCCACGAGCGGCTGGCCGCGCGGAACTTGCTCTTCGATGAGCTGCAGGACGCTGGAAACGACGGTCTGATAAAAGCGCGAAACTCGGATCGGCGCCTTCGGATGCGACAGGTCTACCCAGTCGTCCCCTACCCCGTACCACGGCGAGCCGCACGGCTCGGGAAAAATGACCAGCGCTGCGGTGGCGAATCCCGCACAAAGGTAGGCGTATATCGCCCAGGCGGTGACGCGCCGCCCGGATCCCGTCCGCAGAAACGCAAACCTGGCCCGATTCAGGGCGCCAGCGGGGCCGAGGTCCACCGCCTGGCGCCGCCACGGCCCCCGGGATGCGCGACAGACCAGCGCT
Organism: Candidatus Schekmanbacteria bacterium; assembly: GCA_016188575.1. Taxonomy (GTDB): domain Bacteria; phylum CSSED10-310; class JACPHN01; order JACPHN01; family JACPHN01; genus JACPHN01. The sequence goes on from JACPHN010000262.1 coordinate 3,081, forward strand.
GCCCAGAGCGCAAGATAGGGAGGAAGCGCCCGCGCCACGTTACCGAAACCGCTCCGCCACCACAGCATGGGTAGCGCATACCCGCCCACCAGAGCGAGCAATATCGCGCTTCGGCAACCTCGCGGCGATCCTGGCCTCAGGGACCAGGAACGCGCGGCGGTGCCCTGGCCGCACCACGCGATCAGTGCCACCAAGGCAACGCCCAGCGTGGATAGGAACGCCGCTCCGACGATCGCCGGCTCCGCGAGGCGCACCGGCAGCCAGCGGAGCGCGGCGAAGCGGTCTGGAACCGTGGACAGCAGGGGGAGCCCCCAGTCTGCTCCGGCCTTCCAGAACATGTCCCAAAGCTTCTCCGTCACGCTCTGTGCAGTTCCGCCGCTGGCGCGGCCACCGCGGCTGATGAAGTTGAGCGCGGCAAACACACTTGTGCCGCAGAGCACAGCACCTCCGCACGCTGCGAGGCGCGACGCGCTGGGGATGCGCCGGGCCGCCAGAAATTCGGCGGCGAGCACGGCCGCCACCGCCACTGGGAAGAGCTCATTGCGCAAGAGCGCGACGCCGATCAGCGCGGTGGAGAGCCAGATCGCGTACTGCCGTGCCGCAGAGGCGGCCACCACCATGAGCGCGCCAAGCGCCAGGTCGCGCTGAAAATAGTACCCTGGCGCCGCGACGATGACTGCCGAGGCCAGCGCGCACGCCGCCGCCCGTGCCCTGCCGGGGCGCGCCAGCAAGGTGGTCGCGAACACCGTAAAGGCAACGACGGCAGCCCCGAGCACCGCGCCAAGAAGACGCGGACCCATGAGCGAACCGCCGGCGAGCCGCAACGCGGCCAACCCCAGCAGATAGCGCCCCGGAGCGTAGGCAAAAAAATCTCGCTGCGGCCACTGCCCATTCAGCATGCGCTCGGCGCCCGCGGGGACGATGCCCTCGTCCCAAAGATTCAAGCCCCGCGCCGCGGCCGCGACGAAGACAACCAGGGAGGCGGCGGCGAGCAGGGCGCTCAGCCGCACGGGAGACGCCACGTGGCGCACTCGCCACGGCCGTCGGGGCCGTCTCATGTCCGTCATCCTGCCGCGTCCGGGCCCGCGCCACCCGCCCCCGACAGCAACCGCGCCAGGTCGAAGCTCTGCGCGGCGGCTTCCTGCGCGACACGGTAGGCCGGGCGGTGCGACGCCGGATGAAGTGGGTCACCCACCAGTGACCAGACTTCCTCGTCGCTCCGCCGGCGCGCCGCCTGGATCAGCGCGCGCTTCGCGAATGCTCGCGGCAAGAGCTCCACCACGCGGTCAAGCCCAGCAAACGCTGCCAGCCCAAGATCGGCGCCGCCATCCTGGCGAGCCGAGAACCGCCGCGGCCCCCGGAGCCTCGCCGCGATCCGCCGTACGCCCGCGCGCAGCCCTACCGTTCGCACCGCCGCCAGCAGGAGCGAAAGCCGGCAGGTCAGGTATTGCCATGCGCATCGCCACCCACCGCGAGCGGGCCGGCACACGCTTGCGAGCGGTTGCAGGCCCACCTGGCAATCGAGCGCCGCGCGCCGGATCGCCAGCAGCAGCGCCGCAGGCAACGTGGCGCCGAGCACGCCGTCTTCCGTGTTCTTGATCACCGTCAGGATGGCGTTGCGCTCCATCAGCGACCGCTTCCATGCAGCTCCGAAGGCGCTCGCCGTTCCTCCCTGCCGGTGATACACGACGGCCGTCGGGCAATACAGGACTTCATAGCCGAGCACCCACAACCGCCAACCGAGATCCACGTCCTCGTAGTAGGCAAAGTAGTCCTCGTCGAAGCCGCCACAGTCGAGGAATACCTGCCGCCTGACGAGCATGGCGCACCCGCACGCGAACGGAATCCGGCGGAGCTCGCGCTCGTGCCGCACCGCCTCGGCGCCATCTCCGTGGCCTTCCTGGAAGCCCAGGCCGGCGAACGACAGGCGCGCGCCCGCAAAGTCGATGCGCTCACCGTCCCAGCTCAGGATCCGCGCACCGACGCAGACGGCGCGGGGCGAAGTGCCGCTCGCCGCCACCAGCTCGCGCACCAGGGACGGAGAGAAGCGCGTGTCATTGTTCAGCAACAGCAAATAGTCGCTTCGCGCGGCGGCGGCGGCCTGATTGTTGGGCTGCGCGAATCCGAGGTTTGCGGAATTTTCAAGCAGCCGGGCGCCGGGCGCATGGGCCCGCACAAATGACCGTGACCCGTCCGTGGAGGCGTTATCGACAACGATCAGGTCGAGCCGATCAGCGGGATAGTCGACGCCTGCCGCACATGCGAGAAAGCCCCGTAGATGCTCGCGGCCATTGTGATTCACCGTGACAATCGTCACGGAGGGGAGACCCTGGGATTCCCACATAGCGCCCATCCGCGAGCGCCGCGACGACGAGCTACCGCAGCCGCGCGAATGTAACCTCCGTGTCGAAGTAGGTTACCCCATAGACGGGGAAAGCATCGGCCGCCACTACCTCGAAGGTCAGCGCCTGGTTGATCCAGTCCATGTAGTCGAGGTCGTTGAGGCTGTACGAGAGTCCAGGGGCCAGCGAATAGCTGCCGGGTCGGAGCCTGAGCGTGAGGCGGAACGCCACGTCGACGACAGCGCCGGCCCCGGGGCACGGCAGCTCCGCACCGCAGGTGTGCGTGTTGACGCCAATCACGTCGTATCCGCGATGGTCGCGCAACATGAAGCCGAGAATGGGTGCGGTGATGGGGTTGGCATAATAGGTCGTGACTACCACGGTGACCTCTCTGCCGTACACGACACTGTTGGACGGGACATTGTCGTGGTCGCGAAGGCGGATATCTATAATTTCGCCTTCGCGTGTCCCATAACGCTTGTTGTTGGCAACGGCCGCGTTGAAGGCGTGCCGGCGTGCCCATAGCTCCGGGCCGAGCGCTTCCGCGGTGCAGGGCGCGGCAAGCGGGCGCCGCTCGGCGAGCCCGGGTGCCGCTGGCGAGTCACCCGTCGCCTCGGTGGCGTTTGTGGTCACTGCTCGGCGCAGCTCGCGCCGGCCGGCCACCGCCCGGCGATCCTGCTCGAAACGGATCCGATGATAATCGTCGATGACGGCGCCGGGGTCGCCATACTCGAGGCGCTGTCCCGCGTAGAGCAGCATGGCGCGGTTGCACATGCTCTTGATGAGATTGGGATCATGACTCACCAGCAGGATGGTGCGTCTGTTGCGCCTGAGGTCCTGAAGCCGCGAGACGCACTTGTGCTGAAAATAGGCGTCACCTACCGACAGGGCCTCGTCGATGATGACGATGTCGGGGATCAGCTCCACGGCGCAAGCGAAGGCCAGGCGCATGAACATGCCGCTGGAATAGATGCGGACAGGGCGATCGAAAAACTCTTCGAGCTCGGCAAAGTCCTCCACCAGCGCCACGTATCGGTCGCTGTCGGCGCTCGCAATACCCCGCAGGCTGCCGTACAGGGCGGCGTTTTCGCGCCCGGACATGTCCGGAACAAAGCCGCTGCCGAGCGCGAGCAGGGCGCTCATGGCACCGCGAACCTCGACGCGGCCCGACGTGGGCTGCTGAATTCCGCTGAGAATGCGCAACAAGGTGGATTTTCCACCGCCGTTTGGCCCGATGATCCCCAGGCATTCACCTCGCGCCACCTCGAAGCTCACGCCGCGCAACGCCTCCACGCAATCGTGGCGCTGGCGCCCTCCAGGAAGCAGTTTTTCGAGCAGCAAGTCGACGGGCCGGCGGTACAGGTTGTACGTCTTGCGGAGGTCCTCGACCCGGATGGCGACCTCAGGCTCGCATGCGCTGTCCGTCGCCTGGCTCACAGGTAGTCGGGAATCTGCGGCTTCAGCGCCGTAAAGGCGCGAAATCCGGCGAAAAGGAAAAGAAGGCTGACCACCGAAAAGCCGACCAGGACATGGATTGGCGGTGAGCACTGGGCGAGAAACACTGACCGGTACGCCTCGATGGGGTAGTAGAACGGGTTTAGCATGAGAAGAAATCGCCAGGCGGGCGGCACACTGGTCAGCGAATACACGATAGGGGTGGCGAAGAACGCGAAATTGAGGCCGATTTCGGCAAAGTGACCGAGGTCCCGAAGAAAGACGTTTACGCCGGCAAGAAACCAGAGGATACCGAGTCCCATGGCGGCGAGCAGGAGCACCAGGACAGGTGCCCAGATGAGCGCGGCTGACCAACCCATACCGGAAAACCGCAGAAAAAGGAGCAGCAAGCCGATCCAGATTGCATGGTTGAACAACGCCGCGAGCAGATACGGGATCGGCAGAGCCTCTGCCGGAAACGCCATGCGCATCACCAGGTCGCGTTGCTCGAAGAGCACCGCCGAGCCGCGCGCAATAAACTCAAAAATGGCAAACCACGGCACGAGAGCGACAATCAGAAAAAGCCCGTAGCTGTCGCTCCCATACACGTCTGAGGGGACCTTCATCCGCAGAATCGCACCGAAAACGACGGCGTACAGGGCAAATGTCGCCAGCGGACGGAGAAAAGCCCAACCGAGTCCGAGGACGGAAGACAGGTAACGGCGGCGGATGTCCACAATGGCGAGGTCGAGCAAGACACGGCGGTGGTGGAAAATCGTCTGGGCGAGTTGCTTCATGGTGGTGCCAGCGGTCGGCGCTACTGCTCAGGTGCGCCGACGGCGTCGACAAGCCGGCCCCCGATGCGCCGGCGGATCAGGTCCTGAGCTTCCTGGGCCGTTGAGCTCAGCAGCACTTCCTCGGCGAGGTCAGCACATTCCTGAAAGGAGACGGAGCGAATCACGCGCTTGATCCGGGGAATCGACACGGGGTTCATGCTCATTTCGTCCAGGCCCATGCCGAGCAGCACGACCGCGGCGGTGGGATCCGAGGCCATTTCTCCGCACATGGCGACCCAGATCCCCTGGCGGTGGGCGACATCGATCACGTGGCGGATGAGGCGGAGCACCGCCGGGTGGAGTGGCTCGTAGAGATAGGCCACTTCCTCGCTGATACGGTCGATCGCGAGGGTGTACTGGATGAGGTCGTTGCTGCCGATGCTGAAGAAGTCGACCTCGCGCGCGAGAATGTCCGCGGCGACCGCGGCCGAGGGGACTTCGATCATGACTCCGAGGGGAACATTGGCGCCGAAGGCGATCCCTGCTCGGGTGAGGTCCTCCTTTGCCGACTCGAGCACCTCCTTGGCCGCCTTGAGCTCACCGACTCCCGAAATCATGGGAAACATGATTTTTGCGTTGCCGTGGGCGCTGGCGCGGAGGATCGCGCGGAGCTGCGCCTTGAACATGTCGACTTGGCTGAGGCTGAGGCGAATGGCGCGCAGGCCGCTTAGCCCCTTGACGCCTTTGGGCATGGAAAAGGAGCTCAGGAACTTGTCGCCGCCGAGGTCCAGAGTCCGAATGACCACGGGATCCGGCTGGATCGCCTTGACGAGTTGCGTGTACGTTTCGTATTGCTCGTCTTCCGAGGGCAAGACGGCGCGGTTCATGAACAGGAACTCGGTTCGATAAAGCCCGATGCCGCGGGCGCGATAGAGGGTGACCGAGGAGATCTCCTGCATGAGCTCGATATTGGCAGCAATGCGCATCGTGTAGCCGTCGGTGGTGATCGTCGGCAGCTCGATGCCGCGCAGGAGCTCGCGCTCGAAGTACTTGTAGCGCCGCTGTCGCTCGAGGTAGCGCTGGAAGGTGTCATTGGAGGGGCGGACGACGACGTCGCCATGCAGCCCGTCCAGGATAATGGCGTCTCCGTTGCGAACGACATCGAGCAGGCCGTCGACGCCGACGACGGCGGGGATCTCCAGCGCTCGGGCCATGATTGCCGAGTGCGACGTCTTGCCGCCGACCATGGTGACGAGGCCGCGCACCTTGCGCCGGTTCATGGTGGCGGTGTCTGAGGGAGCAAGGTCCTTGGCGACAATGGCGGCCTCGAACTCCAAATTGGCCAGACTGCGCCGACGCTCACCGGCCAAGTTGAGCAGGATGCGATTGCCTACATCATTGATATCGCTCCCGCGCTCGCGAATCAGGGGGTCGTCGATGGTCGCGAAGAAGCCCGTGAAGTGCCGAATGGTGTCGTGGAGGGCGTGCTCGGCGTTGACGAGCTCGCTGCGGATGCGATTTTCGACCTGCCCGGTGAACGTCAGGTCGTCGAGCATGGTGAGGTGAGCGTCGAAAATGTACGCATGCTCGAGGCCGACATCTTCCGCGAGTCGCTGCTTGACGGCGAGCAACTGAGTCTTGGAGAGCTGCACCGCTTCTCGAAACCGGGCGATCTCCGGCTCGACCGCGTTGGCGGGGAGATCGTTTCGGCGCACCAGGATGCTCTGAGATTCGAGCACCATCGCCTTGGCGATGGCAATTCCTGGAGAGACGCCGATCCCCTTGAGATAGATCTCCTCGCGACCCGACCCGGTGGGCCGTGGGCCGTTGCCTTCGGTGCGATCGCCGCGCCCATCGTCTGCTACGCCACTACCCGCCTTCGCGGGAGTGTGGAGCGGGTGCGGAGTGGTTTCGCGTTCCGTCACGCGGTTTCTCCGAACCCGTCAGTCATCAGACGCGAGAGTGCATCGAGAGCCTTGGCTTCGTCGTCGCCCTCGGCCCGAATCGTGACGCGCGACCCCTGGTTGGCGGCCAGCATCAGGACTTCCATGATGCTGCGGGCGTTGACCTCGAGACCTTCCTTGACCAGAGTCACGCGCGCCGCGTACTTTTGCGCCTCCTTTGCAACGAGCGCGGCGGCGCGCGCGTGCATGCCTGATCGGTTTGGAATGAGAATTTCGCGGCTGACCACTGCTTCGTCTCAGCTCTCCGGCTCGATCAGCCCAAAGTTGCCGTCTTTGCGAGCGTACATGACGTTGACTCGCTCGGTCATAGCATTGCGGAACACGAGGAAGTTATCCTTGGTAACGGTAAGCTGCAGCACTGCTTCTTGAACGGACATGGGTTTGACTTCCAGGCTGCTGGTACGGACCACGCGCGGTTCGGCCGCCAGGGGAGTTTCCGCGAGCAATACGGCCTCGCGCACGGCGCGCACGCTTCCCCGCTCTCTGCCGCGTTCCTTCTGTCGCTCTCGGTGCCGGCGGACTTGCTTTTCCACCTTCTCCAGAGCGGCATCAAGGGCGGCAGCCGCATCGGTAGTCTCCTCCTCGGCTCTGAAGGATAGCCCCTTGGTTCTGACGATGACCTCTGCCGCGGTGCGGTATTTCTCGGACGTGAAAACGACCTGCACATCCACCACCTTTTCCAAAAGTCGCAACGCGCGCTCGAGCTGCTCCTCCGTATGGGCTTTCAGCTGCTCCGATACGTCGAGACCTCTGCCCGTGATGGTGACCTGCATCATGCCCTCCTAGACTACGGCTTGACGAAATATCCGGTTAACGTTCACCGCGCGACTCTTCGCGCCGCGAAAGCAAGGCCCGGTGATAGTGGCCGCCCGTGGGCCTTGCGTAGGACTAGACGACCTTTTTCCGTCGCGATGACGGTGGGATGTTGAGCTCCTCTCGATACTTCGCGACGGTCCGGCGCGCGATCTCGATACCGCGATCCATCAAGTACTTGGCAATGTTCTGATCGCTCAATGGCCGCCGTCGATTCTCGGCGGCGACGAGGTTCTTGATCATTTCCTTCACCCGCAGCGAGGAGACGTCCACACCGTCTCGATGGCTCAACCCACCGTGGAAAAAATACTTGATCTCGAAGATGCCCTGGGGTGTGTGCATGTATTTGCTCGTGGAAACCCGGCTGACCGTAGACTCATGCACACCGATATCCTGCGCCACATCCCGCAGCACCATGGGCTTCAGATGGGAGATACCATTATCGAAGAAATCCTTCTGACGCACCAGGATGCTTTCGGCGACCTTGTAGATCGTGCGCTGCCGTTGCTGGACGCTCTTCATGAGCCAGCGAGCTGAATTGACCTTCTTCTCGACATATTCTTTAGTCGCCTCTGGCACTTTCTCGCCAGCGGCGAGAAGCGTGCGATAGAGAGGACTGATTCTGAGCTGCGGGATACCGTAATCGTTCAAGAGGATCTTGTACTCGCCGTCGATCTTTACGATTCTGATGTCGGGGACGACGTAGCGGGGGGGATCGGATGAGTAGTGGCGGCCGGGCTTGGGTTCGAGGAGCTGGATCTCTTCGAAGGCCTCGTTGACGTCTTCAACGGAGCACTCGAGCTTCTTGGCGATATCCGCATAGGCGCGCCGTTCCAGCTCAGGCAAGCAGTCGCGGATGATGATCGCCGCCAGGCTCTCCGAGCGGCCATTTGCCTCGAGCTGAATGAGCAAGCACTCCTGCACGTTCCGCGCGGCGACGCCGACAGGATCGCAATGCTGGACGATTTTCAGAATCCGCTCGACTTCTTCCAGCGGGTATCCCTCGAGCACGGCCACTTCCTCGAGGCCGATGGCCAGATACCCCTTGCTGTCCAGGTTGCCGGCGAGTTGTTTGGCGACGGTAAGCTCGGCTTCGCTCAGATGCTGCAGCTCGAGCTGCCAGGTCAGGTACTCTTCGAGCGTTTCCGAGTGGCGCAGCACGTTCTCGTAAGGGATCTGGTCCGGGACCTCGCGCGGTGTATAGCCGAGATCGCGCCCATCGTTGAGGTAGTCATCCCAGTTCAGGACGTCTTCTCGCGTGAGGCTCGTGTGCTCGGGCGTTGCCTCGACGTGCGAATCCTCCGCGTTAAGTGCCGAGGCCGCTTCCTCCGGGCGAACGTCCCCGAGCGACTGGCCGGCCTCGAGGTCGCCGCCCGCTTCCAGCATCGGATTTTCCATCAGCTCCTGCTCGATCTGCTGCACGAGCTCAATTTTTGAGAGCTGCAAGAGCTTGATCGCCTGGCGGAGCTGCGGAGTCATCACCAGCTTTTGCTGCAGCTTCATCTGGAGTCGAAGATCCAGCATTACCATTTACTCCTGCCGGGCGTGAAATCGGTCCCGTGGCGCGTTCCGCCCACTGTGGAGGGCACCGTGCCTCGCGTCATATCATCCATTCGTCAGCCGATCTGAAACCCCGCCCTTCAGGGCGGAATCGCCGCGGAACCTCGGCCTGAAGGCCGGGGTTTCAGCGGTGGTTTGGGCGGGGTCCAAACCCCGCCCAAACATGTCGCCGGCCTGAAGGCCGGCATCCTTATTGGTCTCGCACATGAAAACCATAAGCTCAACTAAGTGTAGGACTATCGACACGTCATTTCAACAGCCAGAACCCACCCCGCGAGCGCCGGCGCCGAATCGCGCGTTGTCACCGTGCCTTGCCCGGCGCCCTATGCGCGGTCGAAACCTGCCTGCGGACATCCGCCTCGGCGCTGCGGCGCGGCGACGGCCTGCCGCCGGGCCCTGGGATTACCGCCAAACTCTACGTTTTCTGGAGCTGAAACTTCTCGCCCAAATAGAACCGCCGCACGGTGGCGTTTCCGGCCAGCTCGTGGGGAGTGCCCTCGGCGAGAATCTGGCCCGCGTTGATCACGTACGCCCGGTCCGTCGTTTCTAGCGTATGCTGAACATTGTGATCCGTCAAGAGAATGCCTATGCCGCGCTCTTTCAGGCCGCGAATGATGGTCTGGATGTCGGCGACCGCAATCGGGTCGATCCCCGCAAACGGCTCGTCTAGCAGCATGAAAGACGGCGTGGAGGCGAGGGCCCGCGCGATCTCGACGCGTCTGCTTTCGCCGCCGCTGAGCGTGTAGGCCTTGTTCGTGCGCAAGCGAGCGATCTGAAATTCGCCAAGCAAGATCTCCAGACGCTCCATCCTCTCGCGTCGCGAGATCGCCAGGGTTTCGAGGACCGCGGAGATGTTCTGCTCGACGGTGAGCCCGCGGAAGATCGAGGTTTCTTGCGTCAGGTAGCCGATCCCTCGACGCGCCCGCCGATACATCGGCAGCGAGGTCATTTCTTCGCCATCCAGGAGGATGTGCCCCGAGTCGGGCTTGACCAGGCCGACAACCATGTAGAAGGTGGTCGTCTTTCCGGCGCCGTTCGGCCCGAGCAGGCCGACGACTTCTCCCGGCTGCACCGAGATGCTGACGCGGTCCACGACGGTTCGCTTACGGTAGCGCTTGACCAGATCTGTCGTCTCGAGTCGCACCGAAGATGGTCCCTGTTTCCTGGCGGGCCTGGGGCAACGGGGTGACTGCGGTTGGGCTTGCGGTCGCTGCCGTCGTCGGTGCCGCAGCGGGCCGGCCTTTTGGGTAAAGAGTCGCGATGCCGGATTCCTCCGGATCGCTTAGCACCGTATAGCGCCTCGTGTCGAGAGCGTAGCGGATGACGCGGCCCTGGGTCTCGCGATCCTCGCTCTTGACGAGGGCCGGCTTACCGAGCAGCACCACGACCTTGTGGTCGCGAGCGTAGTGAAGCTCGTCGGCGAGCGCCTTTCCCCGGGTTTCCGCGAGGCGGACGTCGCGGCTAGCATGTAGCGCCACGATGTCTCGCTTTGTCGTATTCGACGGGGCGCCGTCGAACCAGGCCTCCAGGTAGCCGGCGCTCAGCCTGCGATCTTGCTGCACCACGGAAACGTTGTCATGGAATTCCGCACGTTCCGCGAGCGATCGCGATCCGCGCTCGAAGTACATGCGCGCGCGATCACTGGTGACCACAGTCCGGCCGCCGCCCGAGAACGTGAACTCGGGACCGCGTCCTTGTGGCGTCGTGCGGGATAGCCGGTCGGCCACGGCGAACTCCGCCTCGACGTGACCGAGGGCCGAGAGCACGCCCTCATTTTCTGCGAAATGGAGCTCGTCGGCGCGAATCTGCCGACTCTCGTCCCACACCCGCGCCTGTCCCACGAGCATCCACAGCCGATCGCGCCCATCGTAGCTGAGGCGATTACCCGCGACCCGCACCGTGCCTTGAGCATAGGAGGCTTCGCCAGACGCGAGCAGAGCCGTGACGCGGCGCTGCTCGTCCCAGGAAACTTGGATGCGCTCCGCCGTCATGATTCTCGCTTCCGATTCCAACTGAGCATCGCCGGTGGCGACGGCCGAGCGCGCCCGAAGGTCGGCCTCAACGCGCCGCGCGTGAAGTGTGACGCGCGCCCCCTGCGGCGCGAGCTCCAAGCCCCCCACCTGGAAGCGGCTCCCCGGATCGGTGCTTGCGGCAGCCGTACTCGCCTCGGGTGGAGCCTGAAACCAACTCGACACGTTTCCGTCCGCAACCAGCGTCTGCCGTTCCAGGTGCGCGACGATAGAATCGGCCGCGAGGAAACGCCCGGAATCCTCCGTGGTGCCGACATCCCACGCTTCCGCGCCGTTGGAAAGAGTGAGGCGGCTCTGAAGGACATTGTAGACGCCGGCGCCCCCCTTGGCCTCGATCGCACCGGCGCGCGCCCGCACGTTGCCCCAGGCCATGACTCCCGTCAGGCTGGCGGTGGTGGGATCCAGAAGCACCTCGAGGCGATGCGCCGACAGCCAGTCGTCGCCGTACTTGAGGTCCGCACCTTCTCTAAACGTCAGAGTCGAGGAGTTGCGATCGATTCTGAGGTCTTCGGAGGCGACCGTTATGGGCACAGGATCGCCCGCGCGCGATGCGGCAGGTGCGGGTGCAGCGGTGGCGGCGAGCGCCGTGGGCGCGCCGAGCGCAGGATAGTCACCCGTGCGACCCTTTTCCAGGAACAGGGTGGCGCGGACTTCGCCGTGGATCTCCGCATACTGGTCTTCATCGTCGAGGTGGAAGACCATGCGCAGCCCCGTGAGCGTGTTCCGGCCCTGCGTGATGCGCGGACTGCCGACGTAGCCGGCCACGCGGGTCGCATGGTCGTAGCCCATGCGACCTGCGGTGATGGTCATGGGCAGGGGCACCGTGTCGCCCAGTGCGGGCGGGGTCGGCGTGGGAGCGGTGGAGCCGGGCGCAGCTTCGGGTAGCGTGCCCGGGCCGAGGTGTACGACGGTGCGCACGTCGTGGTCGAGAAAGAGCTTTTCCGTCTTTACCTCCACCTTCATCTCACTGCCAAAAGTTACCATCTTTGGAATCGCAATCTTGACTCGCCCGGGCGTGGACAGCACCTCGAGAGCAGGATCGTAGACCAGGCTGGTCGCCTCCAGGTGAATGGCATCGGCCTTGTTCGCGGCGCTGGTCACGGCGGCGTGAATGTTGCCTTTGAGCTCTACCCAGTTAGTCGCGGTGTTTACGGTTGCAAAATCTGCGTGCTCGAGACGGACAACCGAACCGTCTGGACGCCGAAAGTAGGTATCGCTGAGATCCCAGAGGCGGTATTCACCGCCAATAGGTGCAGCCTCGGCGCGGCGCGCACATAGCTCATAGACCACGTCGCCTCTGAGGAACTGCCGGCAAAATCTGTCGATCAGCGCGGCGGGTTCCGTCTGCGACGCGGATTCGGGCCGGGTCGCGTCGCGGCCGCCGGCGTCGCCAAAGTACAAGGAATAGGCGCCCCACACCACGACGCCCGCGGCGACCACCGCGATGGCATACGTGATGGCTTTCTTCACGGCGTCCTCTTTCAGCGCGGCTGCAATCTGGGAAGATCAGTCCTTTTCAGCCCGGGATGGCCTTGACAGGTCAGCGAAGTAGGGCGCGAAGCGGTCGAAGGTAGCCGTCAACGCCTCAGGCACGACCCGCATATCTGCGATCGTGGTGATGAAGTTGTGGTCCCCTTCCCAACGGGGAACGAGGTGAACGTGAACGTGATCCTCGACGCCGGCCCCCGCGGTCTTGCCCAAGTTCGCACCGATGTTGATTCCATGGCAACGGATCTCGCGATCGAGGAAGGCCTCGCAGTGAACAACCATCTCCATGAGCGCCTGGCGATCGGTTGCCGCGAGCGCGTGCAGGCGTGCGACATGATGGCGCGGCGCGACCATGAGATGGCCATTGGCATACGGGTAGCGATTGAGCATCACCACAACAAAACGGTCGGCGAACAGGCACAAGCGCTCGCGCCGTTCGCCGACCGCCATTGTTTCAAAGCCGGCGGGGACATCGCAGAAGATGCACCCGCCTCGTTTCTCGGCCACGATGTAGTCAATCCGCCAGGGAGCGAAAAGGACCCTCACCGGGAATGTCGGTCTCGATCCTGTGGCGCCGGACGCAGGTGCCGCTCGAACATGGACTTGTCCAGGACCGGGTTGGACAGCGTGCCGCGCTGCTCTTCCTGCCAGTGCTTGACCGCATCACGGCTGCGCCGCTCCTGCTCTTCCTGGTACGCGCGAATCGATAGGCCGATCTTGCGCTCGGTCGGATCGATCTTGATGATCTTCATCCAGCACTCGTCGCCAACGTGGAGGATATCGTCGGGGCGCGCGACGTGTTGCCGATCAATTTCTGAGATGTGGGCGAGGCCTTCAATGCCGTCCTCGAGCTCGACGAACGCGCCGAAATCCGACAGCCGCACCACCGTGCCGCGCACGGTGTCACCCACCGTGTACTTCTGAGCCACGATTTCCCACGGGTCCGGTTGCAGTTGTTTCAGGCCAAGCGACAGCCGTTCCTTTTCCGGATCGATGTCGAGGATGATGACCTCGATTTCATCGCCGCGTTTGAGGACTTCGCTGGGATGGCTGATGCGCGTGGTCCACGACATGTCCGAAATGTGAACGAGGCCGTCGATGCCTTCTTCGACCTCCACGAACGCGCCGAAGTTCGTGAGGTTGCGAACTCGCCCGTTTATGCGCGTGCCGACTGGATACTTCTCCTTGAGAAGGTACCACGGGCTGGGCTCGGTCTGTTTCATTCCCAGGCTAATGCGTTTGCGATCCGGGTCGACATCGAGGACTACCGCGGTAATCTCGTCGCCGATATTCACGACGTTGGAGGGGTGGCGAACACGACGTGTCCAAGACATCTCGGAGATGTGAACGAGGCCCTCGATACCTTTCTCGAGCTCCACGAAGGCTCCGTAGTCGGTGATGCTGATCACGGTGCCCTTGATGTGCGTGCCGAGCGGGTACTTGCGGAGCACGGCTTCCCACGGATCGATCGTCTTCTGCTTCAGGCCGAGGCTGACCTTTTCTTTCTCTCGATCGAACTTGAGGATCACGACTTCGATTTCGTCGCCGACCTTGAGCATGTCGCTGGGGTGATTGATACGTCCCCATGACATGTCGGTAATGTGCAGCAGGCCGTCAATTCCACCGAGATCCACGAAAGCCCCGTAATCGGTGATGTTCTTGACGACGCCGACGATCCGCGAGCCCTCCGCCAGGTGCTTCAGCGTTTCGCGTTTTAGTTTTTCGCGCTCCTCTTCAAGCAGCACGCGGCGCGAAAGGACGATGTTGCCACGCCGCTTGTTGAGCTTGATGACCTTCATCTGAATGGTGCGACCGATGAGCCCGTCGGGATTCTTTACGGGCCGAATATCGATTTGGGAACCAGGCAGGAAGGCGCGCACGCCGATATCGACGGTCAATCCGCCCTTGATGCGCTCGATAACTTTTCCATCAAGGATCTGGCCATTTTCGTACGCTTTGTGGATTTCGTCCCAGACCTTGATCTTGTCGGCTTTTTCCTTGGACAGGACGACGAGACCATCGGAATCTTCGGTCGACTCGAGATAGACATCGATTTCTGCGCCGACCTTGAGCTGGTCCTCGATACCGCGAAACTCTTCGAGCGGAATGGTGCCTTCGGATTTGTAGCCGACATCGACGAGAACTTCTTTGTCGGTGATGGCAAGGATAGTTCCCGTGACAACCTCGCCCTCGGCGATGTTGCGAAAGGTGTCCTCGTACTCCTGCATCAGCTCTTCCGGCGACTCTTCGATATCGTCGAAGTCGAGCTCTTCCACCACGCCGAGCTCCTCGGAGTCATCCGCGGCGCGTGCTCGCAGGTCTGATTGTTGAACGTCACTCATGTTTAGTCTAATGCCTCCTCCATACGGAAAATTCGCCTGACGGGACTGCGGGGAGCCCGGCCAGACGTGCGGCCTAGTATAGAGGAATGCGCGGAGAATGGCAAGCGTCGCGCTGTGCCCTGAATCCACCGCTGGTTCGATCGCAAGCTGAGCGGAAAGCGCCTCACGAAGACCGTCCGCCTCTCCTTCCGCCGCAAGCGGGGGGAGGGACGGAGGCGGCGCTGTCGCGCCGACATCGAACCGGCGGTGGATTCACCCGCGCGGCAGCCTCAGGCGACACCCTTGGCGCCCGGCCAGGGCAGGACGCACCCGGGGTTAAGCACCCGCGCCGGGTCGAGACAGCTCCTCGCTGCTTCGAGCGCGGCGACACCGGGTGCGCTCAGCTCCGCCGCGAGCCAGGAGCGGTGGTCCCGGCCGACGCCGTGATGATGACTGAGCGTCCCGCGACCGGCGATGATGGCCTCCGTCGCGTACCGCTTGACGGTTTCCCACTGCTCGAGCTCTCGCCCCTTCCGCTGGGGGGCCAGAAACGTAAAGTACAGCGAGGCGCCGGTCGCGTAGAGATGCGAGAGGTGGCACAGGACAATGCCGGGAGCGCCGGCTTCGGCGAAGCCGAGATGGATCGCCTTGCGCACTGCCGAATGCAAGTCGAGCACGTTGTCCCACGTGGTGGCGGTTTCGAGGGTGTCGACCATGATTCCCCAATCCATGAAATGGTCGCGAAGGTAGGGGTGGCGAAACCGCTCCTGGCGCCACGCCGCTGTCGGCGAGGCGCCGAGGTCGAACGCGCCGTGCCCGCGAGCGATGCTGAGCGCCTCGTTCTGGCGCAGGTTCAGGTCCGCTTCGCGGGTGCCCTCGAACATGAGCAGCAGCAGGCAGCCGCGCTCGAAGCTGTAGTTCTTCAACCCCAGCACGGCCTGGCCGACGAGCTCTTTCAGCGCCTTTCCGGCAGTCTGTGGAGCATGTCGCAGCGCGAAGATCGAGCGCGTTTCCTCCTCGTCGGAGAGGCGGGCGATCGCCGGGCGAAGCTCGGCGTCCATCAAGGTGCGCAGCGCGGTGGCACCGTCGCGCAGCGTACGAAAGAGCAGTGCGCGAGGCAGAAAAACACTCGGGCGCGGATGTAACCTCATCACCGCGCGGGTGATGAGGCCATAAATGCCCTCCGAACCGATCATGAGCTGCTTGACCGATGGGCCGGTGGCGGTGGCGGGCACGGGCAGTGTCTCGATGATACCGACCGGCGTTACTGTGGTCAGACTTTCCACGAGGTCCTCGATGCGGCCATAGTACGTGGAGGCTTGCCCCGCCGAACGCGCCGCGATCCAGCCGCCCAGCGTGCTGAACTCGAACGACTGCGGAAAGTGCCCGAGCGTCATGTCGTAGAACGACAGCTCGCGCTCGAGGTCCGGGCCCAGAATGCCGGCCTCGAATTCAGCCAGATGGCACTCCGGTCGCACCCAGCGCGCGCGGTTGAGTCGCTGGAGATTCACGGTAAGCACCGGCCGCGGCTCGTCCGGCGGCGGCTCGACGCCGCCGACTACGCTTGTGCCGCCGCCAAATGGAATCAGCGCGATCTCCAGCTCCTGCGCCAGCGCGACCAGCGCCGTCACGGCCTCTTCAGTCGCCGGATAGGCAACGCCGTCCGTGGGGCGCTCGGAGCGCCCCGCGCGCGCCCGCAGCAGATCCCGATAGCTTTTTCCGAAGCTGTGCTTGAAGCGCTCGAGATCACTCAGCACCAGCCCCTGGTCGCCGAGCGTAGCGCGGAGCGCACGTGCGGCGGGCTCAGGCAACCGCGTCGGGCGGAGCGATATCTCTCTTTGCGACACCGCAGGACACGTGGTCCGCTCTGCATCCACGCCGAGTCGAGACTGTAGAAAGGCGCGAATATAGGGACGATCCATCAACGGATACGTGACGTCCTCAGAACCCCATCCCCACCACTTCATGTCTGACTCCTGGGTCGCAAGCTCGCATCTGTCCGTTTCCGACTCCGCAATGGCGATCGGCTCACCGTAGCCCCGACGGGCCGATCTTGCAACGGCATCAGCATGCTGCACCGCTCCTGAAAAGGCTGACAATCGTGGCCATCATTGCTAGCCACGCCGTCTCCGCGCCGAGCCCGCCGCCAGCGGTGGGCGGTGGCCACAAGACGTGCACGATTATTGCACCACCTGTGCGCGGGTGGTATAAGCGCGGCTTGTTCAAACGACGGGATTCGACCGTAGCCGGCACGAAGGATATGCCATGAGAAAAGAGTGGACTGACCAGGACGCGGAGTTCATCCAGGAACACTACGCCACCATGACCACCAAGGAGATGGCGGACAAGCTCGAAAGAAGCGAGCAGGCGATCCGCAGCAAGATTCGCCGCATGGGTCTGGAGCGAAAAGCCCGCGGTGGCAATCGAAAGCCAGGAGAGGGGGCACCTGGTCGCACCGCGGGAGGCAGCGAGTCGCAAGGGACCGAAGCGCTTGCCGCGTTTGGGAGTTGGGGATCCTCCAGTGCGCAGAGCCTGCCGGACCTGTCCGCTCCCGAGCGAAGCTCCAAGCGGCTTGACCTTGGAGCGATGCGAATGGAAAGAGCCAGGCCCATTGGAGTCGATCCGGAAGGACCCGTGGCGATGCACCACAACGTCACCTGCCGAGTGTGTCGGATAACGGATGGGTACATCGTTTCCGAGACCAACTGCCGGCACTGCGGCGCCGTGCTATATCGTATGGCCTGATTGCTGCGGCGCTTCTGGCGGCCTCGGAACGTGCGCGCCCTGCCGCTCAGCGCCGGCCGGATCCGGCACCGAGGTGCGAGGAGACCCAGCTATTGAAGAGGTCGGGATGATCCGTGAGAATCGCGTCGACGCCGTCGTCGGAAAGCTCGGACATCGTATCCGTAGCGTTGACCGTCCAGAGGTGGACCGGCACGCCGCGCCGGTGCATGTTCTTTAGCAGCCGCGGCGAATACACCACGGTTCCCTCATAGTAGACAGGGATCAGAAGAAAGCGATTCTGGCCAAGAAACCTCGGAAACACTCCTGGCCAGCGCAAATGCTCCAGGTGAGCGAGCCAGACCGCGGTCGGCCACGACACGCCCGTAAGCAGGTGGGGGGCAATCCGGCGCATCCACCGGATTGCCTGGGGCAGGAACGAGGCGATCATGACGCGGTGCTCGGCGCGATACTGGCGCACGAGGGCGGCGACTCGATACGCCAACTGCGCGCTGCCCTCCTTGAGCTCGAGAATAAGCGGGGCGGAAAGTTGGTCCAGGACTTCGCCGAGCGTCGGGATGCGAATGCCCTTGCCGGCGAAGGGGCGCGAGCAGCCGTCGCTCGCGGTCCAACCCCAGCCCGCGTCGAGCTCGCGGAGCTGCGCGAGCCGCATCCATGCGACCCGGCCGTGTCCGTCCGTAGTTCGCTCAACGGTGTCATCGTGCAGGACGACGACTTCGCCATCCGCGGTCAGGTGCAGGTCCAGCTCGATACCGGCCGCCTGGTGGCAGTGCACTGCCTCCTGAAACGCATACAGCGTGTTTTCCGGATACAATGCAGCGCCGCCGCGGTGCGCGATCAGGAATGGAGGTCGATCGCGCTCGCGCAACACGCAGCAGGGGTGGCGGCGCATCCGCTTCCTCCTGCCCGCGTCTAGGAGCACGATGCGGAGCTCGACTCGAGCTCCGCCACCGCGGCGGCGCGCAACTGTCGGTGAAGCACTTTGCCGGTGCTGCCACGGGGCAGTTCCGCGACGTGGCGCACGTGCTTGGGCACCTTGAAGGCCGCGAGGTGGGCGCGGACGTGCGCCTGCAGCGCCTCCGCGGATACCCCGGCGGGGCTGACAACAAATGCCCAGATTCCCTCACCCCATCGGCGGTCGGGCACGCCGACGACCGCGGCGTCGATAACAGCCGGGTGGCGAAGCAGACAGGCCTCGATTTCGGTCGGATAGACGTTTACGCCGCCCGTGATGATCATGTCGTCCGCTCTTCCCTTGAGCGTGAGGTAGCCGGCGGCGTCGATCATCCCCAGGTCGCCGCATGACACGAAGGCATCCGGACGGCTTGCTTCCTGTTGCCCATAACGCGTCGCCATTGCCGGCGAACAGATGTGCACTTCACCGACCTCGCCGGGCGGCAGCACCTTGTTATCCGGGTCGCGGATCTGCACCGTGGCCTCATCCAGGATGCGCCCGACCGTCTCCGGCCGCTCGCGCAAGTCCCGCGGACATGCAAGCGTCACCACGCCGACCTCGGTGGCGCCGTAGAACTCGTGCAGCGCGGCGCCAAAGAGCGCGAGTGCCTGTCTCTTGAGCTCCGGAAAGAAAGGCGCGGCCCCGATCATCAGCCGCCGCAACGTGGCGCTGCTGAAGCGGCGCCGTTCGGCTGCGGGGAGCTCCAGAATACGGCTGACCATCGTTGGCACCAGGAAGGAGGTCGAGATGCCATCACGGCGAAACGCGTTCAGAGTGGTGCTGGCGTCGAATTGGCTGTGCAGAAAGAGGGTGCCCCCAAGCGCACTGGTGAGGTGAAAGAAGGCTTGCCCGGCAGCGTGGTACAGGGGTGAGCAGATGAGCACGCGGTCGCGCTGGTGCAAGCCCAGCCGGTGGACGAGCAGCGCGAATGCCGTCGCCGTTCCCAGCGTCTGACCGATGACCATTCCTTTCGGCTTGCCGGTGGTGCCGCTGGTGAACAGAATGCTGTTGCCGTCGTCCTCGCGTCGAAGCCGGAGCGAGAGACTGGGAAACTCGGACTTCTCGCCGTCCGCAGGATCCTCGACGATGTTCCACGTCGCTTGCCCGGCAACGGCCGCCGCGTTGGCTCGGCCATGCACGAGCAGCCGAGGCTCGGCCGCCGCCACGAGCCGCGCTAGCTCTTCGGTCTTGAGATGATAACTGACGGGCACTGGAGCGGCCCCCAGACGAAACGTCGCGTAGGAGGCCATAACCAGCTCGGGGCAGTTTTCGAGCGCCAGCAAGACGCGATCACCGCGCCGCACTCCAAGCGCCTGCATGCGTCTGGCCACCCGGTTGATCGCCGCGTTGAGGGCGGCGTAGCTCCAGGCCCGCTCCGTGCCCGTATCGATGTCGCGGAAAACGAGCGCGGTCTTGGTCGGAAGCTGCGCGGCGTGCAGCTCGTGCAGGATACCCATGCCGCTGGTGCCCGTCGTGGCGCCCCGCAACAGGCTCGCCACGCCTCGCCAATGAATGGATTCCCAGACACCGGACGTCCACGCCATGCGCGCCGCCGCGCGGCCGAAGTGTGCGAGATCGCGCACGCTATTTCGAGTTTCCGAGCCCGTCATTGCAAATTCTCCCCTTGTTCTGGCCCATGGCGGATACTAGTATGGCAGGGGCGAAACGAAAAGGCATTGAGCATCCCGAGGTGTGGGCCTTGCAGCGCCGGTAAGCCCCGCGCGCCGTGGGTGCTCACGGCATGGTAAACTCCTGGCGCACAGGCAATGGGTATGAGTCATTCGACTGCCTCACGTGTTGCGCTCGTCGCCGTCGTAGGCGCGGGGCCGGCCGGAATCTATGCGACGCGCAAGCTCACGGAGGCGGGACACGCTGTCGTCTTGCTCAATCGCGACGTGCGCCCGGGCGGTTTGGCGGAATATGGCATCTATTTCAACAAATACTCCATGAAAGCGGGTCTGCGCAAGCAGTTCCGAAAGATCCTCGAAACCCGCTCCGTCCACTACGTCGGAAACACAACCGTTGGCACCGATGCCGACATTTCGCTCGCGCAGATGCGGGAGCTTCTCCGGCCGGACGCCATCGTGATTGCCGCGGGCGCCCAAGGTACCAAGCGTCTGGCGATTCCGGGAGAGAGTGCGACCGGCGTCATCCACGCCAAGGAGCTCGTGTACCACTATAACGGCCTGCCCCCGTTCAGCGAGCGAGCAATGCCCGTGGGCAACAACGTCATCGTCGTCGGGATCGGCAACGTCATGGTTGACGTCGCCCACTACCTCATTCACGAGCTCCGCGTTCACAGTTGCACTGCGCTTGCAAGGCGCGGTCCCGGACAGCGCGCCTACACCAACGCGGAGATCAAAGCCGTCAGCGCCAACATCGATGCGGACTCCCTCGCCGCGGAGATCGCGCGGATCGGGCCGCAGCTCCTCGCGGCAGGCGAGGACCCCCAAGGCTTGTTGGCCGAGCTCCTGCGCTTCCGTGATGAGCCGCCGCCGGAAGGCAGCAGCCCAACGCGATTGAGGTTCCGCTTTCTGAGTCAGCCGGTGGCGATTATCGTCGACGCCTTCGGCGCCGTTGCCGGAGCTCGCGTCGAGCGAACGCGGCTGGATCGCCGCGGCGATGAGCTGCTCGCCCGCGGTACCGGGGTCTACGATGATCTCGCCGCCGATACGGTCATTCTCGCCATCGGCGACCGCGCGGATGCACGCCTGGGATTGCCGTTTGCGGGCAGCGCCTACGTGACCCGTCCGAGCGAAGATCCAGTCAACCCCGGCGACGAGGCCTACCAATGCTACGATCCCGCGGCGGCGGCCGTGCTCCCGGGCGTGTTCGTGGCCGGCTGGTCGCGGCGCGCCTCCGAAGGTCTGGTCGGCAAGGCCAGGCAAGACGGCGAGCGCGCGGCGGCTGTGGTGAACCGCTATCTGAGCGGTGTGGCACCGGCCAGCGCCGACCCGAACGAGCGGGTTAAAGCGCTTCGCGACGAGCTCACCAGACAAGGGAGGCGGGTCGTTACCTTTGATGATGTGCTCCGGCTGCAGGCGCGCGAAGCAGCCGAGGCCGAAAGGCGGGGACGCGAATACTTTCGTTTTGCTACCAACGCCGAAATGCTTGCTGCCGCCACCCCGAACTAGCTGGCGCCAGAGCGCTCGGTTTGCCGCGGCCGCGCTGGCGCCGGGCGCCGGCGGCGCACCGAGGAAGCGGGCCCTCTCACACCATCGCCGTACGAAGGAGTTTCGCATGGAGCGAACGCTGTTCAGTGACGACCACAAGCTGTTTCGTGACGCCTTTCGCGAGTTCGTGGACCGCGAGGTCAAGCCGAACCAGGCGCGCTGGGCCGAAAACGGCATCGTCGATCGCGAGACCTGGCGAAAAGCCGGCGAGATGGGCTTTCTTTGCCCCTGGCTCGAAGAGGAATACGGCGGACCCGGCGGCGACTTCCTACATTCCGTCATCGTCAACGAAGAGCTGTCGCGCGCCTACGAGTCGGGCTTCGGGGTGGGTGTCCATTCCGACATCATCGTGCCCTACATCTATCGCTACGGAACGGTCGAGCAAAAGCAGCGGTGGCTCCCTGGATGTGCGTCGGGCGAGCTCATTACGGCAGTTGCCATGACCGAGCCGGACGCGGGCTCGGACCTGGCCGCCATCACCACGCGGGCCGTGCGCGACGGCGGCGACTGGATCCTGAACGGCTCCAAAACCTTCATTTCCAATGGGATCCTCTGCGACCTTTGCGTCATCGCCGCGAAAACGGATCTTGATCCCGCGAACGCGCACCGAGGTATGTCGCTGTTCGTAGTCGAGACCTCAAGGTCCGGCTTTGTAAAGGGCAAGAAGCTCGAGAAGATGGGCATGATGACCCAGGACACGGCGGAGCTCGCACTCCAGGATTGCCGGGTTCCAGGCGATGCGCTACTGGGCCAGGTCGGTTCTGGGTTCTACATGCTCATGGAGAAGCTTCAGCAAGAACGTCTCGTCGTCGCCATCGGCGCGCAGGCGCTCGCGGAGCAGGTATTGAACGATACCATCGCCTACTGCCAGGAGCGGAAAGCCTTCGGCCGGCCGATCGCCAGGTTCCAGAACACCCAATTCAAGCTCGCCGAGTGCGCCACCAAGGTTGAAGTCGGCCGCGCATTCCTGGATCGTCTGGTGGCGGAGCACGTCGCGGGCAAGAGCCTCGTCAAGGAGTGCTCCATGGCGAAGCTCTGGCAAACCGAGATGCTCGGTGAGGTCGTCGACACGTGCCTGCAGTTCTTCGGCGGGTATGGCTACATGCTCGAGTATCCCGTAACCCGCGCCTTCATGGACGCGCGCGTGCAGCGAATTTTCGCCGGGACCAACGAGATCATGAAAGTGATCATCGCCAAGCAGATGGGGCTGTGAGCGCGAAAGAGCCAGGCCGCCTCGATGCGGTGCTCGCCGGCCCTTCTCGCGGGGAGGCGAGCACACGGGCGTCAGCGATCCACGTAAATCGGGGATGACCAGGCGCGTTCTTCGTTCGGCGCCACACAATCGTCTTCGTAGGGGGTGCGATAGTCACCGTAGCAGGGCTTGACCGCCGTGCAGACGCCGTTCTCGTCCCACTCCTGGCAGCGTAGACCACCAGCGTTGACAGCAGGAGTCGGCTCCTGAATCGCACGCACGTAGTACACGGAGTCGCGCCCGTCTGTCGGGAAGCTCGCGTCATCAAACTGCACCTCACACACGCCGGTGTCAGAGTCCGCGCACGGGAACGACTTCCAGGGATCTTCGATGAGCCGAGCGATGTCCTCACCCTTGGTGGCTTGCGGTCGGATACGAATCACCTCGATGCGAGTGATCCGATGCCGGCGGGTTCCCGGATTGAAGCACTCGTTCGCGCAGAGCCGCGCGAGACGCTCGGGTGTGATCCGGTCCGCCGACCAGGTAGGGCACCCTGGGAGCTGTTCCAGGGCGCCGACCGCTCGCACCTTGAATTTGGGAGGTTCGCCAAGGTGAATCTTGCTCCCCATAGGGAGCACGGTTCCGCCGGGGCCGTTCTGCAGATCGAACCATAACAGGATGCGGTCTCCCGAGGTCCCGTAGACCTCGCGGCGCTTGAGCCCGTCCCAGATTGCCTGACGGTCGCGGCTTGCGGCATGCACACCAACCAGGCCGCCAGTCATGAAGAAGGACGCCTGCCGCTCCGTATCCGCGAGCATCGCGTACGGCACCTCCGAGCGACCCGGGACAATCGCCTCGGAAGTCGGAGTCTTGGGGCCCTGCCTCATCGAGGTGCCTTCGTACACGGTTTTATCCCGCTGGCCGGCGCTTTCGGTCATCTCTTGCCGCGCGTATTCCTTGTATCCCGTGCCCGGCCTCGCGCTGTGATTATCGCTCGAAGCCAGGAAGCCGAAGTGGAACCGCGCCGGATTGGCGTCGTCATCGAAGTTCGTGAGCGCGAGCGCGTATTGGGCGGAGCCGCCCGGACGATAGTTGAAGCTCGGATCAAAGCAGTCGGTACACTGCCCGCAGTTTCCCCAATCCTCCACGGCCGTGCCGGGTACAGCATTATGGCCGGCGGCGCCGGAGAGCAGAAAGTCAATTTTGGCCTTTTCGACACGCCGATCGCATTCGCCTCTTGGAAGGTCGCCGCATCGCGAGCGGACGATGTCGCCGGCGCGCCAACAGCAGGGTTCGTAGTCCCTGCGCGGAGCGGGGCAAACGGGGTTTCCCGTGGCATCCCAGGCGATGTCGCGCCAGTCGCGAAAGGTCTCGGAGTTGCCGTGGCCGGAAAAAACTTCGATCAGCGACTGCCGGTCCGGATCGTGATTCGTCTTCTTGAGGCTCTTGTCGAACGTGTAGCC
Organism: Candidatus Schekmanbacteria bacterium; assembly: GCA_016188575.1. Lineage (GTDB taxonomy): Bacteria > CSSED10-310 > JACPHN01 > JACPHN01 > JACPHN01 > JACPHN01. The sequence goes on from JACPHN010000262.1 coordinate 27,334, forward strand.
AGGCGGGGTATACAGGCCCCACGTGGTCCCGTGAGGAATGACGAGTGACTCGAACCCCCACTGGTCGAGCTTGGCGAAGAGCGCGTCGGGAGTACCGGCCACTTCCCGGCAGGAGGTGGGCAGGTCGTGCACGTCAACGCCCTCAGGACAATTGGGGACAGCCTCAACCTCACGGACAAAGCGAATGAAATCGAAGTACTCCTGGCGGTGAGCGAAATCCAGCAGAGGCGTGGCAATAAACGTCAGCGGGTTCGGAAACGCCCAGGGGTCGACCTCGAAGATATCGCCACTGGCTGCGATGGGCCGAGTCGGGACCTTGCTGTCATCCTGATCCAGGAAGATCACATTCTTGTGGCCAAAGTGCGACTCGGGAGTCAGCCCGACCTGAGTCCACTCCCAGCCGAGGTAGGTGACCAGATCGGGATGATCCGCCTGGCCGGAGATGGCGTTGCATTGACGGACGGCAGCCTTGGTTTCGGCCCACCGGTGCTCATCGACGAACTCCGCGTGGTCGGTAATGGACCAGAAGTCCAATCCTGAGCAGATTCTCGCGTAGTCGCACGCATCGGCCGGGGGGTGAGCGCCCTCGCCCTGGACGATCGGCAAGCTCATGAGAAAGGCGTCGCCCGAGAACGTCGTGTGCACGTGCAAGTCGCCGAAGAGAATATCCTTGGCATTCTCCGGCGCCACAGGGCGTTGGTGCTCGGTCCTTGCTGCGACGACGGCGGGGCTGGCCGGCAGCGCCTGCGCGGTGCCGGCGCCGCGCTCGTGTCCCGCGAAAAAGATGACAAATAAGGCTATCGCTGCTGCACAGAGGGCGCCGCCAAGGAGCAGTGCCGCGGCGAGCAAGAGAACCTTCCGGGTGTGGCGAGGTCGGGCCGGATCGGACACGATAGACATGGTCGCTCCTCGGGGTCAGGGGGCTGTGCGGTCACATGAGTCTGCTCGCAGGCCGCGGTTGCGGGTGTTACCAACGGAGCACGGCAGCTCCCCAGGTAAACCCGGCTCCAAACGACGCGAAAGCGACGATGCTGCCGCGCCGGATACGCCCCGCGCGCACGCATTCGTCGAGCGCAAGGGGGATGGAAGCCGCGGTCGTGTTTCCGTACCGCATGATATTGTTGAAGACTTGGTCGTCGCGAAGGCCGAGCTGCTTTTGGACCGCCTCGCAAATCCTGAGATTCGCCTGATGCGTGATGAGCAGATCGATGTCGGCGACGGCGAGCCCGCACTTGCCGAGGACACTATGAAGCGCGGCCGGCATGCACTCGATCGCATGCTTGAAGACGCGCCGCCCCGACATCTCGGCAAAGTGCCGTCGCGCCTGGATTTGCTCGACTGTCATTCTGCCCCGATCCACGCATGACGGCGCGTCCGTCCACAGGACTTTCGCGTGACGCCCGTCGGCGTGGAGCTCGGTCGCCAGTATGCCCCGTCCGTCGCCGCTGTCATTGGCGCCGAGGACGACGGCGGCGGCGCCATCACCAAACAGCACGGTGACGTCGCGACCCAAGTTTGAGCGGTCCAGCCCCGTCGAATGAACCTCGGCGCCGACAAGCAGCACGTGTTGGTAACTTCCGGAGCGGATGAAGCTGTCCGTCACCGCGAGGCCGTACAGGAAGCCCGAGCACTGGTTGCGAACGTCCAGCGCGGGGACGCCGGCGGGGACGTCGAGCTTTGCCTGCAGAAAACAGCCGTCGCCGGGGAAGAAGTGGTCGGGTGAGAGCGTCGCGTAGACGATCATGTCGACGTCAGCGGGGCCAAGACCCGCTGCCTGCAGCGCCGTTCGCGCCGCTTCGGTGGCAAGGTCGCTGCCGCCGGTGCCGCCTTCGTCGGGGACCCATCGTCGCTGTTCGATGCCCGTGCGTTCGCGAATCCACGCGTCTGAGGTATCGAAAAGCCGGGCGAGGTCGTCGTTGGTCACGATTCTTTCGGGAACGCAATGTCCCGTGCCGAGCACAACAGAGGTGGGCATGGACCGGTCTCCAGGCTAGACGTGGCAGTGCCGTCGCGCAGCGGTGGGCAGAACAAGGCGTGTGCGCCACCGCGGTGAAAACTCCGGCGCGACAGCAACATAGCGCGAACACCCGCTGCTGTCGATGGGCGACGGCCGCCAGAATCCACCGCTGTCCGGGCGCCTGCTAGCTGCGCCGAAAGCGCATCAGGAGGCCTCTCACCCCACCCCCGCCCTCTTCCTGGCTAGGTATCTCTACGCAAGCGCCTTGCCATGGCGTTTTGGTGGATTTGAGAGGGAAAAAGGGAAGGAGCAAGGGGATGGACACCCTGCGCAAGCTGGCCGGGTGCAAGTCGGCGACCCCCATGACCGAGTAATCGCGCCGAGCATCCGTGCCCCTTCCCATTTTCCTGCTTCGGTTACCGCCGTTCTATTCCCCTTCCCCTGCAATGCCATCGCTTTGGATGGCGTAGAAACGCTTCGCCACGAGGCCCAGAAATCTCCACAAACAAGCGAAGAGCGGCGCCGCTGGAAATACCTACCCATGAAAGATCCCGGCCCTCTCCCCTCGAGCGGGGGGAGGGGGATTGTGCGCGGTGCGCCTGGGCAGGGGCGCTGCGTGCGCGACCTGGTCGCTAGTCGTCGTTGACGTCGAGGTTGAGGACGACGGGCTCGCCGAAATCCTCGGCCTTGCCTTCACCCGTGTGATAGACGGCCTGGGCGCGCAACTTCAGGACCACCTCACCGGTCTGGGTGGACACCGGCTCGTAGCG
>JACPHN010000260.1 GCA_016188575.1 Candidatus Schekmanbacteria bacterium
CGCGCAGGGAGGATCTCGGCGTCAAAAAGGAGCTCTACGAGCGAACCTTCCGCACAAGCGAATATTTCTGCTATGACATGGAGAGCGCGGAGCTGAGCGGGTGGAGCCTGCAGCACGGGCGCTACCGGCCCATCGAACCTGGCGCCAAGGGCAGGCTGCGATGCGACGTGCTGGGGCTGTTTCTCGGCCATTGGCAGGGCGTAATCCACAAGCACGACCGGACGTGGCTGCGGTTCTTTGCGGCCGATGGCGACCTGGTCCCGCTTCCCGAGGAGGCCGAGCGAGCCCGTGCCGACGTCGAGCGAGCCCGTGCCGACACCGAGCGGGAACGCGCGATGGATGCCGAGGAAGAGGTCCGGCGGCTGCGAGCCCGCATCGAGGCGCTGGAGGTGGCGTCGGGCCGCTCCCCACGACGCGAAGGTGATGCCCCGTGACGTCGGGGTGATCCCATCGCGCCGTGACGCGTGCGGGCCACGGCTCGGCCCGCTCGGCCTCCGCTAACAGGCGGCGGCTGTCGGCGATGGCGTACTTGCCACCGTTTCGTCCACCGCAAACTGCTGTGGCGCCTGGGGAATGAGCAGCACCCGCCCTCTGCGCGCTTGATGCGAAGCAGGCGAAAGCTGGCTCGCAGTGGGCTCCTCGCGGTCTGGCTCCGGCAGGCGTACCGCGGCTTGGGTCGGGCCATGCCGGTGCAGGCAGCTCGTCGCAAGGGCGCTCACGTCGGCACCATCATGGGTGTAGAGCGTGAGCTGGCAGGCGCGTTCGAGCTCCGTCCAGTGGCCGGTCGCGAACGGAAGTACTCGATGACGCTCCAGGTCCGGCCGCCCTCGAGACCGTCCGCCTCCCAGGGATTACGATCGCAGCGCCAGACGGCTCGTGGGCAAAGAAACCTCTTGGCGCAACTGCATCTTGCCTGGCGATCATGACTTGGCGGTCTGCAGGCCTACTGAGCCAGGCTCTAGCGGAGATTGCGCGGCGCCAGGGGCACGTTTCAGGGAATGCGGAACCCTGAAACGATTTCCCTGACGACTTCGGGTGGAAAGGTCACCGCGCCTCCACCCAAGAATGGCGTTCATGCACTCGACACCGTCGACCGACAGGCCTCGATACTGGCATCGCGCTTGCAACTCCTGGCGCCAGTGCGGTGGGCAGCTCGCCCATCGAGTCCAAGTGCCATCGTATCGGAGGTTTTTTTCGATGTCTCCACGAAGCGCGGTCAAGTCCGGTTTCTCCATTTCCCTGATTACCGTCTTCCTGCTCGCAGGACTCCTCGTTATCCACTCCTCCCGCACCGAACCCGCCGCCGGCGGTTTCTGCATGAAGTGCGAGGAGCTCAAGGCCAAGGACCTCATCGGCGGCGGTAGCGTCACCGTCAGCATGTGCAAGCCAGGTGACGACTACTCGATCTGCAACCTCAGTCCCTACCTCGACGGTTGCATCATGAGAAACCCCTGTGAGTCTACGAAATACTGCAACGAAGGCGGGCTCCGCGTTCCCTGCTTTCCCGGTCTGATGTAGCCAGTTGGCCGCGAATTCCCTGAAGGGCGCCCGCCAGGCGCCCTTCACCCGCAGCACGTCGAGGAGGTCTGCAGATGCGCGCGCATCGGTGCCGAAAAGCTTTTTTCACTGCCGTCGCCCTGGGATTGCCAGGACTCCTGCTTGGAGTCTTCATCAGCGTCACGAGTAACTCCTCTCAAGCGAGCCACGCGGCCGCGCTTCTGGCCCCTCACGCGGAAGTTGTTACCGCCGCCGCGTCGGTCACCAGCACAGGAGCTCCCATCGGGTCCTCTCAAGACGGCGCCCGCCTCGTCTCCAGTGTGGCGGCCTTCATCCCGGGACAGCCCGGGCCGCAACTGGCAAGCGTCGTCCAATCGGGGATGGCGCCGGGGAAAAGCGGTCGCCCCACGGAAGGCGCGGAGGCCCCGTCCCCATCGGCGGCGAATGTCGCGGAAGCCGCCCGCGGCGACACTAACCCCGCGCCGCAAAACACCGAGGTCGTCATCCCCACGATGGCCACCATTCGCTCCTCTCAGCTCCGCGCCGAGCTCGACGAGACGGTAACCCTCTCCGTTGACCTCACCGGAGAACCCTCGTCGCTGGCGCTCATCGAGCAGGCGGAGCTGATTTTGAGAAGCCTCAACCCCGGGGTCGGAAGCGTTGTCGCCATTCCCCTGGGACGCCTGTCCGATACCCAGTACCAGGCAGTCGGCACCGCCCAGGACTGGGGGCTGGAGGCCACGTCGTACGAGGCCGTCGTCGTCGACTTCACCTGGGCCGTCGGGGCACGCTATGCCGTGATCGGCAAGAGCGTGGTGGCCTCATCTCCTCTCCTTGAGCTCGACGCGGCCGCTGCGGAGATATCGATTACGAGCGTGACCTTGAGCACCGAACGCGTCATTTTTCCTGCGCCTGTGGTCCTCACGGCCCACGTCCATGCCGCCGAGACGGAAGTAGCCCAGATGCGCGTCTTTCTCGAATCGCCGCAAGGCAAGGCGGCCATGTCGTATGGACCCTGTAGCCACGACTCCTGCGTTGCCTCATTGGCACTTCACGGGGAAAACGCCGAGGAGCTCGGTGGACGCTGGACGGTGCGCACCGTGACGGTAGTTGACAAGCTGGGCAACGTCGCCATGGCCGACTCGCCGGCAACGTTTGTCGTGGACGCGTCCGGGCTCTCCTGGCCTGAGCTCCGTGGCGTTCGCGTCGAGCCGCGCGTAGCGCGGCCCGGCGACGTCGTAACCTTTTACGTTGACGCGGACCCCGCCGTGGATTCGCAGGGCTTCGGAAACGAGGAAACCAGGACGATCGGACGGCTCTACGTCGAGCTCGGCGCCCTCGGAAAGGAATCGGTCCAGATGGCCGGTGTCGAACACGGCTGGATTGGTCGGTTACGCATCCCGGACGATCTGAGCCCGGGCGTAGCGAAGATCGAGTCCCTGGAAGTGTTCGATCTCGAGGGGCGAAGGCTGCGCGCCACGCGTGCGCAGGCAAATACGGCTTTCGCCCAGGCCGATTTCGAAGTCGCCTCCTAGAGCCTTTACGCGCGGTCCACACGCAAGGAGTCCCGGAAATGAACGCAAGAAACCGCAAGATCACAACGCTCGTAGCCACTAATGCCATCTGGTTCGCCATCGGCGCCGCGCTCGTGCTCGTGCAGAGCTCCGCGGAAGTCGTGTCGGGGGCACGCGCCGGATTCGCTGCGAATGCTGAACCCGGAATGCTCGGACTGAAGCTGGTCCAAAGTGATGGGCGCATCGTGGTCGAGCTCGTGGAAGATGGCAGCCCGGCGGCTTCCGCAGACGTCGCGCCGGGGAGCGAAATCCTCAGCGTAAACGGCACAGCGGTGACTTCGCCCGCGGCGGTGGAACAGGCCGAGTCACCCGTCCAATTGCGCCTGCGGGTTGGGGATCGCACGCGCGACGTGACCCTCGAGCGCATCTCGCTGGAAGCGGTGGAACGTGCCCTTGGACTGCGCCGGATCGAGGGCATCGGCATCGACTACGACCGCGAACCCGTCGCCGTCGGCCAGCGCCTCGAGGAAATTCCCCTTTGGACGCTGGACGGGGAGCGCGTAAGCGTCGGGGGAGACAACGCCGGAGCCGTTACGCTGATCGCATGGAAGTCCACCTGTGACGCCACGATCGCGGACCTCGTCGCCTACAACGCCGAGTATGCGCAGGGAAAGATGCCCGGGCGCACGTACGGATTGACCTGGGCCGAGGACGCCCAGGCGGTGCGGCGTTGGGTTGGCGAACACGGAATCGACATCCCCCAGATCGTGCTGCCCTACCACAGCAGATTAGCCTCCCGGCTGGGGCTGTATGAGAGTGATTTCGGCATGAGCTTCCCGCACGTTTTCGAGCTTTTCGACGGCTCTCTGGTGAGGCACAAGGCTCCGCGAGCCAGGAGCTGACCATCAGGCCGACCGGCGCCCGAGGAGAGCGGACCGCGGGGCCTGAATCCGCCGCCTATCCCGGAATAGCCCGGCGCGAAGATCTCCTCCGTCACCCCGGCCCCCTCCCGGCGAAAGCCGGGATTTCAGCGGGGCAGGGTCGCCGGGGTGCAGGCGCGGCTACACCGTCGCTCTCCGCGGTAAGCGGTGCTACGCTCACCCGCAGCTCTCCCTCAGCCTCGCAATCCATGAAGTCGCACAAAACGGCGCTTTTCCTGACCATAGGCCTGTGGTGCCTCTACACGCTCACTCTCGGAAAAGGGCCGAGAAACGGCGACGAGATGGTTCTCTTCTTCATGGCGGAGAGCATCGTCGAGCGCCACAGCCTGGATATTCCACAGGCTCTTGAGGCCGGCTACCCATACGGGAAACGAGCACGCGATCGCCGGTTCTACGCACCGACCGAAGCTTTGCCGGCGGTTGTCTCGGCGCCGCTAGTGGCCGCAGGAAAAGGGCTGCTCCCGAAGAACGCGAGCAGGGTGATGACCTTTTACGTTCCCGGGACGTTCGCGGAGGCGGCAACCGCCGCGGCCATGGCGCTGACGGCCGGCCTGCTTTTCCTGATGATCGACTCGCTTGGTCTCGGCACCCGAGTTGCCGGTTCCGCGAGCTTGCTCTTCGCAGTGGCCACGATGGCTTGGCCATACTCGCGCTACCTCTACCGAGAACCGTATCTGTCACTTGCCATCGTTGCCGCCCTGGCGCTGCTTCTTCGCTGGCGCCAGCGGGCCGATCCACGTGCCCTGTTCTGGGCCGGCTTGGCGGTGGGCGCGGGCATCTGGTGCAAGCGCGAAATCGCCTTGGCGCTGCCGGGAATCGCCATTCTGGCGCTGGCGCCGGCGCGGGCGGGTGCGGGTCACGAGCCCGCGGTCGGGATACCGTGGAAATCCAGCGCACGGGCGCTCGGGCGCTTCCTTCTCGGCCCGGCACTGGCCGTGGGGCTGCTGCTGGCATGGAACCTGTCGCGGTTTGGCGACCCGTTCACGCTCGGCTACCCGGACGCCGACGAAACCGGCAAGGCGCTGGTCGGGTTTGGCACGCCGCTTTGGGTCGGGCTGTACGGTTTCTTGCTCAGCCCTGGAAAGAGCGTTTTCCTGTTCAATCCTCCGCTGCTGTTGGCGATTCCAGGTCTCGCGCTCTTGTGGCGGCGTGACCGCGTCCTGGCCACGACGCTTTCCGCGATCGTGGCAGTCAACTTGCTGGTGCTCAGCACCTGGAACCACTGGGAGGGTGCCTGGTGCTGGGGACCGCGGCATGCACTACCGTGGGTAGCCGTCGCGATGCCGGCCATTGCCTGTTTTCTGGTGCATCGACCGCGGGGCGCCGTGGCCCGAGTGGTGTGGCGGGGAGCGATCGTGATCGTCACGGGGCTGGGGTGCGGTGCTCAGGTTCTCGGGGTGTTTGTGAGCTACATGACGTACGCGCGCCACAGCGGCGCGTACTACAAGGACATTGCAACCTATCAGATCACCTTCAACCCCTGGCGGGCGCATTGGGAGCAGCTACTCTTTCACCTGGACAGCATCCGCATGGGGCGGATACCCGACCTGGACCTGTGGCAGTGTTTTTTTCTCGCCGAGGGCGTCTCGCCGCTGCTTATTGTCGGCGCCTCCGCGGCCTTGGGCGCCGGCAGCATTGTAGGGCTGCTCGTGTTCTGGCGCAGAGCGAGCCGTGAATCCGTCGATCAGATCCCACAGTAACGCACCGTGACCCTGGATCCACCGCCTGTTCCCCGTCGGCGTGACGGTGCCCCCTCCGTCAGAGCGCGCTCGATTTGCTCGTGGGGCCGTGCGGAAGCGTGCCGGCTGGTGCCCGGAGCTCCTCCCGTGATTTGGCGTGCGAGCGGAGTGTCTTCCCCCGGTCAACCGTCGAGCAGCTCGCGGACGCCGCGCTGGGAGCAAAACGCGGCGCGGCGCTCTCCCTCCAGCTCTTGCACAATAAGGGCCACTTCCTCACGGGCACGCGTCATCGCCCGCTCCGCGCCATCGGCATCTCCCAATCGACTCAGCAGCTCCGCCGCCAGGCGGAATATCTTGGAACCATCTCGCCGTGCGCCACGCGACGTCAGCACCTGCTCCACCTCACGCAGCGCCTGGAGGCATGCTGCCAGCTCCGGGTTCCCGACATCGTTGCGGATGGCCCCGTCGACCGCGCCAAGCACGAGGGACCGAAACAGCGCCTCTCCGTCGATTGGCCACCCCTCTCCGACGATCGTCCAGATACCCGGCCAGCCGTCCGGTCCTGCGGCCTTGGCAAGTCGTAGCCACCCCTGCGCGGAGCACCGCATGGCCACATACCCGGTGTCCGTGGCGAGCCCTTCGACTTCACGCCAGGCCGTCATCGCGTCCTCGGGCCGGCCCGCGGCCCAGGCCACCTCACCCAGCTTTTGCAAGCACTCCGCCAGGCGATAGCGATCGCCGACCGCACGGCAAGCCAGGGTGCCGGCGCGGAGGTGCTCGGCCGCCGAAACCGGTTGCCCGCAATCCAGAAGGCATAGGGCGAGGTTGTATCGCGACCACGCCAGGGCACGGAGGTTGCCCATTTTTTCGTGGGCGGCGACGACAGTGTCAAGATCGCGCCAGGCGCGGCCGAGGAGGCCCATGTCGTGGTGGATGATGGCCATGTTGTTCAGGATGCGTAGCGCACCGGCATGCTCGCCGATCCTGTTGAAAATACCGTAGGCCTCCTCGAAATACGGGAGTGCGTCGCGATACTGGTTGGCATTGAGCACGAGGGCGCCGAGGTGCGCGATGGCCTCGGCGGTGTAGAACACGTCGCCGGAGCGGCGGCTCAGCGCGAGCGCTTCCTCGAATGCGCTGCGGGCCGCGACCGGATTGCCGCTGCGGCCGTGGGCAGAGCCGAGATTGAGGAGCAAGGCGACCACAACCCGAACGTTGGGCTCGCCCTCCCGCGCTCGCTCGAGGGCCGCGTTGGCGTGGTGAATCGCTTCTTCCGCCGTGCCACGTTCCAGGGCGAACAGACCGAGATAACCGAGGATCCGGACTTCGAGGTCTCTGTCGTCGAGCGCTCGCGCGTCAATGAGCGCCTGTTGCAGGCGTTCTCGAGCCGTCGCGCGGTCTCCCTGCATCCAGCGGGCGACGCCGTCGTACATCCGCGCCGTCGCCGCACTCCTATCGTCCCCAGCCAGTTCGGCCAATTCGAGGGCTTCCTGGGCGCAGTCCATCCCTGCTTGCGGCGCCTGGGCGCGAACGTGAATCGCGGCTGCCGACAGCCGGCAGGCTGCCGCCTGTGCCCGATCATCCATCGAACGAAACGCATCCGCCGCCGCGTCGAGGTCGCCAAGCGCGTCGGCCGCCCGCCCGTACAGCTCCCGTACCGTGCCCCGCTTTCTCAGCAACGCGGCGACTTCCGACGGCGAGGTAGCACAGTCCGCGAGCGCTGTAGTCAGATAATTGTCGGCATCCCCGAGTGCGGCCGCCGCCTGCGCCTGCTCTGCGGCAGCAAGGTACGTCGCACAGGCTCGCTTTTTTTCACCGCATTGCCGCCAGTGATTGGCAAGCGCTCCGAGGTTCGGATCTCGCCCCAGGCGCTGCGCGGCCTCGACTCCGTCCGCCGCTAGCCGATGCAAGGCCGCGCGCTGCCTGGCGTCCAGGAGCGCATAGCAGACCTCTCGGAGCCGCTCATGGACGAAGCGGAGCTCCCCTTGCCGGGCGACGATGACCTGGCGTTGATGCAGCTCGCGGAGCGCGGTCGCGACCTCGTCGATCGTATCTCCCGACACCCTTGCCAGCATCTCTTCGTCGATGCCGTCGCCGACCACGGCCGCCGCCTCGGCGAGCCGCCTCGACAGCGGCCCCAGAGCGGCCAGACGCTGCTGGAGCAGACCGCCTATGGACGCCGGCAGCGGCAAGGCCTCGAAGCCCGAGACCTCCTCCCGCCCAGCGCCCTGGTCCATGCACCAGGCCCCTGAGGCGTTTCGCCACAGCACGCCCACGTTGACCGCCATCCGCAGGTACTCCGCGACGAAGAATGGGTTTCCCTCGCTGTGTCGCGCCAGTGATGCGGCAAACTCCACCGGCGCCTCCTTCAGGGAGAGCGTCGTCCCGATCATTTGCCCGATCGCGACCCTATCGAGCGGCTCGAGCTTGACTCGCTCCACGCCCTGCAGGACCGACAGCTCATCGATCTCGTCAACGGATTCCTCGGTGCGAAAGGTCGCGAGCACGAGCACGCGCCGGCGATCCAGCCGCGCGGCCATCGCCAGGAAGCGCAAGGCGTGCAAGCTCAGGTCATCCGCCCATTGCAAGTCGTCGATCACCAGCAACACCGGGGTCACGGTTCCGAGCTCGGCAAGCGCCTCCGCCAGGCAGGCGAACAGGCGACGGGCGGCCGCATCCGGCGGCAGCTCAGAAGGAGGCGGATGGCGGCGCTGACCTGGTAACAGGTCGCCCAGGCAAGGCTGGTACTGCCCGAGCACCGCGGCCCGCGCGCCGAGCACGCGCTTGATCACCTGCTCACCAGCCTCACGGCAGGTGTCGGCCATCGCCTCCAAGGGTCGCACGAATGCCTGCATCGGCCTGCCCAAGGCGTGTTGCGCCGCGGCGCTGCCCGGCGCAGGAGGTTGGCAGTCCCCCGCCAGCACCGCAAAGTGGTGTGCGCTCGCCTCCCTAGCGAGCTCCATGGCCAGCCGCGTCTTGCCAATGCCACTCTCTCCACCCAGCAGCACGATGCCGCCGCGCCCGACCGAGGCCAGGTTCAGCCTGTTCTTCAACAGCGCCAACTCGCGGTCGCGTCCGGCGACCGCAGCGCGCACGAGAAAGGTCCGGGGCGCGGGCAGCTCCCGGTCCGGTTTCCGGGCCGCCCCGAGCCGTTCCATGGCCGCGGCGATATCCTGCGCGTACCCCGGCCGATCACTGGGATCCTTCTCCAGCAGCCGCATGGTGAGCTCGTCGAGGCCGCGTGGCACCTGCCTCGCGAGCCAGGATGGAGCAGGAGCTCGCTGCCCGAGGTGTCCGGCGAGCACCTCCCTGGCCTTGCCGCCAACAAAAGGAGGGTGACCGGTCAGCACCTCGTAAAGAATACAGCCCACGGCATAGAGATCCGCGCGAGCGTCGACCAGGCCGCCTCGGATCCGCTCCGGGGCCATGTAGTAGAGCGTCCCGGAGATCCCCGAGTCGGAGTCCAGCACCTCTCGGCTGATGGCACCACCAAACCGCGCGACGAAGCCGAAGTCCACGAGCACCGGCATCCCGTCAGCTCTCACCAGGACATTGGCGGGTTTGAGATCGCAATGCACGAGGCCCTCGCCATGCAAATAGGCCAACGATAGGCAGAGCAGGCGAAAGACGCCAAGCAATGAAGGCAGCGCCTTGCCCAGGTCGCCGGCTTCCCGGCACACTCCCCTGCAGTAGGCGGCGAGATCAGTGCCCTCGACGAGCTGCATGGCATACCACGGGAGACCCTGGTCGACGCCGTGATCGACAATCCGGACGATGCCCGGATGGCATATCTCGGCAAGCACACGGATCTCGCGCCGGATGCTGGCCCGCGCCCGCGCACTGTCGACGTGCATCGTCTTGAGCGCCACGATTTCCCCTGACCCGCGACGCCGGGCAGCGCAAACCACGCCTACGCCGCCCCGACCCAACGGCGTCCGTTTCTCATAGGGACCTACCCATTCCGCCATGGAGACCTCACTTCAGTAGCCGTTGCGCACCATGCTGTTCCATCTGCAGCATCGCGTTGTAGCCCTCCATGGGCGTGGAAATTTCGCGCCCGGCACGAGGATCCCGGCACGTCTGAATTTCTCACACCGTGGTTCTGAAGGAGAAACCGCACAAGCGCGCGAGCTTCGCATGATCCATGCTGTCGGCATACCGGGCACCAACCTTGCAGTTGATCGTCAGAGCGGCACCGATTGGTACTCCGCCACTCGGCGGCCACGCTTGGTGACAGGAGGGAGTCAATGAGGAACAGGAAGACGGCCACAGTTGCCAGTATTTTTTTCGTTCTCGCGACCGCGAGCAGTGCGATCGGACACCAAGGCGAGACCCAATCGCCATTTTACTCGATCATAGCAGGCGACCGCTACGAATCGACCCCGGTGGAGCCGGAGCGTGAGGGGCAGATGTGGCTCGTGAAAAACGATTGCAGCGCGCCTAACGCGGGATGTACTCACACCGCCCTCACCATCGAAGAGGCGGTACACTACGCCAGACGGTACCGCTGGATCGACGTCAGCGCTTCCATGAAGAGCGTGGCACACGGGCTTTGGGAGGCCGAGCTCAAGCTACTGGGCAGCGGCGCGGATGCGCTGGTCTTCGTCTATCTGCCAGAAGGCCTCACGCAAAGCCAGGTGAGCGATGGATGGTGGGTCTGGCATGCGTTGAACCTCAAGTACTGGGAGGGCGGCTACGCCGTGAACCATCCGGTGTTTCAGGACAAGTTCGGGCAGCTAATGTCAGGCGCCACGGCCGGCGGCCGCTATGTCCTCGTCACTTCGAAGAGCTACGGTGCCCACCAGACCCTCGAGGCTGTCCACAACAATCCCGCCGTCTATCACCTCAGCATCGGCCCCTCTTTCGGTGAATTCAGGCACGTCGATGACGACGCGCTCAATCCGCAAGTCAATGTATACTGGGAGAACCTGCGAACGGCCAGAAACATGGAGTGCATCGTGACCTCGCCGAACGACTGCTGGTCGCTCAACGCCATCGGCAGCGCCTTCACGCGCTCCGCCGAGGTCGCTTACCTTTGTCCAACCGCCTCTAACGGGGACGAATACGCGCCTGCCCATGGCGATCCCTTGCAGGCAACGACATCATGCCTGGTGGATCCGGTCGTACCGGGTTCCACCGTACCCCCCGCCTCCTGCTACGTGTACGGAAACGCGAACACCCATGGTGCCGTGTTCGCGAACAGCGAGAAGATCAAGACCGTACTGGCCATTCTCGACCCTCATGCCCCGGATGAGGCGAGGTGGCCCGGGGCAGCCCACGGAACTGCCAGCTACTTCGACCACGGTCTCATCGCGGCAATGCGAAGCTGCCCGGCCAGGCATGCGCTGGGAGGAGGGGTGCTCGAGTCGGTGCTCAACGGCACCTGGCCGCCACAGTCGGGCATCACGATGTCGATTGCGGGAGGGTACGATCCCGTCGATCCCGTGCACCATGACCGTGACATCCAGGACCGCGACATCATCTACTTGAGCGACCCCACGCTGTCGACCACACAGTACGACATTTACGCCAGTGGGCTGCCAGGCTTGATCCCGGGGCGGTCGTTTCTCAACCACGGCCACACGATCCCGATCCAGCTCGAGGTGGTGCCGGCCGGGGATCCGCTCATCGACTCGGTGTCGTTCAGCGTCGACGGCGCTCGCAAGCTCGACCTGACATTGCCTGAATCCGATGTCCGTCGCCTTGGACCGGACTTCAGCTACGACTGGTCACCGTCGAGCAGCGCGCAGTGGTTTACCCTCGGGGCCGGAGCGACCTGGGGAGCCTGGACCCAGCCGTTTTCCGCACGGCGCGTTCTGGTCATGCGGATGGTCGATAATACCTTCCCGCACCCTATCCCGGATCTCACGGGGCTGACCGGGCTCCCAAGCCCTCCGAGCACGATCCCGAGCAACAGCACGTTGAGTCTCAATGCGGGGGTTTACTTGCCCAAGCCGGCGCAGATTGGCCGGCTGCGCATCCTGGTGACCAGCTCGGCCGGCACCGATACGCTCGCCTCTGGCGACGCAACCACGCTCCTCATGGCTGACCGCGGTACCTACAGGACGTACGCGTTCGGCAGTAACGTCAAGTGGAAGGTTGCCAAGACATGGTGCACGGTAGCTCCGAAAGACCCGGCATGTGCTCTGGTCTTGACCGGGACAGTCGCGGTGCCGCCGACGCCGACGCCCACCAGCACGTCGGGGCTGGTCACGACCGGGCCGTTGATCTCTGGCCCTACGGCCACGCCGACCTCATTGACCGCCAGCGGAACCGTCGCTGGATCCACCCCTCCCTACCCGGCGAAAATGACAGTGAGAATCACGGTGACCGCCACGAACAGCCAGGGGAAGTCGGTGACCAGCACACAGGACGTGACGATTCAGCGCGCAAGTGACTGGCTCGAGTAACAACTTTCGGCGCAACCTGCGCCATTTTCCTACGCCTCACACCTCCCCCGCGCTGCGCGGCGGGCCGCAGGGGAGAAACCAAGATGAGCACGGATGAACACGGAGAGCGTACCCGATCCGTCCCAAGCAGGCCAAAGCCTGGTGATCCTGTGCGGCGATCAGTTGTGCGGCGAGCAGCCACTTGCTTCCGACGTGATGCGCATCGGCCGTGAGCCGGCCAACGAGCTCGTGCTCGAGGATGCGCAGGTTTCTCGATTCCATGCCCGGATCGTTCGCGATGGGTGCGAGTGGTGGGTGGAGGACCTCGGCTCGAGCAACGGTGTGTTCGTCGATGGCGAGCGGACAGAGCGGGCACGGCTGCATCATGGATGGAAACTCGACATCGGTCAGCACCGTCTGATCTGGCGCGATCCAGCGGAAAGAGACTCGGCTAGCGGCGACGAAGGGCTGCCCGAGAAGTTTACGGCGCAAAGCTGGGAGCGTGAGGCGGCGAGCCTGACTGCGGAGAACGCCATCAGGCAGCCCGCGGCGCCGAAAATCATGGGGATGCCGTCTCCCGACTCAGAAATCGGGCTTGAGGAAAAAACAGAGGAGGCTCAACTCCGGTCTTCCGAGGCGGAGCCGCAGGCCACGAACCCTCCGGGCAAAGAGGACCCCGAGGAGCTGATCCTCGTCGTCGAGGCAAGCGGCGAGCGCATGGTCTTTCGCCGGCCGGCGGTGCGCATCGGTCGCGACGAAGAAGCGGACCTGCGCCTGGCGCACGAGTCGGTGTCGCGGGATCACCTGGTCATCATCCGGCGGCCGCTTTGCTTTTCGACCCAGGACCTGCGCAGCACCAACGGCACCTGGATCAATGGAAACCGGGTCGACCACGGTACGCTTCGCTCCGGTGACGAGCTGAGGGTCGGCGAGGTGCGTCTCCTGGTGGAGCGGGCGGCCGAGCGCCGGCCGGCGCCGGTTCGGATGCAACAGGACCCGGAGGAAGCGGCCTCGCCGTGGCGCCTGCGCTTGGTGGGCGCGGTCGCGGCTACCGCGGTGGCGGCCGGGCTGGTGGTGCTGACGATTGCCATTTTTCGAGTGCTTCCGCCACCGGCGGGTGAGCTGCCGATCTCCCCCGCGGTTGGCGACTCCCGACCAAGGGCCGGGATCGCGGCGCCTGTGGGCTCCGCGGGCAGCCAGATGGCGGCTGCTTCCTCACAAGCTGGCGCCGGGCGCACGTCCCTGGCCATGGGGGGCGGTGCGAACCCGCGCGCCGCGTTCACTGGTGCTCCGCCCCTTGAGCTGCGACCGCCGGGCATGGCAATGGCCGCGTCCGATGAATCACGGATCCAGGAAGTGCTCGATCTCTACGAGCGCGGACTGACAGATGAGGCGCTTGCCCTGGCGAGGCTTCTTTCTGCCGCTGGCGAGGAGCCTTCGCCGGGTGTCTTGCCTCCCGCTGGGGCAACGCTGTTAAAGACGCTCGAGACGCTGCAGGGCCTGCTTCGAGATGCCGAGACTGCCCTGGCCCAGGGGGCGATCGACGAAGCCGCAGGTCTGTGGTACGCGGCGCTCAGGAAGGAGCGGGCGGACATTCCGGTCGCGCATCGCAGCTTGGAGGCACGCCTTTCTGATCGCCTGGTCGAGCTCGAGCTTCGGCGGGCGGGGGAGGCGATGGAACGAGGCAATCTGCAGGTGGCGGCGACCAGGCTCGCCGCCGCTCGGCGGCGCGATCCGGAAAACCCGGAGGTTGCGAGTTTTCAGGAGCGGCTCGCTGCCGGGTTGGATGCGCTCCCGGCGAGCGACCCCATGTCGGGCTCACAAGAAAAAGCGATCCGTCCGTAACCGGTTGATATTCCAACCGGCGCAATCTAGGTTCCGTCGTACTTGCCTGAGTGTCCGTCGCGGAAGGACTTGCGCAGTTTGCATTACCCGGTCACGTCTCCATTCCTGTTTTCTGTTTTGCCGTTTTGCACAGCTTCACCTGCGGCGCAGCGGAAGGGCGGCGCGGCCTGGTCGCGCATGTCTGGAGTCGGGGCGACACTGCTGTTCGCATTGGCGCTGGTGGGTGGGTTCATGCTGCGTTGGTATCCGCCCGAGGTGGCCGGCCCGGCACTCGGGGAGACGGGCTACTACGAGGCGGACAGCTACTATCACTTGCGGCGGATGGAGGCAATCTTGCAACGAGGCCTGTCGCTGCCGCCACGGGACTATGGAGTGTACTCTCCGTCAGGGATGCCGGATGTGTGGCCCCCGCTGTTCGACTTTGGCGCGGCGGCCATGGCGAGAGCGACCGGATGCCGACCCGAGGCGCCCGACATCCGCTCCTGCCTCGGCGAAGTCGCCGCCCTCTATCCCGTGCTTTGGGGAGTGCTGGCGATTGCACTCGTCGGCCTGCTTGGCCGGCAGCTCTTCGACGGGCGTGTCGGGGTAACCGCGGCCATCCTGACGGCGCTTTTCCCGCCGGCCATCGTCTATTCGGTGTACGCGCGCGTGGACCATCACTCGTTCGAGCATGCGATGGCGGCGGCCGTCATGGTCACCACCTTGGCGATTACCAGCGGCGGCTGCGAAATGCGCGGGGCTGCTTGCCTGGCTCGCGTCTCGGGATTGGGGCTGGCGCTCGGCGGCTTCCTTCTGGGTTGGATGGGCGCCTACGCGGTAGCGTTTCCGATCGCCGTGGCGGCGGCAGTGGATGTCGCCATGGCGACGCGACCGCGCGCGCTGGCCGCGGCAGCGACGCGGCTTCGGGATGCGGCCGCGCGGGCATTGGCCCTCGCGGGTGGCGTCGCCGTGGCTGCCGCCGTGGCGTCTCCCTACTACGTGCTATCGTCGCGTTTTCCCGGGAGCACGCTGTTCGGCCCCACCGCGACGCAACCCGCACTGCTCTTGCTTGCCGCGGTAGCACTCGCGTTGCTCGCGGCGCTGGCAGCGGTCGCCGCGCGCCTCGGCGAGGCGCCAGGCCGGCGGCTGGTCAGCGCGGTACTTCCCGCCGGCGCACTCGCTGGCCTGGGAGCGGTGCTCGCCTCCCAGTGGTCCGTGATTTTGGAGGTCTTTTTCGAGAAGTCGCGTTCGCCCGCACACGGCGCCTGGTATGGGTACGCATCGGAAATGCAGTCCAGTCTACCGGATCTCGCCCGCGGGTCTGACCCCGCGCTGGTCCTGGCAGCAGTCGCCCTGGTGCTGCTGGCCACCGCCACGCGACACCATCGCCGCGGGCAGCCGGCCATGGTCTTCTTCGTCACCGCCGGCCTCGTGTTTCTCGCGCTAACGCTGCGCTCCATGCGCTTCATCACGCTGTTCATGCCGGCGATGGCAGTGGCCCTCGCCTGGGCGATCGTCGGCGCGGCGCGCCGGTTCGTGCCGCCGGGACCTCCCGGCGGCAGGCGTTTGCAGGCGGTCGTGGCGCTGTTCACAGCCGTCATCTTGCTGCCCTCGCTCCCGGCCATCGAATCGCTGGCGACCAAGCGCTCGCTGCCGCTCCCTGAGGCGCCGGATATCGATCTGGCCACTTTCCTCCGGGAGGGAACTCCCGATCCCGGGAACACCTGGGGTGCAAGGCCAGCCTGGGGTGTCGCGGCTCCCGCCGACATCGGACATCTCCTGTTGCACGTCGGGCGGCGACCAGTGGTCTACCCGCCCTTCGGTGGGCGCTTCAACGAGCTGTGCGAGCTCTACCTCGCTACCGACGCTGACGCCGTTCTGGAAATCTTGCGCCGCAGGGAAGTGGGGATTCTCGTGACCGAGCTATTTCCGCACCGCCTACAGCGGTATGTGACGCTGCTCGGCCGGGAACAGACCTTGTTCGTTTTCTCCGCCGCCGCAGGGCCTGGTGGCGAGCTCAGCGCCCGCTCCACGCCCGAGCTCGAAAAGCTGCTGCTGGTGCGGCTTCACCTGTACGGCCCCGCGGGCATGCCAGCCGCGCTGCGCGGCGTGTTCCGTCCAATCTACGCCAGCCCTCACCTCATGGCCGGTCCGTCCGTCGCCATCCCGCGCTACCGGGCTTTTGCGGTCAACACCCAGGCAAGCTCGCCGTAGGCCTCGGCGCGACTGTTCGCGCCCGCGCGCTCCCGCTCAGACCGCGGGGAGCTTCTGGTCATCGTCATCGGCCAAGACCAGAAGAAACTCGCGAGCGAGCTGCGGATCGAACTGCGTGCCCGCTCCCTGGCTGATTTCCTGGCGCGCGACCGGCGCCGACTTTGCGGCGCGGAAAGGCATGGTGGTCACCATGGCGGAGTACGCTTCAGCAATCGACAGGATGCGGGCGCCCAGGAGGATTGACTCTCCTTGAAGACCATCGGGGTAGCCGCGACCGTCCCAGCGCTCGTGATGCTGCCTGATCAATGGCACGACCTCGTAGGGAAATTCGACGCTCGACAGAATCTCCACCGTTTCCACCGGATGCTTTCGGAAGATTTCTCTCTCCTCTTCCGTCAAGGTCGGTTTGCGCAATAGCTCGGGAGCGACACGCCGCAGCCCGATGTCGTGAAGCAGGGCGGCGACGGTCAACGCCTCGATTTCGATCTCGCTCATCTGCAGGCGCTGTGCCAGCTTCTTCGAATACAGTGCGGTGAGGTAGGAGTGCTTGCGGATCTGCGGCACGATCTCCTCCGCGCTCCCAAGCAGCGCCTTCACGGTGGACAGGTAGCTGCGGTGCACGAGCTCCGAAGAGGAGTGGTGGTCCAG
Organism: Candidatus Schekmanbacteria bacterium; assembly: GCA_016188575.1. Classification (GTDB taxonomy): domain Bacteria; phylum CSSED10-310; class JACPHN01; order JACPHN01; family JACPHN01; genus JACPHN01. Next base: position 16,707 of record JACPHN010000260.1, read on the forward strand.
GAGCGTCACCAGGGCACTTGCCATGGTCACCGCGATCCGCCGGTCGTCCCCCGAAAACACCTCGGGCCGGTTCCGCGCGAACATGAAACACCCCTTCACGTCCCGCGCAAGTCGGATCGGCACCGTGAAAACCTTGCGCACGGTCCCCGTCAACGGAATATCGGCGCGCTCGTTGTTGACCTGCTCGGTACTCTCGAAGCCCTCTTCGGGAAAGTCGAAGTCTGCAACCTGCCGATACGCGTCGATCAGCCGGGCGCGGAGCGACTCGACGAATGCCGGCTGCGCGGGGGACTCCGTAATCACGAACATCTTGCCTTTTTTCTGGCTGCCGGCGATCATTCCGAACGCTTCAAGCGAACACGCGGCGAAGATCACAGAACCGAGCAAGCTGAGCAGCTTGGATTCGGATTGGAGGTGGTGAAGACCTTCGATGAACTTTCCAAAGCCTCCCGACGAGCTCCCCTTGTCGCTGGCCTCATGTTTCTTGATCGTTTCCGCGATGTGCCCGATCACTTCCTGAAGGTGCGCGCCGTCGGTCCCTGAAAAGTGCTCGCGGCCCACCTTGTTGCGGAGCTCGACGACGCCGATGACGTCGCCCTCCACGGTCACGGGTGCCGCCATGTAGGTGTAGATGCCGTGTTTCTGCAGGTGTTCGAGCAGCGTGCCCTGGGCGGTGGCGACTGCGATCTTCGCGAGCTTTTTGTGCGCGGCCACACGCCCGGCAAGACCCTTGCCAACGGCAACGGGAAACTCCTCTTTCATGTCGGAGTACATGCCAAAGGAGGCATACAGGCTCAGCTCCTGGCCAAAGCGATCCAGAAGCAGCAGGGCACCTTGCCGCGCGCGAATCGTTTCGATGCACGAAAACAGCTCGCGCTTGAGCTCGTCGGCAACACTCTTGGGGAAATTGAAGGGCTCGTCCATGGTCATGCCGATATTGTAGGGTGCCGGGTTGCAACCAGCAAGAGGCGCACCGCGACGACCCCCCACTTCACCTCCCCGCGCCAGCGGAGGGCGCGACGGAGGGGGGCGCGACGGAGGGGGAGGGACAGAGGGGGGCGCTGTCGTGTCGACGTCAAACCGGCGGTGGATTCACGACGATTCACCCCATTGCCAGGCGACGGGAAAAGCCGTAAGAGAGTATGGACGCGCCCCGGACTCTGCGAAGGGCTGAACAAGCGATACCTTCTCCATCCAACCGCCTCCATCGGTATGGATGGAGCTTGGGGGAGACCCCAGGCTCCGAGGTGACCAGCCGCAGCCAGGAGGAGAAGGGATGACTTGATCTTCATGGGGCTACGTCAGGCGGGTGACGACACCCGGGGGTACGAGCGCCAGCTCCCGGCTCTATCGCTCCGGATCATGAGCGGCCAAGGAGACCACCGCGAAGGTCCGGGGTACTCAAGCCCGTCCGACATCGGCGAGGCGCACGTTACCGCCTCTTCGGAGGCGAGAAGCCAAGGTAACAAGGCCCTTTCGGGGGCGAGGGAG
>JACPHN010000275.1 GCA_016188575.1 Candidatus Schekmanbacteria bacterium
ACCGTCGGGGGCAAGAGCTGGACCGCGGCCTACGACGGCGCAGCGCGGCGGTGGACGCTGACCTCGCCGCTCGGGCGGACGGCGGCGGTGACTCTCGACGCGGACGGGCGGGTCGTGGAATCGTCGCGGGCCGGCGTATTGTCGGCGAGCTTCGCGTACGACGAAAATGGGCGGCTGGTCACGGTGACCCAGGGGACGCGGGCGAGCGCGATCACCTACGACGAGCGCTGGAACGCGGCCTCCGTCACCGACCCGCTGGCGCGGGTGACGAGCTTCGCCTACGACCTGGTCGGCCGTGCCACCGGGATTGCCACCCCCGGCGGCGCCGCGGTCGGGCTCGCCTGGGACCTCGGCGGCAACGTGACCGCGGTGACGCCGCCGAGTCGGGAGGCACACGGCTTCACCTACACGCCCGTGGATCTGCCCGCGTCGTACGACCCCCCGGCGCCGTCTGATATCGCCGCGCCCGGTCCGAACAGATGGAGCACGAGTGCGGGCTACGATCGCGACCGCCGTGCCACGTCCGTAACCGACGCGGCAGGTCGGACGGTCAGCCTTCACTACAACGCCGGAGGTCGCCTGACGCGCCTGGAGCTGCCCGAAAACCGCGAGATCGCCTTCACCTACGACGGCGACACCGGTCGGCTCGCCGGGATCGCCGGGCCCGACGGCACCGGTCTCGGGTTCGACTGGGACGGCCCGCTGCCGCTGTCCGCCACCTGGTCCGGCACCGTAGCGGGCAGCGTGGAGGTGAGCTGGAACGACGATTTCCGGATCGCGTCGCGGCGGGTGAACGGGGAGAACGAGATCGCGTACACCTACGACAATGACGGGCTGCTCGTCGCTGCCGGGCCGGTGGCGCTCGGGCGGGACGCCGCGACGGGCTTCCTCGCCGGGACGACGCTTGGGATCGTGACCGACGTCTACACCTACGACGACTTCGGCGACCTGGCGACCTACGCAGCGTCCGGGGGGAACGAGACGCTCTATTCCTCGAGCTACCAGCGCGACGCGCTCGGTCGGATCACGGGAAGCAGGAGACGGTGCTCGGCGACACCGTCGAGATCACCTACGCCTACGACGCGGACGGGCGGCTCGCGGCGGTGACCGCGGACGGCGCCGCCGCCGTGAGCTGGACGTACGACCCGAACGGCAACCGCGTGACCGAAACCACGCCGTCGGAGACGGTGGCAGCGAGCTACGACGGCCAGGACCGGCTGGTTGCCTTCGGCGAGACAAGCTACGCATTCGGCCGGGCGGGTCAGCTCGCAAGCAAGAGCGGGCCGGAGGGGACGACGAGCTACGACTACGACGCGCTCGGCAACCTGCGCCCGGTGGCGCTGGCGGACGGCACCGCGATCAGTTACGAGGTCGATGGCGCCGGGCGGCGGGTCGGCAGACGGGTCGATGGGGTCCTGCAACGCGCCTGGCTCTACCAGGACGCGCTCGAGCCGGTGGCGGAGCTCGACGCGAGCGGCGCGGTGGTCTCGGTGTTCGTCTACGGGAACCGCACCCACGTGCCGGACGCGATGGTGCGCGGCGGCACGACGTATCGCATACTGAGCGACCACCTCGGGAGCGTGCGCATGGTCGTGAACGCGGCGACCGGCGCCGTGGAGCAGCGCCTGGACTACGACGCCTGGGGGCGCGTCTTGACGGACACCAACCCGGGATTTCAGCCGTTCGGATTCGCGGGCGGGCTTTACGATCCGGAGACGGGTTTGGTGCGGTTTGGTGCCCGGGACTACGACGCGACCACTGGCCGGTGGACGGCGCGGGACCCCATCCTGTTCCAGGGCCGCCAGTCCAACCTGTTCGCCTACGCCGGCAACGACCCGGTCAACCGAGTCGATCTCACCGGACTGGAGGAGCTGCCGGAGTGTATCGCGGGCTACCTGGACCAGAAGTTCAACACGATTTCCGTGACCGAGGTGGATTTCCACGAGGGAATCCCCTGGTGGGCGAATCCCTGGACCGACCCGAAGACCGTGGGCTTTATATTAGGGGACAACGTTTACTTGAAGGAAGGCGAGTACGATCCCACCACGAGAGATGGTGTCGCGACGATCTACCATGAGCTCCTACACGTGGAGCAATACCAAAAGGTGGGCAAGATCGAATTCTTGAAGGAATACCTCCGGCAGCGCCGGGAAGCTAACAGAGAAGGAAAGGATCCCGACACCGCAATTTCGATAGAAAAAGACGCCTATAAAGCAGAAAAGGAGTTTCGCGATCATATGAACTCGACCTTTGGTACTGAGGGTCCGTGTGGCTACAAGTAGAATCCCGTGTTTTCTATATGTGTGTGCGTTGGCGCTGTACACACAGGGATGTGTAATGGACCTGGCGCACGTCATTTTGATAGAGGGACGCAGACAGAGAGGAATTCCGCCGAAGGCTTGGCTTGAGCTGCACAAGATTCCAATCGGAAACAGGAAGGAGAAATTTTTGACTTATGATCTCGAAACGCAGTTCGATATTGTTACATATTGTCGGAGATTTGTACATCCGCCCTGTGCTTATTTGGTGATGACCCTAGCAAGTGAGGGCGATATTATCATAGAACCAATGAAGAAACGAATAGAAAGCGAAACGATTATTAACGCCGTAATAGTTGTGATCGAAATCTTGAGTTAGCTGTTGGAATATCATCCGGAGTTATATCATCGCGTCAATGATGAAGGGATTTTTAATATGCTTGCGCAACGCATTTGCGCCTATGATAACTCAGGTGTTAAGGCGCTGGCTGCTGCCGATCTTCAGGAAGCGATAACGGGCGAATCCGCTCCTTACGGATTCGGGCAATGTGCCGAACATGGTGTTTATTCAGAGTGCGACGACGACCCGTTTGTATACAAGTGTGACAACTTGGACTGATGGAATATTTTCGTAACGTATGTGTTCACCCTCCCTCCCCCCGCGCCGCGTATTGCCCGTAGGCGAGACGACTGTAACGGTGGCACGATGACACGGGCGACTTTTTGCTCATCGTGCTATCGATATGGGTATGTCACGCTCCTGCGAAATCCCCTGGTATCGAGGCCTTTCCGAAAAGCTAC
>JACPHN010000020.1 GCA_016188575.1 Candidatus Schekmanbacteria bacterium
TCACCGGAGAACCCCGGAATCGACCGGTCGGCCTCGAGCTCCGCGCCGAAGCCCGCGCCCTGGGGCAAGTCGGCGAAGGTGTAGCACCCGTGGCGCCGCGACCCGTCACGCTCCTGCATGCGCAGCACCGTGAGCGCACCGCTCGCGAGGTCGAACGGCAGCTCGGGCTCCGCGACGCCCCGGATGCCGTCGGCCCGGTCGCGGTCGAGGTGCGCGACGAAGCGCACCGGTTTGCCCGGGTAGAACCACACCTTGTAGATCCTGCCATCCTCCGGCGTCGTCACCGCGGCAACCTTGTCGCCGTCGAGCTCGTAGGTAAAGTGGGCCGGCTCGGTGGTGACCCGCAGCCAGTCGCCGCCGTCCTCGTGCTTGTGCCACGCCGGGGAACCATCGTAGATCTGGACGTTCCACGCTCCGTGGCGGCGCACGGTGCCGTCCAGCTTCAGCTCCGAGAGCCAGGGGAGCGGCTGCGCCACCGACTCGACCTTCAGGTCGAGGTCGATGTTCCAGACCTCGACCGTGTCGGCCGCCCGCGCCGCGACCACGTTGCTTTCGGCGCGCGTCTCGCCGCCGGCGCCGTCCGCGGTCACCAGGACCACCACGTATTCGTAGCTCGAGCCGGGCACCACGCCGGTGTCGGTGAAGGAGGTGACCGCGCGGTCCTCGATGCGCGCCAGCAGCACGTCCTCGAGGAAGTCAGCGGCGGCGCGGGTGGCCAGGGCGGCGCCGGCAACCGCCATTGCGAGCGCCTGGAGCCGCCGCCGTCGCGGCCGCGCCGCCGCCCCGAGCGCGGCCGACATGCCGAGCGACAGCAGCGTCGCCCCCGCGCCCCCTTTGGCCACGGGCACGATCCAGCCGCGGTGCATTCTCACCTCGTAGGCGACAAACCCCGCTTCCTCGTAGCCATCCCAGTCGAGCCCGATCGCCCGTCGCGCGGCCGCGGCCAGCCGCAGCGCCAACGCCGGCACGCCGGTTGGGGAGGCGCTTCCACCCGCGTTCCGCTCGTCCGGCGCGATCAGCGCGTCCGGCGGGCAGCTCACCCCGACCAGCGTTGGGGTAGCGGTCGGCGAGGGTGCCTGGGTCGGCTCGGGAGTGCCGGTCGCGGTCGGGCTGGCGGCGGGCGATGGGCTCGGGGACGCGGAAGGGTTGGCCGTCGGCGACGACGGCTCGGTCGGCGCCTCGGTCGCGGTGGCGGTGGCAGTGGCTGTTTCGGTCGGCGTGGCCGTGGGCGTGCGGGTCGCGGTCCGCGTCGGAGATTGGGTCGCGGTAGCGGTCACCGTCGGCGCCGCCGAAAACGGCGGGAAATCGACGGCATCGAGCCCCACCCGGTCCGCGCCCGACGCCCCGGCCGCGTCCTTGACGTAGCCCCAGCGGAAGGTCCACACTCCGGCGGAGACCCGGTACGCCACCTGCTCCCACGGGCGCTCCCCCGACCAGCGGCCCTTCTCGTACGCCTGCCCGGAGCTGCCGACGATCCAGAACACGAGCTCGTCACGGTCGCTCTCGGTGGAGGTCGTCAGCCAGAACGACACCTCGCCGGTGGTCTCGATCTCCAGCGTCACCTCGAGGATGGCGGTAGCGCCGTCGGCGAGCGGCGCGGTGCGGGCGGCGTATGCGCCCTCGGCGGCGTCTCCCGCTTCGACCCGCCACCCGTCTGGCGGGTCGCGGTGCCACGGCAGCGCCGTCGTGGTGCCGGTCTCGAAGGAGTCACTCGCGGCGGCGGCCACGGTCGCGACCGCCACCAGGAACGCACAGAGAGAGAGAGAGAGAAGCGACGCGCTGCGTCATCGGCATCCTCCGGTTCGCCTCACCATCCAGTATGCCGCGGCCGCACGCGCGGCGCAAGCCAGCAATTTTCCCTCCGCGCCATTGGAGCAGAGCCGTATCTGTTCACCCCCTCCCGTCGCTTGCGGGGGGAGGGTCGGGGTCTGCCAGGGGGAGGCATTTTCACGGCATACAACGCCCGCGACGCGATGCCCTCCGGTGCCAAGCTCACCGCCGATCGGCACCGCGCCGGCGACCGTCTGGTCGTCACGTGCGCCGACACGGGACCCGAGGTTTCTGTGTACATCCGCGTGCGGCTGTTTCAGGAATTCGCCACGCACGGGAAAAGCGACGGCACGGTGCCGCACCGTTGTCAAGGCCCATGGCGGCACGATTCAGTACCGGGGCGGCGACGCGGGGGGAGCGGTGTTTGTGATCGAGCTGCCGGTGCACCGTCCGGCCGCCGGGTAAGCGGGCTCGTCGCCGCGGACCGCATGCCACGCGCATTGCGCTCGCCATGGTGTAAAGCACACTCGGCCGACGCCAAGAACTGTCCCTGCACCCACCGGCCCTTGCGCCATGCTTCCACCGAGCCGCCGCGCTACGTATAGGCGCTGCTCAATCTTGCGAAGGTGGGTGAGGTGAGAGGACTTCGTGATGCGCTTTCCGCTCAGTTGCAGTCGGACCGGCGGTGGGTGCAGGGGTGACGGCCAGGCTTTGACCCAAGGCTTGGCGCGCCCAAGCTTGTGGCGTCGTTCGGCTGACCGCTGCCTGTTACATCAGGATGGTCAACTGAAGCTGCGATACCTGAACATCGGCATTGGTCTCGCTATAACTGCCGGAGGAGCTACCGTAGGTCCGGGAGTCGGATTCATATTCTCCCCGTTCGTGCTCAACGCCGACTCCGTAGAGTGCACCGAGAGCGAGCCTATCCGTGAACCAGTACTCCGCGCCCACGGTTGCCATGGCGCCCATCAACCAAGACGTGGATTTTGCTGTTTCGGTCGCCTCTCCATAATAGTCATCTTTCGAGGTGCCATGTGACTTGAGACTATAGTGTTCCGCATTTATCATTGCTCCAAGAAATGGGCGTATCTTGCTTTGATTCCAAACATATCGGCGGAAGCCAAAACCGGCTCCGTATTTTGTCACTTCAGTATTGGAGTCATCATCGCTGTCTCCGTAGTCAGAGCCATGGGAGGTCCAGTTATCATCGGATTTACCATGCCCAAGGTAAAGACTTCCTTCCAAAGCAATCTTCTCGTTCATCCAATGAAGGCCACCAATACCGGTATCGAAAAACGACGGGCTGAACAAGTCTAATGAAAAACCCATCGCTGTGCGTCCGGCAAAACCTGGAGCTGTACTTTCCTGAGCATTTGCGCTACTGAGACAAAGGGCTCCGACAAGAACCAGGGCAGGGATGAGGTGAGGGATGAGAGCGGGGTTCGCGTTTGGCTGAGGCATGGTCGTGCTCCGTGGTAAAGGTACGATTGGCGCCGAGCTGGGCGCGTGCCCTTCGTGGTGCACGACCCGTGCCCAACGCCGCCAGGCGCAATGATGGCAGCGCGGTGGGATCCCCCAAGACGGCGCCGCGGAGCACGGACTTAAGCACATGTGCACCCACACGCGGGCGCGCGGCTCCCCGATTCGGGAGCTATCCCATCACTTGCAGCCGGCGAAGCTCAAGCTCTTCGTACCGCCGCCGCAGCCGGGCACAGGTCGAGAGGCAAACCGCAACTGCAATGACGCCGAGGAGCAATAGGGTGTACACGACCGCCGCCGCCTGGCCCACCGCGTACCCCGCCACGCCCGCAGTCATCGCCAAAAGCCCCATGGCGGCCATCGCCCGCATGCCGCCCAACACCAGGCCGCGCGCCTTCCCCCGCGCTCCCAATGCCCCGAGAATGCTGCAAATGATGCCGAGCAGACTTCCCGCCAACCCGCCTACCACGCCGCCTCCCTCGGGAGTCCACCACTGGCCGCCCACGAAAAACTGTGCGCGCCACCACGACAAGTCCGCCAGCCGTCCGGCGCCGACTCCTGCTACGCCTGGCGGGTCCTCCCCACCGGCGAACGCCACGAGCCGGACTGGCCCGAGCTCGACATGCCCGCCTCCGGGCAGCACCACCTCCATCTCCACGGCACTCGGCGCCCCTGACTCCGCGGAAAGGTAGAACGGGAGCACATAGCGGCGCCACTCACTCGCACCCGCAATGCGCGCCAGCGGCCCGCTGTCCGCCATGCCTTTGGTAAAATAGCGGCTCCCGTCCTCAAACACGCTCCACATTTGCAGAAAACCCGGTATCGGCGGCTGCTGATAGCGAATCATCCCCTCAAGCGCGTAGCTCATGGTCGGGAGGCGCGGCGATGCAATCCCCAGCAGCTTGACCGCGGCCTCTGCCGGGGACTGCTCGGCGTCCACCCGCAAGATCTCCACCGGCCCCGTTTCCCCAGGAACGTCGCCCGGCGCCACCGAGGCACCCGGAATGCTCGCGACGCGCGCGCTCTGTTCACCCCACGAAACGACAGTCACGGTCTCCCGCGCAGCTGCGTCCCCCGCTCCACCCATCACCATCATCCCTGCCAGCGCCACACCGACCACCGTCACGCACACGCCGCCACCCACCGTCATCGCCCTCCCCTCGGTTCTCATCGCGACTCCTTTCGCTCTCGTCCATACGCTTCCCGAAGCAACTTCACCGTGCTCATGTCGAGTCTGCCCTCGACATACAGCATCCTGAGCTGCTGCTCGAACGGCCCCAGCTCTTCGCCGCTCTCGAGCAACTGCAGCTTCTGTATCAGGCGATCCAGCCGCAGCCGGACCGTCGGGTAACTGATCCCATACACCTCCGCAACCGCCTTCAGTGACCCCGACGCCAGCACGAAGTTCTTGACAAAGGTTCGCTCCTCGTCGGTCAGCGCTTCCAACCAGGTCTGGCCCACTTCTCACCTCCCGCGTCTCCTTCTGAGGGTTAATTTAATTGATCGCAATGTGAGAAATAATATCATGTTTATTGAAGTCAAGCTAAATAAATCGAAAGTGCCCAGACGCGGCCACAGCGCCACTCTCGCCCGCGCCCACCAGCCGAGACACGCCAGAGCGAACGGGATACAATCGCGGTCGCGCACCAACAGCTAACGCTCGACCTGCCGCCATGCCGACGCTTGAACGCTTCTTCGTCCCGATCATCAGAATGCTTACTGCCGGGGGCCACGCTCTGGCCTATCCGCTCATGACTCCCGGGGCGCTGTGGCTGACGGCAAGCGCTCATGACGTGGCGGTGAAGCTTGGCAAGTACGTGGAGACGTGCCTGGAGAGTGGCGATCTGAAGCCCTTGTTGGCGCTGCTGCCGGCGTTCGAGCGCGTTGAATGCGAGCGAATGGAGCTTGATCTGAGCGTGCACAAGGCGACCGGCGACGCCTACGCGCCGGACTTTCCTCTCGAAGCTCCGGTCATCCGCGCGAGCGTCGCTGGCGGCACCATGCTCGTGCATGCTCCGACGATCCCGGCGGAAGTTGTGGTTGGCTCGCCGGAGGAAACCGTCGCCGCGACCGAGGAGGCGGTGCGCGCGGCGCTGGCGCGCCTGAAGCGGCTGCGAAGCGCTGCGGGGTTCCTTCCCGTGCTCTGGTGGACGACCGCCGCGGTGACGCAGGAGGAGATCGTCGTTGCGGTGCCGACCGTAACGGAGCTGGCAGGCAAGTCGTCGGCAGGGCGCGAGAGCCTGCTGGCCCGCGTGGGTGCTCGCCAGACGCCAGGCGAGGGAGAAAAAACCTGGCAGCGGGACGAGGACGTCCTGCGGCTGGCCCGAGCTGTGCGCGGACCGGACCGCCGCAGCGTCCTGGTCGTGGGCCCCTCGGGCACAGGGAAATCCGCGGTCATCGGGGAGCTGGGACGGCGAAAAACGGAGCTCGAGCTCGGCAAGCTCGTAATCTGGAGCGCCGGTGCTGCTGGCATCATACGCGGGTTGACCGCACCGGAGGGCTGGCTGGAGAAGCTCGCGCAGCTCTGCGCCGAGCTCCAATCGACCGAGGCCGTCTTGCACGTTCGCAATTTCGCGCAGCTCTTCGAGATCGGGCGCTATATTGGGAATGACGTTAGCGTGGGCGAGGCGTTGCGCGACCCCATTGCCCGGCGCGAGATCCAGGTTGTGAGCGAATGCACGGCCGAGGAGCTGACGCGCCTGGAGCTTCGGTATCCGGCGGCGATCGCCAACATGCACGTGCTGCGCCTTTCCGAGCTCGACGAGGGGGCGCTGCGTGACGCCGTCCGGCGCCGGGCGGCGGCGCTTGCGGAATCCCGCGGGCTGATGATCTCGGACGCTGCGCTCGAGGAGGTACTTTCGCTTCATTGGCGTTATGCCTCCCATTCCGGGATGCCGGGGAAAGCGCTACGGTTCTTGAGCAGTCTGCTCGCGGCGTTCTCCCGCGCCGGCACCAACGTCGTCCAGCGCGCCGACGTCATTGGCGCTTTCTGCGAGCAAACGGGGATCCCTGCCGCGCTCATCGATCCACAGGTTCCGCTCAATCCGGGAGCCGTTTACACGTTTTTCAGCGAGCGCCTCCTTGGGCAGCCGGCCGCGGTCAGCATCGTGTGCGAGGTGCTGGCGGCGGTCAAGGCGCGGCTGGTGCAAATGGGGAAACCCATCGCTTCGCTCTTCTTTGTCGGTCCCACCGGCGTGGGCAAGACCGAGCTGGCAAAGGCGCTCGCGGCCTTTGTTTTTTCGAGCCCGGACCGGATGACGCGTTTCGACATGAGCGAATACGCGACTCCGGGTGCCGTGCTGCGCCTCACCGGCGACGATGCCGGGAGCGAGGGGCGGCTGACTGGTGCCGTGCGCGAGCAGCCGTTCTGCGTGCTGCTGTTCGATGAGCTGGAGAAGGCCGATTCGTCGTTTTTCGATCTGCTTCTGCAGGTGCTCGGCGAAGGGCGGCTGACGGATGCGCGCGGCAAGGTAGCTGATTTTTCTGCCGCCATCATCATCATGACCTCCAATCTCGGCACGGACACCTATGTCTCGGGGCGCGTCGGTTTTGGCGACGGCGACGCCGGCGGCGGCTCAGTGGATCTGCCCAGTCATTTTGAACGCGCGGCTCAGCAGGCGTTTCGCCCCGAGCTGTTCAACCGCATCGATCGTATCGTGCCGTTTGCCTCGCTGTCGCCGGCTGACGTGAGAGCGGTGCTGGAGCGCGAGCTAGGGCGCCTGGCCGGCCGCGAGCCGGTGCGGCGAGGCGCGGTGGCGATCGAGGTCGCGGCGGCGGCCAAGGAGATCATCGCGGCGCGCGGTTTCGACGCCAAGCTCGGCGCTCGTCAGCTTCAGCGCGCGGTGAGCGACTCGTTACTCGTGCCAATTGCAGAATGCATGAGCCAGTACGGCGGCGCCGGGCGTCTCGTCGCGCGTGCGGAGACGCGGGCCGAGGCCGGTGCGCTGGCCATCACGGTGCGTGAAGGCGATCCCTGGCCCGCGGGCGGCCGCATCCGTATCGACGAGCACGGACGAAAGAGAGTTCCAGCGGATGGTGCGACCAGCCGGCGGTGGTACTTCGACCAGGTGTACTATGGATCGGTCTATTGCCAGCTCCTCAGCCAACTGGACATCTTGGAGCACCGCAAGGAGGCAAGCGGAGAGGCATTTTGGGAGAGCTCCGAGCAAGCCGCGCGGTATTCACATCTGCTCGCCGTGCGCTGCGAAGGCGAGGCGCTGTTGCGTGAAATCGAGGAGCTCGAGGATCAGGCCGTGGCACACTTGCTCGGAGCGGGCGGACATGAGGTTGGCGAGGAGCAGCTTGCGCAGATCGATTCCCGACACCACCTCTACAGGGTGCGGCTTTATGCCGCCGTGTTCCTGGCGGCCAACTGCTGCACGATCGGCGTTTACGGCTCGGACGCATGTGTCGGCGATGCGGCCCGCACCTACATCAGCGTGGCGCGCCGCCGCGACTACCGCGTGAAGGCGCGACTGGTGCTGGCATGGGACGAGGCGGCGGCCGACCCGGTCGCGGCGCACCCTGAGCGTCCAGGGCGGAGAAAGGAGCGACCACCAACCGCCCCGGTGGATCCCGTCGCGTTGGCATCGGTCCCGAGCGGCAAGAAGCGTCCGCCTACCGTGGAGTGGAAGCTCGAGCCTGCCATCGCTCCCTTCCCGAAGGAGCGCGTGTTCGGGGTCGAGCTGCAGATCGATGGCCCCTGCGCGGCCGATTTCTTTTCGCCGGAGGGTGGTGTCTACGAGTATGGAGGGCGAGTGGACCAGCGCGTCTTCGTCTGTGTCAGCAAGGGCGGCCTGAATTCCTTTAAGACCCCGGAGAGCTATATGCGCAAGACCCTCGTGGAACCGTCACCTCGCCGCACCATCTACGCAACGCAGATCCATGACGAGCAGTTTGATGAGCTAGGCCCCGGTGAGTATGACGCGCTGCTCGCCGAGATCCTCCTCTGGCGGTTGCTCTACTACCTCTCGGAAGAGTTGCTATAGGCCCGGAGATGAGCCCCAGGAGAGTGAACCCAGAAGTACAACGCGTCGAGCTCGCATTTCCCGCCTTGGTGGACCGTAGGTACGACGACCGTGGCATCCGCCTCTACCGAGTCCGGCCGTTGTTTCGCACCGAGCCGGTGGCGCTGAGCCCGAGGTTCGAACGCGCGGTGACGCGCCTGCGCGCCCACATCCAGGACGACTTCAGCGGCACCAGACTCGCCCAAGACTGGCTCGACGAGCTCTTTTGGCTGCGCTTTGACCCGGACCTCGCCTTCGACCTGATGCCGATCGACGTCACCGTCGGGCGTGTTTCCCTTGCCGGCAAGGTCGCGGTGGCTACCTTCTCGGTTGCGGGACAGCAATTCGCGTGCCTTCCGGGGTTCGAGGCGCACTTTTTCGAGGTCGCGCCGCGCAACGCAGGGGGCCGCGCTTTGCAGGAGGAGCTCGTCGAGCAAGTTACAAGCTGGGTGCGCGGCCGGAAAAAGCGCTCCAAAGTCTCGGACTGGGAGGTGTTCCTGACGGATTCCGCCGCATTTGTCACTCCCATCCGCGTCGAGGTCGCCATCCTGCCAGGCGAGTTCGGACCGGGACCGGTCTCCGCGGCCGAGCGCTATTTCTTTGGCCCGCAGATGCGGGAATTCAGCGGCGAAACGGAGCTTCGGGCGGTTTCCACCGAGCTCAACCGCCGGTATCCCGTCGATCTGCGCCGCGCGCTTCTCCGCGATCCCCTGGTGGAGTCGCTGGAGCGGGCGCTGCTCGGAGGTTCCGGCGAATCCGTCGTGCTCGTGGGTCCGCTGGGCAGCGGCAGGACGACGCTGGTGCACGAGGCGCTGGCACGCCACCTGGACCACCGCAAGCTGAGCCGCGGCGGCCCCGAGTATCGGGTCTTCCACGTCGATCCCAACCGCGTGGTCGCTGGAATGTCGGTCGTCGGGGACTGGGAGCGGCGGTGGGAGGCGATTCTCGACGAGCTGGGTCGCCGGCGCGGTGGCGGGACCCAGCCGAGCCCACTCCGGATGTTCGTCGATAACCCTCTGGCGCTGCTCCGCGTCGGGCGCACCGCTCAAGGCGCGCTGTGCCTCGCCGATGTCATGAAGGACTACGTCGACTCCGGGCGGGTGCGCGTCGTGCTCGAAGCCACTCCGCAGGAGTGGCGGCAGGTCCAGGAACTGGACCGCGGCTTCGCCGATCTGTTTCGGGTGATCCGGGTGCCCCCCGCGACGATCGAGGAGACCGTGCGCATGGTGACCGCGCACCGCCGGCGCATTGAAACCAGCGAGGGAACGAACCGACCGCACCTGACCAACCTCGGCCTGGATCGCATCTTCTATCTCTACCGCACCTACCTGAGCCAACGGGCGTTGCCGGGCGCCGTAGTCGACCTCGTCGACGCGGTGACGGCTCGCCCTTCGGAGGCCGGCTCGGAATATAGTTTTTCTGAGGTCGAGGTGGTGAAGACGTTCAGCAGATCCTTCAATTTCAGCGCGCGAATCGCCGATCCGGATGCGCGCCTCGAGGCCGCCGAGGCCCGCCGCTGGTTTTCGGCGCGCCTCATCGGCCAAGACGAAGCTGTGGAGGCTCTGGTCGCGGCGGTTCTCCTGCTCAAGAGCGGTCTTCGCGACCCCGCTCGGCCAGTTGCCACCTACCTGTTCGTCGGCCCCACGGGGGTGGGGAAGACGGAGGCCGCCAAGGTTCTGGCCCGCTTTCTGTGCGCGGAAAGGGACTCAAACTTCATTCGCTTCGACCTGAATACGTTTAACGGCCCGGACGCCGCGGCCCGCCTGATCGGTTCGGACTCCGGCTCCGACGGCCAGCTCACGAGCCGGGTCCAGTTGTTTCCGTTCTGTGTCTTGCTGCTCGACGAGATCGAGAAGGCGGATCCGTCGGTCCATGATCTGCTGCTGCAGGTGCTCGGGGAAGGACGGCTGACGGATGCTCGCGGGCGCCTGGTCGACTTCACGAATGCGATCATCATCATGACGTCGAACGTGGGTGCGCGCGAAGCGTCCCAGGCATTGGGGTTCGCGCAATCTGGCGAACGGCTGGCGACGGCGTACGCCCGCATGCTGCAGCGGACGTTTCGCCCGGAGCTCGTCAACCGCATCGATCGCATCGTGACGTTTCGCCATCTCGATGCGGCGGATATCCGCCTCATTGCGCGCCGCCAAATCGATGAGCTGGTCGCGCGCCCCGGGTTTGCGCGCCGGCACACGATCTTGAACCTGTCCGACGCGTATATGGAACGGGTGGTCGCGCTAGGGTTCGATCCCAATCTCGGTGCACGGGCGCTTCGCCGGCGCTTGGAAGCCGATATCGCCCGCGCGGCAGCCAGCGTCCTGGCCGCCGATACGTTGCTGTCGCCGGCGCTGCTCGAGCTCTCGCTGGATGGTGAGACGTCGAGGTCTGCGGTGACGCCGCTGCGTTTCGCTCGACCCTGGGTCAACCTGGATCATCTCGGCACACCAGAACCGGTGGAGGCGGCGGTGGTAGCGGCGCTGGAGGAGCGGCTGCTGCGCGCCGAAGAGCGGGTGCAGGCGGCGATCGATACCGAGCAGCGGGCGCCCCACGTTCACCTCGGCGAGCTCTACATGCTGCGGGATGCGATCTCCGCCAAGACCGCCAAGGCGCGCGCCAAACTTGATTTTCTCGCCAAGCGCCGCGCAGGCCCGCCGCCGCGGCCCCGCGGCAATGTGCGGAGGCGTCCCGGCCGGTGGCGCGTTCCCGACATCACGCCTGCGTTTTCCGGCCATTCCGGGGAGCTCATCGAGCTTCTGCTCAGCCGTTTCGAGGCGGCCCCGGAGGCTCCGTTCAGCGCCGACGACGAAATTACGGCGCTGGCCATGGCGGCCGTCTTCTTGGAGGAGCAAGCGGAAATCCTGTGTGGCGGCGCCATCGCCGAGGCACTGGCGCTGGCATCTCTGGTCACCGGGCGCGGCACCGAGGAACGCGACTACGTTACTACCTTTCAACTGCGCATGCTGGGCCACGCCGGGCTCGGCGACGGAACTGCGGCGGCGGATCTGTCCATCCGCGATTCTGGACGCGTTCACGCCACGGAGGCATCGCACCTGCTCCGGGGCGAGGTTGGCATCCACCTCGTCGTGCGCGGCACTGAGCGCATCGTGCCCGTGATTGCGCAACCGGCGGGAGACCGCACCGCAAAGCCGCCGGTTCATGGCGAGCTGCCTCCCGTCGTCCGCGTGTACTGCCTGACAGCGGCCGATGCCGAGACCGGGGTCCTCTTCGACCTGCGCTCCGGGCTCGCTCAGCGCCTTCCGCTCGAACCCGAGAACGCCCGCGTGCTCTACTACGCCAGTGTGGCGGCCGCGGCCCGCGGAGGCGCCCCCAAATGACCGCATCCGTGCACTACCCGCTACTCTGCTGGCCCCTCGCCAACGGCCAATTTCTCGGCAGATTGCTGTTTACCCCATATTCCGCCATGGAAAGCGGGGCGAAGAAGCTCAGATCGGAGCTCGGGGCGCGCGTCAAACGCGAGCTGATTCAGGCCGGCGAGCTGTTCCCGCCACCGATCGATGCGCCCCAGCTCAAGGTCGTGCGCGTGACGATTTCGCCCAGCCATCGCTCCGAGGACAGCAGCGTCCTGGCGCCTCGGGCCGTCACGATTTCGATCCCGGCGGTCTGGGGTCAGAGCGACGACGGGTACTTCCTTTGCGTGATCCCCGACTTCGACTATCACCTCTATGTCTACGAGGCCAAGAAGATAGAGGCGACGGTGCTTGCCGCAGCCGTCCAGGCGCTTGCAGAGACGCCACCGGAGGACCTGTACCGCCTGGCGCTGCGGCCTCTCCCGACCCTGGATGTGATCACGGTGCGGTTTCCCGACCGCGATGAAACGGCGGATGCGCGCGCTGAGCGCCTGCTCGACGAGGGAAAGCTGGCGGCCGTAGCCGACCCCTACCCTCGGCCACGAGCGGTGACGCATCGCAAGGGGGCGCTGCCCGAGGCCGCTTGGGAGCGATCTGCGCTCGTGGAGCAGGTGGTTCTCGAGCTGACTCGGGAGTACACGAGCCTGCTGCTCGTCGGCGAGCCGGGAACCGGCAAGAGCGTGATACTCGCGGACGCGGCGGGGAAGGTGCTACGAGCGAGGAGAGACGACGAGAACCCGGCGCGCCGACTCTGGCACACCTCGGCGCGCCGCCTGATCGCCGGCGCGAAATACCTCGGCGATTGGCAGGAGCGGTGTGAGGAGCTTTTCGGCTGCCTCGCCCGCCTCGACGGGATCCTGTGGATCAGCGACTTTGTGGAGCTCATCCGCGCCGGAGGACACAGCCCCGAGGATTCGGTCGCGGCGTTCATGACCCCGTTCCTGGCTGATGGACGGCTCCAAGTCGTCGCCGAGGTTCGCCCGCGTGAGCTCGACGCCGCGCAGGCCATGCTCCCTGCCTTCACGAGCCGCTTTCGCCGGCTCCTCGTGCCGGACATGGACCGCGCGCAGGTCATGCGCGTGCTCGACCAGCTCGGCCTCTATACTGCCGAGAGCCTGGGGG
This sequence comes from Candidatus Schekmanbacteria bacterium, assembly GCA_016188575.1. Lineage (GTDB taxonomy): Bacteria > CSSED10-310 > JACPHN01 > JACPHN01 > JACPHN01 > JACPHN01. Next base: position 12,746 of record JACPHN010000020.1, read on the forward strand.
TGACCGTCGGCCCGGTCGCTCGCCAGACCGCATATCGGCTGATGGACGATTTTGCTCGCTACCAGGCATTCCCCGGCAAGGTTGTCGCACTTCTCGGCAAGTGCATCGAGCGGGCGAAGGACACCGGCAGCACCGCGGTCTCACCGGCCGACGTCGTTGCCGAGCTGTCGCAATCGCTGGGAATGGCGGAAAACCTGGTGCGGGACGACGTGCCCCTGACGGAGGCTGCGATTCGCTCGCATTTTGCCGAGCGCATCATCGGCCAGACTCAACCGATCGACGCCTTTTGTCAGGCGCTACTGCAATTCAAGTCCGGTTTGTGCGACCCGCGACGACCGATCGCGACGCTGCTCTTCACGGGTCCAACGGGCGTGGGGAAGACCGCGGCGGTCCGCGCTCTGGGCGAGCTCATGCACGGCCGCGGGTCGCGTTTCGACCCCCTGGTGCGCCTGGACATGAGCGAATACCAGCATGCGGGCCAGGTCGAGCGGCTGATCGGGACGCGCACCAGCGAGCCGAGCAAGCTAATCCGCGACGTCCGCGAGCGACCCTACGGCGTCTTGCTTCTTGACGAGATCGAAAAGGCCCACGCGTCGATCTTCGATGCGCTGCTGGGATTGCTCGACGAGGGTGTGCTCCACGACGCCTATGGGCGCGTCACGGATTTCCGCAGCATGATCATCGTCATGACCTCCAATCTAGGAGCGGAGAAGGGGCGTGCCATCGGCTTTGGGGATGCCGGCGGGAGTAATCGGTACCTGTCGAGCGTCCGCGAGTTTTTCCGGCCGGAACTGGTCAACCGGCTGGACCATATCGTGGTTTTTCAACCGTTGACCGAAGAGCACGTCCGCGCCATTGCGACACGCGAGCTCGGGCTGCTCGGGCGGCGCGAGGGGCTATCGCGGCACCATCTGAAGCTCACGTTTACCGACGGCGTGCGCGATCTGGTGGTGCGTCGGGGATTCGACCCGGAGCTCGGCGCACGGCCGCTGCAGCGCGCCATCGAGCGTCTCGTCGTCGCGCCGCTCACGCGTTTTCTGCTGCAGCGACCCGGGCTCGAGGCGCGCACGCTGGCGCTGGAGTGCGATGGCGAGCGGGTTTACGTAAGGTAGCTCGCGCCGTCAGCGAGCGGGGTCTGGTCGATGGTCGCTGCTTCGACCGCAATCCAGATCGCTTTTCGCGAGGCGGCCGATGGTGACTTTCGCGCCGGTGAAGCGGGCGACGACAATCTCGTCCGCGGGATCGGCTCCCGTGGCCTCCACCCGATCCCCGCTGATCACGTATTTCTTGGTCGGCTTGCCAGCCAGGTCAAGGAAGTACGCTTTCGCGGACTTGACCGTGCACGTGGCCAGCGGCCGGCGGGCGGACCGCGGGAAATCAGGCGCGCCGGGGAATCCCACGCCACAGCAAGCCGGGGTGATCATCTCCAGCACGAGACGATCAGGCGCGAGCACGAGAGCGCCGTTGAATCCGTCGGTGTCGCGCGCTGCGAGCTTGAACCGATCCGGTCCATCTGCGGTCCCTTGGCCGAAGCAGAAGCACGTGTTTACCGTTGCGCCAGCAGCAAAGCCGCCCTCGAAATAGACCATGACTTCGCCAGGCGCAGTGGCGATCCCGAGTGCCGAGCCGCTCCCGTCCTCGTCCTGGACCTCGTAAATGCCGCTGATATCTTCGGCGGCGGCGACCGGGACGATTCCCGCGACGGCGGAGATCATGATGAGGCAGCAAGCCAGGAGCTTGACGCGCGGAAGAGGCCACATCGACCAAGATTGACGAGCTCTACCAGACATTGCGTGTGAACCTCCTCTGCCCGGATGGCCAAGATTGTTGACACTGCCCCTTCGCCCTCACCGGCGCGCGCTCCGGCAGTGCTCGCGCATCACTAGCAGGGAAGCTCGCGCTGCGCAAGCTGCGCTCCCGCCTGGATCCGCGGTCTCCCGCGCCGTTCCTCCCTCCGCAAGCGCTGACCAGCATCCACACCTGACGCGGCCGTTCCGCGGAAGTATTCCGGACAGGTATGTGGGTGCAAGGACAGTTTTTCGGACCGGGCTTGTCGAGCGCATTCGGCGAGCTATCGCCGACTTCCCCGACTTGTCGCGGACGGAGCTGTCCAGGCGGGTTTGCGAGTGGCTGAGCTAGCGCGGGAACAATGGCGTGCTGCTCGACGGGTCCTGTCGCAAGGCCCTGACCCAGCTCGAATTGAGCGGCCTGATCACTCTGCCCCTCAGCCGACGTGGCGCTTCTGGCCAACCCCCGGCAGCAACGCCGCCGCCGCCGGTACCGCTCGCGAGCTTTCAGGGCTCGCGCGAAGAGCTCGGCAAGGTCGAGCTCATGCTGATCGAGGGCCCGGGCTCCGGGCTGTATCACCCTTGGACAGCCTTGCTGGATCGCAACCATCCTTTGGGCTCAGGCCCGCTGGTCGGCTCCCGCCTGAGATATCTCATCAAGGGAGAATGCACAGGTCAACCAGGCGCGACGGCTGCCCGTACCGGGCATCACCTATGCACCACCACCTGATACCCGGTGAACTTCCGCACGTTCAGCACGCCGCTGTCCAGGATCAGGTACTGCCCCTTGATCCCTAGCAATGTCCCCCGGATCTCCGGTGTCTTGTCCAGACTGAGCGAGGTCACCATGTTGGGATGTTCGAGTACCCGGTACTCGAGCTCGACCGCCGCTGCTCCAGGCAGCGGCTGAATGGCGTCAGCGCCGAACCGGGTGACCAGCCTATCGATCTCCGGTGCACAGCGGGCGAGCAGCTCGTCACGCCGGGCGGGCAGGTCGATCCGCTCCGCGCCGCCCCGGAGCATCTTCCGCCAGTTGGTCTTGTCGGCCACATGCTGCTTGAGGGCCACCTCGAGCAGCCCGGACTGGAGGCGGCTCTGAACCTTGAAAATTGGGAGTGCCTGGACCGCACCCTGATCGATCCAGCGGGTCGGGACCTGGGTTTCCCGGGTGATGCCGACCTTGAGCCCCGAGGAGTTGGCGAGGTAGACGTAGTGCGGCCTCATACAGTGCGCCAGCCCCCACTCGGGCTCGCGGCAGATGCCCGCGGCGAAGTGGCACTGCTCAGGCCGGACCATGCAGATGTCGCATTGCGCCAGGGACCGGCTGCAGGGGAAACAGTAGCCCTGGTCGAAGCTCTTGTTCGTCTTTCGACCGCAGTGCACGCAGGCGATCTCGCCGGTGTGCTCGAGGCGCAGCTCCCGGCCATACCAGGGCGCGAGCGGGATTCGGTCCTCCCCCAGCGTAAGGGCGTATTCGATCGGAGTATTGAGGACGCTGGACATCTTTCTCAGGTGGCCTCGAGGCATGGTCATCTCTCGTCAGGTGGTGATGGAGCGCCGTCACTTCGGAGGCGCCTTGCCGGGATCGAGCCGCAGCTTGACCCGTGCGCCTACGGTTTGGAAGAGTATCTTGTTCGGAGGATGTCGAGAAGTCAACGCACTTCCGGGCCGCGAAGTTGTGGGCCGGCTCGAGAGGATCAGCGCCGAGCTTCTATGCCACTGCTGCCGCAAAGGCCGCGAACAGGTCGCCCGGCAACGCGTGCGCGAGGCGCCATGTAACCGCCATAGGTAGCTCGGATTCATGCCGCACGTAGCTGGCGGGGCCGAGGAAGTAAAAGGCGCGTTGGTCGCTCCGCAGGCGAGCGAAGAGCATGACGGACGAGCCGAGCTCCTCATGGCGTTGGTATCGGTGGCCCGTCTCGCTTGCGGCGCGCGTGACGGATTGGCTCTCCCAGTGGATGAGCTCCGGGCTGATCGCGAAGTCCCGATAGCGGGTCGTGGGAGAGAACTCCCCCCGCGTCTTGTCGAGCGTGAACGCCAGCAGATCAGCCTCGGCGTCCTTTGCCCAGTAAACACCGGTCTGCCACGGTGCTGCCTTGGCCCCGCCTCCGACTCCGAAGGCCGCGAGGATTTCGATGCGCGTGTAGCGAGCGTGGACCTGCAGGGGGACGTCAGGATGCGTCGCGAGCGGCCACGAAAGGTGCTGGATCCGCTCGGCCAGCGCGTCGAGCAGGGCGATCAGCTCAGCGCACACCTGGGGATGGCTCCACAGCAGAGAGCACCCCTCGGCCAAAGTGGCGGACTTCGTCACCGCCTTGTCGACAAGGGATGCGACCACCATGCGCAGGAGCCTTCGCTCTCGCTCGCTGAGCCGTCGCAGATCGGGGGGACGAGAGGTCTGGAGGAGGCGGCGGACCGTCTGGATCCGCGCGGCGTCGTCGATATGCAGCAATCTTCCGCACGCCCGTCGCAGCGCTTTTTCTCGAGGCCCGGCCTGCAGGACGGCGAGGCCGGCGTCCTCGCACAGGTCGGACCAGCACTTGCATCCCGCGTAAAGCTCCTCGAGCTCGAGCCCGGTGGCATCGAGATAGCCCGCGAGCGATGGGGCGTGTACGTTCCGGGCGAGCGCCCTGAGCTCATCCACCTTGGCTGACCACCGCGAAGGCACGGATTCGCGGATGCTCGCCAGCACGATCTCCTGCGCGACGCGGTCGAGGTCCATGTGGCAGCCCGCGGGGAGGAACGGGAAGCCTTCGCTCACCTGCTCCTGGACGTCGCGCCTGCTGCCGCCGAGCAACGCGCGGAAGCGTCTGTCCAGCCGAAACTCGCGGCGGTGGTGCCCTACGAAATCCAGGACCGTGCAGGCCGACTTGCCTCTGCTGCGGCGCAGGCCCCGGCCGAGTTGTTGCAGGAACAAAGTCGGGCTGTCCGTCGGGCGCAGCATCAGCAAGGTGTCCACCGCGGGAACGTCGACTCCCTCGTTGAAGAGATCCACCGAGAACACGACGTTGACGCGGCGCGCCGCGAGGTCGGTGAGGGCAGCGGTGCGCTCGTCGGGCGGTGTGTCGGACCAGATGGCAGTCGCGGGGATACCCTGCTGCTGAAACACTCGGGCCATGAACCGCGCGTGGTCCACGCTGACACAGAAGCCGAGCGCCCGCATCGTCGCGATGGAATCTACGCGACGGTCCAGCTCCTTCAGGACGAGCCGTGCCCACGCGTCGTTGCCCGTGAGCAGGCTCGACAGACCATCGACATCATAGCCACGCCCTCGGCGCCACGGGACGTCGCGAAAATCGAGCCCGTCGTGGATGCCGTAGTAGATGAAGGGCACCAGACGGCGCTGGTCGATGGCATCCCAGAGCCGCAGCTCGGCGGCAATGCGGCCGTCGAACCACTCCAGGATCGGCAGCCCGTCGCTCCGCTCGGGCGTGGCCGTGAGCCCGAGCAACTCCGCCGGGCGCAGATGCTCGAGCAGTGCCTTGTACGACGCGGCGGCGGCATGATGGAACTCGTCCACTACGATGACGTCGAAGTGCTCGGGATCGATGTGAGCAAGGCCCGTCGCGCTCAGACTCTGGATGGAAGCGAAAACGTGCTCGAAGCGGTTCGGGTGCTCGCCATCAACCCACAGCTCGCCGAAGGTGTGGTCCCGCAGCGCATATCGGAGTGTCGCCCGGCTCTGCCGCAAGATCTCCTTGCGATGCGCCACGAAAAGGAGCCTGGCCCGCGGCAGCTCGTCCCGAAGTCGCGCGTAGTCGAGCGCGGCCATCACCGTCTTTCCGGTGCCCGTCGCAGACACCAGCAGGTTGCGGTGGTGGCCAAGGCGACGAGCGAGCGCCACCTGCTCGAGAAGCCGCTCCTGAAACGGTTCGGCACGAAGCTCGGTGGGGCCAAGCACGATGGTGGCGTCCGGTTTGCGCGACGCCTGGCAGCACACCTCGAACTTGTGCCTGTCGTACGGCTCGAAGTCGTCGCTGTTCCAGTAGCTTTCGAAGACGGCCTGCACCTTGTCGACGACGCTGGCATTGCGGGCCGCAGACACCCGGACGTTCCACTCCAGCCCGCTGATCTGCGCCGCGCGCGTGAGATTCGAGGAGCCGATGTAGGCGGTGGAGAACCCGGAGTGGCGGTGGAAAAGCCACGCCTTTGCGTGCAGCCGTGTTCCCGTCAGATCGTAAGAGACCCGGACGTCGCCGCCAAGCTCTCGGAGCGCCTCGAGTGCGCGCGCCTCGGTGGAGGCGGTGTATGTTGTCGTGAGCACTCTGAGAGCGCGACCGGCGGCGCAGTGATCCTGAAGCGCCGCCAGCATCGGCGCGATCCCGCTCCGGCGAATGAACGCCATCACCAGATCGATCCGGTCGGCGGAGCAAATCTCGGCGACGATCTGGTGTCCGACGCGCGGTTCGCCGGGCGCATTGGTGAGCAGCGTGGTATCCAGGAGCGGGATCAGCGGCTCACGAATCGTCTCAGGCCGACCGTCGGGCAAGCGGCGCTCAACGGCCCGAAGGACCTCGCCTGGCATGACCGGTCGCTCGGGGAACAGGTCCGGTACGGCGACCGCCTGACCTATGAGGTCGATCAATTTTCGGGCAAGCGACGTGCCCACAGCGGCTCGCTCTCGCTCGTCGATGGCTGCGATTGCCCTCTCGATGATGCGGGCGAGGTGCAGTGCGATCCGATCGGCTGCCTCGGCGGGGCGAAGGCCGGTCCTGCGCGTCTCGAGGTGGTCGCTCAGCTCGTGGAGCTCCAACTCCAGCGCCTCGGTGACCAGCACCTCGAAAAGTCCGCGCTCGCATCTTGCCATTGGCCGAAGTGTAGCCGTAGGGGTGGCGTGGGCGCAATGAAATGAGGTGATGGCCTTGTCGCCGCACGGGGTGGCACGGGGCGCGATCGTGCGTCGACTGTGAGGCCTCTTCGGGAACGCCCGCTGGCGAGCCCCGGACGGATCGGGCCCGGAGACGCAACACACCCAGCGCGACTGCGGTTCCGATGACTGCCCCGGCGAGCACATCGCTGGGAAAATGGACGCCCAGGCAGACCCTGGAACGCGTCAGCGTGGTACTTTCTCCATCGAACATGGCTCGGCTCCGGCGCTGGATGGTGTTCCAACAGTTCCAGCATGCTCGTCCAGGCCGTTCTTGCCGAGTGCTCCCCGTATCGCCGCTTCTCTCCTCGCCATCTGCAGACGCGCTGTCACCATGTCGCGTACCCCGCAACCCGTACCCCCATGTGGAGCAAGTTGCCGAAACGATGAACGAGGCCGGTGGATGCGATTCTCCGCCGCGACCGTGTCTCGCTACCCCTGATCGAAGTCGACTTCAGCGAGTTTCCGGACATTGGCAAGGTCAGCTCGCTGGAGGCGCCGCACCGCATCGCCGACGCGATTCTTCGTGACAGCGTGGACGCCAGTGGCGTCAAGTTCCGCGATACTGCCGTGGGATCCAGCTTCGTGGATGCCAGCCCCGCCAACGCCACCGGTCTCTTCGAGTGGTGTCCAACGGCGCTTGTCCTTGGGATGTGGGACTCGACAGGGCCCAAGGGCGGCAAGGGAGCCAAGTTCCCGCGGGCGATCGCCTCGGAGATCGTGGGTATCGACGTGCAGACGGGAGTGAGAACGCAGAGCCGCATCGATCCGCTTCAGATTCCGCTGGACAAGACTGCCGAGGAGCATCGCGACATCGCTGCGCAGACGACATTGGCTGCCCTGGCATTGTGTGGCGCCATGCTCGCCCAGGCCGATGGTTTCGACCTGCGCTCGCGCTGCCTGCTGGTCCCTTCGAGCGCCCCACGCTGGGAGCTCATTGGCGCTGCCGCAGACTCCGTCACGCCATTCAGTCTCTCCTCCGCCGAGGCGATCGCGCTCCTCGAACAGTCGGTTGCCGCCGCGACCGCCCAGGGGCTGCGCTGGGCCAGGACTCCGCTGACCCTCCAACCGATTCCCGATTTGGTCGAGCTCGTTCGCAAGACCCGCGAGCTGGCGGCGCGAAGCGTGCCCGCGAGCGTGTGATGCTGTCGATAGCCGTTCGCTACCTGACGGGTCGGGTGGTGGCCACGGACACCGCGAACCGCGAGCGCGCGGAGTGGCCACCGCACCCGTTGCGGGTGTTCATGGCTTTGCCCCGGACTTGCGCAAAACGTCGAGCACTCGCCTGCTGCGGAAGGTCCTGCCCTCGTTATCACCGATGCGGGCGACCCGGTCGTAGGCCGCGTAGACGATCGTCTCGACCTGGGTCGTCGGCTGCAGTTGCCCGCTGCACCCGGCACACCAGGCCAACGCGGCCGCCAGGAGCCGCATCGCGGCTGTCCGGGCGCTAGCCATTTCGCAGCGCGCGCAGGTACTCGCGAATGGCGCGGTTGGCGGTGGGCTGATCCAGAAAGCTCACGAGCTGCTCGAGATCGATGCCGGCGAGGACCTCGCTCTGCACAATCTGCTCGTAGCGCTCCCCGGTGAGGCGATGGACGCTGATCGCGCCCCGCCGCCAGAACCAAACCTCGCGAACGCCGAGCTTGCGATACACGTCTAGCTTGTCGACGCCGCCGCTGGTCCACACCACCTCGATTGCAAGGTCAGGCCGCTCGCGCTTCCCGACCTCGCCGAACACGTAGCACTCGTCCGGCTCGACGCCCCGCTGCGCCTCCTTCCTGGAGAGCGTCCAGGATCCGAAAACCGTGAATTCGACGCTGCGCTCTAGGCACCACACCTCGACCAGACGTCCGATCACCGATATTATCCGCTCGTGGCCGCGCGACGGGCTCATGAGCTGAAGGATTCCTTCCAGGTAGGTTATTCGCGGCGCGGACGTGTCACCGCGGATGGCCAGCAACCGCTCGTAGTCCTCCCAGGTGGCACCGCTGAGCACGACGAAGTGGTCTTCCTGCGGGGTGTCGTCTCGCGTGGCCAGCTCTTCGAGGGCGTACATGGGCCCCTCCCTTCAGAACCTCTGCTCGACCACCGACGGAGCAGCAAGTCGCGTGGACACGACCCGCCAGCCGTCGGCCTGCTGCTCCAGGGTGTACTCCATCCTGATCGTATCCCCGTCCCGCAACGCGCGCTCGGTCACGACTATCGCCGTCGTTCCGTGGCTCCCGGAAGACACGATGGGGTTGGCCTTGGAGTCGTAGCATGACGGCGTCGACCGACAGAAGGCCCGCGGATTCTCGACGAACAGCTCCGCGGCGATCGCCTGCGACGCGCGTACGAAGCCGTCCCAGTCCGCGCTCGGGTCGCAGCCGCGCTCCCAGGCTCGCATCGCCTTCATCAGTGCCGCGACGACCTGCTCGGCGGTAGCATCGGGCTTGCGCCTGGGCGTCGCCATGGCGTGCGGTTTTGCGGCGGGTTCGCCGGCCTCTTCGTCCACCGGGGTGAAGCCCAGCGCTTGCAGGTGGTCGAGCAGCTCGCCTGCCGCTTCACGGGCTTCGGGGTCGAGGTGCAGGGTCAGCGCCCCGCTCTCTCCGTAGTACGCGAGGCTCGCGCCAAGAGGCTCGAAGAAAAGCAGAAGGAAACGCTCTTTCTTCTCATCGGCGCCGACGTGCGTGTGGAGCTGCCGCGCGAGCATCGCGGCTTTGAACCGGGCACAAGACAGCTTGCCGCGCAGCTCGATCTTTTTGCGCGTCACCTCGCTTTCGAAATAGCGAAACGCAATAGGCGTCGTCAGCTTCTTCGAGCGGCAGGCCCAGTCGATTGCCGGCTCGAGGCCTCCCGTGATCTCGTATATGCGCGAGTCGTATCGCGGCAGGACAAAGATGGATTCGGGGTGGCCGCGATGGTAGACGAGCTCATCGCCGTGCAGCGTGTCGCCGATCCGAACCGCCTTGAGCAGCGCGCTTTTCGCGAGCGTTTCCTCGTCCCAGTTGAAGTATTCGCGCCAACGAGCGCGGGTGTCCCGCAGGTCCTTGACGATCTGCGCGGGCATGGCGATGCGGATGAACGTGCAGTAAAGGCCATGTCCCAGGCGGGTGACGTACTGCTCATAGCCGTCCGGCAGCGGGCCGACCCGGGCGGCGAGTGCGCGGACATCGGCCGGCTCGGCCAGGATCAGTCTCTTTGTGACCAGGTAGACGTTGTCGTACATCAGTCGATGATCGGCGCCTCGGGGTTGATTCCCAGACGTTCGCACCGCTCGCTCAGGCTTTGCCGGCGCACGCCGAGGCGGCGTGCGGCACCGGTAATGGAACCGGCGGGTCCAGTGTCAGCACCCGGGAGCCGGTAGTAGGGATCGGCGCGGAACCTTCCCGCCGCGACGGCGCTCTCCAGACTGGTGTTCGTGGCCGCAATGAAGCGCACGTCCACCGGGATCTCCGCGCCCCCGGCCAGTCGCCGCACCGCGCGGTCCTCGAGCACACCCAGGAGCTTGGGTTGCAGCGCGCTGCGGAGCTCGGCGATCTCATCCAGCAAGAGGGTGCCGCTACATGCCTGTTCCACCAGGCCGCATCGCCTTCTCACGGCGCCAGTGAACGCTCCGGCTTCGCAGCCGATCAGCTCGCTCTTGGCCAGCGTTTCCGGGAGGCTGGCGCAGCTCATGGGCACAAAGCACCCGGTACGGCAGGAAGCCTCGTGAATGGCTCTGGCGAGGTCGCCGGCAAGGCGTCCGCATCACCCGACACTTCCATACAAACCTCCTGCTGCAAAGAATCCGCGAACCCCGCCGCATCCGGGTGGCGGCGGCGGAAGCAGGATCGCACTCGCGGTCCTGCCCCGTTTCGGATCACGCCGTCCAGCTCACCCCGCTGGGGCGAGCTCCTCGCGCCGGTATCGCGGTCTCCGCGAGGCGGGGCCCTCCCAGCTCCATGCTAGTCCCGCAGACACGCGCGTGCAACGACGGGATACCGTGAATCCTGTACCCTTCTGGGGAGAATCGATGCTCGAGGGAAAGTGCCAAGCGGTTCGGTACCTCCCGGGAACACCGCCAAAATCCTGCGGCTAGACCGCCTGCGGTGAACCTGTGTCCCGGGGGGTTACCACGACCGACGTCCCGTAGAAAGTTGCGCCCTGAGCGCCAGTACAGGATCGAACGCGAGTCGTGGGCACCGGGCCGGCGACATGACGGCTTCTATTTGATTGTCGTGCACCCTGACCTGTCGCTGCCAGCCGCCGAGCTCGTCGATCTGTACTTTTCCAAAGATCTGATCGAAAAGGGCTTTCGCATCATCAAGAGCGAGCTCGAGCTGCGCCCCGTCTCTCACCGCACCGACGCCAAGGTGCGCGCCCACGTCAGCTTGTGCATTCTGGCGCTGCTGGTGGTGACGGTCCGGGCGCACTGGCGCATCGAGAACGGCACCCATTGAAAACGGGCGACTTCCTTGCCCTGCTGGTGAAGCGAGACCAAATAGTAGTAGTCGTCGTTGTGCTGATCGTAGCTGTCAAAGGTGGCCGTCCACGAGCGGGCGGCGTCGATGGGGACGGGCCGGTCGAACGATGGCCAAGACATCGGGATCTCCGGTCACGGGCGCGGGCCGGCGTTCATCGCTCCTGCCTCCGCTTCGCTTGCTGCCGGTCAGCGCATCCCGGGCCGCCTCGGCGAGGAGTGAGCCCTGCGGCGAGGGCCGCCATGGCTTCCTGGCCCATCGCAGCAAAGCCTTGGGTTCCACTAGCCCCAGAGTCAGCATGGACATCCCCGCCACGTGTTGTAGCTCCATGGGGGCCCGCGCGTCCTCCAGCGCTTCCAGCAGCATGATCCACCCCTGGGGCCGTACCGCTAGCACCTCGGCCACGTGCTCGGCCAGCCAGCGCGGGTCGTCCCTGGCCGCGGCGCGCATGACGTCTTCGGTCACCGCCAGCCGGCTCGGCGTGGTCAGAGCACGGCGCAGCAGCTCCCTGGCGCTAGTTTCCCGCTCGTCCGCGGGCTGCCTGTGCGCGGACAGTCGCGCCGCCAGCACCCGCAACGGATTCTCCGGCTCCCGGGAACCGGGTGCCTTGTAGCAGAGCTCGAGGCCGGTCTCCAACGCCCGGGCCGTGAGCTCGAGCACCCCCGAGACGCCGGGCGCGTGCGGGAACCGCTCGAAGAAGTAGAGCGCCGCGCCAGTTGCTGCGGGGTCGGCGGACCCCAGGTGGCGGGCCATGGCCCTGGCGAACGCATCTCCCGCCGCCGAGCCCGCGATTTCGCCATGGAGCCGGCACAGCCACGCTGGCCAGCGCACCTGGTACATGGCGAGGGCACGACTGGGCCGCCAGCCGCCGATGACCCCATCCACCAGCTCCACCATGTCCGTCTCTGGCCCTAGCACCACGCCGTCGACGGTGATCCGGCTCGGGGGGAGCGGGTGGCCCGCGCAGCGCCAGGGCGGGAGCACCGGGTCATCCGGGTCGGGGTAAGGCACCACGAGGGAGTGGGTCGCGGTGTCGAGCCAGATGGTGCAACGGCACACGTAGAGCCGGCCTTCGCGACACCGCTCGACGTACGGCAGGCGACACCATTGGCTTGGTTCTACAGCGCATAGCTCGCGGGGATCCGGCTCCGTTCCGGCCCGGCAGCAGACCCGCTCACGATGCCGCACCATGGCTCCACAGTCGGTGCAGCGCAGGCGGCTGCAACCGATCTCGGTGAACGCGCCCGGCGCTTCGCGGATCCAGGGGTCCGCAGGGATGCGAACCACGGTGCCCCCGATGATCCCTCCGTCCTTGCAGAAGCGGACTTTGTCTTCATCTCGTTCCGCAACAACATGGTCTTGCACGCGCTGCTCCCCGCGTCGGTCCCGAATCGGGCGAAATGCACGGCACCCGCGCACCTATCCCCGAGATCATACATGTCCTCCACGGGGCAATTCAACCGTTGCTGCTCACCTCCAAGTTGCCCGGCAGTCGGTGGGACTGCGGCAGGACAGCCGCCGGCGACACAAGTCGTAGGGTGATCGACCACCTCTCCACTCCTGTCCGAAATGCGGATAGAAGTCATACCTTGCGGCCTCACCAACCGACCTCGGTCCGCCAGTAGGACAGAGGTCGGTTGGTGATCGATCACCCTGGAACCTCTGTCCCCCGGTGCCGGACACATTCGGAAGAGGGCCACGAACGGCCTCGGACTGATGCCCAGACGGCGCCGAAATTGTGAAGCACGCCGAAATGGCGCACCGCGCTGCAGGGTGCCACTACTGACGCGCGACGAGAATCTCCATCGCGGCCCGCGCCCGATGCCCCTTGATCCCCATACGCATCGCCACGGGTCACCGTAGGCTGCGAACGGCGACTTCCGGTCAGGTCTGGCTCACCTCCATCGCCTGCTGGAGGGACAGCGGGGGGAGATTCGTTTTCACCGGCACCGCCGACCCGCGCCGGATGAAACGGACGGCCTCGCAACGTGAGTTTCTCATTAGTTTTTCGGCAGTGAACAGCTAGCCGATGTACCTCATGGCGAGCTCGATCATCTTCTTGACCCTCGGCGTATACGGCGGATAGAAAAACTTCAGCGAGTCCGGGAAACCTTGCCGCAACACCGCTCTCTCGTGGGAGAGACTCCGGAATCCAAAGAAGCCGTGATAGTTCCCCATGCCGCTGTTGCCTACGCCCCCGAAGGGGAGATTGGTGTTGGCCAGATGAACAATGAGGCTGTTGACGCAGGTGCCACCCGCCGTGGTATTGCGCAGGATGTTCTCGACATTGTTTTCATCCTGAGAGAAGATGTAAAGAGCCAGGGGTTTCTCCCGAGCCCTGACTACCTCGATGGCCTCCTCGAGCGATGAAAAAGAGAGGATTGGCAGAATGGGACCGAAAATTTCTTCCCTCATGATCGGGGACGTCGGGGTGACACCCGAAAGCAATGTCGGTGCCAGGTACCGATCCTCGTGTCGAGCCTCGCCCCCGATCTCGACTCGGGCTCCATCCGCAACCGCAGAATCAAGGACGCGCTTCAGTGCGTCGAAGTGGCCGTGACTCACCAATCGACAAAAATCAGGGCTCTTCTCACGCGCTTCGGCGGTCCTCCCGAAGCGCTGTTGAATAACCTTCTTGCACTCCTCGATCAGGGCGCTTTCGCGGCTCTGGTGAACCAGCAGGTAATCCGGCGCAACACACGTTTGCCCCGCATTGATGAACTTGCCCCACATCACCCTTTCCGCCGTCTGCTCGATATTGGCGGTTGCATCCACGATCACCGGGGATTTCCCGCCCAGCTCCAGGGTGACGGAGGTGAGGTGCTTGGCGGCGCAGCCCATGACTTTCTTCCCGATCGACGGGCTTCCGGTAAAGAAGATGTGGTCGAAGGGAAGCTCCAGGAGGGCGTCGGCAGTATCGTGCCCGCCTTCGATCACGGCGACTTCGTTTTCCTGAAAGAGGCCTGAGAGGAATTTCCGAATGAACCGTGCCGTGTGGGGGACCTTGCTTGACGCCTTGACCATCGCGCAGTTGCCGGCGGCGATGGCGGTAACCAGAGGGATCATCAGCAACTGGAACGGGTAGTTCCACGGCCCCAGGATCAAGACGATTCCCTTGGCTTCGTAGCGAACCTCGCTGTGGGTTCCAAAGAGAACGAGAGGGGTTCCGACCTTGTGCGGCTTCATCCATCGGGGCAGGTGCTTGACGGTGTGATTGATGTCAGAAATCGTCGGGAATACTTCCGTGAGGTCCACCTCGCCGGGGTTCTTCTTGTAGTCTTGGTAGATTGCGCTCTGCAGGTCTTCGCGTTGGGCGAGGAGCGCCTCCCTGATTCTCACTAGCTTGGCGATGCGATCCGCGGCCGTCGTCTTGGCTACATTCCAGCGGTTGGCTCTTTGCGTTTCGAAAATTCTCTTGACGTCATCCAGCGTGTGCGCTCCGCCTTTTTGGGCAGACTTCTCCGCTTGCATCGAACCCAATGACACATCCATGATCGCCTCCGTTCGCTGCTTGTCGACAGAAAGTCGGGATTGCTAACTCGTGCGACCCGAGTTTAGACTGACGGTCAGCGCCCGTCCAGCGGACCTCCCGTGCGAGCGTGTCGAGCAGCATGCGGCCGACCTCGAGGTTGATCACCGCCGCGCGTGCTCGACGAAGCTCCCGTCGGGGATGCAGCTCACCCCGGCGCGGGCGGCGGCGGAGCGGTATTTCACGGTGGAGACCCGACTTTGGCCGCCGCTGCCGTTCATGTTCCTGATCTCCGCGGCGCGCCGTTGACATTCGGCAACCGGGCCTCCATAGTGCTCGGGCATGAGCAAGGACTACTTCGACGCGACTTCCGGTTGCTGGGACGAGATGCGGGCGACGTTCTATACGGAACGTCTCCGCGAGCGCGCGTTTCAGGCTGCTGGGGTGAGAGCGGGGGCGCTTTCCGCCGACATCGGCGCCGGGACCGGCTTCATTACCGAGGGGTTGGTGCAGCGTGGCCTGCGCGTCATTGCCGTCGATCAGTCCGCGGCGATGCTTGCCGAGGTGC
Source organism: Candidatus Schekmanbacteria bacterium (assembly GCA_016188575.1). GTDB lineage: Bacteria > CSSED10-310 > JACPHN01 > JACPHN01 > JACPHN01 > JACPHN01. The sequence continues at coordinate 27,879 of JACPHN010000020.1, forward strand.
GCCAGAAGATGGCCGACGCCGTGGACAGCCGCCAGGGCGACGCCGAGCTCCTCCCGATCGACGATGGGGCCGTCGACTTTGCCTTCGCCAACATGGTTCTTCACCACGTGTCGAGCCCGGCCCGCGCGATCCAGGAAATGGCGCGCATTCTACGGCCGGGCGGCACGCTCGTCGTTACCGACCTCGACGAGCACGATGATGTGGCGTTGCGCGATGCGCACTGCGACCGCTGGATGGGATTCAAGCGCGGCGACATGGAAAGCTGGCTGCTCGCGGCGGCGCTTACCGACATCGAGATCGGATGCGTTGATGAGCGTTGCTGTGAGAGCACTGCGAAACTGACCATGTTTGTCGCTTCGGCCCGCAAACGCCCCGCGCCGTCCATCCCCCCGGGCCCGATCGTCGCGCTCGTCTATCGCATCCCGCCGGAGTCGCGCACCGAGATGGTCGCATTCCTCCGCCGCGCCTTTCCGCTCTACGAGCGTCCTGGCGGCATCCGCATGGGCCTTTTTGAAAGCGCCGACGAGCCCGGTTTGGTGCTGGAGCTCGTCGCGTACGATTCCGACGAGGCGTACCTGCGCGATCAGGAACGAGTCGAGCGCGACCCGAAGCTGCGGGAAGTGCTCGCCGAGTGGAAGCGGCTGGTGAACGGTCCGGTCGAAGTGCGCCGGATGCGGCCGCTGGCGATCTAATTCGGGCACGTACCGGGAGCCTCCAGGGAGATCGACAGCTCCTCAGCCTCGTACCCTTCCAGTGCTCGCGGTTCGCTGTATGCGCATGCGCATGCGCATGCGCATGCGCTTGCGCATTCACGCATGCTTGTCGAGACCAGAATCAGCTCTAAGGATGCGGTCGAGCGCGGCGGCCGCCGCCTTTCGCGTCCCGTCCTCTCCTGCGCCTGCCAGCTCGCGAAGCACCGGCACCAACGGCGCGAGATCTAGCCGGCTGGCCAGATCGGCCAGAATCGTCGCACAGCTCGCTCGATCGGCATGCTTGCTCCTGAGGGTGGCTGCAAGCTCAGCCCAGGCGCCCGACCGGGCGAAGCAATGGGTAAGGATGCCTGAGGCCATGCCGGCCTCCCAGCTTTGCCCTCGCAGCCGACGCCGCAGGGCAGCAACAGCGGAGGACACGTCGGCGCCCGACTCGGCTGCCCGCATCAAGAGGGTCAGTGGCCACGCTCCGGCTCGTCCTCCTGCACGAGCCAGTTTCTCGAACGTCGGCGAGATGTCCCCGCTCTCATCTTGCAGGCGGCGCAGGACGTGCACGATATCCAGAGTGCTACTGTCGTTGAGGTGAGCACCGAGATGGCCGCACAGCGCCGGCACGAAAGGCGAGACAGCCGCGGTCGAGCAGCGCGCGATGGCGGTGATCGCCTGGAGCTGCACAGACGAATCCTCATCGTCGAGGAACCGGATCAGGTGTGGGAGCGCCGGGCTGATGTCCATCCCGCGGGCGGCGGCGGCGCCGAGGAACCACACCAACGAAGAGCGGCACTTCGGGTCGGCGCCGGGCAGCTCGCCCAGCACTTCCGCGACGGTGTCCGCGTCATCGAGACGAAACGCACGGGTCTTCTCGAGCAGGATCCGCGCGCGTTCGTTTTCGGGCGCCAGGCGGCGCAGCTCGGCGAAGCACGGCTTCACCTGAGACTCGCTCAGGTGGTTGCGGGCTACCGCGAGCCCCGCGTGTGCCCCGCTCTCCACGGCTGGGTCATCGACGGTTAGCAGCGACGTAGCTTCCGCGTAGCGGCCCGCGCGGAGAAGGTGAAACGAAAGCACCCGGGCCGCCTGCCCTCTGAGCTCGACCGAACCCGCAAGCAACTTCCGCAGCAGCGGTTCGACGGGAGTCAGATCGCAATCGCTCAGAGCGAGCGTCATGAGCGTCTCCAGGGCCTCTCGTTGTGTTGCGTCGCCCGCTCCTGATTCCAGCAGCAGGCCGCCGAGCTCAGAGATTTTCCCCTCGCTGGCCAGCCATCGGGTGCGAATCCACGGTGCAGCCGCCTCGCTGGTTGAGAGACGTCTGAAGGAAAAGGTCCACAGGCACTGATTGAGATAGAGCTCTCCGGCCTTGCAGCGATAGACGTACCACGCTCCGCAGCCGCCGCAACGCAACGGGAGATCGTACCCGGAATCTCGCGACGAGTCGTCACGGGGGATCGCGCCCACTGGCTGCAGGCCCTGGAATGGCGGTGGGTCCGGCGCCCAATCCGTATCGTGGAGCCATTCTTGCCATTCTCGATCCTGGAGGTCTTTGCACGTCAGGCACTGTAACACGCACTCACTCGCTATTCTCCGGATCGCGGTCCGGATCGATCACCGCGCGCCTCGCGAATCGCCGCTCGAAGCGCCTGTTCGATTCGTGATCCGCGACGCTGAAACCTGAGCTCCCGGCGCAGCTCGTCGAGCACCTCCGCTCATAAATAGCACATCCTCACGATTTTGGTTACACTTGCAATGTTCGTGTAATACGGCCGATCCGAGCTCATCGCGGCAGTCCGAGATGAACCTTGATCGCATCCTCAACGGCCAGCATATCCGCCTTGGATAGCGTCCCAAGCTGGCCTTTGAGCCGCGACTTGTCGGCAGCCATGATTTGGTCGGCCATTGCCTTGCTACTCTGTCCGCCCACCGCCACCATAGCCTCGCCGGGGTACTGCCGCCCGGTGTTGCTGGTCAGAGGCACGACCACGACCCGCGCCAGATTCCGGTTAGCGGCGTCGTTGCTCACGATCACTGCCGGGCGCGTCTTCCGGATTTCGCTGCCGATTGCCGGATCAAATTCCACCCACCATACTTCACCGCGCAGCATCGGCCATGTCTCCGGCAAGGGCGTTGCACCACTCCATCGCTTCGGCTTCGCGTGCCTTGTCGGCGGCCATCGCCCGGTAGTCTTCTTCGAGTGACGTATCCACCACATGCGGGCGCAGCAAGTCCTCAATGAACTGGCTCATGCGCCGCCGCCCTACCGTCCGGTAAAGCCCCTCATACACCGCCTCATCGAGCGTGATCGTCATTTTCCGGTGCATAACAACCTCCTCAGCTTGGTCTGGTCAGCATGGTCGCTTCCTCCTGCAAGCTTCCGCCTTCAGGCGGGAGAAGCTGATGGGGCGGAAGGACATCCAAACACGGAATACGTATTACATCTTAGCACGCACCGTCACCGTCTACCAGCTCGCCCAAGTCCCTCGCGTCCTTGGCATCGACGAAACGCTCGAGGGCGGAGACGTCCTGCCCGGCTTCGCCTGCCTCGTGGACGAGATCTTCGGCTAGGGCCGCAGAACCACCTTGGCACCGAGCAGCCCATCGAGACGGGAGCCGCATGTGGTTTGCTCGCGCCCCCTCTCAGGCGGCCGGAAAAATGTCCCGTAGTGGTGCTATCCTCGGATCAGCACTCCGCACGAAAGGACCCGACTTTGAGCACCGCAGCGATTCAAGAACGTCTGATCACCGCCGACGAGTTCGAGCGCATCGCCCATCGCCTCGGTCGCTCCGAGCTCATCGACGGGAGGATTGTCCAAATGAGCCCTACCGGTTGGAAACATGGCCGCATAGAAGGTCGCCTTTACAAGCTCATTGAGCGGCATTGCGAAAGGCTCAGTCTGGGTGAGGTGGGCACCGGCGAGGTCGGCTGCAAGTTGCCCAACGGCCGCGTCCGCGCGCCAGACGTGCTGTTCATTCGCCAGGAAAGACTCGTTGGCCTTCCCGAAGACGGCTTCCTGCCTTTCGCCCCGGACCTGGCGGTGGAGGTGGTCTCGCCGGACGACAGCCCGCGCGAAGCCCGCGACAAGGCCAACGAGTGGATCGCCGCCGGTTCCCAGGCCGTCTGGACCGTCGATCCTGCGTCCCGCACCGTCACCGTCTACCAGCTCGCTCAAGTCCCCCGCGTCCTCGGCCCCGGCGAGACTCTCGAGGGCGGAGACGTCCTGCCCGGCTTCGCCTGCCCGGTGGACGAGATCTTCGGCTAGGCCGCACGAGGACCTTCGCTCCGAGGAGGCGGTCCAGGCGGATGCGCTCGGCGGTGCGGTATCGCCACGCAGAGGAACCTTGCGGGAACGAGCGGCGCCGGGACGAGCCGGAACAGCTTGCATCGCTCGTTCACCGCCATCATAACTTCTCACCATGGCCTTCGAGGATCTGAAAAAGCTGCTCCGCGAGGAGCGACTGCGCCGGGGCATCACCCTGGACGAGGTGGCTCGCCGCGGCGGCTGGACCCACGAAAGCCTGCCCCGCAAGGTCGAAGCGGAAGACACCAACACCA
>JACPHN010000021.1 GCA_016188575.1 Candidatus Schekmanbacteria bacterium
CCGGCCAGCCCCGGTAACTACGAAGAGGCGGCGCTGACCGCCGAGGTGCTGCGCCAGTACGACCTCGCCGCAGACCTGGTCGAGAAGTCGCTGGCGGCGCTGCGCAAGAAGGTCGAGCTCGGCGCCTACCCCTACGAGCCGCTGCAGACGCCGGCCGGATTTCCCGGGGTGCCGGCCTTCGACCCCTGGGCGGAATTCGCCGAGGAGGAGGAGATTCGGAGAGAGCACATCGCGGAGCTGCGGCAAAAGGCCCGGGAATAGCGGCACGTCCGGTGCTGTCACAGTCGACGCTTCGCATCTCCGCCGCGGCGACCACGAGATCCCCGAGAAGGCGCGCAAGCTGCTCAGGCGAAGATCTCTGCCACGGTGCAGGAGAAGCCGGGCAGGACGGAGCCGCCCTCCAACGTTTCGCCGATGCCGAGGACGCGGGGCGGTACGCCGCGTTCGTAGACGGTGACGGTGCGAGAGGCGCCATCGGCTACCCAGACGGCCTGGGAGCCGGCGGCGATCCACTCGTTGGCCTTGTCACGGACTTCGCGCGGGCTGTCGTCGGGCGAGCCGACCTCAACCGCCAAGTCGGGAGCGAAAGGCCAGAACCCATCGGGAGGACCTTCCGCCGGTACCCGCTCGGCGCGAATGAAAGCAACATCCGGCGCGCGAACGCGGCCATTTGGCAGCTTGCAGCCAACCTCGCCGGTGTTGACCAGACCCAAGCCATGCTTTTCGGCATACAGGCCTACGAGCATGGAAATTCGCCATTCGATGCGGCCGTGTTTTGCACCGGTAGGGCTCAACTGGACAATCCTCCCGTCGATGAGCTCGGAGCGACCGAAGCGATGGGCGATGCGCTCGAACTCGTCGGCGGTAATGAGGCGTTCCTGGATGGCGGTCGTGCTCAACGTCCGGTCCTTTCGCGCAGAGTGCCCACGCGAGGATAGCACCGCCGGCTGGCTTTTTCCCGCTCACGTCCGGCGCCGAGCTCGGCGAACGATGCTTGAACACGAGCGGACCTGGCAGTTTGCCATAGAAGGGCGCCAGGGGACCCGGCCCATTCTATGGCGGGAGGAATGGCGCCTCTTGTCTGCCGGCCGACGAGTTTGACATGTTCGTATACCTGATTAGAATGTGGTCTCGTGCAGGTGAAAAAGACCAGATGGGCTGCCTACAACATCAACTACCACCTGGTTTGGATACCCAAATACCGCAAGCGCCTTTTGGCGGGATCGGTCAAGCAGCGCCTCGAGTGGTGGATACGGCGTATGGCTGCGCTCAATGAGATCGAGGTCGTTGCCTTGGAGGTCCAGCCGGATCACGTTCACCTGTTCGTCTCGGCCCCGCCTCGATTCTCCCCGGCCAACCTCGTCAACCTCCTCAAAGGCGTCACCGCCCCCCGACTCCGGGAGAAATTCCCGCATCTCGTCCAGGCAATCCGGGGGGCGCTGTGGACGCGGACCTACTACGTGGGCACGGCTGGCAACGTGTCGGCCGACGTCATCCGTCGCTACATCGACGAGTGTCATCGGGAGTAGGCGATGTTCCTGACCTGGAAGGCCCGCGTCGTCGCAGATCCCGCCACGACCGACGTCCTCGCCGACGTCCTCTACTCGGCGACGAAGGTCTACAACGGCTTGCTCTGGAACCTGCGCCAGGAGCTCGAGCAGACCGGCAAGAGCGACCTGTCGCTCAAGCACCTCAACAAGCTCCTTGGGATCTTGCCCCGTGCCATGGCGATGTATGCCGACTGCGCTCAGCAGGTCTTCTTCGAGATCAAGGAAGCCTACGAAAGCTTCTTCGCCTTGCGCGATGCCGGCAAGACCGACCGCAATGCTCCGGGGTTCCGCCATAAGGAGCGCCTTTCGCCGATCACCTTCCCCCGCGTTAACCACCCGAAGGCCGGCGCCAAGATCGCGCGCGACGAGACCGGGATCGCTGCTGAGATCTCCCTTGGTACAAGGAACGACCTCGGAGGTCGCGCCGGTACCGCGAGATCTCCCGCCAGGAGTCCCGTCAGGTCGAGCACGCGCTCCACGTCGTCGCGAAGCAGTTGGTCGCGTGGTGCCTCGACAACGACGTGCGGTGGGTCGTGATCGGGGAACCCAAGGACATCCGGGTTTCGATCGACTACGGCGACCGAATGAACCAGAGGCTTCATGCCTGGCCCTGGCGAAAGCTGATCTCGTTCATCACGTACAAGGCGCGGCGAGAAGGGATCGTGCTCCGCAGCGAGGCATATACCTCCCAGCGGTGCCCGGCATGCCGCCACTTGACGAAGGCGAACCGACCGAGTCGAGGCGTTTTCGCCTGTCGGAGCTGTGGGTATGGCGGGCATGCGGATCTGATCCCGTGCGTCAATCATCACATCGACCTTGCCCAAGAAGGCGGCTGTAAGGTATCGCCGGAGGTCCTTCGGGACCGAAGGTGTAGTGGGGGCTTGGCGCTCCCCGTGGTCATGCGCTTCGATCGACACCGCTTGGTGCCGGCCGAAGCTCAGATGGTCCACGAACCAACCCAAAAGGTCCTCGCTCATGCGTGAGTCTTCGGGAATCATAACCCTTCAGGGCATCGGGAGGACGTCAAGCGGGTTCCGATATCGTTGCGCTACGCACCTTCGTGGGACTGACGCAAGTGGATTTCGCACGAGCACTTGGGGTCGCCGTGCAGACGCTACAGGACTGGGAGGACGGGAGCGTTTCTCCAGAGGGGCCCGTTGTGGCTCTCCTGCGAATCGCTGCCCGCCATCCGAAGGTGATTCGCGAGAACCTCACGCCAGCGGCCTGACCCTGGCCAACTAACCGTGCGGGGCCGCGACCGCCCCGCGCGGCGCGGCGGAGATCGGAACCAGGAGTGAGTGACGACCTTGCGTTTTGACGTGGGGGCTCTGGTGCGGGCGCGCAAGCGCGAATGGGTGGTGCTTCCCGAATCGCGCGACGATTTGTTGATCCTGCGGCCGCTGGGCGGCACCGACGACGAGGTCACCGGCATCTATCTGCCGATCGAACCCGTCGAGCCCGCCGAGTTTCCGCTGCCCGATCCTACCGACCTCGGCAGCCACCTCTCGTGCGCCCTGCTTCGGGACGCGGTGCGGCTCGGGTTTCGCTCCGGGGCGGGGCCGTTCCGGTCGCTCGCCCGGATCGCGGTCGACCCGCGACCGTACCAGCTCGTGCCGCTGCTCATGGCGCTGCGGCTCGATCCCATCCGCATTCTGATCGCGGATGATGTCGGCGTCGGCAAGACCGTCGAGGCGTGCCTCATCGCCCGGGAGCTGCTCGACCGCGGGGAGATCGACCGCATCGCGGTGCTTTGTCCGCCGCATCTGGCCGAGCAATGGGAGCGCGCGCTTCGCGGGCAGTTCCACATCGACGCGGCGCTCGTGCTCGCCGGGACCGCGGCGCGTCTGGAACGCGACCTCGGGCTCGGGGAGTCGCTTTTCGAGCGCCATCCCCACGTCGTCGTGTCCCTGGACTTCGTGAAGAGCGAGCGGCGCCGGCACGAGTTTTTGCGCACCTGCCCGGAATTCGTGATCGTCGATGAAGCCCACGGTTGCGCGGCGGCCGGTGGTCTCGGCGCTTCCGCTCACCAGCGGCACGAGCTGCTGCGCGCGCTCGCGGGCGACGCGCGCCGCCACCTGGTGCTCGTCACCGCGACCCCCCACCGCGGCAAGGAGGACGCCTTCCGCTCGCTGCTCGCGCTGCTCGACCCGGCTTTCCTCGATCTTCCCGACGCGCTCGCGGGGGAGGAGAACCGGCGCGAGCGCGAACAGCTCGCCCGGCATTTCGTGCAGCGCCGGCGCGGCGACCTGAAGGCCTATCTCGACGCCGTTACGCCCTTCCCGGAACGTCTGATCGCCGAGGAAAAGTACGCGCTGGCGCCCGAGTATCGCCGCTTCTTCGACCGCGTGCTCGATTATTGCCGCGAGCGCGTGCAGGCACCGGGGCTGGAGAAGCGGGTGCAGCGCGTGCGCTGGTGGTCGGCGCTCGCGCTGCTGCGGGCGCTGGGGTCGAGCCCGGCGGCGGCCGCCGCGACGCTGCGCAACCGCGCCGCGGGTGTAGACACCGAGACCGTCGAGGAGGCCGACGAGCTCGGCCGGCGCAGTGTGCTGGACCTCGCCGAGGAAGCGCTCGAGGGCATCGATGTCGCTCCGGGGAGCGACGACGGCGATCGTGGCGACGACGGCGATCGTGGCGACAGGGGCGGGGGCGGCGCTGGCGAAAGTGGCGCCGGCGAAAGTGGGGCCGGCGCGGCGCCGGCGGCCGCGCCCGAGCGGGACCGCCTGCTCCGCTTTGCGCGGGAAGTCGAAAAGCTCGCCGGTCCGCTCGACGCCAAGCTGATCCGGGCGGTGGAGATC
>JACPHN010000274.1 GCA_016188575.1 Candidatus Schekmanbacteria bacterium
GAGCGCGAAGCCATCCGCGCCGCCGAGGTGCCTGGTGCCTGCCGCGCCGCGTTTGTGGCCCAGCTCATTCGCCGCCACGCGTTCAGCCCGGCCCGCGCCGACGCCCTCGTCGAGGCGCTCGCGGCGGCCGCCGAGAGCCGGAATGACGGAGTTTTCGTCGCCACTGATGCTCGACCGTCGCGTGAGGAACGTACTTGTCACTTCTTGTGCCGAGCAGTCTGTCATGGGGACAGAACACGCGCTGAAGCAAGTCGAGGCGCGAACGAATTGGACGCCAGAGATCGACATCATCGTTACCCAGGTTCCTAACAACGGCGATGAGCGTTTCGCTGAGATAAACCGGCGCATAGACGAGATCTGGGCCGGCATGGACGAAGACACGACTGCCCAAGTGACGTCTACACCTCCGACGGTCCACCGAGTGGATTTCTCTGACACGCTGCTTGTCTTCGATGAGCTTCAGGTCTTCGCGCGACGTATTCCTGGTACCTCCCTTGCACAGGTTGGACGGGCGGTGGCAGAGGGGCTGGCGCCCAGCCACGGCGGCACCGCTTCGACGTCCGATGTGACGACGAGGAGGATTGCTGACCTGGCCGAACAGCTCGAATACGCCGAGAACAATGCCGAGCTCGGCCTCCTGCCAACGCCATCGCTGCAGCATCTCGCGAACCAGCCACCTGGCCAGATGCCGGTCGCCGTCGTACTGGGATCAAAGGGGGCCGGCAAGACCTTTACTTGGGGGCAACTGGTCGTCGCGGCAAGGTGGAATGTCTTCCGTCACGCGGTTGGAGCGACGCTCAACGCTTCGTTTGACGCCGTGATCTTCCCGCTCCTGTTCCCGGCGCACCTCGGGGACAAGCTGCGCCAACGCGCTTTGGAAGTCGAAAAGCAAGTGCGCGTCGGCGACGGACCAAGCCTTACCTCTGGGGAGTTAGCCGGCGAGCTCGCTGATAGCGAGACGCGCATCAATCCCCTGCAGCTCTGGACAGAGGCCATCGCGCGGCGCCTTGGCCTGCCGAAAGACGCAGGGACTTCGGTCCTGACACTGGAGAACGCACTTGCGACCCGAAACAAACGAGTCGTCCTGGTCGTGGACGGAATAGAGGATGCTCTGCAAACCGGCCCGACCAAGCCCATGAGTGAGGGCCAGCAGGCCCTCTTGCGGGTACTCCTCACCGAGCTGGTGGTACAAATGCGCGATTTGGGCTCCAAGTACCTGGGGATGATCGTTTTCGTTCGTCGCGACCTCGCGCGTGCGGCGATTCTCCAGAACTTCGGTCAGTTCGAAGCCAAGCACCGGCAGGTGGCGATTACGTGGTCGCACACCGATGGCTTGCGGCTGACCCTATGGCTCTTGCAACGAGCCGGTTGGAGTCTGATGGACGCGGCAACCATGGCCCGAGCGCCGTACGAAGCCCTCGCTGAGTCCCTTCAGCCCTTTTGGGGTGTGAAGATGGGAGGCGCGAGAGAGGCGTACACCGACCGCTGGGTCATCGCAGCACTTTCTGACCTCAACGGACGGTTTCAGGCGCGGGATCTCGTTCGACTTGTCGGGGTTGCCAGCCGGCTGACGGAAGGTCTTCCTCTTACACCCAAAGCAATCCGTGAGGCCGTGAAGGATTGTTCCGTAAGGAAGATCGAAGAGCTGCAGACGGAAATGGAAGAACTGGCTCCAATCTTTGAGAAGCTAAAGGGGCTGCACCGAAATCTACGCACGATTCCAATTGGCCGAGCTGACTTGCCGCTTGGCGACGATGAGATCGGTTTCCTTAATGAGCAGGGAATCCTCTTCTACGAAGAAAAAGAGCAACAATACTACATGCCGCAGACCATTCAGCACGGCCTCGGGTTCGAGCCCGGGCGGCGCGGACGCGCACGCGTGCTGTCCTTGCTGCGTGCCGCCATGAGAAATCGGCCATGACCATCGCCGCGTACCGACCACGCCAATGGACCTTGACCTTCGAGCAAGCATCGTGAAACTCACTGAACTAACACCCGGCCTGCCTCTCGTCGGCCTCGAGCCGGACCTGGTTTGCACCCTGGTCGCTGTCGTGCCGATCGCGGCCAACGCCGTGCAGGTCATCTATAAGCTTCCCAACGGCACGCTGAAGGAACGACTGCTCGGCCCTGCGGACGAAGCCACCATCGCGCCCGCCACGGTCGAGCGCCCATGGGCGTTCGACGCAGACGCCGAGGCGTTTCAGCTCACCTGCGAAGCCAAACGCATGGATCTGGCGTTTCTCTTCGATCCGATGATGGCCGTCCATACCGCGAACGTGGAACCGCTGCCGCACCAGATCACCGCGGTCTACGAAGGCATGCTGCCGCGTCAACCGCTTCGGTACGTGCTCGCGGACGACCCCGGCGCCGGCAAGACGATCATGGCGGGACTCTACATCAGCGAGCTGATCCTGCGCGCCGACGCGCGTCGCGTCTTGATCGTCGCCCCGGGTAGTCTCGTCGAGCAGTGGCGCGACGAGCTTTCCGACAAGCTCGGACTCGCGTTCACCGTCTATTCCGGCACACTCGACGCCATGTCTCCGGGCGGCAACGCTTTCGAGGACCACCCCCAGCTCATCGTTCGTCTCGACCAACTGTCGCGGGACGAGGAAGACTACAAAGAGGCCGGCGAGGACCGGAAGCAGCCGGGACCGCTTCAGAGCAAGCTCCTCGCCGCCGGCTGGGATCTGGTCGTGTTCGATGAGGCCCACAAGCTCGCGGCTCATTTCTACGGCAACAAACTCCAGAAGACGGCCCGCTTTCGCTTCGCCGAGCGACTAGGCAGCGAGACCCGGCACTTGCTCCTGATGACCGCCACGCCCCACAACGGCAAGGAGGCCGATTTCCAGCTCTTTCTGTCGCTGCTCGATTCCGACCGCTTCTACGGCAAGTTCCGCGACGGCGTGCACAAGGTCGACACCGCCGACGTCATGCGGCGCATGGTCAAGGAGGAACTGGTCAAGTTCGACGGCACGCCGCTTTTCCCCGAGCGCAAGGCCTATACCGTCAACTACACGCTATCGAACCTCGAGGCTGCCCTTTACGAGGCGGTGACGCAGTACGTGCAGACCGAAATGGGCAAGGCCGACGAGCTGGACGGCAAGCGCAGGGGCTCGGTTGGCTTCGCGCTCACGTCCATTCAGCGCCGCCTCGCGTCAAGCCCCGAGGCTATCTATCAGTCGCTCAAGCGTCGCAAGGACCGGCTTTCTGACCGCCTACGAGCAGGAGAACCTCGAGGAGCGCCTCGTCGACCAGGCTTCCGCCGCACAGACCATCGCCGAGCTCGAGACCGAGATTCGGATCCTAACCGACCTAGAGGCCCAAGCCAAGGCCGTCGTGGCCTCTGGCCAGGATCGCAAGTGGGAGGAGCTATCCCGGCTGCTCCAGAACACGCCCGAGATGCGCGACTCATCGGGTCACCAGCGCAAGATCATCATCTTCAGCGAGCACCGCGACACGTTGAGCTACCTCCGCGCCAAGATCGCCGGGGTGCTCGGAACCCCAGACGCCATCGTCACGATCCACGGCGCCACCCATCACGACGAACGCAAGAAGACACAGGCGCTTTTTCGCTCCGACAAGGACACGCGGGTCCTGGTCGCAACCGACGCCGCGGGCGAAGGCGTGAACCTCCAGTGCGCCCACCTCATGGTCAACTACGACCTGCCCTGGAACCCGAACCGCATGGAGCAACGTTTCGGCCGCGTCCACCGCATCGGCCAGACCGAAGTCTGTCACCTCTGGAGCCTGGTCGCCAAGGAGACCCGCGAAGGCGCGGTCTGGCATCGCCTGCTCGACAAGCTGGCCAACGAATGCGAGGCGCTGAACGGCAAGGTGTTCAACATCCTCGGCGATGTGTTCGAGGAAGAGAGCCTGCGCGACCTGATGATCCAGGCGATTCGCTACGGCGACCAGCCCGACGTGCGCAGGCGGCTGACCCAACAGATCGACCACGCCTTCGATCATGAGCACCTCAGAAGCCTGCTCCAGCGCAGCGCCCTCGCCGAGCAGACCCTGTCCGCCGAGCAGCTCTTCAAGGTCAAGGAGGAGATGGAGAAGGCGGAGGCCCGACGCCTACAGCCCTTCTTCGTCCGCGCCTTCTTCCAGAGGGCTTTCGATAGCCTAGGTGGCACGATGCACCGCCGAGAAACGGGACGCTACGAGATCACGCATGTGCCGCTGGAGATCCGCGAGCGCGACCGCCGGATCACGGGGCGCAACCGCCGCGAGCAAGAGCCGGTGCTCAAGCGCTACGAGCGCGTCTGCTTCGAGCGCACCGCCATCCAACCCAACGACTGGCCAGGGCTCGCACCCGCCGTGCTCATGCACCCGGGGCATCCGCCCATGCTGGCGATCACCGACATCATCCTCGAACAGAACGCCAACCTGCTGCGCAGAGGCACGGTTCTGGTCGATCCCACGGACGACGGCGACGGGCCGTGGCTGCTTTTCCTGCTCACGCACGAGGTGAGGTCAGCCGACGGCGCGGTACTGTCCAAGCGGATGCAGCTCATTCGCGTCACCCCCGATGGCTCGGTCTCGTTTGCGGGCTGGGCGCCGCACCTGGACCTCGAACCCATCCCGGCCGCTGACCATGCCTTGCTGGCCCCTGTACTGGCCGCGCCGTGCATGCGCGTCGACCTCGAGCAGAAGGCCGTGGCGCACGCAGCGGCTTCGCTCGTGCCCGAGCACTTCCGGGAAGTCGCCACCCGCCGCGTCGAGCACGTCGACCGCACGCTCGCGGCCGTGCACGAACGCCTGACCAAGGAAATCGCCTTCTGGACCGATCGCGAGATCAGGCTCCGGGAGGATCGCAGCGCGGGCAAGGACGTGCGCCTTGACCTCGAGAAGACCACGCGCATGCTGAATGACCTCCAGTATCGTCTGGAGAGCCGTAAGAAGGAGCTTGGCGCGATGCGGCAGGTACAAAACAACACGCCGGTCATCCTCGGTGGCGCCATGGTGGTGCCTGTCGGACTGATGCGCAAGCTCAGGGGCGAGGGCCCCGCGCTTACCAGCGCCGACGTCGCGGCCCGGACCAAGATCGAGTGGTTCGCCATGCAAGCGGTCATCGCCGCCGAGCAGGCCAAAGGTTACACGGTCGTCGATGTGTCGGCCGACAAGTGCGGCTGGGACTTGTCGAGCTACCCGCCGGCCGTGGACGGCGCGCTCCCTGCTCCGCGCCACATCGAGGTGAAAGGCCGTGCCGCCGGTGCCGACACGATCACCGTCACGCGCAACGAGATCACCTACGCCGTCAACCAGGCCGACAAGCTCGTCCTCGCGATCGTCTTCGTGAACCCCGACGACACCGTGGACGGCCCGCATTACCTCGCCAACCCGTTCCAGAAGGAACCCGACTGGGGCGCGGCCAGCGTCAACTACACCATCAGCGATCTATTCGCGCGAGCCAGGAAGCACGCCTAAGCGCCATTCGTCCGCCAACATCTTCCTTGAGATTGTGGCACACATGTGCCACAATCATCGCAGTCGCTGGCTCGAATATCACCCACAGGAGTCCTCCATATGCGTTTCGTGAGTGCACGCGAGCTTCGCAACCAGACGGGTCTCTCTGCGATGCTTGCGGAAGACGACGAGGTGGTATTGACCGTTCATGGCAAACCGATCGCCATACTTGTCGAAACCGATGAAGAAACGCTCGATGAAACGATCAGATCTATGCGGCGTGCGAGGGCACAGGCTGCTCTCGCGCGCATGCGACGGAACGCAAAGAAGGCGGGTGTGAGCAGTCTGACGGAAGAAGAAATGGCAGCCGAGATCCAGGCTTCCCGAGCCGCGAAGCCGTGAGGTGGTCCCGAGTTGTTATCGACACAAACGTCGTGGTCTCGGGCACCATCACTCCCATTGGAAACTCCGCGCGAATCCTCGACCTCGCGTTGGCGGGAGACTTGACCATTCTTTATGACGAGCGGATTCTCGGCGAATATGACGACGTTCTTCGGCATCCGAGGTTCGGCCTGAACCCGCGAGATGTCACCTCCTTCGTCGAATTCATCCGTGCGGAAGGGGAGTTCGTCCCCGCCAAGCCTTTGGCCATCAGTCTGCCAGATCCAAAGGATCTCCCATTTCTTGAAGTGGCGGTAGCCGGCCAAGCCCAGGCGCTCGTGACGGGCAACGCGAGGCATTTCCGAGCAAGCCTGGACGCCCATTGCGTCAACGTCGTCACCCCGGCCGAGTTCTTGGTCCCATTGAACCAAACCGACGACCGCTAACCAGAGAGCCGTATGAACGTCATCTCCCCCAAAAAACTCATCGAAGTCGCGCTGCCCCTGGACAAGATCAACGCGGCGGCGGCGCGAGAGAAGTCGATCCGCCACGGCCATCCGTCCACGCTGCACTTGTGGTGGGCACGGCGGCCACTGGCGGCGGCTCGGGCGGTGATCTTCGGGCAACTCGTCCACGATCCCGAGGACCTGTGGCGCTGCCAGAACCCAGGCAAGGAGCCGAACGCCCAGGTGCGCGGCCACTGGACCAAAGCCCGCGCCCGGCTCTTTCGGATCATCGAGGACCTCGTCCTGTGGGAGAACACGACCAACGAGAACGTGCTGAACACCGCCCGCGAGGCGATCCGCGAGAGCTGGCGGCAGACCTGCGAGCTGAACAAGGACCACCCGCGGGCCAAGGAGCTGTTCGACCCCGACAAGATGCCCGGTCTGCACGATCCCTTCGCGGGTGGCGGCTCGATCCCGCTCGAGGCGCAGCGCCTGGGGCTGGAGGCGTATGCGAGCGACCTCAACCCGGTGGCGGTTCTGATCAACAAGGCGATGATCGAGATTCCGCCCAAATTCGCAGGAAGGCCACCCGTCAACCCGGACGCGCGGGCGCAGATGCGCAGGACGGGATGGCACGGCAAGGGCGCGCAAGGACTCGCGGAGGATGTGCGCTACTACGGCAAATGGATGCGCGACGAGGCCGAGAAGCGCATCGGGCATCTCTACCCCAAGGTCGAGATCACCCCCGAGATGGCGCGGGAGCGCCCGGACCTCGCGGGCTACGTCGGCCAGAAGCTAACGGTGATCGCCTGGCTCTGGGCGCGCAGGGTCAAGAGCCCGAACCCGGTGTTTTCGCATGTCGACGTGCCGCTCGCGAGCACCTTCATTCTGAGCAGCAAGGCTGGCAAGGAGGCGTGGGTGGAGCCGGTCATCGAGAAAGGCGGCTATCGGTTCACGGTCAAGGTCGGCACGCCGCCGGTGGGGGCGAAGGAGGGGACGAAGTTGGCGCGTGGGGCGAACTTTCGCTGTCTGATGTCGGGAACGCCGATTGGAGAAGACCACATCAAGTCTGAAGGATGCTCGGGCCGAATGGGCGCCAAGATGATCGCCGTGGTTGCTGAGGGGACTCGTGGTCGGGTCTATCTAGCGCCGACGCATCAAATGGAAACTGTCGCGGAGAGCGCGGATACCACTTGGAAGCCGGACCTGAAGATGCCGCGCGATCGGCGATGGTTCTCGCCACCACTCTACGGTATGCCTAGCTACGGCGACCTCTTCACCCCCCGCCAACTGGCAGCCCTGACGACCTTCTCGGACCTGGTGACGCAGGCGCGCGAGCGTGTGAAGCGCGACGCCCTTGGAGCCAGGATAGAGGGGAGAGGAGTGAGCAGTGAGAACAGACCTCTCTCACCTCACTCCTCTGACCTCACTCCTCTTGCCGAAGGCGGCTCCGGCGCCAGGGCGTATGCGGAGGCGGTGAGTGTGTATTTGGGGTTTGTCGTAGACAAATGCAGCGACTACTGGTCTTCAATCTGTAGCTGGCATTCTAGCAAGGAACTCATCCGCAACACCTTTGGTCGTCAAGCGATTCCAATGATGTGGGACTACGCACAGGCATACCAATTCTGCTCATCCTCTGGGAACTGGACATCGATGCTTGATTGGACGTGGAAAGCGCTTGCGTCCACGCCAGCAGGCTGGTCTGGCATTGCAGCTCAGGCTGACGCGCAAAACCAGTCCAAGAGTACCGCCAAGTTCGTCTCCACCGACCCCCCCTACTACGACAACATCGGCTACGCCGACCTTTCCGACTTCGTAAGCGTTCACGGGGGTAACCGTGCGCTACAAGTGGGCTGGACACGCGGGCTTGACCAGTGCATTGCGGCAGAAGTCCTCTACCGTGCCGCAGCTCGCTGACGCTCGCGGTCAGGTCGAGGGCTGTTGTCCTGGCGGCGA
>JACPHN010000269.1 GCA_016188575.1 Candidatus Schekmanbacteria bacterium
GCGCCCCCAAAGGCGAGAGCTTGCAGTTCTCCCACGGCGAGTTGCCCGCTCGGGACACCTTTTGACAGGGATTTCGCGCCTCCGCCACGGCCTCAGGTCGCTCCACCAAGCGAATCTGCCGCTCGTTGCGCATCTCGTGGGTTCATCGCGCCCCCAATGCCGGGCCGGGGATCGCCGGACCGCGACTGATCCGCCCCGATTGCCGGGCGCGACAAGTCGCGCCCGGCGGGGCGCCTCAGGTGTAATGCAGATGCGGCCGACGTCGGCGACCGTAGAGCCGCGACCCCTTGCCGCACCCGGTGGCTATCGCAGATTGGACGCGACGAAATCCCAGTTGACCAGGTGATCCATGAAGGTTTTTATGTAATTCGGGCGCGCGTTACGGTAGTCGATATAGTACGCGTGCTCCCATACATCGATGGTCAACAGCGGTTTCTTGCCATGTTTCTGTGGCAGATCGGCATTGCCGGTGTTCATGATGGACAGGTCCTGACCGTCTTTGACCAGCCAGGCCCAGCCGGATCCGAACAGTGTAGTGGCTGCGGTGCTGAGCTCCTCACGAAACTTGGCGAACGAACCGAAGTAGCGATCGATGGCTTCCGCAAGATCGCCTGAAGGAAGGCCGCCGCCACCTGGCCTCATGCAGCTCCAGTAGAAGGTGTGGTTGAAAGTCTGGGCGGCGTTGTTGAAGATACCGCCCTCTGTTTCGACGATGAGCTCATCGAGTTTCTTCTTCTCCAGGGCCGCCCCGGCGACGAGGTTGTTGAGGTTGTTCACGTATGCTTGGTGGTGCTTGCCGTAGTGATACTCGAGCGTTTCGGCACTGAGATGCGGTTGGAGAGCGTCCTTGGCGTACGGCAGAACTGGAAGTTCGAATGCCATGATCGAGCTCCTTTCTGGGCGGCGCTACGCGCCGCTCGAAGTGAAAAAAGGCCGAAGCTGCCGGCGATTCTAGCCTTGTGCGGGGGCAGGCGCAACAAGTCCCCAGTAGCTGAATCCACCGTTGATCGAGGCAGAGCTCCGAAACGCCGCCCACGCCATCGCCGATGTCGTGGGCGAGAGCGGGTCGATGGGAACGATCCGCGTCCGCAGCACGGTCTGTGGCGGCGAGGTGGGGGAGCCGAAGATGAACGGCAGGAAAATCCAACCTTCCATAGAGCGGGCTCGTGTCAGTCCCACATGGCAGCGGGGAGGTGTTCGCGAATCAACCGATCCTTCGTGAGCAGGGACGCGCCCTGCAGTAGCGCTTGGGCCACGATCAGGCGGTCGAAGGGGTCGCGGGTCCAGCCGAGGCAACAGGCCTGCTCCACCAGCGGACCGAGTAGAGTCTCTACCACCCGCAGGCCGAGCCGGGTGCCCAGGTCGGCCAAGATAGCGGCAGGCGGCACGGTCACGCGACCGATCTCATGCAGATACTGAAGCTCCAACACGACCGCCGGAGAAACGCCGAGTACCTCCGCCTCCTCGAGCCGTCGCTGCGCTCCAGCCGGGAAGCGCTCCAAATCCCCAGCGTAGAGCCAGACCACTGCGTGGGTGTCCAGAAAAATCATGGCCGCCATTCGGATGTCCAGTCGAGGTGGACCAGTTCCTCCGGGTCGCCGCGCACGACTCCGTCCCGTCGTACGAGGGCCCCAAGACGGTCGCCGGGCGGAGGCTCTGCCCGGACAATGCGCAGGATTTTGCCGTGACGCTCGATCTCCACTGGCATCCCGGTTGCCAGCACCTCGTCGAGGATGTGGTAGATGTCGGCACGCAGTTGGGTCGGTGTCATGCGATTTCCGGCGCGGAAACCACCGGGTTCGGGAACCCTCCCATCGCCTTCGGCGACGGGCGCCGCTCTGGACCTCGCTGCGCTCGGTTCAGCCGGCGGAGGAAGCGCCTCTCCATGTCGTAGGGTTGCCGTCTGCTTGCTGGAGCAGGCGGCAGTGTTTGGACGAGTTTTCTTGCAGCGTACCGACCGCAGCCTGGACGTTGAACGAGCCACTGGCCCGCACCACCGCCCGCTCCAAGTCCCCGGGTGGCAAGGCTGTCTTCTATAGCGCTTGCGCCGCATTCGCTAGCCGTGCGGAAACCCGAAGCGATCCACGCACATGGGCAAGTTCTCCTGAGTCGCAGGTTATCCCCTGGACGTACGTACGTCAAGATGCTAGCGTACGCAGTGCTAACTGCCTACTGTGCGCCACCTCGCCCGGCGGCGCGCAACAAGTAGGCGATCTCCGGACGCCTGGCGAAGCTCTCGCGATAGGACTCAGGACAGGCGGCCAACCACTCGGCGGCATCGTGAGCTGCCCGCTGGCGAAGCCGGAACCTGGTTTCGTGGGCGCCAAGCAGGTCCATGGCGCGGTCCATGATGAAATAGGCGGCGGGCGCGGAGACGCGAAGCCCGGACGCGGCGCCGAGTTTGAGCACGTTGCGCGCGGCGGCCAGCGCAGTAGCCGGGTCGCGGCCCAGCATCGATTCTCCGCGCACCGTCCAGGCGAGCGGAAGCGATTCGCAAAGATCCCAGCCCGCGGTTGGGGCCATCGGCAGCATCACCTCGGCGGGACGCCCAGTGGTCAGGTCAACCGCGACGCGTGCAACCGCATCCCAGCCCGGGGCTGTCGCCGCCGCCGCCCGGAGGTTTGCAAGCGTCGCGGCCAGCTCCTCGCTGCTGGCGCCTTCCGCATGCGCGCAGCGCCACAGGCCGAAGGCTGCGACTACCGTGCCGCGATCGCTTGTCTTGGTCGCCGCATACAGCTCGACCACCCGCCGCCATAGCGCCGCTGCTCCGCCGCTGTCGCCGAGGTCGTACAGAAGCCTTGCCAGAAACGCTCCGACGCCCGCCTGGAGCTGTGGGTTCTGTGTCGGCTCCGCCTGGGATTCGGCGGCGCGAAGATGTTCGAGTGCCGCAGTCAGGTCGCCACGCAAGTGCCTGATTCGACCGACCTCGAGCTCCGACTCGGCAATCATCGGCGCGGTTCGGCTGCGCTGCGCGCACGTCAGGGCTTCCCGAGCCATCTGCTCCGCGGCGGCGAGGTCCCCACGTGCGGAATGCGCAACTGAGAAGTTGATCAGCGTAACGATCTCGGCCGGCACGTGAAAGGTCTCACGGGCCAATTCCAACGACTCTGCGAGCATCGGAAGTGCCTGGTCCGTGTCCGCTCTGCTCGTGTGGATGTGAGCCAGGTTGCCCACGGCAATTCCCAGGTCGTAACGATTACCGGTTGCGCGGAAGATCTCGATCGCGTCCCGAAAGCGCTCGATCCCCTCTGCGGATTCCCCCTGGCATTGCGCTAGCGTCCCCAGGTTGGTCAGCGACCCGCCGGTTCCGTCGCGATCGCCTACCGCTCGCCTCGTCTCCAGACCGCGCAGCAAGTAGGCTTTGGCCGTCGCCATGTCGCCGGTCGTAAGGTGCAAGAGCCCGACGTTGGTGATCAGATAGCCCGCGGCTTTGGACACCGCGTTTGCCCCGGGCATGCCCTGCGCTCGTTGGGCCTCCGCTGCTGCCCCGGCGTCTCCGAGACCGACAAGGATGCCGAGGCGCATCCCCACGGCATGAAGCGCATCCTCCGGGCTCCCGGCAAGGTGCGCGGCGTGCTCCGATTCCAGCAGGAGCTCGGCCGCGCGCTTGGCCTGTCCCAGGCGGAATAGCAATGCCGCCCGGCGCAGAATGAGGCTCGCTCTTTGCCGCTGCGCCGCTGCCGAGCTCTCACCGGTCCACAGCTCTGCGGCGCGCTTCAGCAGCTCTGCTGCTTCCTGGGGCGCCTGCCGGCCCTGTGGGGACTCCGCGGCGACCTCGTACCAGGTGCGCGCCTCGTCTGCTTTCCCGGCCAGGTCGAAGTGGCGTGCCAGGGCGCCGAGCTCGACGTTTTCGCCTTGCCGGAGGTGCAGCAGCGCCTCCGCAATGGCGCCATGCAAGGCGGCGCGCGCCTGCGCATCCAGCTCCAAATAGGCCGTTTCGAGCAGCTTGGCGTGAGCAAAGCGCAACAGCCCATCCG
The DNA here is from genome assembly GCA_016188575.1 of Candidatus Schekmanbacteria bacterium. GTDB lineage: Bacteria > CSSED10-310 > JACPHN01 > JACPHN01 > JACPHN01 > JACPHN01. The sequence goes on from JACPHN010000269.1 coordinate 3,978, forward strand.
CTCCGGCCTCGAGAATCTGGCGACGTTCGAGCTCGCGAAGAGCGCCGTTCACGCTCGCCTCGGCGATGCCTTCGAGGGCGCCGCCACGCGCCGCGGCGACCACTGCCTGGAGCAGTGACTCGTCAATGGTGGCGCCGGCCGCGGATGCAAGCTGTAGAACACTTCGCGCCTCGTGGGACAGGGTCGCGAAGCGCTTTAGAATCAGGTCACGAATCGCGCGAGGCAGGGGCAGAGCCTCGCAGCGATCGCCATCGACCACGCCGGCAAGCGCCTCGGACATCTGCCACCGGCCCCACTCATCTCGCCACAAGTACCCGTGATCAACCGCTCCGCGCAAATACTCCGCGACAAAGAACGGATTCCCGTCCGCCCACGTGGCAACGTGGCTGCTGAAGTGCTCGGGAGGCGGATCGAGCGCGAGCATGTCCCCGACCATGGTGATCACTGCCGGCATTGGCAGGCGGCCGAGCGGAATGGCTTGGTTGCTGGGGATCGCGAGCAGTTGCTGCATTCTCTCGTTCACGGCTTCGCGTCGCACGGTTGCCAGGACAAGCATGGGAAGGCCGCCCGCGCGGATCTCGGCGAGCGCGTGCTCCAGAACCGCAAGACTGAGCTCATCCGCCCACTGCAGATCGTCCAAGACCAGAAGCAGGGCGCGGCCGCTCGCGAACGCGCGCAAGGTCTCCGTCATAAACTGCTGCACTCTGCGGACGGCGGCCAGCCCCGGAAGCTCGGCGGGCGGCGGCCAATCGGCAATTCCTGGGAGCGGGGCGATTGCTGGCTGAAAGGCGCTGAGGACGCGACCGCGCTCCCCGAAAATGCGCTCAACGGCCGGCGCACCCAACTCCAAGCACTGGTCGCCAAGTTGCCGGAGCGGCCGCTTGAACGCTTCCAGCGCGTCGCGGCGATGCTCGCTGCACTCGCCGGTAAGCACGGGCACGTCGAGCTCCTCGGCAATGCGCACGGCCTCCAGGGCAACTCTGGTCTTCCCGATGCCGCTCTCGCCGACCAGAAAGAGAACGCCGCCCGTCCCCGCGCCCAGGGAGGCCACAGCCGACCGGATGGTCGCCAGCACGTCGTCGCGACCGATCACGCCAGGGCGATAGAGATACGTGCGCGGGGCTGGAGCTGCGTGGTAGGCGCTGTCGCCCGCCCCTACGCCCGTGAGGACCGACGCGACCGTGTCGGCGTACCCGATCCGCTCCCGCGGCTCTTTTCGCAGTAGCCCTAGCACCAGACGGTCCAGCCGCGGATCGAGGTCCGCGACGAGCTGTGAGGGTGTGGGAGCCGGCTCGCGCAGGTGGGAGACCAGGACTGCGTAAGGGGAGTCTGCCACAAAAGGAGGTCGCCCCGTCAGCAGCTCGAAAAGCAAACAACCGATGGCATACAAGTCCGTGCGCGCGTCTGCCACGAGGCCGGCGATCTGCTCAGGTGACATGTAGCTGATCGTGCCGCCCGCGGAAGCGTGCGCCGCCAACACTTCACGGCCCCCGAGCGGGCTGAACTTCGCCGCGAGGCCAAAATCCACGAGCACGGGTTGACCGGTCGCGGTCACCAGGATGTTCTGCGGTTTCAGATCGCGGTGCACAATCCCCTCGCCATGCACGTAGGCAAGCACGTCGCATACTCGTCGGAGCGCGGTCAGCGACCGCGCGCGCTGTTCGTCGGGGCATGCCGGCGCAAACGGTGGGGAGCAATATCGCGTGAGGGTGTCGCCTTCGATGATCTCCATCGCATACCAGGGCAGGCCACCCTGGTCGCCCCAGGCGACGATGCGCACGACTCCTGGATGGCAGATGTCCTGGAGTGCCTGGGCCTCGCGCCTCAGATTTCGAATAGCGGCGGAATCCGCGCGCGCCAGCGCCTTGACGGCCACTGGCTCACCGGACCTGACGTCGGTGCAGCGATAAACCGCACCTTGTCCACCTCTACCGAGGACGCGATCAACGCGATACGGGCCGATAGTCTTGGGGAGCTCGGAATCGACGCTTTCCAGCGGCGCAGTCTCCGGTGCGGCTAGCGTGACGCGCGGACTTCTTGCTGGCTCGGCGAGCAGCCCTCTATGGCGAAAAGCCCGGAGGCCGAAACGGCCTCCGGGCGCGTTGCTGACGTGCCGAGGGTCGGAATTGAACCAACGACACGGGGATTTTCAGTCCCCTGCTCTGCCGACTGAGCTACCTCGGCAACGCGAACCACTATACGACAATGCGTGTTTCTCGTCAAGCCTGCCGCGCCGCCCTGAATGCGCCGTCGAAGCGACCTGCATGCGCGCCGGACGGCGATGCCGGAGCCCATGCGCGGCGAGACGTTCCTGCTACTCAAGCACGCGGACCACGACCCGGCGATTCTTCGCCCGGCCGTCGCGCGTGTCGTTTTCCGCAACGGGTCGGCTCTCGCCGTAGGAGATCACGTTCATCTTGTGCAGGGGAAAAGCGTGAGCCGCGGCCAGATAGTCGTGGACAGCGGCAGCCCGGCCGAGTCCTAGCCGCTGGTTGTATTCTTCGTCGCCGCTGCTGTCGGTGTGGCCTTCGATTTCGATCCAGATCCCCTTGTTCTGCTCCTTGAGCTTGCTTGCCAGCTCGTCCAGGAGCAGCTTGCCTTCCGCGCCGAGCACGGAGCTATCCGTGGCAAACCGCAGTGCGTCTGTCGACAAGGTTACTTCGAACAGGAGCTTGCCTTGCGCAATGCGACGGGTCTCCGTTTGCAGCTCGCCGATCGCGGTCTCCGCCTGTCCGGTGCGTTGCTCGGAGGAGTCGGCGCGCTCTTCCAAGGTGCCGATGCGCGTCTGGCTGTCCTCCACCTGAGCTTCAACCGTGTCGATGCGCTTCCCGGTCTCGCCCAGCCCACGGTTGACGTAGCTCTTGGTGGCACACCCCGCACCGAGCACGAGCAGTGCGGCCACGGCGCAAGCCATCGCGACACAGGGATGAGTTTTTCTGGTAAACATGCGTCTGGTCCTCCGGGCGTCATCCGCTACTCATGGCCTATTCCTTCATGTTAGCGCGGCCGTCAGATTCGTTCAAATCGGTTGCGACATCAGGCGCGTGCGACCGCGCTATCGCTCGTTGACAGCTCGTTGGAACGGGTAGTACTCTGACAACATCCGTTCCGCCGCCACGGCGAATCCCGGCGCCGCTCGCATGACCTCTCTGCGCTTCTACATTAACGATGAGCTGATCGAAGAAAGCGAAGCATCGCCCAACACGACCTTGCTGCGCTATCTGCGCGACCGGCGCGGCCTGACCGGGGCGAAAGAAGGCTGTGCCGAGGGGGATTGCGGGGCCTGCACAGTCGTGATCAGTGGTGAGTCTCCAGCGGGAGAGCCGCTCCTGCGCGCGGTCAACTCGTGCCTGTTCCTGTTGCCGATGGCTCATGGCCGGCGCGTTTACACCGTGGAAGGTCTGGCGCGCAACGGCACCATGCACGCCGTGCAGCAAGCGGCCGTGGACACTCTGTCCTCGCAATGCGGATTTTGTACGCCCGGCGTCGTGATGTCTCTGCTCGAAGCGCACTATCGAGATGACCTGGAGTCGAACCCCGCGGCGCTCGATGATCAGCTCTGCGGTAACCTGTGCCGATGCACCGGGTATCGGCCGATACGCGAGGCGCTGGTGCGGATCGCCGGTAAGGGGCAGCGAGATGATGATATCGCGGGCCCCATACGCGCGTCGCCACCGGTGGGCCGGCAGGCGCTGACGTATGAGGCCGATGGAGAGCTCTATCAGGCACCAGGAACGCTCGACGAGGCGTTGTCCGTGCTCGCGGCCGAGCCGCGCTGCCGCATCGTCTCCGGCGGCACCGATCTCTCACTCGAGGTCACCAAGGCACATCGGCGCTTCCCACGCCTGCTGTCCCTGGAGAACGTTCCGGAGCTGCGAGCGATTGGACGTGACGCGGATTCATGGCACTTCGGCGCGGCGGTGCCCCTCGCGGACATCGAGCAAGCGACCGCTGATACCTTTCCCCCGCTCGCGCGGATGCTGCGCTACTTCGGATCTCGTCAGATCAAGCACCGGGCGACGCTCGGAGGCAACTTGTGCACGGCCTCGCCGATTGGCGACTGCGCTCCGGTACTGCTGTCCCTCGGCGCGCGCCTACGCCTACGGAGTCGCGAGGGCGCACGCGAGCTACCGCTCGACGAGCTCTACACGGGCTATCGCGCCACTGCTTTGCTTCCGGGAGAGATCCTGACCGATGTCACGATTCCGCTGCTGCCCGCTGACGCGCGAGCGTCTGCGTACAAGGTGTCAAAGCGGCGAGAGCTCGATATCAGCGCGGTCTCCGCTGGCATGCTGGTGCGCATCGGACCCGCGAGCACGATAACGGAAGCGCGGATCGCGTTTGGAGGGATGGCCGCGATACCGAAACGCGCGCTCGCTGTCGAACGCGAGCTGGTGGGCCGGCCGTGGACCGGAGAGGTCGTCGCCAGAGCGGTAGCGGCACTCGAGCAGGACTTTACCCCGATCGACGATCACCGCGCCAGCGCCTGGTACCGCATGTCCGTGGCGTGCAACCTGCTATGCGGCTTCTTCGAAGAGACGCGCGCCCGACATCTCCCCGCGCTGCCGCCGCTGCCGAGCTCGACGCTGAACCTGGAGAGCGCGCCATGAAGCTCCCGTCACCGGATGACGGCGCCCTGCTCCATCGTCCCTCGCCGCACGAAAGCGGTCGCCGGCACGTCACCGGCGAGGCCCTCTACGTCGACGATTTTCCCTTGCCCCCCGGCACGCTCGTGGCCGCAGTGGGCCTCTCCCCGCATGCCCACGCACGGATTCGTCACCGCGACGGCGCCGCTGCGCTCTCCGTGCCCGGCATCCGCGCCGTCTTCTTCGCCGCCGACGTGCGGGGAGACAACTGCATCGGCCCGATTGTCCACGACGAGCCACTTCTCGCCGAAGAAACCGTCAACTGCGTCGGGCAGGTCGTCGCTCTGGTCGCCGGCGAGTCGAGCACGGCGTGCCGGGCCGGCATCGCGGCGCTTCAGATCGCCTACGACCCGCTCGCTCCTCGGCTGTCGATAGAAGACGCGCATGCCGCCAGCGACTTTATCGGCCCATACCATCTCATCAATCGTGGCGACTTTGCTGAGGGATACCGCCGCGCTACTCACCGCATCGAGGGCACGCTCCACACCCCCCCGCAAGAGCACTTCTACCTGGAAACGCAGGTGGCGCTCGCGATTCCGCTGGAAGACGGGGCGATGCACATCCACAGCTCCACGCAGCATCCCACGGAAGTTCAGCACATGGTTGCCCGGGTTCTCGGCATCGGCTACCACCGTGTGGTCTGTGAAGTGAATCGCATCGGTGGCGGCTTCGGCGGCAAGGAATCCCAGGCGACACAGGTCGCGGCGCTGGCGGCCCTGGCGGCGCGCGCCACCAATCGCCCCGTCAAGCTGTGGCTCGACCGCGACACCGACATGGCCATCACCGGAAAGCGCCACCCCTTTCGCGCCGACTACCGCGCCGGATTCGACGCTGACGGGCACCTGCTCGCGCTTGATGTGGTCCTGTACGCCGACGCCGGCTGGACGACCGACCTTTCGCCCGCCATCCTGGACCGCGCGCTGTTTCATCTCGACGGCGCCTATTTTGTCCCGGCAGCGCGCTTTACCGGAAGACTGTGCCGCACCAACCTCCCCTCGAACACGGCCTTCCGTGGCTTCGGCGGACCCCAAGGAATGTTGGTGATCGACACGATCCTCAACCGCGCCGCGGAACGGCTCCAGATGGATCCCGCCGAGGTGCGGCGCCGTAACGCCTATGCGGATGCGCCTCGTAACCGCACGCCCTACGACCAGGAGGTCCGGTACAATCGCTTGCCGAGACTCTTCGACGAGCTGCTGCCGGCGGCACGCTATGCCGGTAGGCGCCAGGCCATCGAAGCGTTCAACGCGGGTTCCACCTATGTCAAGCGGGGAATCGGGTTTCAACCGGTCAAGTTCGGGATTTCCTTCACCAAGAGCATGCTAAACCAGGCGGGGGCCTATGTCCTCGTGTTCACCGATGGTACGGTTCAGGTCAATCATGCGGGAACCGAGATGGGACAGGGGCTGCATACCAAGATTCTGGCGATCTGCTCCGCGGAGCTCGGAGTCGCGACCGGCGCCATCCGGATCATGAGCACGTCCACCGAGAAAGTGCCGAATACGTCACCAACCGCGGCCTCGAGTGGCTCCGACCTCAATGGTCAGGCGGTTCAGTCGGCCTGCACGACCCTGCGCCACCGCCTGATTCCCATCGCCGCCGCGATGCTCGGTGTCGAGGAAACTGACGAGCTCACCTTCGCGTCCGGGCTCGTGTCCTTGGCGGCCGACCCCGCTCGCTCGCGGACCTTCGCGGAAGTCGCAAACGCCGCCTGGATGGCGCGCATTCCGCTTGCGGCAACTGGCTACTATGCGACTCCCGGTATCCACTTCGACCCCGCTACCGGCACCGGCGAACCTTTCTACTACTTTGCCTTCGGCGGCGCAGTTGCTGAAGTAGAGGTCTGCAGTCTCACCGGCCAGTACCGGGTGACGCGCGTCGACATTCTGCACGATGCCGGCAACAGTCTGGTGCCCAGCATCGATCGCGGGCAGATCGAAGGGGGATTCATTCAGGGCCTCGGCTGGCTCACGACCGAAGATCTCCGCCGCGACCCCGCCGGTCGGCTGATCACCCGCGGGCCGTCCACCTACAAGATCCCCTCCTTCGGGGATGCGCCGACCGAATTCTTCGTCAGGCTCCTTGACCGCGCGGCCCAGCCCGGGGTCATTCACGGCAGCAAGGCAGTGGGAGAACCGCCCTTTATGCTCGCCATCTCGGTCATCACCGCGCTCCGGCACTCCATGCGCGCTTGTGGCGACAGCGGGAGCGGGGTCGAGCTCAGCCTCCCCGCCACTCCAGAATCCGTCCTGCGAGCGATCACCCGCCAACGATCCTGAAGGAGGCTCCGATGGCAACCCTGGACTTTGTCCTCAACGGGCGCGGCACGAGCGTCGAATACGAACCCGGCATGACGTTGCTCGAGGTCCTGCGCGCCTGCTGCGGGGTGACGTCGGCGAAGGACGGCTGCTCCGGGCAGGGCGTCTGTGGCTGTTGCCTGGTGCTGATCGATGGAAATCCCGCGCTTTCGTGTTTGCGCAGGCCCGAGAAAACGGCCGGAAAGGAGGTCGTCACGCTCGAGGGACTCCCGGAGGAACAGCGCCGCGTGCTTGCTGCAGCCTTTACGCAGGAGGGTGCCTTGCAGTGCGGATTTTGCACGCCGGGCATTGCCGTGCGCGCCAAGGGGTTACTGGACCGCGGCAAGGGCAAGGACGCGGATGCCGTGCGCAAGGCACTGGCGGGGAATCTGTGTCGATGCACCGGGTATCAGAGCATCGTTGATGCCATCGCGGCGGCACAGGACGCGTGGTCGGGGGCACCCTTGGCGGGCACGGCGACGCGGGCGCCGTTTTTCGGGGAATCCCTGGGGCTCGTCCGGGCAGAAGCCCCGCGCTGCGAGAAGGGTGTCGGTGCGTCCGTTCGAAACTACCAGGGGCCGGACAAGGTGCTCGGTTGCAAGCCCTACGTCGCCGATCTTGCCGTCGCCGGCATGGCCCATGGCGCCGTCGTGCTCGGCGCCTACCCGCGGGCGCTGGTGCGTGCAATCGATACGTCGGCGGCGCTTGCGAGCGCCGGGGTAGTGGCGGTGCTGACCGCGTCTGACGTCCCAGGAGATCGCGTCGTGGGGCTGATCAAGAAAGATTGGCCGGTCTTCGTCGCGGTTGGCGAGGAGACGCGGTGCATCGGCGACGTCCTGGCGTTGGTCGTGGCGGAAAGCCAGTTTTCCGCGCGCGCGGCGGCGGCAAAGGTGGTGGTGGATTGTGAGCCGCGCTCCCCCGTCACCGATCCCTTCGCGGCGCTGGAGGTGGGTGCGCATGCCGTCCACCCGACTGGAAACCTGCTCGAGACGTGCGCGTACACCCGCGGTGACGTCGATCAGGGTCTCGCGAGCGCCGCCCACATCTTGACCGAGCGATTCCAAACCCAACGCATCGAGCACGCCTACCTGGAGCCGGAAGCCTGCCTGGCCCTTGCGGCCTCGGATGGTGCCACGATCAAGGTCTTTACCCAAGGGCAAGGAGTGCACGAGGATCAGGCACAGATCGCCGCGGTGCTCGGGCTGCCACTCGTGAGCGTGGATGTCGAGCTCGTATCCAACGGGGGCGCGTTTGGCGGCAAGGAGGATCTGTGCGTCCAGGCGCAGACGGCACTGGCGGCGTGGAAGTTGGGGCGACCGGTGCAGACCGTCTTGACGCGCGAGCAATCGTTGCTCATGCACCCCAAGCGACACCCGTTGAGCATGGACTACACGATCGGCGCCGACGCCGAGGGGCGGCTGCTCGCGGCACGCGTCCGCATCACGGGGGATACGGGCGCTTACGCATCCGTTGGGACCAAGGTCCTCGAGCGCGCCGCGGGTCACGCCACGGGGCCCTATCGCGTCCCCGCTGTGGATGTGGAAGCCCGAACGGTCTACACCAATAACCCCCCATGCGGGGCCATGCGCGGGTTCGGGGTCAACCAGACCTCCTTTGCCATCGAGGGCTTGCTCGATCGCCTCGCCGCGATCATCGGCGTCGACGGCTACGAGATTCGTGCCCGCAACATTCTGCGTCCCGGAGACGCCTTCGCGACGGGGCAAATCCTCGACAGTGGCGTCCGCGGGCTCGCTCGCAGCCTCGAAGCCGTTCGCGACGTCTATCGCGCACATCGCTATGCGGGCATCGCCTGCGGCATCAAGAACACCGGGATCGGCAACGGCATGGCCGACATCGGTCGCGTGCGGTTGCGCGTACTGACTGGTGGGAGACTGGAGATCCTGACTGGCTACACGGAGATGGGGCAGGGACTGTTCACCATTCTGCGGCAGGTCGTGGCGGAAGAGACGGGGCTCGACCCGGATGTCATGTCGGTTCGCGCCGTGAGCGACCTTGCGGTGGTTTGCGGCATGACGACGGCATCCCGGGCCACGGCGCTCGCGACGAAGGCGGCACAAGAAGCGGCGCTACAACTTGCCGCGTCCCTGCGCGAACGCCCGATTTGCGAGCTGGTGGGAGAATGCTTCGACGGCGAATACATCTGCGACTTTACCGTAAAGCCGGGCAAGGGGGGCGCCAATCCCATAACCCACCTCACGTTTTCATACGCCGCGCAGGTTGTCGTGTTGGACGAGCGGGGCGCACTGGAACGGGTGGTTGCGGCGCATGACGTGGGGAGGGCGATCAACCCGCTGCAGTGTGCGGGCCAGATCGAAGGCGGCGTCCACATGGGCCTCGGATACGCGTTGAGCGAGGACTTCCCGTGCACGGGTGGGGTACCTGACTCGCTGCAGCTCCTCGACCTCGGCATCATCAAGGCGCAGCACACGCCGCGCATCGATGTGGTGCTGATCGAGGAGCCTGATGCCGTTGGCGGCTACGGCGCGAAGGGGGTCGGCGAGATCGGGCTGGTGCCAACGGCAGGCGCCGTTGCGGGGGCGCTGCACGCCTTCGACGGCAAGTGGCGCACGCGCTTGCCGATGGCCGACGCGGCCGCGGCCGCAGCGCTCGTACCGAAGTCGCGGAGAAGGTGACGTGGACCCTGGGGAGGTCACGCTACTGGTTCACGGCGGCACCGTGGTTACGAGCTGGCGGTGCCCGGAGGTCATTGCCGGCGGCGCCGTGGGCATCGCCGGTGCTCGCGTCGCGGTGGTCGGCAGCAGCGCTGAGCTGCGCGCCGCGCACCCCGGCGCCCGGCATCTGGACGCGCACGGTGGCTTGATCGTTCCAGGGCTCATCAACGCTCACCATCACTTCTACTCGGCGTTGGCCCGCGGCCTGAACCCGGGTTATCGAACCGCTACCTTCGTTGACATTCTCGACAAGCTGTGGTGGCGGCTCGATCGAGCTCTGGACCTGGATGCGGTGCGGGTGTCAGCGGAGCTGAGCTTGCTGGCATGTATCAAGGCAGGGTGCACCGCCTTTTTCGACCACCACGCGTCACCCGGCTGTATTTCCGGCAGTCTGGAGGTGATTGGCGAGGCGGCCCTGCGCGCGGGGCTGCGCGGGGTGCTTGCGTATGAGGTCACCGACCGCAATGGCCGCGCCGGCGCGCGACTCGGAATCGCCGAGAATCAGCGCTTTATCCAGGCTTGTCGCGGCCAGCAACGCCTGCGCGGAGTCATGGGGCTGCACGCGAGCTTTACGCTCTCAGACGAGACGCTCGCCGAGGTCGCCGCCGCCCTGGCTGCGCTCGATCCGGCAGATGGCGGCTGCCACGTCCACGTCGCCGAGGATCGTGCCGACGTGAGCGAGTCGCGAGCGGCGCTCGGAGGAGATCCGGTCGCGCGTCTGGATCGCTTCGGCATGCTCGGGCCGCGCGCACTTCTCGCCCATGGCGTGCACCTCGACGCCGTGGCGTTGTCGCGAGTTGCCGAAAGCGGTGCGGTGCTCGTGCACAATCCAGAATCCAATGCCAACAACGCAGTCGGTTGGCTCGACCTGAAGCGGGCCCGCGCCGCGGGAGCAACGATCTGCCTCGGTACAGACGGCATGAGCTCCGCCCCACTGAGATCGCTGCGGTTTAGCTTCCTTGCCGATCGTCTCCAACGCGCGGATGCCACCGCGGGTTTCGAGGTGCACCCCGAATTGCTCGCCAACAACGCCGCTGTGGCGCGCCGCTTCTTTGACGACGACCGGCTTGGCGAGCTGACTGTGGGTGCGCCTGCCGACGTGGCGGTTATCGACGCTCCACCGCCGACACCGATGGCGCCCGATAACTTCTTCGGGCATCTCATCTACGGTGCCGCCGATGCGGCCATGCGCCACACCATCGCGAGCGGCAAGGTTCTCATGGAAAACGGAGACGTCCTCTCGCTCGACGCGCGAGCGATTGTGGAGAACGCTCGCCGGCTGGCGCCCGGCCTTTGGGCGCGCTTCGCGGACACGGCACCGGGCACGCCGTTCCGCGTCTTGTGAAAGAGGTAGGCATGACCCTCGCCATGGCATCCGAACGCGATCACAATCGCGCCCAGGCGCTTTGCCGCTGTCGCGAGCGCGGCATCGTCATTCCCACGTTTGCACAGATGCGCGACCCCGCCAGCATGCCCCAGGAAGTCGCGGCGCGGCTTCTCCACGTTGACATGCAGACTACCGATCCCCTCAACCTGTTTCGGATCACCTGGAAGAACGATGTGCAGACAGGCGGTTTCGGCGCCGTGAACGCGCTCGCGCTGCCACCAGCGCTGACGGGCGTGCCGGCGCGCATTGTCGGCCTCGTCGGCCGACACTTTCCGACCGGCGCGCACAAGGTCGGCGCCGCGTTCGGCTGCCTCGTGCCCCACCTCGTTACCGGCGGTTTCGATCCGACTCGGCACCGCGCCGTGTGGCCCTCGACCGGAAATTACTGTCGAGGGGGCGTATTCGATTGCGCGCTTCTCGGTTGCCAGGCGGTCGCCATCCTTCCGGAAGGCATGAGCCATGAACGCTTCGCCTGGCTGCGATCGCTCGGCGCTGAGATCATCGCCACGCCCGGCTGCGAAAGCAACGTCAAGGAGATTTTCGACGCGTGCTGGCGCTTGCGCGCGAGCGCTCCCGATGCAGTCATCTTCAACCAGTTCGAGGAGCTTGGCAACTACCTGTGGCACTTCGCCGTCACCGGCGCGGCGGCGGAGGAGGCGGTCAGCGACCTGCTCCAGCGCGGCGCCCGGCTGGCAGGCTGGGTCAGTGCCACCGGCTCCGCGGGCACGCTCGCGGCCGGCGACTACCTGAAACAGCGCCATCCGGGGAGCTTCATCGCCGCCTCCGAGGCGCTTCAGTGCCCGACGCTGCTGCGCACGGGATTCGGTGCACATCGCATTGAGGGCATTGGCGACAAGCACGTGCCATGGATTCACAACGCGCGCAATACCGATGCCGTCGTGGCGATCGACGACGAGGCCGCGATGCGGGTCTTTCGCCTGTTCAACGACGACGCCGGCAGAGAAACGCTGGTGCGGCGCGGCGTCGCCATCGAGACCGTCGATCGTCTCGGCCTGATGGGCATATCGAGCGTCTGCAACGCGCTTTCCGCCATCAAGCTGGCAAAGTACTTCGAGTTGGACGACCGTGACGTGGTGCTGACCGTGTTCACGGACTCTGCCGAAATGTATCGCAGCCGGCTCTCCGAGCTCACGGCGGAGCGCGGAAAGTATGCGTCTTCCCAGGCGGAGATCGACTTCGAGCGACGTGTCCTCGGTGCTGCAACCGACTCCATGCGCGAGCTGACCTATCCCGAGCGCAAGGCGCTGCACAATCTCAAGTACTTTACGTGGGTCGAGCAGCAAGGCAAGACGGTCGCGGAGCTCGACGCCCTGTGGTCTCCAGCGTTTTGGCAGGAGGTCGCCGCGAGGCTGCCGGAATGGGATGCGGCAATCGCCACCTTCAACGCTGAGAGCGGGGCATTGGACACCGTGCGGTCGCGAATAGGTTTCGAGAAATGACAGCGACAATGGCATATTGCCTGCGCTGCATCGAGTGCGGGAAGAGCTGGGAGCCGGATGCCAGCCGCTACGTGTGCCCTGCGTGTGCGGCAGCGCAGGAGCCGGGCGGGTTGACGCGCGGCGTTCTGGCGGTCGAGCTGGAGAGCTTGCCGCCCCGTCTACCAGACGGACTGGCCGCCACATGCCGTTTCTTGCCTCTCGCCGATGCCTCACTGTTGCCGCCTCTGGCCATCGGCTGGACGCCGCTTCTCGAGGTTCCTGCGCTGCGCACGGCCCTGGGCATGCCCCATCTGTACGTGAAGGACGACACTCGCAATCCGTCAGCATCGACCAAGGACCGCGCCGCGGCGCTTGTGGTCGCCAAGGCCAGAGAGTACGGCCTCTCCACCATTGCCGCGGCGTCGACCGGAAACGCGGCAACGGCCCTGGCCGCCGCATGCGCCGCCAGCGGGATGAAGGCGATTGTCTTCGTCCCGGCGTCGGCGCCAGAAGCGAAGCTCGTGCAGATACTCTCATACGGCGCGCAGCTCGTGCCCGTCGATGGACCCTATGACGCGGCGTTCGAGCTGTGCCTGGCGGCCTGCCAGCGCTACGGCTGGTACAACCGCAACACCGCCTACAACCCCTATACTATCGAGGGAAAGAAAACGGCGTCGCTGGAAATTGCGGCGCAACTGGCACCTTCGTGGCCCGACGCGGTGGTCGTACCCGTCGGCGATGGGGTCATTCTGAGCGGTGTCGCCAAAGGGTTTCGCGATCTGGTGCGCGCCGGGCTGGGTCCGCGGCTGCCGCGTCTCATCGCCGCCCAGGCGGCGGGGTCGCCTGCCATCTACGACGCCGTGCGCGACCCGGCGCGGGTTATCCGCCTCCATTCGAAGGCCGCCAGCGTCGCTGACAGTCTCACGGTCTCCATGCCAAGAAACGGGATCGGTTGTCTGATGGACCTCGCGGAGAGTGGCGGTGACGCGGTGCTCGTCCCCGAAGACGAAGTGGTCGCGGCGATCGGGGCGCTGGCGCGCGGTAGCGGCGTGTTTGCCGAACCGGCGGCGGCGACCGCGTACGCCGGTTTGCTCGTCGCGCGGCGGCAAGGACTCATCGATGCCGGTGAGCGGGTTGTCGTCTTGATTACGGGCTCGGGTCTCAAGGACGTCCGCGCCGCCGCCCGCGGCGTTGTCCGCCCGCCGGCAGTCGCACCCCTGATCGAGGCGGTGGACGCGATCTTCGGGCCGCCCGCGGGCCGGGGCGCATGAGCCGTCCCCCTGGCGCGCCGGATTCGCCCGGCGCCGAACCGATCGAAATTCTCGGCAAGACCTTTTTCGTCCCGTGTGCCGAGCGGGCATTCGCTGATTGCTCGGAATCTATCCTGCGCCGCGCCGCGGCGGTGCAGGGCCGAGAGATATCGCGTCCGCCCGCACTCGGATTCTTGCCCCGCGCTCCTCGCAAGCTCGACGCCACCGAGCTGTACGAAGAGGTCGCCCGGGTTCTCGATGACTGTGAGGAACTGCTCCGCGAGCTGAGGCGGCGAACCGATGCTCGCCTCGGCCTGGTCGAGAAAATCGCGCGGACCGTGCAGGAGGAGCTCCAGGCGAAGACAACCCACCTCGTAGCGCTCGAAAACGAGCGGCGTGCGCTCGGCGAGGAGGCACGGCGCCACGATGACCGGGCCTTGTCGGATCGGGTGGCGGCCCAAGGAGACCGCCTTCTGGCTGCGGTGCGCGGGCTCGCCTGGGCAGCGCTGCTGGCACTACGGAAACTCGAGCTCGCCACGGCCGCCATGACGGCGCTTATGAAAGATCTTCGCAGCCGGTCGGATCCCTTGGCGGAGCTCCGCGGGAGGTTCGATCGCGACAGGCGGGCCTTTGCGCTCGAACGACGCATCGGCGGTCTCGAGCGCGCGGCTCCCGACCTCGAGCGGGCCGCGCCACCCCTTGAGGCGGTCGTGCGCGAAGCAATCGCTCCGCTGGATTCACTTCAGGACGAGGCAAAGCACGCGGATGGCGTCTTTCATGGGCTGCTGCGGCAGGTGCGCGAAGCGACGGAGCGTCTGCGCGCCGCATCGGCCGCCTCGCTGTTGCCGGGCGGCGAAGTCCACCCCGTCGCGCTGCCGGTGGGCCTCAAGCTCGATCGGGGGGCGCCCTGCGTGACCCCGGCGCCGACCGACGACGACGAGGAAGATGTCGCCTTCGATGTGGCGCTCGCCGTCTCCGATGGCGAGCTCGTCGACGTGGCCGTTGGCAGGATTCTGGCGCTTACGCGCGAGCGTGTGGCCGCCCTGGACGACAGGCTTCCCGCTGCGCCCACCGGCATCCGCCCGGCGAGCTCCTCGGTGGTCGCACGTGCTCTGGCCCACGGGTTCGTTCGGCTTCCGGCGGGAGCGTTCCTCATGGGTTCCAACGACGGCGGCTTCGATGAGCGGCCGGCTCACACGGTGACCCTGACCCGCCCTTTCGACGTGCTCGGTGCGCCGGTGACGCAAGAACTCTACGAGGCCCTCGCCGGAGAAAACCCGAGCCGGTTTCGAGGCCGCGATCTCCCCGTCGAGAACGTGTCCTGGTTTGCGGCTGTCGCGTTCTGTAATCGCCTGTCGATGGCCGCGGGCCTGACTCCCGCGTACGAGATCCGGGGCGACATCGTGCGGTGGGCGGGCGCCGAGGCCGCGGGCTTTCGTCTGCTTTCGGAGGCCGAATGGGAATACGCCTGCCGGGCGGGGACTGGGCCCGAACGCAGCGGAGAGCTCGACAGGATTGCGTGGAGCGCCGCCAACAGCGGCGGGCGGACGCAGCCCGTCGCGACACGGGAAGCGAATGCGTGGGGCCTGTACGACATGCTCGGCAACGTCTGGGAATGGTGCGCCGACTGGTACGGTGACTATCAGGGCGTGGCGCAGATCAATCCAGCGGGGCCGTCGGCGGGAGCGCGGCGCGTGGCCCGGGGCGGCTCCTGGGCCACGGGAGCCGGCGGCATCGGTGCGGCGATCCGCGCCTGCGCCGCTCCCGGTGATTGCTGCCATGACCGCGGCTTTCGAGTTGGCCGGGACGCTTCCGGTGAGGCGCTCGAGTGCGCCTGATCGGCTACCGCAGCCCCGGAGCACCCTCACGACCTCGAATCCACCACCAGCTCGACCGCGGGCTGAGCGGAAAGCGCATCGCGAATACCCCCACCTCACCTCCCCGCAAGCGGAGGGAGGGACCGAGAGGGCGCTGTCGCGTCGACAGCGAGCTGGCGGTGGATTCAGAACGGCGCGGATGGCTTGCGGCGAGCGCATCTCGCCGCTAGCTTATCGACATGGCAATTACCGCGAGCTCCGACGAGACCTCCCGTATACGTCCCAGGTTCGGTCTTCTCTCCGTCACCTGTGCGGCCGCCGCTGTCGCCTTGGTTCTTGGCGGCGTCTCAGGATTGTCGCTCTGGTGCCGGATCGCCGACTTTCAGGAAACCGATGCCGAGATCACGACCGCCGAGCTAAAGGTGATTGGCCAGGGGGAGTCCGGTATGCCACGGCGCGGGCACTACGGGCTCTACATTGTCGCCCTGGCGTACGCGTACTCTGCGGGTGGCTTTCGGCACGAAGGGCACGCGGATCTGACGCGCGAAGTCTCGCGCACTCAGGCGGAGGCCCAGGAGCGGCTACGCGCCTATACTCCGGGCGGTGAGCTCACCGTCTACGTCGATCCCGACGACCCGGCGGTTTCCCGGCTCGACCGCGATGTCCCCCTGGTGTTGCCGCTAGCTAGCGCCATCGCAGGTCTTGTCGCTCTCGGCGCGGCCTTGCGCCTCGCCGCTCGCACCCAACCGGACGGCCGTACGCCCTAGTTTCTGTCGGGCCGGCCGCCGGAATGAGGCGCCTTCGGGTTGAGCACAACCCGGCGCGTAGGGCGTTCTGATCTATTATTCGAACTCCGCCCAGCAGCCTTTGCTTTCGCTACATAGCAGACGTACCTTGGAGGTTTCGCACAAGTCTATTTCGTTCCAATAAACGCCTTCCCCTTCCTCATCTTTGACCATGATGTCCCACAAGCAGGCCTTCTTTCCAGAGAATGTAATCTTTATACTTTCTCCTTGAGGAAGCGTATCCTCTCCCAAGACGTCCTCTTCCCAGTTGTCCTTCTTGGACTCCGAGATGAATAGGTTGTGAATATCAGTACCAGTTGCATTGATCAGAGTGAAATCTTGGGTGCCGGCGGTTGCCGTGCCGGCCAGCGCCAGGCCGCACGCAAGCGCGGCGAGACCCGTGACGACGATCCTGTACATGAGCCCTCCTTCGTAGTTCCGGGCGTTCAGCACGCCCTGCCCGTCGAAACCGTTTCGGCGTTTCGCGTGGAGGTTACCGACTCGAAGCGACCGTGTCAACCGCAGCACGGTTGCCTGGATCCACCGCCCCGTGCGCCCCGCCGCTACCGCGCCAGACCGCGACGCGATCGCGACAAGCGGCCATCGCGACTGGCGAGATGCTGACTCGCGCCATAGCTCACCAGGGACCATTGCCCCGCCGTCCGGCGCAGATGCGTCACGCTGCCATTGCGCAGGTACGGCCGGGTAAGGACATTCCGCACGCGAAGCTCCGGAAAGAGCAGCTCGTTGACCGTGTAGTAGATAAAGTACCCGTGCGTGAAACAGGCGACACTGTCGCCGTCATTGTGAGCAGCAGCGAGGGATTCGAGAACCCGCGTCACGCGCTCGCGAACCGCGGCAACCGTTTCGCCATCGGATGTCTCCTCGGACTTCCACGCGTTGTAGTACAGGCGGATCAGACTCCCCCCGGCGGCGACGCTGGCCGCACCTGAGCTGACGAGCGAAAGCGCTGCATGTACGAGGCGGGTGAGCGCCAGAGAAGCGGCAATCCGCGGCGAGGTTTCCGGGAGGAGACGACCGCAACGTATTTCTGCCAAGTCCGCGGTGACACGCACCTCCAGTCCGAGGAGCGCGGCGGTAGCCGCGGCCGTTTGACGGGCCCGGATCAAGTCGCTCGAGTAGAGGTTCGTGATCCCGATACCACTGAGATAGCGCGCCACGGCGTCCGCTTCGCCTCTACCGCGAGCGGTCAACGGACCCTGTTTGGCCGCTGTGGCGTAGTCGTTGACGAGGCTCAAATCAAACCCCGCCGCGAGCTCATACTCCTGCTGTCCGTGGCGAACGAGATAGACGTTCAAGGGTGGCATCTCTGGGGGGTCTTGGCGGCGTTGTCATGGCTCATTATAGGCCACAAACGCGCCAAGGCAATTCCGTCACCTCGCGGCCACACGGCGCTGCTACCTCGATTCGCTCATGCTACAGTGGGGCCACTTGCCGCCAGGGCGGTGTGAGCTGAGGTAGACAACCGGGAGATGCAAGATGGACTTTGCAGTGCCGGAAGAAGCACAGACGATGGTGCGGATGATCGACGCGCTTGTCGATCGCGAGCTGATTCCACTGGAGCCGGCATTCCTCGCTGGCACGGGCGCCGACCTTCAGGCCCGGTTGGACAAGGTGCGCCGTCGCGTCCGCCAGATGGGTCTGTGGGCGCCAGCCGGCCCCGGCGAGTATGGCGGAATGGGGTTGGACGTGCTGACTTTTGCGCATGTATCAGAAGCCCTCGGCCGCAGTCCTCTCGGGCACTATGCGTTCAACTGCCAGGCCCCCGACGCCGGCAATGTGGAAATCCTGTGCAAATACGGCACGGACGAGCAGAAGGAGACGTTTCTTCGGCCGCTCGTCGAGGGAAGCATACGCTCCTGCTTCGCGATGACCGAAATCGAAATGCCCGGCTCCAACCCCGTCATGATGGAGACGACGGCCATCGAGCAGGGGGACGAGTACGTTTTGACCGGGCACAAGTGGTATACTACAGGTGCCGACGGCGCCGCCTTCGCGATCGTCATGGCGGTGACCGATCCCGGAGCAGCTCCGCACTTTCGCGCCAGCATGCTCATCGTCCCCACGGACACCCCGGGCTTTGATCTTGTGCGCAATATCTCCGTCATGGGCCACACGGGGAGTGGCTGGCACAGTCATGGCGAGGTCATCTTGCGCGGCTGTCGCGTACCCCGATCCCATCTTCTCGGCCCGCGCGGGCAAGGATTCCTGATCGCCCAGGAGCGTCTCGGGCCCGGACGCATTCACCACTGCATGCGCTGGCTCGGCGCCTGCAACCGGGCCTTCTCGCTGATGTGCGACCGCGCCGCCAAGCGCGTGATCAGCCCGGGGCGCACCTTGGCAACCCGGCAGATCATCCAGACGTGGATCGCCGAGAGCGCCGCCGAGATTCACGCCGCCCGCCTCATGGTGCTGCACGCCGCCTGGAAAATGACCCGCTTCGGCGCTCGCGAAGCGCGAGCGGAGATCTCCGCGATCAAGTTCTTCACGGCGAACGTGCTACAGCGCGTGGTCGACCGCGCGCTGCAGGTGCACGGCGGGCTCGGCATGACCGATGACACGATCCTCGCGTTCCTGTTTCGCTTCGAGCGTGCCGCCCGCATCTATGATGGCGTCGACGAGGTCCACAAGATCTCCGTCGCCAGGCTGATTCTCGAGGAACCCGAGCGCCTTGGGCACGGCCGCCATTTCGACCCGCCAGGCGCCGCCGAACCCGCGGCCGCTGCCGGAGAGCTCATCGACCAGCCCGGTCTCGCGAGACCGGACGAGGTGCTCGATGAAAACCGCTTGTTGAGCTACCTCCGCAGCGAGCTTGGCATCGCCGCGGATGCGGTTCATGCTCGGCAGTTCCCGTCCGGATACTCCAACCTGACCTACCTGATCACCGCCGGTGATCGGGAGCTCGTCTTGCGACGTCCGCCGTTCGGCACAAAGGCGGCCACCGCGCACGACGTCACCAGGGAGTTTCGCCTGCTTCAGGCCCTGCACCCGCACTTTGCGTACTGCCCGCAGCCAGTCGCGCACTGTGACGACGAAACTGTGCTCGGCGCACCGTTTTTCCTCATGGAGCGGATCGCCGGCCTCATCCTGCGCAAGGACCTTCCGGGCGCGCTCCGACTGTTGACCGGAGACGCCCGACGCCTTTCGGAACGTCTGATCGATACTCTCGTGGAGCTGCACTCGCTTGACGTCGACGCTACGGGTCTTGGCGTCCTGGGGAAACCGCAAGGTTACGCACAGCGACAGGTGCAAGGATGGAGCGAGCGATACCGCACGGCGCGCACCCCGGATGCTCCGGCCTGCGAGCGGGTGATGTCGTGGCTGGCCGAGCACATTCCGCCGGACCCGCGGCAGCCGTGCCTGGTGCACAACGACTTTCGCTTCGACAACATCGTGCTCGATCCGGCGGCGCCAACCAGCGTTATCGGCGTGCTCGATTGGGAGCTCGCGGCAGTTGGCGACCCGCTCATGGACCTCGGCAACTCACTCGCCTACTGGGTTCAGGCTGACGATCCCGCCGAGATGCAGGCTATCCGCCTTGCGCCGACCCATGTCGGAGGCATGTTGACGCGTGCGGAAGTTTTGGACCGGTATTGCCGCGGCAGAGGAATCGGGGAAGTGGACTTCCGCTTCTATCGCTGCTTCGGCCTGTTTCGCCTCGCGGTCATCGCGCAGCAGATCTACTATCGCTTTTTCCACAGCCAGACCACCGATGTGCGCTTCAAGGCGCTGGTCCACGCCGTGGCGATCCTGGATCGAGCGGCCGA
Source organism: Candidatus Schekmanbacteria bacterium (assembly GCA_016188575.1). Lineage (GTDB taxonomy): Bacteria > CSSED10-310 > JACPHN01 > JACPHN01 > JACPHN01 > JACPHN01. The sequence continues at coordinate 24,080 of JACPHN010000269.1, forward strand.
GCAGGTGCTTGCGCCGGGGCACTGCTAGGCAGGTTGGCGGCAGGCACCGACGGCGCCTCTCACGGCGTCGTGTCCGATGCCGCTGGGGGTTTTTCGCCGGCGCCGGAGTCAGCCTCGGCGCCGGCCTTCTCGCTGCCACCGGCAGCGTCGTCGCTCCAGAATTCATCATCTGCCAAAGTCGATGGGAAGCTGTCGCCGGCCTTGCCTTCGCCAGCGGCCGCCGTCGGTGTAGGCTTGACGGGAGCCCCGCCGAGCACAGGGCCTTCGCGCAAGAGGAAGACGATCTCGACTCTCCGATTCGCCGCGCGGTTTTCTTCCGAGGTATTGGGGACGACAGGTCTGGTGTCCGCAAGCCCAACCGCCATGAACCGATCGGCGCTAACCCCCGCTTGTTCGGCGAGAAAGCGCACAATGCTGCCGGCCCGCGCCGCCGATAGCTCCCAGTTCGAGGCGTATGCGCTGGTGCTGATCGTTGCGCTGTCCGTGTGCCCCTCGACCATCACCCGGCAAGGGCTACTCTTGATGGTGCCGATGAGACTTTGCAAGAAGGTCTTTGCGCCCGGGAGAATATCGGCGCTTCCCGCGGCGAACATCGCCTGCCCCGCGACCCGGACGAGAATGCCGCGCGCATCGGTCTCGAGCTCTGCGCCAATCCCAAAATCCTCGGTGGACAGCACATCCTCCAGCGCCATTTCGAGCTTCACCTGCTCCTCGGTAGTCGTGGCACCTTCGGCCCCACTCTTGCACTCTTCCTGTTGCGGCGCGGTAATGATCGGAGCCCCACCTGTCTCCGCACCATCCTCGACGAACCCCGTTGCGTCCTTGGAACCAAAGGCATAGCGAAGCGATCCAATCAGAATGCGATACTTCGCTACATCGATCTGCGAATACGTCAGCAGCAAGATGAAAAACACCAGAAGCAGCGACATCAGGTCCGCGAAGGTGCACATCCATTCCGGTGCGCCGGCCGGAGCGTCATCCGCGGGGGGACTCGGGAGCGGCGGTGGGGAAGACGCCTGTTGCGCCGCTTTCCCCTTGTCTGTTTTTTCGCTGTTCTCTTCTGCGCTCATCGCTTACCCAGCTTCGCTTGCATGGATTGCGACAGGTAGGCGACGAGTTGCTCTCTTACGAGCTGGGGCGCAGCCCCCTGAGAGATCGCCGCCACTCCGTTGATGGATAGCTCCATCATGAGCGCCTCTTCCTCGCTCCGGTTTGCGAGCTTCTCAGCCAAAGGGATCGCGATCAGGTTGGCGAGGAGCGCGCCGTACAGCGTCGTAATCAGCGCCAGCGCCATGGCTGGTCCTACGCCTGAGGGATCTTGCATGTTAGAGAGCAGTTGCACAAGACCAACAAGCGTTCCGATCATGCCGAATGCCGGACCCATCGATCCAATAGATCTGAATATTCGCTGCCCGCGCTTGTGGCGTTGCAGCCGGGCCGTCATATCCAGCGACAAGATGTGGCGAATCGTGTCTGCGTTGTGACCGTCCGCGCACAAGGTGAGGCCTTTTTGCAAGAACGGATCCTCGGTCTTCGCCTTTTCGAGCGCGACCAGGCTCTCTCTCTTCGCGAGCTCTGCAAACTTGGTGATATCCTCCGCGCGCTTGGACGGATCCGGATCGCGTCCGAAGAAGGCGTTTTTGACCACACTCACCGTCGAGAGCACTGCCGAAAGTGGATACTGGATCATGACCGCCCCCAGTGTGCCGCCGACCACGATCAAGAAGGAGGGGAAGTCCAGGAAGATCATGATACTTCCGCCAGAGAGCATGGCCCACAACACGAGGCCTCCGCCCAACACGAGCCCAATGACGGTCGAGAGGTCCATTCACTGTCTCCGAAATCGACGCTTTGGCCTGCGATCTCGCATCGCAGGCAGAGGGTGAGGGGGAACCGTGCGAGCGCACGGACGTTCATTTTACCGCAAGGTTACCTGGGGAGCAAGGCGGTGAGACGCCCTGGATCCACCGCCTGTATAGCGCGAGCTTTGCGGAAAGCGCATCGCGAAAACCCCCCAACTCACCTCCCCCGCCAGCGGCGGAAGAGACGGAGACGGGGGCTGTCGCACCCACATCGTACGGGCAGTGGATCCAGATCACAAGCGCTACTGGATGTTTCCGGTGTTCCCACTTACAATGACAATGGCCGTCGCGTCCTTGCGCCGAGGACCGAGACGTGCCTCGTATGGTGCGGCGCGACGCCGCCGGAAACGCCCTGTTTCCGCGTGTCAGACTGCAAACGCCGGTCCACGGAATCGCCGCCATCGCGCCGATTTCTCATCGCCGAAGTGCAAGACGTCGCCTCCAATCTGTCGTGCCGTGCCGAACCGGGTTGCGGACTTCCTCCCGGTGACAGCCTCCGCGAAGAGCTAGCAAGCGAGAATGCTCGCCTCAAAGACGAGCTGGCGCGCCTCAGGGCAGGCACCTCCGCGTACTTCTGGAGCGCGGACGTCAGCCCGGACGGCGGTTTGTGCTACCGCTACTGGTCCCCTTCCGTGGAAGCCATGACCGGAAGGAACCCGGATTTCTATATGCCCGGAGTGGAGCGATGGCTGAGCACCGTGCATCCCGATGACGTCGCGCTGACTCGCGAAAAGCTCACCACCCTGGCGAGAGGCCGCCTCGAGCACGCCACGCTCGAATACCGCATCGTCCGTACCGACGGCACAGTCCGCTGGCTGCGCAACTGCGTAAGCGGCTCGCGCACCAGCAGCGGAGTCGGTCGTCTGGACGGCGTGGTTACGGATATCTCCGATCAAAAGCGCGCCGAGGAGCTCCTCAGGACTAGCGAAGAGCGATATCGAGCGAGTTTTGAGCGCGCCGGCGTGGGAATCGCCCATCTGACCGTAAACGGTCGCTACATTTGGGTCAACGAGAAGTTTTGCGAAATTCTCGGCTACTCCCGCGACGAGATCCTCGGTCGCACATTTCAACATATTACCCATCCCGACGACCTCGTCTCCAATCTCGACAATCATCGCCGCCTGGTGGCCGGACAGTGCGCAACGTTCTCGATGGAGAAGCGCTACCTCAACAAGAATGGAGAGTGCGTGTGGGTCGATGTCGCCGTGTCCATGATCCGCGGTCAACGCGGGCATCCAGACATTCTCGTAAGTGTCGTCCGCGATATTTCCCTCCGGAAACGCATGGAAGCTCTCCTCGCGCGCAAGCACGCGCTTCTCGAAGCCATCATTGAATCCACTACGGACGGCATTCTCGTAGTGGACGAGCAGGGGACGATTCTTCACTGTAATCGTCTCTTTGGAGAGATGTGGGACGTCCCACCCGAGCTCATCGAACGTCGGAGCGCCACTCTGCTGACGGAGTACATCAAGGACCACGTTACGGATCCAGATTCCTTCGTGGCGCGCATCAACTTCCTTCTACACTCCTCTGAAGGACACTTCGACATTCTCGAGTTCAGCGACGATCGCGTTTTCGAGCGATTCTCACGCCGGCTGGTGGGTTCGGCCGAGCCGCACTGTAGAATCTTTTCCTACCGCGATGTTACTGGCCAAAAGCACGCAGAACGGGCGCTCCGGGAGGCCAAGGAAAAGGCCGAGCGGGCAATTGCGGAGCTGCGCAGTGCGGAAATGCAACTCCTGCACGCGGAAAAGCTCGCGAGCCTGGGCGAAATCGGTGCCGGTATTGCCCACGAGCTGAACCAGCCACTGACGGTGTTGCAAATCTCTCTGGAGCTCCTGCAGGAAGATCCAGACCGGCTTATTTCTGAACGCCTTCCGCATTTGCGCCGCATGACCACTTGTGTCGAACGCATGGCGCGCATCGTCGACAACGTGCGTGGCTTCGCCCGCCAGGCGGATTTTGCTCCAGCGCTGATCATGGCGGCTAAACCTGTTGAAGACGCGCTCGGTCTGGTCTCTCAACAGTTTCGCCTTCACGATGTGGAAGTCGTGACGAGCTTTGGGGATCGACCAATTGAAGTCCGCGCTGACCGCTTCATGTTGCAGCAGGTATTCCTGAATCTGTTTGCAAACGCGCTGCACGCTCTGGACGCTCTCGAGCCCGGGCGACAGCGGCGCCTGGACGTGGCCCTGTGGCAAGCCCGGGACCACGTCGTGTATGCCGTATCCGACACCGGCGCCGGGGTGCCTGAGGAAGACCGCGCCAAGATCTTTGACCCGTTTTTCACGACCAAGGGAGTCGGTGAGGGCACGGGTCTCGGCCTCTCCCTATCCTACGGCATTGTTCGCCAACACGGCGGCACCATTTCGTACAAGCCCGCCGCCGAAGGTGGCGCCTGTTTCGTTATCGAGCTGCCCATCGCCGGTCCGTAGGGAGCCGCCTGGAAACCGCGCGGCACTGCTCTCCAGCACGGCCCTGTGCACCGTGCGGCAGTCGGGAACGGCCTACCTCGCTCAGGCGGGCACCACCGGGAGCTGTTGAAGCGAGGACTCGAGCAACGCCGGATCGTAATCGCGGTCCTCCAGTTTGCCCGCAAGGTATTCGTCATAGGCCGTCATGTCGAAATGCCCGTGACCACACAGGTTGAACAGAATGGCTCTGGAGACGCCTTCCTCACGGCAGCGGATCGCCTCGTCGATGGCGCCGCGCACGGCGTGATTGGCCTCCGGGGCGGGAAGAATGCCTTCGCAACGCGCAAACGTCACCCCAGCTTCGAAACACGCCGTCTGGTGATAGGCGCGCGGGTTGACGACGCCGAGCTCCACGAGATGGCTCACGAGTGGCGCCATGCCGTGATAGCGAAGACCCCCTGCATGAAAGCCCGGGGGAACGAAGGCGCTTCCCAACGTATGCATCTTCACCAACGGCGTCAAATGACCGGTGTCGCCAAAGTCGTACGCGTATCGCCCGCGCGTCAGACTGGGGCAGGCCGCGGGTTCGCACGCGATCACGTGCACCTTCCGGCCCAAGCGCATCATGTCACCGATGAACGGAAAGGCGATGCCCGCGAAGTTGGAGCCGCCGCCGGTGCACCCAATCACGATGTCTGGATAATCCTCGGCTACCGCCATCTGCTCGAGCGCCTCTTTACCGATCACGGTTTGGTGCAGCAGCACGTGGTTGAGGACGCTACCCAGAGCGTACTTGGTGTCGTCGCGGCTTGCCGCCATCTCCACGGCCTCGCTGATCGCTATCCCGAGACTGCCCGCCGTATCTGGAAGCTCCGCCCGGATTCTCCTTCCGGTCTCGGTCTCCTCACTCGGGCTCGCGATGCAGCGCGCGCCATAGGCTTGCATGAACGCCTTTCGGTATGGCTTTTGCTCGAAGCTCACCCGCACCATGAATACCGTGACGTCGACTCCGAAGAAGGATCCTGCCAGGGCCAGCGCCGAACCCCATTGGCCCGCTCCGGTCTCGGTCGCGATGCGTCGAATCCCGGCATCGCGGTTGTAGAAAGCTTGCGGCACGGCCGTATTCGGCTTGTGGCTCCCTGCCGGGCTGACGCCTTCGTACTTGTAGTAGATTCGCGCCGGCGTATCGAGCACACGCTCCAGCCGCCGCGCGCGGTATAGCGGCGTGGGGCGCCAGAGCTTGTAGATGTCGCGAACCGGCTTCGGAATCTCGATTTCACGTTCGGAAGACACTTCTTGAGCGATCAGAGCGGGTGGAAACAGTGGCGCCAGGTCATCGGGGCCGATCGCCTGCCCTGTGCCCGGATGGAGCACGGGTGGCAGCGGTACGGGCAAGTCGGCGGCTACGTTGTACCAGCTTGTGGGGATTCGGCTCTCGTCCAGGACAAACTTGTGCTGCTCGTTCATTGACATCTCCTCGCACTGCTCCAGGTTCGGGGCTCGCGCCGCCGATGGCACTTTAGGTTAGCAGGGATTCCGGCGCAAGCTCCGTTCGTGGGCAGCGCCTTTACGCGGGCAACCAGGCCAGTCTTGCCCGCGCCGGCGCGAGAGTCGGATCTGTTCGCGGCCACGCAACGGTTTGCGCATGCCGCGCGATAATGTTCCGCAAGCGGCATGCCGGCAGAGTTGGAAACGTGATTCATTTGGTGGACATGACCCCCCAAAGGAGAGGAACCGCATGAGCATCATTAGAAACGACGCGGCACCGACATGGCGGCCTCCGGTCGCCAGTGAAGGAAGCGACGCAATCGCTACAGAGGGGCGCGGACGTGAGGCTCCGGATGGGGGCAAGCGCAGCGGCGAGGTCGGGGCACCGGCAGACACCTACGAATCGCTGAGTGGAGCGGCGCCGCTCGGTCTCGCGGCAACAGGCTCGGGGAGTCCCCTGGCAGCGGGGCCGTCCCTCGATGGCGCGAGGGCCGGGAGCGAGGCGGTCAGGAGGGGGAGCCGCGGCGAGTCCGTTGCGGAGCTCCAGCGACGGCTCAATGCCGCCGGCTGCCAGCCACCGTTGGCGGCGGATGGCGCTTTTGGACCCAAGACCGAAAGTGCCGTGCGCCAGTTCCAGTCCGATCACGGCCTGCGCGCCGATGGAGTCGTTGGTCCGCGGACGATGGCAGTGCTTGATCAGCTCGGCAACAATGCCGCGGACGATGTAGCGCGGCGCACCGGTGCGCCGCGACCGAGCGCGCCGCCCGTCGATCCCAACGCTCCCGTGCCTGCTGGCGAAGTCGCCCCAACCGAGCGCAGCGGCGTCCCGCAAGGTGCGGACAACTTTGCGACTGAGCCGGGTCGAGCGTCAGGGCCATTTTCTCCCATGCGAGCCGAACGGGAGCAGCAGGCCGAAAGCGTGCTCCGGGCGAATGGCCTATGGCCGCCCGAAGAAGGCCATACGTACGCGATTCAAGTCGATCAGGATCCCCCTGCCGCCAGTGCGCCGAGGCAGAACCGGCTCGAGCACGTGCTCGACTATACCGGCCAGACCTCCGTATTCCGCTGCGAGAATGGACGCCTCGTCGAGCAGATTGACGGCGCCCCCCTGCAGTCAGCTTCGCACCCGGGGCAGCTCACGACGAGCTTCTCCGGCACCCCGGACGTGAATAATGACGGCGGCAAGGATATTGCCCACCTCCGCCCCGGCGTCTACGAGTATCGCTCACGCCCCACCGGGAACGGCCGCTACAACCCCGCGGACAATCGGCGTTTCGACGTAGCTCGAGACACCAACCACAACGGTGTCATTGACGGCAGCGAGGTTGATCGAGGCTATCGCGCCGGCGGGATTCAAATCCACGCGGGCGGCGCCAACCGGCCGAGCAGCGTCGGTTGCCAGACACTACCGCCGAACGACTATTCCCGATTCCAGGATGCTTTACACCAGAGCACTGGCAATCGCGGTACGTTCACGTACGTCATGGTTCGGCGGGATAATGAAAGGTTTGGAGCGAATCCCCAGGGCTAAGCTTGGCGGTCCCGTCCTTGCCCACGGGCTGGTTTCGGATCTTCTTACACAGCGCTTCCCGACGGGCTGATCCGGGTACTCGTGCCCTGCAGCGACGGGTCTTTTGCGTTGATCAAGTGACGGCTCTACAATGCGTGCCCGTTGTCCGGAGCCGCCTTCGGAGCGCCGCCCACGGCCGTGGCTCGTGGCGTCGGCGGGCACTTCGGACCTTGACTCACTCAGTCACCGAGAGCTTGCGCCGTCCATGCGAATACAACACGAACCTACAGTCCAGTCTGGAGCCTACGTGTGCAATGATTGCGGTCGCGAGTTTACCGCAGCCAGCATGGTTGCAGTAGCGTACAGTGGCGATGGCACTCGCGTAGGCGTCGTGTGCCCGGCCTGCGCCGAGCGAAATCGCGACGACACCGGACGCCTTCGCCGACCCAACCGCTGATGGCCGCGAAGGTCACAGTAACCGCGCCAGTCTCCGCATATAGCTCTACCTGAGCCTGATTTTGACGCGATCGTGAGCGCAGAACACCGGCAGCTACCGTTTCGGATTGTCACCCACGGCGGCTTTCCGATCGTCATGGGGGGACCGCTGGAGCTTGAGCACCACCCGATAACTCTGTTTCGCAACCGCCCCCAGGCGCACCCGCTCTACTATGTCGACGAAGGAAGGTTCCGCAGACACAACCGCATGGCAGCGGATGCGGAGGCTGTCATCGTCGTCGCCGGCTCTTCGTCCGCCTTCGGCCTGCCTTGCGGCGATGAGCGAACCTGGCCAGCGCTCGTTGAGCGTATTCTGCTGCGCGTCCAGCAGCGACCCGTCCGCGTGCTCAATGCCGGTGTCGTGGGCGCGACCACCCCGCTCATTCGGCATCAGCTTCTCGACCTCTTTGCCGACCTCAAGCCGTCTCATCTTGTGGTTCTGGGCGGGTGGAGCGACTGGTTCAATCCGGTCTATCACCAACGACCCGCAGAGCTGCTCGGGCATCACTCGACGTTTTTCCGGATCGAAGAAAAGCTCGGCGCGCCGGAGCTCCCGGCCAATGTTTTCCCCGCCCCGGCCAAGATGCTCGACGACATCGTGCGCTTCATGGTCTTGGAGTGGCGCCGCCTGCATCAACTGGCCACCCGCTTCGGCGTGCCTCTGACCTATTTCGTGCAGCCGATGTGGTCTCCACACCCCGGAGCTTCAGCCTCCGAGAAGGCGCTCGAAGGGTATATTGGCCGCGAGATCACGTCATACTTTGAGCATCTTCGCGGCGTGCAGGAGCGACTCCCGTCGCTGGTGGATCGCCTCTCGGAGGAGACGGGATGGACGCCGCATTTCGTGCCGGCCAGCACAATTCGCGCAAAGGGCGTGAAGTTCGTCGACTACATTCACTTCACCGAAGCCGTGCACCGCTGGTTTGCGGTCCATGTGTGCGAGCATCTGGCGGCATCAGCGGAGGGGCGTCGCGTCATGGAGCATAAGCTCAGCAGGCCGGCCCATGCCCCGCCGTGGCGCACACTCTCGCTCCCGCACGGTTACCCCGGTGCCTTCTCCGCGCTCACTCCAGGCTGGCGGGATCTCCAGCTCAGATTGGCTACCGAGAACGGCATTCATGTCGTTTCCCACCGCTCTTCCGCGATCGACGGCAGGCCTGTGGCCGTAGATCTGGTGCTCCCTCAGGTTAGCCCGAGGTGGAAGCTGGCGCAGTGGCGGATCGTCGATCCTCTGATGGTAGACCATCCCAATCCCGTTCCGAGCGGGTTCGGCGACGCTTCACATTCCCAGACCGCCATCCACACGCTGCCTCTGGACACGGAGGTCTTCGACAAGTGGGCCGGATGGGGCCCGGTCGAGCGCTTCGGCCATACCACGGGGCCGCCATTCCGCTGGATCGAACGCGGACGAGCCTGGGTACAGTTCCCACCGCAGCAGCCGCCGACGTTCTTGAGGCTTGAAGCGCGTCCTTTGGACGCCCGTGCAGACACCTGGATGCACGTCAGCCTCGACAACATCGAGATCGGGTCGGTCCCGATGGAAGCGGTCTGGGCCACCTACTGGATTCGTGTCCCGGAGTGGCTCGGCCACGTTCAGGGTCGCATTCTGCTTTCGTTCGAACCGCTCTATTCTCCAAGCGATCTGGGCATCGGGGACGATCCCCGGATGCTGTCCTGCTCGCTACTCGATATTTCGTGGGTCTCCGTGTCCGCAACCGGCTGAGGCAGCTCGGGCGGCAGTGTTCGCCCATAAAGATCGGCGAGGTACGCGAGTCTTCCGGCGAGCTCACGCGAGAGACCACGAGCACCGAGGCGCCAGGCCCAGTTCCCTGCTGTTTCTCCGGGCATGTTCATGCGCGCCGGACCGCCAAGGCCGAGCACGTCTTGCATCGGGAATATCGCCTGGTTCGCGACCGAGCTCATCGCCAAACGGATCAAGCTCCAGCTCACCGAGTCGTGCGTTGACATGCCGGCGTAGGCACTGACGTACCGGCGTTCCTTCGGTCCCAGACCAGCCCACCACCCCTGCGTTGTGTCGTTGTCGTGGGTCCCTGTATAGACCACCGCATTCGCTTCGTACCAATGGGGAAGGTACGGATTTCTGGAATTGCCGTCAAAGGCGAACTGCAACACCTTCATGCCGGGAAACCCGAGCGCGGCGCGCAAGGCGTTTACCTCCGGGGTGATGATCCCGAGATCCTCGGCGATGATGGGAAGCTCTCCAAGCGCCGCTCTCAGCGCCGAGAAGAGCTCCCGGCCCGGTGACTTGACCCACTCGCCCGTTTCGGCCGTCGGTGCTCCCATGGGGACCTGCCAGAACGCTTCAAAGCCGCGGAAATGGTCAACCCGCACGATATCGACGAGCTGCAGAAGCTGGCGAAGTCGCCTGATCCACCAGGTGAACCCGGTATGCTGATGATGTGACCATGAATACACGGGATTGCCCCAGAGCTGGCCGGTCGCCGAGAAATAGTCGGGCGGAACTCCTGCCATCTGAGCAGCGCGACCCGTTTCCGGATCGAGACAAAACGCCTCGGGCTCCGACCATACATCGACGCTGTCGTGCGCCGTATAGAAGGCTACATCGCCCAGGAGCCGCACGCCCGCCGCATCGAGATGGGAGCGCAGCTCGTTCCACTGCGCCGTGAAAAGATATTGCGTGAAGCGATGGTAGTCGACCTGGCGTCCGAGCTTTCGGTGCGCGGCGCGCAGCGCCGTCGTGTCGCGCCGGGCCAGGGCACCTGGCCAATCGCACCAGGGCTTTCCCTGATGAGCTTCCTTGATCGCCATGAACAGGCCGTAGTCATCGAGCCAATCCTTGTGCTCGTGGCAAAAGGTCGCAAAGGAGGCCTTGTGCGCCGGATGGCTCTGTAGGCGTTGGCAGGCCGCTTCCAGGAGGACTCGCTTCAGCTCCGAGACACGTGTAAAGTCCACGCGTTCTTCGGGAAATGCAGGGACTTGAGCCAGGTCCATGTTCTGGAGTAGCCCGTCGCGCAATAGGAGATCGGGGCTGATCAGCATGGGGTTTCCGGCGAGCGCGGAATATGTCAGGTAGGGGGAGTTTCCATACCCTGTCGGTCCCAGGGGCAGCACTTGCCAAAGGCGCTGGCCACCGGCCCGCAGAAAGTCTGCGAACCCGTGCGCCGCCGGACCCAAGTCGCCGATGCCATAGCGGCCTGGCAATGACGTGGGATGAAGCAAGATACCGCTTGACCGTAGGAAAGGCATGGCCCGACTCCGCTGAGATGTCCCTTGAACATTCATGTCGGTCGACATAGTACGCCGAGCATCTCGGAGCGCAATGGTGCCGAAAAACTGGCACGGGGGTCAAGATTTCGGCAGTCCCGGACAGGCATGCCTGAGCGAAAAAGAGCAAATGGCGCAAGAACTGAGACGACTACGTCTCCATCGCCGCTGGAGCAACTCGAAAAGAAGCGCCGGGGCTGGCGCTCCGCCGGCTTGTCCATTATGGAACGAAATTTGCATAACGTCGGCCGGTCCAACCGCCGCCACCACTAGAAAGCACCGACAATGGCAGGTCTCTCCCTCAGAAACGTGTACAAACGCTATGGCAATACCGTTGCGGTGCGCGATTTTACGCTTGAGATCGCCGACGAGGAGCTCATCGTTCTCGTCGGTCCGTCGGGCTGCGGAAAATCGACGACCCTGCGCATGGTGGCGGGCCTCGAGGACATCAGCGAGGGCGAGATTTGTATTGGAGAGCGCGTCGTCAACGCTGTCGAGCCGAAAGATCGGGATATTGCCATGGTTTTCCAGAGCTATGCTCTGTATCCTCACATGACTGTTTTCGAGAACATGGCGTTCGGCCTGCGGCTCCGCAAGGTCTCCAAACAGGCGATTGAAGCTCGGGTGCGCAAGGCTTCGGAAACTCTGCGCATCGAAGACTTGCTGCAGCGCAAGCCGCGGCAACTGTCCGGCGGACAGCGGCAGCGCGTGGCGATGGGCAGGGCAATCGTCCGCGAACCCGCGGTCTTTCTGTTCGACGAACCCCTGTCGAATCTCGACGCGAAGCTGCGCGTGCAAATGCGCTCCGAGATCGCCAAGCTGCATAATCGGCTGCGCACTACGATCCTGTACGTTACGCACGACCAGATGGAGGCGATGACGCTCGCTGATCGCATCGTGGTCATGAAGGACGGCGAGGTGCGGCAGGTCGGCTCGCCGCTGGAAGTGTACGATCGGCCGGCGGACAAGTTCGTCGGCAGTTTCATCGGCAGCCCGGCGATGAACTTCGTGAGCTGCACGATTACCGCGACCCCAGGTGCTGAGACGCTCGCGCTGGAGGCGCCGGGAGTGCACCTTTCTGTCCCCACCAGTCGCCTGCGCGGAGCGTCCGTGAGCGACGGTCGCGAGGTTACGGTGGGGATGAGGCCGGAGCACTTCGTGGACGGCTCGAGCCCGCGAGGTCCCGAGTCGCCGGAAATGCCACACGTGGAGGGCACGGTAGAGGTCGTTGAACCCGTCGGCGCCGAAGTCTATGTCGAGCTCAGCGTCGGCGGGCACCCGCTTGTCGCCAGAGTGCGACGCGAATTACCCATGCGGATCGGTGACCGCTTGAGCCTTGGCGTTGACGGAAATAAGGTGCACCTGTTCGATGTGGCGACCGAACAAGCGATTACCGCGTGGCCAGCGCGATGAGCAGAACAAGGAGGGCGGCTATGACGATGACGCAGCGGCGCTGGGTATGGCGAGGAGCAATCGCAGCTCTGGCTATCTTCGGGGGTACCTACCTTACAGGTGACGCGGCTGCCAAGGACACCCTGGTGCTGTGGCACGCATATCGAGGTGAAGAACGCGCAGCGCTTGAGAGTGTCATCGCCACGTTCAACGCGGGGAGTGCCAGTGCACACGTGGATCTGCTGGCCATTCCCTATGATGCCTTCGCGGACAAGATCACCGCGGCCGTGCCTCGAGGCAAGGGGCCAGACCTGTTCATTTTCGCGCACGATCGCATCGGCGGCTGGGCCGAATCCAAGCTGATCGAACCGATCGAGTTCTGGGTCAATGACGAGCGTCGTTCCCAGTACTTCCCGATCACGCTGCAAGCGTTGACATACCGCGATTCGCTATATGGGCTGCCAATGGCGTTCAAGAGCACTGCACTGTACTATAACAAGGCGCTCGTGTCTACACCTCCAAAAACTACGGACGAGCTCGTTGAACAGGCAAAAAAGCTTACCGATGTCAAGGCGGGTCGCTTTGGGCTAGTATACGAGAACGCCAATTTTTACTACCATTCCTGCTGGTTCCAGGGCTTCGGCGGAACGGTCTTCGACAATGCCGGTCGGCCAGCTCTCGACAGCGCGGAACAGGTACGCGCCCTGGCCTTCGCGCGCGATCTTGACCGCAAGCACGGCATCATCCCACAGGAAGTCACCAACGTGCTGGTCACGACCCTCTTCAACCAGGGCAACGGCGCCATGGTGATCAGTGGGCCCTGGTTCCGGGGCGAAATCGCAGGCAAGGTCGACTATGGCGTGGCGCCACTGCCCGAGATCTCCGGCTTGGGGCGCCGCGCCACGCCGTTCATGAGCTCCGAAGCTGTGATCATGTCGGCGCACTCTACCCACAAGGAAGCGGCTTACGCAGTGATGGAATACCTCACGTCCGCCGACGCCGCCCGGGTCATGGCGACAAAGGGAAGGCAAACGGCCGCCAACGTCAAGGTTTGGGAGCAGCCTGATGTCGCCAAGGACCCCACCCTCAGCGTGTTCCGCGCGCAGCTCGATGACTCGAGGCCAATGCCCAATACTCCGGAAATGACGATGGTCTGGACCCCGGCATCCACCGCGATGGCCAAGGTCATCGTGGGGACCACCGAACCAGGGGCCGCGCTCAAGGAAGCTCAGCAAGAGGTCGAGAAGCTCATTGAGGGCGCGAAGCGCTAGTCAGAGTCGATAGCGTTAACCGAAAAGGAAGCTCCTTTGGACTCCCGCGCAACAAAGCTAGCCGAACCTGGTCTGGGGTCGATCACGGGACTGATTGTCTCGGTCGTAGCGCTCTGCGGCGCGACCGTTGGCTTCGCGGCCCACTGGCACGCGGAGGCGGCGCGACGGTTCGAGGCGGCGCATGCGGTCGTCCTGGCGAGGGCGGCGGCGGAGCAGACCACCAGACTCATGGCGCGTGAGGACGCAGACGGTGGTCTGGGGCTGTTACCTTCGACCATCGCGGATCTCCGCGGCCGCGTCCCCGAGCTCCTTCGCGTCGATGTGCTCAAGGGGACAGAGCTGCTGGCTTCGACCGAACCCGGACGCGCCGGAACCAGGCTGCGACGTGATTCCGCTGATGACAAGGCGATGTACGACGTGGCGAAGGAGCTCCGCGAAAGCGTGGCGGCAGACCCCCAGGCCCAGCAAGCCGGCAGCATCTACGCCGCGTACCAGGTCTCACGACTGCTGCAAGCCGAAGGCGCCGGGGTTGTCCGCGCCGCAGCGCCAGCGCTACGTTCTGCTCAGGCGGAGGCGACGGTCTTCGTTTGGCTGCAGTCTTCACCACGGTCACAGCAATCCACCTGGTTTCTTGCGCTGATCGCGCTCCTGACCGCCGCGGTCGGGGCGCTGCTGGCATGGCGAGCCGGTCGCCAGCAAGCGCCAGGAACAACCTGGCGGTTGCTCTTGGTGGGTGGACTCGCGGCGGCCATCGCCAGTGCCACGTTCGTGCAACAAATTGCGACGGCGAGGGGAGAGGCGAACCAGAGAGCGCAGACAGAAGCGGCTATCGAGACTGCATTTGGGCAGCCCAGGGGCACCATGTCCGCGGCTGGGTGGGATCTTGCCGTAGCCCGCATCGCCGGCGTCGATACCCGGCTCGTCATCCTGTTTGCCGCCGTCTTCATCCTGACGTTCACGGCGCAAGCAAGAGTCTGCCGCCGCGCCTTGAGCTCGTTTGCCGACACCATCTACCGGCATCGCGCCGCCTACGCGTATACCGCGCCGGCGATGGTCGGCATGCTGGTTCTGGTTTTTTCTCCGTTTGCATTTGGAATTGCTCTGTCTTTCTTCAAGAAGACATTTGCGACCTTTGAATTTATCTGGTTTGATAATTTCCTTGAAATCCTGACGAATTTCCACGTAACAGATCCAAGAAACTTTTATTTTACTCTTTTCGTAACAGTGGCATGGACTATACTTAACGTGGCCTTCCATGTTACAATAGGCCTAATTCTTGCTCTTATTCTGTCTGACCCGACCTTGCGAATGAAGAAGGTGTACAGAGTACTTCTCATCGTTCCGTGGGCTGTTCCGAATTATATTACGGCACTGATCTGGAAGGGGATGTTTCACAAGCAGTTCGGGGCTGTAAATGACGCCCTGTCCGTATTCGGTGTGGAGCCCGTCGGCTGGTTTCAGTCTTTTACGACGGCATTCTCGGCAAACGTTGCTACTAATACTTGGCTGGGGTTCCCATTCATGATGGTCGTATGTCTTGGAGCTCTTCAAAGTATTCCGAAAGATTTATATGAGGCTGCCAGCGTTGACGGAGCGGGGAAATGGCTCAGATTTCGACATATTACTGCTCCGCTTCTAAAGCCGGCCCTCTTTCCAGCAATAATCCTTGGCACTATTTGGACATTCAACCAATTCAACATTATCTACCTGGTTAGCGGCGGCGCGCCCGCAGGCGCTACGGATATCCTGATAACCGATGCGTATCGCTGGGCGTTCGAGCGCAACCGGTATGGATACGCAGCAGCCTATGCCACAATAATCTTCTGCATTCTGTTTATCTATTCAGCCGTAACCAACAGAATGACCGGTGCGACCAAAGGCGCTTTCGAGTAGGATCAGAGACGAAGATGAACCGCGGGAGCATAAGACAAAACATATTGGCACATGTCGGCCTGACATTGACAACAGCCGCTACTCTATACCCGGTTCTGTGGGTTGCCAAGATCGCGTTCGGCTCGACGGAGGATTTCTCGGGAGGACTTCTACCCACTCACCTGAACCTTGGAAACTTCCGACACGTCCTGGCCGAGCTTCCATTCGCTACCTGGTTGTACAATAGTGCCATAATCTCTGCTGCCACAACCTTCCTCAGCGTTTTTCTGGCGACCACCGCAGCCTACGCGTTCTCGCGCTTTCGATTTCCGGGGCGGCAAGCCGGTATGATGGCGTTCCTGGTTACGCAGATGTTTCCCGGCGTTCTCACCATGATTCCAATTTACATTATCATGGATACGCTAGGGCTTTTGAATCGCCTCCTGGGTCTCGTGCTCGTCTACTCAACAACAGCGATACCGTTCTGCGTATGGATGCTGAAGGGGTATTTCGATACGATTCCAATAGAGCTTGAAGAATCCGCAAGAATAGATGGAGCGTCCAGATTCATGATTTTCCGCCGAATCATGTTACCGCTTGCGATGCCTGCGGTTGCGGTTACTGCATTGTTCTGCTTCATGACTGCCTGGAATGAGTTCATCCTGGCGGCCACCTTCATGAACCAGGAATCGTCCTATACCTTGCCCGTGGGGCTCCAGATGATGGTGGGGCAGTTTTCTTCCGAGTGGGGAAACTTCGCCGCGGGTGCGTTGCTCGTGTCTTTCCCGGTCGTGGCGCTGTTTTTTGCGCTGCAAAAGTACCTCGTGTCCGGATTGACTGCAGGGGCGGTCAAGGGCTAGGGCGGGGCCGGGTTGTTCGTGGTGCATTTGCGATCACTTCATGCATTGGAGGAAGAAGATGAGAAGGCTATTGGGCTGCGGTAGCGCGCTCTTTCTGCTGGCGTTGATGGCTGCCCCGACTCTCTGTGGTACCCCGGTGTGGGCCGCTGAAAAGCTAACCCTGAAAGATCCCGCCAGCGACGACGACGGTCCCGGTCGGTACGTGTACCCCACTGACAAGAACTACATTCCGGGCTCCTTTGATGTCCTGTCCGTGGATGTTGAGGAGCGGGGCGAGGACGTGGTGTTCACCGTGCAGGTTCGGGCGCGCCTGGAGGATCCGTGGGATTCGAAAGGTTGGGGCGGAAATGGGTTCAGCCTTCAGCACGTTCAGATCTACATCGACAAGGACCACAAGGAAGGCTCGGGTCTCACGGATGCTCTGCCCGGTATCCACGCCAACTTCAAGAGCGACGAAGCCTGGGATGCCGTCGTCATTCTGCATGCCCAAGGCAATTCGCGCGTGAAGACAGAAGTTGAGGCAAAGTCACCGGCGAACATGGCGAAGGCGGTCGTGCTGCCAACGCGCACCTACAACACTGGCAAGAACATTGTCGGAGTTGTGTCCAAGGCAGAGCTTGGAGCACCCGAAGCGGGCTGGGGCTATCAAGTTCTCATGCAAAGCAACGAAGGCTTCCCTGACGCCAAGGACATGCTTTCCCGCAAGGTCAACGAGTACGAGGGCCAGCATCGATTCGGTGGCGGTGACGACTACGAAGGTGACCCGCACTTTATCGACATGCTCGTGGCGCCGGCGCAGGGCACCAGCGAGGAGAAAGACAAGCAACACGAGATCATGGGGAACTTCGAGAGCGGCGCCGATGAGAAGAAGAATCGCTGGGTTGTCGTCCCAATGGTCTATCCAGGCAAGTAGAAGCCCGTTAAACGGACAAAGGTGAAGAAATGCTGAAAAAGGGAACCGGTCTAGTCATCTGCCTTCTGCTCGCTGCCGCCCTGACCGCCTCGGTTGCTTCAGCAGCGCAGCCGACGGCCGAAAAATCCTTCGTGGTTGAAACTTCGATCTTCACTAAATGGCTGACTGATACCAATCGGCAGCAGCCCGGTGAGGGATTCCAGGGAAACGTAAACGGCACCGGAACCGAGCTGGAGCTCAACATCCGCGGCTACGTCTCCAAGTATGTCGAGGCGTTTGCGCGCGTCCAAAGCCGACTGGGCGGCGTATGGTCTGACTACTGGAACAACAAGGACCTCGACGATGCCGACTACATGAAGTTCCGGGGCGCTTTCGTGAAACTGAAAAGCTTGCCGCTGCCGACTCGGCCAACCTTTACGGTTGGATCCTCGGACGTTGACATGTTCAGCCCGTTCACTCTGGGCCGAATCCGCTATACGGAACGCGATAACCTGAAGGGTATCTTCGTTCGCGGAGACCTCGGTGGAGGCATTTACAACTTTACGCGAATCAGCCTTCCCAAGCTGTGGGGAGGTCCAGGCTGGAGCACGGGTAGCTTCACTACCAAGGATTACGCGTGGGGTCTGGGCTACGATCGCTACGTCATGAGTGGAAAGCTCCGGATTGAAACGAATCTCGGATACGTCCAGGACAAGGAAGTCGACACCGACGCAGACGGCAATCAGGTTGTCGACGACGGCATCATTCAGCTTACGGATCGCTTTGCGAATCTCTCGAGCAGCCTCGAGCTCACTCTGGACGTGTCGGACAGCTCGTACCTGAATACCTTTTTCGGCTACAGTGACCTGCGCAACCGCAGCGGTGTCGCTGGCGACTACAGCCCAATTCTGCACAAGGATGCCAATGACTTCTTCGTGATCGGTCGGTGGGAATCCTACGATCTTGGTGGCAGCGGGCTCAATCTCAAAGCGGAGATCTTTCACTTCGGTGAGGACTGGTCCTCGATCCTCGCCGCGCGCCGCGAAAGCGACGTGCTGCTGACCGAGGGCTTCACTCACGAGATCGGGTTCTCGAACGATAGCCAGATGTCTAATCCGAGCGGAGACTCCCACCAGGTGGCCACGCTGAATGCAGACAACGATTTTGTTGATTGGGATGAGTCGATCGCGGAAACCGTCATCGGCTGGCAAGGGGTGACAATTGCTCCGGAGCTCGAGCGTGGCCTGCTGAAACTGCGCGCGGAAGTCACCTACCTGGATTACGCGACGAACAAGCAGAATCGCGACATGACCAAGTACCCCACCTTCGAGTGGGCCGGCGGTGGCTCGATCGGGGTCGTCGACACGACCGGGACCATGCGCGGCGTCCGGGACATCTATAACCGGAACCAGGACCGCAACAGCATGATCGTGTCCGCCGGCGGGCAATACCGGTTTTCCGTCTTCCAGTACGGCGAGGTGGGTGCCAAGGTCAAGTACGTCAAGGACACCGACGATGTCGACACTTCGATATCGTCAGACGACTACACGGGCGATCTCTTGGATGTATCCGCGCGCCTTGGTTTCCAGTTCAATTCCGAGCTATTCGCGGGGATCGGGCTTCAGACAAATCGCTACCAAGAGGAAAACGCCCTGTATCGGCGCGACTGGGCTCCGAGCGACCGCTCGGCCCTGATTGCCGAAAAACTCGACACCACGCGCGACAAGGTTTTCGGGCAACTGAGCTATAACTTCGGTCGAGCGGCATTCAACTATCGCATCGAGTACATCAACACCGATCGCGACATTACCGCAGGTGGGCTGTCCTCGACGAGTACCGTCAAAGGCGAGATTCGTTCGAAGGCGACGTTGTCTGTCGGCTTCTAGCGAGCGCGCGGCGCGGCGCCCGGGCGGGGCGCCGCGTTGTGCTTCCCCGCCGCGATTCGCCTGCGGTCTGGCGAGAGTGGTACCGAGCGTATCGGAGGTTTCCCCTGATGAGGACGATCCTGCTTGCAGTGGCCAGTCTCGCGCTTGCCTTCGCTCTCGGGCTGTTGACTCCCCTGGCTCGGGCAGCGGAGGCTGTCCTCTCCATAACTGATCCGCTCGGTGACGATCATGGCGACGGAAGCCTTCAGTATCCGACTTCCGCACTATACGCCCCAGGGGTGTTTGATCTGGCGGCGTTCGAGGTCGCGAAAGACGGTGCTGAGTTGGTTCTGGCAGCAACCTTCAAGCTGCCATTCCGGCGGCCGCCGGAGGACCAGGTAGTTGCAACCGATCTGAAACTGCGCGACGTGAGCAACAATGGTCTTTACCTGCAGAACGTCGACATCTATGTGGACATCGACGGCGTCCCGGGGTCAGGCTACGAGCAGATGGTACCGGGCAGGGTGGCGACAATATCGCCGGACTCCGCCTGGGAGCTGGCGGTTGTTCTCACCCCGCAGCCATACGCGGCGACATCCTTGCTGCGGCAGGCGGAGTTAGAGCTCTCGGATGCGGTGCGCATTCCCGATGACATTGTAGTCCGAGGCCGGACGGTGACCGCACGGACGCCCCTGCCACTCGCTTCCTCGGATCCTGGAGAGTGGGGGTACCTGGTCGTCGTCACCGCCGCCGCCTTCCGGCCGGCGCTCGCACTCGGCAGTGACATGCTGCGGGCCTCGATCGCCATTCTCAATATGCCCGTTCTCGCTGGAGCATCACCTACCGCCCTGGGCACCAGCGTCCGCTCCGCATTCGTTCCGCCAATTCTCGATCTTCTGCACCCGACTGCCCGCGCACAAGAGTCGGCACTCGGTATTACCGAGCGATCCGTGGCGCCGCCGGAGCTTCGCGCCTGGCGCGCTGCCGCGGCCAGCGAGAAGCCAACCGGCACAGGTTCCGCTCAGGCCTCCCCGCCAGAGGAGTCTGTCCCCGCCTCGGATAAAGTCGCACCGGACGGTGCCGGCAAGGTACTCGCCGCCAAGGAGGATCTCATCGTCTTCTCCTTGCCTGCCGGGGCGACCGTTTTCGTTGGCGCAATCGGCCAGGTGCTCGGCGATTCGGCAGGCGGCGAGGTCATTGCTACAATCGTGGTGACGAAGCTAATGCCGGATGGCATCTTCACCGCTCAGGTTGCCAAAGGTGACGCCGCACGTATTGCACCCGGACAACGGGTCGTGTTTCGATAACGAAAGGCGTGCAACCGGCAGGTATCGCGAGGTAATTCATGGTCAAGATCTCACGCCCATATCTTGCGGCGGTCACGATTACCGCCATCTTCGGCTTCCTCCCGGCACCCGCGGTCACCTGGTCAGCGCCGCCTGCGTCCGGGGACAAGGCTTTCGACTACCGCGATGGTGTGCTGTACTTTGCGCTCACGGATCGCTTTTTCGACGGCGACGAGAGCAACAATGCAAAGGTGCAAACAGACGCCAAGGGTGCCTACCACGGCGGTGATTTTCGTGGGCTGACCGCAAAGTTGCCGTACCTCCAAGAGCTTGGCATCAATGTCCTGTGGATTTCGCCCGTTGTGGACAACATCGACTTTCCTGTCACGGGAGCGGGTTTCCCCGACTGGGGGTATCACGGCTACTGGGCCGAGCGCTTCGATCGGACGGATGAGCACTTTGGGTCGCAAGAGGAGCTGCGCGACCTGGTGGCCAAGGCGCATGGTCTGGGAATCAAGGTCTTGATTGACATCGTTGTCAACCACGTCGGCTACGACGCCGGCTTCTACAAGGATCACCCCGACTGGTTTCACTCTCGTTCCGCCGAAGGCGATCTCGAGAGCTGGTTGATGGGCCTTCCCGACCTCAGAACCGAAGACAAGCCAGTTGCGGACTTTCTCATCGACACGTACCTGAGCTGGATAGAGAAGACAGGGTGTGACGGTTTTCGCCTTGACACCGTAAAGCACGTCGACCATCCCTTTTGGCAGGATTTTTCTCGGCGGATCAAGGCGAAATATCCCCATTTTTTTCTGCTCGGCGAAGTTTGGGGAGGCGACGCCGCCGGGTTACGCCCCTATTTTGACGCTCATGAGCTCGACGGTGCGTTTGACTTCAGCTTTCCCGGAAGCGTCCGTGCGTTTCTTGAGGGAAATGGACGGACCGTTGCGTTCGACGCCTATCTGCGAAAGCGCCACCTTGTCCCCGATGGCATCGTCATGAGCCATTATCTCGATAGCCATGACGAAAAGGGGTTTCTGTTCGAGTCGGGCGGTGACAAGGCCTTGTTTCGCCAGGCCGCGGCGCTCCAGATGACGACGACAGGTCTCCCCATGGTCTACTACGGAGACGAGGTCGCTCGAACCGGCGGAGACTGGCCGGCCAATCGCGGCGACATGCCCTGGGAGGGCGCGCAGGACAAGACCATGCTCGCTCTGTACCGCGAGCTGATCGCCGCACGTCAGCAGCATCCGGCTCTCCGGCACGGCCTCCACGAGGCGCTGTTGCTGGAAAAAGACGTCTATGGGTTTCGCCGGACCTTGGACGGAGACAACGTCGTCGTGGTAGTTAACAGGAGCACCGAGCCCGCCAGAGCCGTGCTGAAACTGCCCGAGGCTGTCGCCAAGGCGCGCAAGCTGCGCAGCCTCATCACGGGAACGGACCCGCTGCCGGTGCGGGAAGGTGGAGAAGTGGAGCTAGCGCTGGCAGGGAGAGCGTTCCTGGTTTTGATCCCGATGTATGACCAGTAGGCGTCAGTCACTCCTTGGGCATCGCCCCGCCCGCCGGCGAGGAAACGGGCCTATGCCAGGCGGCGTGAGCACCATCATGCCTACCAAGGCTAGAATGTGGCGCGCCTGACATGAGCTCCACCTGGACGCTGAGCGAGCTACAGACTGGACTGCGCACCGCGGGATATGTGTCGGCCCCGCACATCGACATGGCGCTGTTCCTGGCACTGGCGCTGCAAAAACCGATCCTCGTAGAGGGCCCCGTAGGCGTCGGCAAGACCGAATTGGCCAAGGCCGCTGCCAAGCTGCTCGGCAGTCGGCTGATCCGACTGCAGTGCTACGAGGGACTGGACGAAAGCCATGCCCTCTATGAATGGAACTACCAGAAACAGCTCTTGCGCCTGCAGTCCGACTCGCTGCGCGGGGCCACGTGGAGCGAAACAGAGCGCGACATCTTTTCCCGCGAATACCTTCTGCCTCGCCCTCTGTTGTCCGCAATCACCTCACCGACCAGAGTAGTTCTACTTATCGATGAGGTGGATCGAGCGGATGAGGAGTTCGAGGCCTTCCTGCTCGAGCTCCTCGGCGAGCTGCAAGTGACGATACCCGAGCTGGGCACGTTGCGGGCGGAGCATTCGCCGCTGGTGCTGCTTACTTCCAATCGGGCGCGCGAGCTCTCCGAGGCCTTGCGAAGACGCTGCCTGCACCTGCCCATGGAGCTTCCGGATTCCTCTCGTGAGCTGGAAATCCTGCGACTGAGGGTCCCGGAGCTTGATGAGCAGCTCCGCCTGCAGGCGGCGAAGTTTGTCGCCAACCTTCGGGCAATGGCGCTTCAGCGATCACCAAGCCTGGCTGAGTCGGTCGACTGGTGCAGAGCGCTTGCCGCACTGGGCGCTCGCGAGCTAGATCGCGCCATCGCCAAGGATACTCTCGGGTTGCTTGTCAAGCTTCGTGAGGACCGCGAGAAGGCAGCCCGCGCCGTCGAAAAGTTGCCGCGCAAGGCCGACACCCCATGACAGATGGGTCCGTGAACATGCTTCGGGACTTTGCCGAGGTATTGAGACGCAGTGGCATTGGCCCGTCACCGGCCGAGCTGATTGACGCTGTGCATGCGCTGACGGTGGTCGGATTCCGCCGTGACGACCTCAAGGCGGCACTCGCCGCCACGCTGGTAAAACAGATCGCGCATCGAAAACAGTTTTTCGAGCTGTTCGACGACTACTTCAAGCTGGAGGATGGGGAGGCTGCAGGCAAGGGGCGCCGCCAGCGGCGGCGGGGAGGAGGGGGGGGAGAGCCGCGGGTGTCTGAGGAACTGGGGCTTGGCGGTCGCGGCAGGCGCCGCGAAGAGCCTCCCGAGCGGCGAAACTCGACGCCATCGCGGGAGGTTGCGCCGCGCCGCACAGATGCCCGAGGGCGGCTCGTAGCGACTTTGGGCAAGCACCTGCCGCCGGAGAGGAGCGGCGGCACATACCACTCCTCGCCACTGGATCGGCCGCGAGTGGAATCGCTCTCGCACCGTCGCCTTCTGCACGCCCAGCTCTCGGACCTGACCGCGGACGACAGTGAGGAGGCAAGAGCTCTGGCAGCGTTCCTTGCACGTCGACTCGCGCATCGGTTGCGCCGGAGAACGGCTGCCTACAGGCGGGGCGTCGTCGATATTCGCGGAACCGTGCGCCGCTCGCTGTCGCGCGGCGGTGCGCTCATCGAGCCGAGATTCCGGCGGCGGCGGCGGCGGCCGGCATGCCTGCTGGCGCTGTGTGACGTGTCGTTTTCGGTGCGCACCGCGGCAGACCTCTTCATGACGTTGCTGGCACCGGCGCGAATGTTCTTTCGCAGCGTTCAGACGCTGGCCTTCGTGGACAAGGCGGTGCCGTTCGAGATCGAAAACGGGCGTCTCGTATTCGACGGCACCATCGACCTGGACGCACGTTCCGATTATGGCCGCGCCCTGAAGTGTTTCTGGGAAGGGGCTAACAGGCAGCTCGTCAATCGCGATACTGTGGTCCTTTTCCTCGGTGACGCGCGGGCAAATCGCCTGCCTCCCCGTCCCGATCTGTTGGCACAGATTGCCACAACGGCGCGGTGCTTGCTTTGGCTGAACCCCGAGCGGGTTGACCGGTGGAACATGGGCGACTCCATGATGGCGGCTTATGCCCGATATTGCGATGCAGTTATCTGCTGCGATACGTTAGAGGGCCTCGTCGAGGCGACCCGCACAGCGCTCCTGTCGCCGGCACGCGGCAGGAGCCACGAATGGACCGCTGTGCTCGCAAGCGATTCCTTCCGGAGAGATCCATGACCGTTCGCCAGCTCATGGTGCGCCTTCTTGCCCTCCTCTCGCTGGCTTATGTTGCGTCCGCAGCGCCGCTGCGCGCGGAACAGGAAAGCGACGGCCCCTTTGAGCTGAAGGGCTTTGCCTCGCTACGCGCCGGCATCACATGGGGCCAGAGATCATGGTTGAGCGACGGCTTTGGTCGCTTGACCACGAGCGGCAACGGCGCCGGAGCCGCGCGAGCAGTCGCCGAGGCACACAGCCAGGCGGCATTCGCCTGGCGCCCCTCCGACCTCTTTGGCGCGTACTTGCATGTCGTGGCGCGTTACGAGCCCGACAGTGAAGGCGATCCCCTTGCCGTTCCCGAGGCCTACGTTGAGACCGCACCGTCGCTTGGCCCGCGTCTGTGGGGCCGTATTCGGCTGGGAACGATGTATCTGCCCACATCACGCGAGAACTCGGACCCACTGTGGGCATCCCCATACACGCTCACTTTTTCCGCATGGAACTCGTGGATCGCCGAGGAATTCCGCCCCACGGGTCTGGATGTGTCGCTGATGGTTCCATTGGGGCAGACCTTCGAGAGCCAGCTCGGGGTAACCGCGTTTATCGGTGCCGACACCTCGGGGACATTGCTGGCCTGGCGCGGATGGTCTTTTTCGGATCGGTCGAGCGGCATCGGTGAAACGCTGCCAGTGCCGCCAATCCGTTCTCTCCAGCCGGGAGGCCCGTTCTACGGCCGCCAGGAGGAGTACTCGGGACCTCTGGATGAGCTCGACGATCACGCCGGCGGCGCGATTCGATGGCGCCTTGAAAGTCCGGGACATGCGCTGGCGCAGGCGACCTACGTGGACAACGGCGGCGATCGCGGCTGGTACGATGGCCAGTATTCCTGGGAAACGACCTTTACGCACGTGGCGGCCCAGGCGTGGTGGGGAAGAGGCTGGACCATGATGGCGGAGGCCGCATCCGGGCGCACCGCCATGGGCCGCTACGCGCGGGCGAAGGTAGAATCACGCTTTTGGACGAGTTACCTACTGGCATCGTGGCGGCGCGGCAAGTGGCGGGTTTCGGTGCGCCATGACCGATTCGGGCTCGAGGACCGCGACCAGAGCTACGCAGAGCCGAACGGCGAAAACGGTTACGCCTGGACGGTGGCCGCGATGTGGCGGTTTCGCCAACATGTCCGCCTGGGGATCGAGCTTCTCGACGTACAAGGGGACCGTGCTGCCGTAGCTGATGCTGGTGGCGACCCGGACCTCTCCGCATGGCGAGCCCTCTGTGAGGTGCGCGCGATCTTCTGACGGACGCCTGGCGCGCCCGGGTTGCGTGGCCTCCGCGCCCCGTGTTCGACCGAAAAAAGGGGAGTGGCCTTGCGGGCGTCTAGACTGGCGATTCGCGCCGGTCATGGTCGCTTGTCATCTGGCTGGTCAGGCAAGTATGATGCTCTTATTCGCCGGCGCGGTGGGGGACGCCCAACGCCGCGGGAAGACGGAACAAAGCGCACGGAAATCCGTATCGGGCATGGAAATCACCGCTGTAGGGACCTTCGAGGACGGAGAGTGGCAGCGCCTCGGAAGACTCGCCGCCTGGGCCGGCCTCCGTCTGATTCGTCCGGGAGCGCGGAGCGAGGAGGTTTTTCCGTTCTCGGCCGACACGCCAAGCGAAGAATGTCCACCGCAGGTTCCCCTCTTTCTTGTTAGTGCCTCTGCCGCAGCCGAGCACCGGGCATTGCTCGCGCGCCAGGACAGTGGGCCAAGCGAAGCTGAAACAGGAGCGCCAGGCTGCTGGGTTGTCCTGCAGTGGGGACAAGAAAGCCCTCAGCAGCCGTCCGAAACAACTCATTGTTTCTGCGTTCTTCGACAGGACGCGCCGGATGAGCGGCTACAAGTCGATTTTGCCCGAGCCAGGCAGCGCGCGGAGCTCCTTTACCAGCGCCACGTCCTCGTGCGACAACTGGCGGCGAATGAGGCACATCGCGGGCTCTATCGACGTCTGGAGGAAATCGTCCTCTCCGATCTGGAGCCGCGCGCTGCCATGCGGCAGGTGGTGGATTTGGCGAACAACTTGCTGGAATCGGAAGCCTCTTCTGTCTTCTTCGTGGACACGGAATCGCGCGAGCTGACCTTTGGCATCGTCTCGGGACCGATCGCCCACACGTTGGAGGGTGTGAAGCTGTCTCCCGGGCAGGGAATCGTCGGCTGGGTAGCCATGCAAGGTGTCCCCCTGCTGGTGCCGGACGTACGAAAGGACCCTCGCTTTTTCCCCCAGATTGACCGCTTCGCTCGCTACCGGACGCGATCCGTTTTGTGCGTGCCCATCTTGTCAGGGGATCGAACCGTCGGCGTGTTTGAGGCGGTTAATTGCCGAGCTGGAGCGGCAGCTTTCGGAGAGTCGCATCTCGCGGCTGCTCGCGCTGTCTCCGATCGCCTGGCTATCATCATGGACAATGACGCTTCGCGATCGCGTGCCGAGGCGCTGGCGGCGCGCGACCCGCTCACCGATCTGTACAACGCCCGCCACATACTCCGGTCGCTGGATGCGGAAATATCTCGGTCTGGGCGATCCGGCACGGCCCTGTCGGTAATCTTCGCGGACCTCGATAACTTCAAGAGCGTTAATGACAAGCACGGGCACCTGATTGGCCGCGGGATGCTGCGTGAAGTTGGACATGTGCTCAAGGAGGCGTTGACGGAAATCGACTACCCGGGTCGATATGGAGGAGACGAGTTCGTCGCGGTGCTGCCTCACACTGGTGTCAGGGAAGCGCTGGAGCGTGCAGAGCGCGTCCGCAAGCACATCGCCGGCGCACACTTTCTGCGCGCCCAGGACCTGGACTTGCGCATCACGGCATCGATTGGCGTGGCCACCTATCCGGACCACGCACAGACCGTAGACGCATTGCTGGCGGCGGCTGATAGAGCCATGCAGCGCGCCAAGAAGCTCTCGCGCAATCGCGTCGTCGCTGCCGAGGAAGCGGAGAGCACCTAACTTTCCGGTGCCCCCAAGCGCGATTCGCCTGCTGGATTCGCGGCGGGACGCGCTCATCGGGGATGCGGTTGTGCTCGCCGCAGCCAGCGCGATTTCCCGTAGCCCGCAGGCGGTTGCACCCCCCCACTGGTTACACTAGAGTGCTCGACTTGGCCAGATTGCCGGCCACTGCCCCTGCCGGCAAAGCCGTGGCAGGTATTTCAGCAGGTTCACACGAATGAAAAAGAACGTTCTCTTCTCAGCACTGACCTGTACGCTGCTCCTTGGGATGATGGAGGGAGGCGCAAGGCTGGTTGAGGGATCCTTCAATCGACCCGGCGATGTGGCAAAGCGAGACGCGGGCTGGCAGGCAGCGCTCTTCAGCGCCTTCGGCGGGTACCAAGAAAGTGATGCCGAGCTTCTGTGGCGGTTCCGAGCGAATCTCGACGACCCGCTCATTCGCACCAATGCCGCCCACCTCTTGGGTCCCTTGCCCAGTACGCCGAAGGAGCCGAAGACCTTTCGCATCTTGCTGCTCGGTGATTCGTCACCGGTCGGCATCGGCCTGGCAAAGCGCGAAGAAGGCTTCGGAGAAGTACTCGCGAGCCTGCTATCGGCGCGCGAGCTCGGCTCCCTTGCTCGTGTCGAGCTGGTCAATGCGGCCGTCTCCGGGTACAGCAGCGAACAAGTGCGCGCGCTGCTTGCTTCCAAGGGCTGGGGCTTCGAGCCCGATTTGATCCTGGTCTATTGTGGAAACAACGATGCGTCGATTTCGGGCGCCGTCACTGACCGAGAGCTCATCGGCGCCCAGCGGCTCCAAAAGCTGCGGTCCGCGCTGGACAATCTCGCTCTGTACCGCCAGCTCAGCAACCTGTTGCGGGGACAGAGATCCGGGCGCGATGCGGCAACGGACCGCCTGGTCGCGCGAGTCACGGCCGCGCAATACGGCGAAAACCTCGCCGACATCGCGGCGCAGGCGGAGCATCGCGGCGTACCGATCATCATTCTCAAGCCTCCGGTGCCATTGCTGTGGCCGGCTGGCATCCAGTTCAAGGCGCATCAACACATCGCGGGACAGGTAGGGGAGCCGGTGTTTCCGGCGAGGATGCTCGCCATTCTCGGCAGAAACATCAAGTATTGCGTCGATACCCGGCGGCTCATCAGCCTGTACGGTAAGCAGTGGGGCTACTATACCAAGTGGGTATACCGCTTCATGCACGAGGATAATCTATCTCCTCAAGACGCAATTGCACATTATACGAAAGAGCTAGACCTTCACCCAGAGGATCCCGTGCTGCTCAATGATCTTGGTGTCTCCTACTGGGAAGCGTCGAATAATGTCGAGGCCGACCGGTGGCTGCGCCGCGCCTACGCACAGTTCGTCTCACAGCACAGGGAGATGCGGGATGATGGCGTACTGGCGGCGAGCTCACCGTTTCTGTACAACATCGGGATCAATCACCTAAAAATCGAGAACGATCGGCAGGGGCTCGTCTACAGACCGGAAAGTGACGGATGGCGTATGCTTGACGAGGCACTGCAGGCCGATTATTTTTCGCTTCGTATCAAACGATCATACTTGGCCGAAGTGGATAAGATAAAGCAATCGAAGCTCGTTAGCATCGTCGATCTTCCGTCCGTGTTTCGCGCTAGCGGCGGCGAGACACTCTTCATCGACCACTGCCATCCCACGGTGCGCGGGCACAAGATCATCGCCGAGCAGATCATGATGGTAATAGACGCCAAGGGCTACATGAACAGAGCGGGCATTCGGAGTGCCCTGTTGCCGCGCGCCGCAGGTAGCGTCGGCGAGGGCCGAATCTGAGCGCGGAGCGGAGCAAGGAGAGCTTGGATGTCTCGGGTAGCGATCCTGGGAGCGGGTGCCTTTGGCACGGCCCTCGCGTTGTTCTGTCATCGCGAAGGCCACGAGGTTCGCGTCTGGTGTTTTGAGGAGGAGCTCCCTGCCACGATTGCCGCCGCCGGGCAAAACACCGTCTACCTGCCCGGCTTTCCCCTCCCCCCGCAGGTCCTCTTCACCGCCGATGGTGCCGCCGTATTGGCAGCCGCTGATCTTGTGTTGATCGTTATTCCGGCGCAGTTTGTTCGGTCTGCGTTGCGGCGGTTTCGCGACCTTTTCCCGGAAACGGCCGTCATCGGCTTCTGCGCCAAGGGAATCGAGCACGACTCTCTGAAGCTCATGAGCGAAATCGCCGCGGAAGAGCTTGCCGGCCCGACGTCGCGGCACGTGTTTCTGTCCGGGCCGACCTTCGCCAAGGAGCTTGCGTTGGGTCTGCCCATGGACATTACCGCGGCGAGCCGGCCTGGTGGGGCGGCGCGCGCCGCGCAGGCCATTCTTCATAGGTCGAGGTTCCGCGTGTATACGAGCGAAGATCCAACTGGCGTCGAGGTCGCGGGCGCCCTCAAGAATGTTATCGCCATCGCTTGCGGCACTGCCGATGAGCTGGGAATGGGACTTTCGGCGCGGGCTTCCTTGCTGTCGCGGGGGCTCGCCGAGCTTACGCGCTTTGGTGTCGCCCTTGGAGCCGATCCCGTGACCTTTCTGGGGCTGTCGGGAGTTGGCGACTTGTTGCTGACCTGCACCGCGCCTCTTTCCCGAAACTACTCACTGGGACGGGCGATTGGTCGAGGTGGAAACGCCAAGGAGCTTCTGGCGTCGCAAAAGGCGATTGCTGAAGGCTACTACACGGCCAAACCCGCCTGGCTGCTTGCGCGCAGGGTCGGCATCGACGCCCCGATCACGGAACAAATCTACCATGTCCTATATGAGGGCCGGCCTCTGAGCGAGGCCATTCGGCAGCTCATGGCCCGCGAACCCAAGGACGAGCTGGCGGGTATTCGCTGAGAACATGACGATGGGTACTCGGGTACAGAAGCCTGAGAGAACTTGTATGAGCCCGGCCGCCCGCCCCTCACGAGCTCTGCTCACCTCCTCGCCGGGTGAATGAGGACTGGCGTTGGACAAGAGGATTCGCGCTGTCATTGTGGTTCAACTGGGACGCCTCGGCGACGTCATCGCTACTCGGGTGGCGTTTGCCTCCCTCAAGGCCCACGATCCGATGATTCGGGTTGCCGCCGTCGTTCAGGAGGCCTACGGTGAGCTTCTCCACTTTGATCCGTGCGTGGACAGCGTATACCTGTATCGGCGAGTGCGCGGTCTGGCGGCGTTTGCCGCCGTAGCTGGCCTCATCGGGGAGCTGCGACGCTTCGGCGCAGATATCTTGCTGGATGTAACCGGCACTCCGCGGTCACGATACATCTGCCTGGGTTACGGTCGCCGCAGATGTGCAGGGTGGGGCCGACCCTGGCTCTACGCGACGAGAACTCGCGAGCGGCGACGTCGCGAGGAAAATTACGGCCGCGAGGTCGCTCGCTTGCTCGGCTTGCTCGGCTTGGACGCGATCGTGACTCCACCTCCTCTGGCGGCACCCGCGGGAAGCGCGGCGTTGATTCGTGCGGCCGCGTCCTGGGGACCGGCGCCACGCGTCGTGATCCACCCCGGCGCCTCGAATACCCTGCGACAGTGGCCGATTGAGCGATTTGCCGCGCTCGCCGATCACTTTTGCTCCTCCGGGGTATCCGTGGTGCTGCTCGGAGGGCCGGACGATCAAGCAACGGTGCGGCGCATCGCCGCAACGTGCCGGCAGCCGCCGCCGACCTACCTTACCGACTCCGTAGTCGACCTGATGGCTGCTCTTGCCGCGGGCAATGCCTTTGTAGGTCTGGATTCCGGCCCATTGCACGTCGCGACTGCTCTCGGCCTGCCGGCGGTGGCGCTGTACGGGCCAAGCACCGCCTATCGCTCCGCGCCTCTGCACGGTTCAGTAAGCGAGGTCAGTGTTGATCTCCCGTGCCGCCCCTGCGCGCAGGTGCCCGGTGCCTGCGAGCGCCCCACGGATAGTTGCATGCGGAGGATTCAGGTTTCTGATGTTCTGGAAGCGACATTGCGTCTCCTCGAGCGCGAGCGCTCAACGTGCCGGAAGCTCTGACCGTGTGAGGACCTCTTCATGTCTGTAGAATCGGAGCCTGGGATCAATCGACGAGAGGCGCGAAGCACGCGCGCTCGAAGCCAGAGGCGGTTCGCCCACTGTCACTCGTATAGGAGATCGCGATGAAACAGAAGCTGCTCACCACGTGTCTGGCGATACTGGCCATCGGAACCGCCGCACATGCCGGCACCACCGTGATTCAGAACAAGGGATCGGACACGCTGGTCAACGTCGCGCAATCATGGGCTGAGGCGTACCGCGCCAAGAACGGCAGCGTCGTGGTGGCGATTAGTGGCGGCGGCTCCGGAACGGGGCTGGCGGCGCTGATCAACGGTACGGTCGACATCGCCAATTCAAGTCGAACCATTTCGCGCAAGGAAGTGGAGGAGGCGACTCGCAAGGGGATCAAACCCAAAGAGCACATCGTGGGCTTCGATGCACTGGCCGTCTTTGTGCACAAGAACAACCCACTGGAGAAAGTGGCATTGACGGACCTGGCTGAAGTATACGGCGAGGACGGCGCGATAGAAAGCTGGAAGCAACTTGGCGTAGACGTCCCCGGTTGCAAGAACCAGACCATGGTGCTGGTGAGCCGGCAGAACAATTCGGGGACGTACGCATACTTTCGTGAGGCCGTGCTGGGAGAGAGGCGCGACTACAAGCTCGGTACGCACGACATGCATGGATCGAAGGACGTGGTGGACCTCGTGGAGAAAACCCCTTGCGCGGTAGGCTACAGTGGCTTGGCGTATGCGACGGACCGCGTCAAGATGCTGTGTATTGCCAAAAAAGGCGAAGAGTCCTGCGTGCGGCCCGGGGTGGAAACGGCGCTCGACGGCTCCTATCCCATCGCGCGACCGCTTTTCATGTATACAAATGGCGAGCCTGTTGGAGCAACCAAGGCGTATCTCGACTGGATCCTGAGTGACGAGGGTCAGTGCATTCTGTCGAGAAGGGGCTACGCCCCGATCCGCCACGTCACCTGCAAGTAGACGCGCCACCGGCCTCCTACCTGTCCCAGGCGGGCGGCCCAAAAAGGGAGGACGATGCCACTGTACGAAGAAAGATTGCAAAGGGACAGCGCGCGCTTGCGGGAGTCCGCGGCCCGTCTGGCGGAGGTCGTCGAAGCGAATCTCGCCAGCGCGATGCACGCCTTGCTCAAGGGTGACGACGCCCTCGCCAACGTTACGGCGCTTCGC
This sequence comes from Candidatus Schekmanbacteria bacterium, assembly GCA_016188575.1. Lineage (GTDB taxonomy): Bacteria > CSSED10-310 > JACPHN01 > JACPHN01 > JACPHN01 > JACPHN01. Next base: position 56,489 of record JACPHN010000269.1, read on the forward strand.
GACAAGCGGGCAAACCGCATGCTGCGCGAGATTACCCAGGACTGCCACGCGTTCATCGCAAGACATTTGCCCTCAGGTGGGCACTTGCGCCTGGTTTCGTCCATTCTCCGGCTGGCCACGGAGCTCGAACGCATCGGCGACTATAGCGTAACGATCTCCCGCGAAGCTGTGCACCTGAGCCATCCTCCGCAGGGTATTATCCGCCGCGAGCTGGAGGCGATGGCTGCGGACGCGCTGCAAATGCTGCGGCAGGCGATGCAGTCCTTCAATCAGGGAAACGCAGAGCTGGCGCGCGGCACCAAAGCAATGGCCGATCAGGTGGGGCGGCGCCTCGCTGTTGCGGTCGCGGATCTCGTGAGCCAGGCGGATACGGGGAAGGAGACCGTCAAGGACCTTCTCGACTTGTTCGTCATTTTTCAAATGCTCGAGCGGGTCAGCGACCGCGCCAAGAACCTTTGTGAGGAGACGCTGTTCGCTACCGTGGGCGAGACGAAGCCGCTGAAGATTTATCAGGTGCTCTTTGTTGATACGGAAAACAGACTTGCGAGTCAGATGGCGGAATTCATCGGGATGAAGACGTATGGCGACACCGCAAGATTTTCGAGTGGTGGAAGCCATCCCGCCGCGGCGATCGATCCCCGCCTCGCGCAGTTCATGCAGCGCCACGGCCATGATCTCGGCGATGCGGCGCCCAAGCGCATCGAGCTGAACGACGACATCGAAGAGGTTACCGACGTCATCATCAGCCTGGAAGGGCCCGTCCGACAGCATGTCTCCTCCATCCCCTTTCACGCGGCGTTTCTGGCGTGGGATCTCGAACCGCTGCCGGAGCTGCCCGGCGAAGCGGACAAGTGGCGGCCGTACGAGCATCTGTACCGCTGCATTTCGGTGCGGATACGGGATCTCATGGATCTCCTGCGCGGCGAAGGAGACGGCTCCCCATGAGTCGCCGCCACGCTCCCCCGCGGGCGGAGCGCAAGCCGGACCGCCGTGATTTGGGCTGGTACGTCGACAAGGCCGTTGAGGTCGCCGTGTTCGTCGGCGGCGTCTCCGCCATCGTCTTCGTCGTCGGGATATTTGTGTTCATTACGCGGGAGGGGCTTGGATTCGTTACGGGACCGTTCGACTTTCGGCAGTTCTTCCTTTCTCCGCGCTGGCGCCCAACTTCGGAATGGAATCCGACCTACGGCATTCTCGCGCTCTTCGCGGGGACAGCAAGCGTGACAGGGCTCGCCATGCTGGTCGCCGTGCCATTCTCGATCTGCGCCGCCGTGTTCATTGGCGAGCTCACCGCAGGAAGAACGCGCGAAGTTCTCAAAGTCCTGGTCGAGTTCCTCGCGGCCATTCCCTCCGTCGTTTGGGGCTTCATTGGTCTGAGCATCATCAACCCTCTGATCATCAACGTTTTCGACGTCGCAGTCGGATTGAACGTTCTCAACTCCGGGGTGATTCTGGGGCTCATGGCTGCGCCGATCATGACCTCGATCGCGGAGGACGCTTTTCGCGCCGTTCCGGAGACGTATCGCGAGGCCGCGGAGGCAATGGGCGCAACGCGCTGGCAGGTTACCTACAAGGTCGTGATTCCTGCCGCGAAAAACGGTCTTCTTGCCGCCGTCTTGCTCGGCATCGGCCGCGCGTTCGGCGAAACAATGGCGGTGCTCATGGCCAGTGGGCATTCGATCAACTTGCCAACATCGGTATTCGATTCGGTTCGCGCGCTGACCGCGACGATCGCGGCCGAGCTCGGCGAAACCGCAGTCGGCTCCGATCACTACCGCGCCCTGTTTACCATTGGCATCGTGCTCTTCCTGATCACCTTTGCGATCAATCTCACTGCCGACCTCGTGATTCGCGGCACGCGCAGGAAGGAGTAGCCCGATCCATGTTTTCGCCAACCGCGCTCAATCTGCGCAACCGGCGCCGCGAACGGTGGTTCAGATCCTTGTTCTTGCTGACAACCGTCATTCTGGTTTTTCCGGTAGTCGCCATCCTCGGCACCTTGATTGCCAAAGGTGGGCCGATTCTCTCGCTTGAATTCTTGTTTACTGAACCCCGCGAAGGCATGACCGCGGGCGGCATTTTCCCGGCGCTGCTCGGCACCGTGTTGCTCGTCACGGTCTCGCTACTGGCCGCGGTTCCGCTTGGCGTGGCCGCGGCGATTTACCTGAGCGAGTACGCTGCGGAAAGCCGGTTCACCCGGGTCATAAACTTGGCGATCGTTAACCTCGCAGGGGTACCGTCCATCATCCACGCGCTTTTCGGTCTGGGAGCCTTCGTGCTCTTTCTTGATCTCGGCACGAGCATTCTAGCCGCCGGCCTCACGCTGGCGATCATGAACCTACCCATACTGATCGTAGCCACGGTCGAGTCCCTTCAGGCGGTGCCAAAGGCGTTTCGCGAGGCGTGTTGGACCATGGGCGCGACGCGTTGGCAGACCATCCGCATGGTGGTGTTGCCCAATTCGCTCACCGGGATTCTCACGGGCATCATCCTGGCGGTTTCGCGGGCGGCGGGAGAGACCGCCCCGATCATGTTTACGGGCGCGGCGTTCTTCATACCGGTCCTGCCGGAAAGCGTATTCGATCAGACCATGGCGCTGTCCCTGCACCTATTCGTGGTTACTACCCAGGTTCCTGGTGTGCCGGAAGCTCTCCCCTACGGTGTGGCGCTCACCTTGGTCGGGGTCGTCCTCGCCTTCAATGCCCTGGCAATTGGATTTCGGACCCACCTCAGGAGGCGAAAGAAGTGGTGACGCCGGGGAGCGACCAGGGGAACACAACGCCGGCGCCCGCCATCGCGGAGACAGGCCGCCCGGCCACCCGTATCGTGCTCGAGGTGAAAGACCTCGGCGTCTCCTATGGGGAGCATGTCGCACTGTCGGGCGTCAACCTCACGGTCAGGGAGAACGAGATATTCGGAATTATTGGACCCGCGAACAGCGGCAAGACGTCCTTTCTGAAATCGCTCAACCGCATGAACATGTTCAATCGCTCCATGCGTGTGACCGGTGAGGTTTTGTTTGCCGGCCGCGACGTGCGCCGGTGGCGCAATGTCTACGCGCTGCGCCGGCGCATCGGTGTCGTCTTTCCCTTGCCTGTTGGCCTGCCGCTCTCCATCTACGACAACGTGGCGCTCGCTCCAAAACTGGCCGGGGTGCGCAAGCGGCAGGAGCTCGACGCCATCGTGGAACGTTGCTTGCGGCGGGCTGCGCTGTGGGACGAGGTCAAAGACCGTTTGCATTCCCTCGGTAGTCTCCTTTCCGGGGGACAGCAGCAGCGACTCACCATCGCCAGATCGCTCTCGCAAGATCCCGACCTCCTCCTGCTGGATGAATTCTCGATCGCCGTCGATCCGGTCACGACGATGCGCATCGAGGATGTGCTCAAGGAGCTGCGCAACGAGATGACGATCATCCTCGTCACCAATCTCGTTCAGCAAGCCCGGCGGCTGGCGGAGCGGACCGCGTTTTTCCTGTCCGGACGGTGCATCGAGGTCGGCGACACGGAAGCGCTCTTCGCTGGAGACGTCCAGGATCAGCGGACGCATGATTACATCACCGGGCGCTTTGGATAGGCTCGCCCGGCCGCAGGAAGGCCGTGGGCCGGACCGATTGACAAACATGAGGCGCGAAGCGATGACACCCCCAAGCGAAGCAACCGAGCAAACGCCGCCGGCGGCAGCGATCCGTACCCGCAAGCTAAACTTTTGGTACGGCAGTTTTCAGGCGCTCTTCGAGGTTGACCTCGAGATCACCGCCGGCATCATTACCTCGCTTATCGGCCCGTCAGGGTGCGGAAAGTCTACTCTGCTCCGCAGTGTCAACCGGATCAACGAGCGCAGCGGCGATGTGCGCACGACGGGAACCATTGAGGTCCTCGGTCACGACATTCATGGCGAGCGAGTCGAGCTCGCCAGACTCCGACAGAAGGTAGGAATGGTGTTCCAGCGGCCCAATCCGTTGCCGATCTCCATTCGCGACAATGTGATGTTCGGGTATCGCCTGCAGAACCCGGCAAACAGCCGTAACAAGAGCGAGCAGGAAGAAATCCTGGAAGGCTCATTGCGCAAAGTGCTGCTGTGGGACGGTGTCAAGGACTGCCTCGGGCGCAAAGCCACCAGTCTGTCGTTGGAAGAGCAGCAGAAGTTGTGCATTGCCCGCCTACTGCCGGTCAAACCGGCTATACTTTTGATGGACGAGCCTTGCTCGGCGCTTGATCCGCAAGGCACGGAAGCTGTCGAGGAGCTGATTTGGGAGCTGCGCGGGGATTTCAACATTCTCCTGGTCACGCACAACATGGCGCAAGCGCGCAGGGCCAGTGAGGAGTGTGTGTTCATGCTCATGGGGAGAGTGATCGAGCATGCGCCGACTGTCGAGATGTTCGTCACGCCCAGGAACCCGCAGACCTCCGACTACATTGAGGGCCGGTACGGGTAGGCTCAGGCGCCGTCCGGGCCGCCGGGCTACCTGCCCAGGTGCTTGTCCAGGCGCGCCAGGTCGCGCTGCAGGTCTCGCCATCGCGCCTGGCGCTGCGCGTCCGAGGTGAAGGCGAGCCCATGAAACTCCTGCACCGCTGACTGGGCAATCCGTAGCGCTCCGTTCTTGCTGATGAGGCTGCGAGCGAGCGCGTCGGCTGCGGCCCCGACATAGGTATCGAAAAACCATATCCCCTCGCTTCGAAAGTGCTCGCGGTCCGCGTCCGGCGTGTTGACGACGTCGTGAATGAATACCATCCGCACCTTGCCTGGCGGGGAGTCTTGCAACATTCGCTGCCCAAAGGCGACGTCGCCCTGGCCACTGTCTCCGACGAAAACGAAGGCATACTCCGGGTATAGTGCCCTGAGCGCACGGAAGCTCTCGAATTTCCCGGCCGCAATCGCGCTGTCGGTGGTGAGATGGGTGACGTCCCCGGCAAGAACTGTGGCGCCGACAATGCCGCGCTCTCGAAGCGCGTTCTGGGTGGCGTTTTCGACGACCCCAAAGCGCTCGCCGGGCCGCGCGGTTACAAAAGCGAGGTCGCCCTGCCGGCCGCCGCTCGCTGCCGGACCGCAGTCGAGCTCCTCGTAAAACTGGCGGACCCCCGGGTAAACAGTGCCTTTCGGATAGCGCTCATCCTTCCAGTTGGCGTAGAGCGTGTCGTCGATATCACTGAGCACCTTCAGATCTACATTCTTCGAGGCCGGCGCCTCGGAGCGGATGTGGTCGAGGATCTCCTGGCGCAATGTGAGGTCGTCGAGATCGTGAAACAGAAGCTGCGTCAGATCGTGATAGTCGTCGCCGCCATCAATGCGGTTTTTCAGCTCCGTGAGCTCGGCCCCTCGCGTGCCCAGGAACACGTCGCGCACGGCCTGTTCCCGCTGGCGATCCGTCCGCGCCCGCTGCAGCGCTGTTACCAGAAGGGCGCGGCTTGCGGTGGAAAGATCGGCAAGTCGTCTGCGGGCGAGCAGGTCGACGAGCGCTACGCGGTTGTCCGGGCCGAAAGCGCGGTCGTCGACATCGGCAAACAGCGCGCCCAGATTCAGGGCGGCGAGGACGTAGTTGAGCACTTCAGCGGAGCTCTCCTCCAGAATCTGCAGGATTTCTGTTTCGGCTGCGCGGTGTGTGTGACCGGCCTGGAGCGCCTGAATTCGCCTTATCCTCTCGTCGCCGCGCGGCAGTGTCGAAGGTAGCGGCGCGGCGGCTTTCTCCGTAGGCGGCGCACCGGCCACCGCGGCACCGACCAGGACGGCGACCGGCTGGCGCGGTGGGCAACTAGGAGGGCTGTCAGCGATCGGCATGGGGGGTTCCTCCACGACCATCATATCCGCTATCGCGCACGCCAGCAATTGCCCGGCCAGTCCTGAATGCCCTTGCGCGGGATCGCGAAGGCCGATAGAAATGGGGACATTCACGCTGATGGGGATTCTCGATAATTGAGGTTTTGCTTGAAGTACGGCAGATGGAGAAGGCGCGCTACCACGGCTTGCCGCCGGGTCGCTCAATGCACTGCGGCCGCCGCCGCGATGGCGGCAGCATTGGCGGCCTGGTGGCCGGGCGACGCCGACGCGGGCTCGCTCCCGGCAGTTGAGCGCCGGCAGCACAAGGTCACCCTTGCCACCTCAAACGTCGCGGTCGACGGGGTCCTCGACGAGGCGGCTTGGCGGGACGCGGCGCGCGTTTCGCTTGACTGGGAGTGGTTTCCCGGCGACAACGTGCCGGCGCTGGTCTCAACGTACTGCCTCTTGACATTTGATAGCAAGAACTTCTACGTCGGATTTCGCGCCGCTGACCCCGCCCCTGCCACGATCCGTTCCTACTACGCTGATCGGGACACGCCGTTTCAGGACGACACGGTGGGTTTTGTAGTCGATCCGTTCAACGATCGCCGCCGCGCCTTCCAATTCCGCGTGAACGCCGTTGGCGTGCAGATGGAGGCGGTCAACAGCGACATCACCGGCAGCGAGGATTGGTCCTGGGACATCATCTGGGATGCCGCCGCGCGGATCACGAACACGGGCTACGAGGTCGAGATCGCCGTGCCGTTCAGCCAGCTTCGCTTTCCGATCGAACCGCGCGCGCAAACTTGGGGCTTCCTGGCGATGCGCGACTATCCGCGCGACGTTCGGCACCGGTTGCGGTCGACCCTGTACGATCGGAGTCTCGACTGCTTCGTGTGCCAGTTCGAGTCCGTGACGGGTTTTGCGGACTTGAGCCCGGGGCGCAATATCGAGGTTGATCCCACGCTGACCGCCAAGCGCACCGACGAACGAAACGAATGGCCGCAGGGTTCCATGGAGCAAGGTAGGGCCGAAGTCGAGCCCGGCCTGACGGGCAGGTGGAGCATCACGCCCAATGTGACCGGAAACATTGCACTGAATCCCGACTTCTCACACGTCGAGGCCGATGCCGCCCAACTTGCCGTCAATGAGCGCTTTGCGCTCTATTTTCCCGAGAAGCGGCCTTTCTTTCTGGAGGGGGCTGACCTGTTCGAAACACTAATTACCGCCGTGTTCACGCGCACGGTTGCGGACCCGGAGGCGGGTGTCAAGCTTACGGGTAAGTCCGGTCGCAGCGCATTTGGGGTGATCTTCGCTCGCGACCGCATCAACAATCTGGTGCTTCCGGACTATTTCGGGTCGGGTCTCGTGTCCGTCGACGCGCCTGTCAATAGCGCGGTGCTGCGCTATCGCGGCGACGTGGGGAAGACCTCGAGCGCCGGATTTCTCTATGCGGGCCGCGAGGGCGAGGATTACTACAATCACGCGGCGGGCTTTGACGCCCTCTTGCGGCCTGCCGAGTCGGATACCGTGCGCGCGAATCTCTTCTTTTCCCGAACGCGGTACGCCGCGATAGTCGCCGCGGCCCAGGGCCAGCCGGCCGATCGGTTTGACGGCGCGGCAGGCCGGCTCAGCTACGATCACGCCGGTCGGGTCTGGTCATGGTGGGGGCGGTTCGCGGCCTACAGCGACGACTTTCGAGCGGATTCGGGGTTCATTCCGCAGACCGGCTTCCGCCTCGCTCGCGCCGGGGTCTCGCGCACGATCTGGGGTCAACCGGGAGGCTGGTTCAGCCAGGTTCAGTTCTCAGCAGATGCACGGGTCACCGATAACATCGGTGGAGAAGCGCGTGACATCAATGCAGATCTGGGTGCGACGTATCTGGGTCCGTTGCAGCTCGAGGTCAGTTATAACTTTTCACCTAACCGGGATTATTTCGGAGGCAGCACCTATCGGCTGTTCCGTCACAGTGTGTGGCTGGCAGCGCGCCCCGGTGGATCGTTCTTTTCATATCTGTACCTCCTTGGAGGCGATACCATTGATTACGCGAACGGTCGCGCCGCGCGTCTGTGGTATGCGGAACCCTCCGTCGAGGTGCAGCTCGGCAAGCGCCTACATGGCGTGTTCGCGCACTACTGGGAGATCATAACCGTATCACAAGGGCGTCTTCTGGAAGCAAATCTGACACAAGCAAAAATGTACTGTCATTTTAGCCTCCGTAGCTTCGCTCGTGTAGTACTTCAATATCAGAGCGTGGATCGCAACGCGAGCCTATACATTGACCCCACAGACGAACGGACAAGAACTCTTGCGACTCAAGTCTTGCTCTCGTACAAGATCAATCCGCAGACGCTAATCCTGGTTGGGTATTCGGACGGCTATCTCGGGATCGATGAAATCGATCTAAAACAAACGGAACGAACGTTTTTCACCAAGATCGGATACGCGTGGACGCTGTGAGGCAGATACCTGAGCAGCGGTGCTGAGCGCACAAGCTCGCGTTTGCGGGCTCCTCTTCGCTATCAGCCGTATTACTGCGAGGAGAACATCTGGCACCTGAGCGCCGACGAGTCCTTCGCCGAGTGCTGCACGCGGGTGTGCCTGGTGACCAACGACCTCCATTCGTGCCCCCTGTGGCGCCAGCGGCTCGCGGAAGCGCCGGATCTCCCGGTGTGGTGGGACTATCACGTGTTCTTGCTGGCGTGGGATGCGGGAAAGTGGGAGGTTTGGGATCCGGATTCCGTCTTGCCGTTTCCCGTAGATGCGCATGGCTACACCGCCCTGACCTTTGGTGCCGCAGCTTGGCTGCCGCCGCGCTTCTTGCCGCGATTCCGCATCGTCGACGCGACGACGTTCCGCGCGGCCTTCGCCTCCGACCGCGCGCACATGCGCGCCGCCGACGGGACCTACACGGCGGCACCGCCGCCATGGCCGGCGATTTCGCCATGCCCGGACGCTCCCTCCAACCTCTCGCAGTTCCTTGACATGGACCACGCGTTCCTGGGGGACGTCCTGAATCTCCAGCAATTTCTGTCGTATGTCTTGAGCGCGCCTGGGGCGGATTCCGGTGCAGCTTCCCCGGCCCACTAACTCGGTTTGGCGCCCGCACGCGTTTGACTCTCGTCCACTGGCGCCGTATGCTCTTGCCCTCCGTGCACACGAGCCGTGTCGCCTGGGCGCCGCCCGACGCGAATGAAATACTGCCTGCCCGGCCACACACTTAGATGGGAAATACCGTGAGACCTGCGGCACTCTTCGACTTGGACGGAACGCTCCTTACGGTCAATAGCGCCAAGCTGTGGGCCCGGCGTGAGCGATCCCAGGGTCGCGCCGGGATATCGTACATGCTCAAGGCGGGCTTTTACCTGGCGGCCTACAAGCTGGGTGCGATCAACTACGAAAAGGCCCTCGCCGAAGCGCTTGCGACCATCAAGGGAATCCGCGAGGAAACGATTCGTGAATGGACACAAGCGTGGTTTGCGGCAGACGTCGTGCCGTGCGCGGCGCCCGGTGCCTTTCCGGTGATCGCCTGGCACCGCGCTCAAGGGCATGTTCTTGCGCTCATCACCTCCAGCTCCCCCTACTTGGCGGAATGTGCGGTGGCGCTCTTTGGACTGGATGCCTATCGGGCGACCACTTACTCGGTAAGCGACGGATGCTTGACCGGCGAGTTCGTTTCCCCTCCATGTTTCGGGGAGGGGAAAGTGCACTACGCCAAAGAGCTTGCGGCGGAGCAGAGGTTCGACCTCGACGCCAGCTACTTCTACACGGATAGCTCGACCGATCTCCCGTTGCTGCAGCGGGTTGCCAATCCGCGGGTCGTGCATCCCGACCCCAGGCTCCGGCTCGCGGCCAGAAGAAACGGCTGGCAAGTCCTCGATTGGCGGCAGGGGTCGTCAGTCTGATTCGATCCGGCGTGCCACACCAGCTTGCGCCGCCAGTTCCTGCGTCTCGCCGGTGCGCCGTCTAGAGCCAGAAGTGCGTCTGAAAAAGGAACGTATCGTTGTCCACCTCCCGACCCGGCCCTTCGCGGTCGAATCGGTATCGCACCTCCCACTCGAAGCTCTCCAGCAGGTGCAGCGATGTTCCCACGGAATAGCGGTGCCGGTGATCGTCCTTGACAATAACGTCAGGGTCCCAGAAGTCATACTGCACAAAGAAGTCGACGCCGCTATGCACCTGTACGTTGATGAGGCCAAAGAGCGCCTTCGAATCGAAATCGAGGCCCGAAAGATCATCCGACACCGTTTTCTTGTTCCATTCCACAAGGCCCGCTAGCCGCCAGATGCCCAGGGCTCCATGGACACCCCACATGCGGGTGTCCTTGTCGTCGGCGTCGACCGCCAGTAACGACACCCCGGCGCCATAGGACAGCTCCAGCCGTCGATGGAGCAGCTTGCTCCCCAGGTTGATGCTGTATCCCTTCGGGTTTCGACCGAAAGCTTCGTTGCCCATGTCCGTGAAGTAGGCCGCGTCTAGGAACGGAATGACGGGGTTTGTTCCAATCTCTACCCCTTCCACGTAGTCCCATGCGCCAAGCCCCTGGCCATCGCCTTTCCAGCCTCTGACGAAGGCTGTGTGGTCCTGATATCGCAGCCCAAAAGGAGGCAGAAAGCGCCCCACCTTGACATGGCTCATGTAGGGGAGCTCATCGAGTTGAACAAAGAGCTCCTTTCGCGAGGGAATGTCGACCGGAGTCCTGCCATCCTGGTAGTAGATCGTGAGGTGTCGAATGGGCATGACCGCCAGGTAGAGATCGGCCTGCATGGGGAAGAATCGGTATGAGCGCCCCTGCTGTTTCACATACGCCGTGCGCAGGTCGAGGCCAAACTGAAAGTATTTGCCGAGCGCTTGCCTCCTTGGCTCCAGCCTCGTGAAGATGGGTAGCACGAAGGAGCTACCGCGCGCGGTGGCGTAGTAGCGGGCGGCGCTGTTGCGCAATCCCCCGCCGCTCTGGTTGAGATGGCACGAGTTACAGTGAAGAGAGCATTTTCGTTTGGACCAGGCAACCTGCCCCTCCAGTTTCAGTGGGGCCTCATCGTGACATGCTACGCAGTCCGCGCCGTGCTTGGCGGCGAAGAGAGGATAGGGCTGCGCGGGAGATGCAGCGAGAGCCAGGAAAACCACGACGACGGCACCGGCGGAGAGGTGTACAAGACGCATGCTGCTCATGTTTGTTTCCTCCGATCCTAGCGTTCGGCGCCGTTGTCGATCCACGCTTCGATGGCGGCAATATCCGCCTCGGACAGCGGAGTCCCGTCAAGCGGCATCTGGCTTGCCTCTCCACCGACGGATCCGGCCGTGCCGCGCAGCTTGTGAATCAGATAGCTAGAGGCCGCATCTCCCGGTGCAACCCGGAACAACGCGGGGACTTGCGAGCTCCTTTGGTTGACGAGATTGTCGTATGCGTTCCCCGAGGCAAGGCTCAACCCGGCGGACGGATTTTGCCCATGGCACCCAGAAAGGGCGCATCGCGCCTGGAATATCGAGCTATTTATGGTGTCGAACGCGGAATCGGCTCGCGTAGCTTCCGAGCCCTCGCCGCTGCAAGAAAGCACAGAGATGATAAGCGCCAAAAGAAGAATCGAGGGGATCTCTTTCGAGATCTTGTTCATCGTAACCTCCTTGTGCTCGATCATGACAACAGACGCGCTACGGAGAAACACCGCTGCGCCGAGGTGTTAGCACGGCGTTCGCAACGTCGCGGAGATCCCCACGAACGACTTTCCCCGCGGCTTTGACCACGGCATCGTGCTTGGGTTCGAAAGCCACCGCGAGGCCGGCCTCTCGCATGGCGTGTACGTCGTTGATGTTGTCGCCTACAAAGACTGTCTGCGCGAGCGAGACGCCGCATCGGGCGGCGACGGCGTGGAGAGCGCGCGTCTTTCCCTCCATGTCGTACTCGGTAGCCTGCCAGCCGCAGATCCGGCCCTCCGCATCAAACGAAATGCAGTTGGTGTAAACGTGGCTGAATGGGTGCTCCGGAAGCAACAGGTCCAGGGTGATGTCGAGTGTGCCGCTGATGACCGCAAGCGCACAACCCGCCGTGCGCAGCTCGCCCAGCGCTTCCAGGGTGCCGGGAACGAGAAAGAGGTTGTCGCGAATGACGCGGGCGATCTCCGGCCGTCTCGCGCCGGCGGCGATCCAGGACTGAATGTCGAGGCTGACCCACTCTGCGTAGCTCAGATTTCCCGCGAGCACCGACTCGAACCGCTCCTGGGCGAGCTCTTCCGGCACCCCGTAGCGGCGATTCAGCAGTTGCCAGACGACCTCTCCCGTGTGGCTCTTCACGATGGTCCCATCGACGTCAAATGCAACCAGGCGATACGGGCTAGTCTTCAATGTTCCCCTCGGCATTTCCGTGGTGCAGGTCTAGCCGCCGCCGGTGTCGCGCGGCGATGACGGCCCGAGCAGCTTGGCATGATAGTAGCGAAACTGGTGATAAGAAAGGCCGAGTCGCCGCGCTGCCGCCGCCTGGTTGTCACCGGACGCCCCGAGCGCTTCTCTCAGCATTCTCCTGGCATGCGTATCGAGCCGATCCTGGAAGGAACCGGCACCGCCGCCGGCGTCCTCTTCCTCCGCCAAAAGACCCAGATCTTGAGGCGTGATCTCTTGCGTCGTGTCGCGAAACGCAGCGCGCTCGATCAGGTTCTTTAGCTCGCGCACATTGCCTGGAAAGCTGTATCGCTCGAGAGTCTGCAGCGCGCTGGCGGACAGTCGCTTGCCGCTGAACGCTGGAATGTCCCGGGCAAAGGCATCGAGAAAGTGATGCGCAAGCACGCCGATATCGCCGCTGCGCTGGCGAAGCGGGGGAACTTCGATGACCTCGAACGCCAGGCGATCAAGGAGATCCGGCAGAAACTTGCCCTCGCGAATCCTCACCTTCAAGTCCGCATTCGTGGCGGAGATAATCCGGGCGCGCGTGCACAGCTCGCGGGAGCCTCCGACTCGGCTGAATGTGCCATATTCGACGACGCGCAGGATCTGCTGCTGAAACGCCAGGGACATGTGGGCGATCTCGTCCAGAAAGAGCGTACCGCCGTCAGCAAGCTCGAACTTTCCCGCGGCAGCCGCTTCGGCCCCGGTGAAGGCGCCTTTTTCGTGCCCGAATAGCTCGTTTTCGAGCAACGTGTCGGAAAATGCCGCGCAGTTCACCGTCACCATGTTGCCGGTGTCCGCACCGTTCAGCGCCGCGGTGTGGATCGCGCGCGCGACGAGCTCCTTTCCAGTGCCGCGTTCCCCAGTGATCAGAACGGGACGGGGAATCTTGGCGACGCGGTCAATCTTGCCCACGAGCGCGGCGATTTCCGGCGACTCGCCAACAATGCGGAAGCGCGCCTGAAGCTTTCTACGTAGCAGCTCATTTTGTTGATCGAGCCGGCGATTGGTGTCTATCGCCGCGAACAGGGAGCTCAGTTTGCCTACGAGCGTCGCGGTGCGGGCTTCAAGTTGCTCGCCGAGCACCAAGAAATCCGTTGCGCCGGCCGCGATGCTGGCGGCGACGAGCTCGACGGTTCCCTCTTCGGCGGCGACCACGATGGGAGCAATCGCCAGCGCCTCGCGCATCCGGCGCACGAAATCCAGGCCGGCGTGGCTGTCAGCCGGTCCCGCGGCGGGTTCCAGGTATGCCACCACCAAGTGCACCGGGTGCCGCGCCGCGGCGTCAAGAACGTGCTGCACCTGCGTGGCCGGTCGGAAGTCCGTGTCTCTCGGCATGATCGCGCACAGGCACTGCGTGAGCGCCGTCAACCGCGGGGTCACGGAGTCCAAGACAAAGACACAACGAGGCATGGTCACAGCGTAGCAGCACCTGACGAATTTCACCAGGTATGATGATTTTCGCCAGTCCGGCCGGTCGCAGTGTGCGTCGATAGTGCGACAGGTGAGCAACCGTGCGCGTTTGAAGTTGGCGCGCAGAAGTGGCCGGGTCGTTGCATGAGTTCGCATTGTCGTTCTGCGGCCGTCCGCAGATGGGCGCCAGCTCGCAGGGCGCCGCGAATAGCTACCAACAAGAGGAGAGCATCATGGAATCAGCGAGACAAGGTATCGGCGCGGCAGCGGATTTGTCTGTTTGGAGCGGCTCGCTTTGGACCGTATTCTTGGTCATCGTGCTGAGTCTCTTGGCGATCACGGCGCTGGCCGTTCTGCTGGGCACGCGCTACGTAGCCAACAACCGGATCGGTATCGTCGAGAAACTCTGGTCGCTTCGGGGCTCGCTGGCAGAAGGGCGGATGGTCGCGCTCAACGGCGAGGCAGGCTTTCAAGCTGAGCTGCTCCGCGGCGGCTTGCATCTTTTCTACTGGCCGTGGCAGTACCGCGTCCACCGGCACCCCCTCACCACAGTACCCCAGGGCAAAATCGGCTACGTCTTTGCTCGCGATGGCGAAGCGCTGCGTCCGGAGCAAACGCTCGGACAGAGTGTCGAATGCAACAGCTTTCAGGACGCGAGAGGCTTCTTGATGGGCGCCGGAAATCCCGACGGCCTGGTGGGGCAGCGAGGCCGCCAGCGAGCCATCTTGAGGGAAGGTGTCTATGCGATCAACCTGGCGCTGTTTGTCGTCCTGACGGAGGACGAGGTTTGCCACTTGTCGGTCCAGCATCATGACGATGACGTGGTCCTCGCCTGGCGCAAGCAGCTCGCCGAGATCAAGGGCTTCGACCCGGTGGTGATCGGACAATCGCTGAAGGCCGACACTGCCGCGGCCGCGGATACCGATGCCGATGCCAATGATCGGGATACGATCGGAGTCGTTACCGTTCATGACGGACCGACCCCGGAGGCTGGCCAGATCATTGCACCGGCCGTCGGCAATGCGGCGATCGGGCCGCTCAACCACAACAACTTCCAGGCGCCGGAAGCGTTCCTGCGCGCCGGCGGGCGGCGGGGCCGCCAGTACGCCACGCTGACCGATGGCACGTATTTTATCAATCGCTGGTTCGCAACCGTGGAAATCATGCCGAAAACCGTTGTCCCCATCGGCTTTGTCGGCGTCGTCGTCAGTTACTACGGCAAACAAGGTCAGGACTTGTCCGGCGCCGCCTTCCGGCACGGCGAGCGCGTTGCCGATGACGAGCGCGGTGTGCGCGCCAACACGCTCGGCCCTGGGAAATATCCGTTCAACACGTACGCCGGGCACGTTCACCTGGTGCCAACGACCAACTTCGTGCTCCACTGGATCACCGGCCGCACCGAAAATCACCGCTACGATGAAACCCTGAGGTCGATCGACCTGGTCACCGCGGATGCCTACGAGCCGTTGTTTCCACTGTCGGTTGTCGTGCACATCGACTACCAGAAAGCCCCGAATGTCGTGCAGCGCTTTGGTGACGTCAAGAAACTGATCACGCAAACACTTGATCCGATGCTGAGTGCTTACTTCCGCGACATTGCCCACAAGAAGGCGATGCTCGAGCTCCTTCATGAGCGCGATCTCATTCAGCGCGAGGCAAAAAAAACGCTGCGCGACCGGTTTGCCGAGTTCGACATAGAGCTCGTCGACGTCCTCATCGGCAAGCCTGCCACATCCGAGGCAAACGACCAGATTGAGACGCTGCTCGAGCAACTGCGGCAGCGTCAGCTTTCTCGCGAACAGGTCGCGACGTACGACTCGCAACGGATCGCGGCGGAAAAACTCCAGGAGCTCCGCCTGGCCCAGGCGGGAGCCGAGATGCAAACCGAGCTCACGAAGTCGCAGGTGCAAATCGAAATCGTGAGGAACCGTGCCGAAGCGAGCCTGGCCGAAGCGAGGAAGCGCGCCGAGCAGACGGTTGTGACTGCCGACGCCGAGGGTAAGGCCAAGGCTCTGATTGGCGAGGGTGAAGCCGCGCGTGTGCGTCTGGAGGGTGAGGCGGAGGCGGCGGTTCTACGCCAGAAGATCGAAAGCCTGGGCGAGCCGCGCCTGTACTCGTTGATCCAGATCGCGGCGGCGCTGTCCAACAGCAAGCAGCCGCTGGTTCCGGAACGTCTGTTCGTGTCCGGGGCGAGTGGCAACGGTGATGCCGGAAAGATTGACCACGGCATGCTCGGCACGCTCATTGACCTGCTCGTAGCCGAAAAGGTCGGAGCGCCGATGCGCGGTGACGAGGCGGGGGTTTCTACCTCCAGCGCCGACGTCGCAAGGGCGCCGGCGGTGTAGCCCGAACGTCGGTGAGATGCGCTGCCGGCGGTGATCGAAGCGCCGCCTGGGCAGCGCCCCCCTGAATCCGCCGCCGGTTCGGCGTCGAGGCGACAGCGCCCCTCTCCGTGCCTCCCCCCGCGTGCGGGGGGAGATGCGTGTTGCGCTCTACCGCCATTATGCGGCGGAGTGCTTCCGCCTGTGGGCGGCTCGCGGGGTCAGTCTCTGGTTACGGTGCAGCTCGTCACGGCAACGGTAAAGGTGTCTGAGTAGCTGCCATAGGAGACCGTTGCCTGTATCGTGCTGCCTCCGTTGAACGTGAGAGATACTTTCAGACCGGCCGCCGTTCGTGCGACTGCCCTTCCGCTTGTTGGCATGGCGCAAAGTTGCTTGGGCACGACGACATCATATAGAGTTGTCTGCAATGATACGCCATCCCATGTTCCATTGCTGTCTCCATTGACCGTAACAGAGCGAGATGATGCTTGCGTTCCTGTTATTGTGTACTGGAAAGATAACGTTACATCCGTTCCTGTACCAGATCCTGTCGCCACAATCTTAACTGTCGTATTCGGATTATATATCGCTTGCTCATTGTTTGCATTGTCAAAATATCGTAGTGATACATTGACCGATACATTGTAAGACACTTTGAATGACGCGGAGTCCGCTTTTTCGCCCGATGCCGGCCGCGACACTGCCGCTGCTGCCAGGATCCCGTGGACAGTTTCAATGGTGTTCTGGGTCAGTTTCGTGGTCGCTCTCATCTCACCGGAGGTGATGCCATCTGGATCGGAGGTGCCCGAGCCGCTGAATGGGCAACCGAGCACGAATAGGCCCAGAAGCCCGACGACAACTTTGGCGGACGTGATGGAACGGAGGATGATCGTGCGCGACATGACTGCTCCCTTTTCCCGATTGGCGAACGGCGATCGACTGCTGCAGGCACCCCCTTCTACTTCGTAGGGATGTCGAATTCAAGGCAGGACTACGGCGTTGGCCAACGGGGCAGGGGGCATCGGCCGTTGGGGGCGGGTGTCAGGTTGTCGGCAGGGAGCCGAGGCGCGGCTAACCGAGGTCGTAGCGCGCCAGCTTGCGCCGGACGGTGGTGCTGTGATACCCCAGGTACTCGGCGATGGCGGGCTGATTGGCGGGCATGCGCTCAAGCAGCACCTTGAACATGAGGCATTCGCATAGCTCGATGGGGCTCAATACTCCGGGGTCGGCGTTTTCCGTGTCCAGGGATAGCAACTGCTCGAGGTGGCAAGCGAGCGGATGTCCGACGACGGCATCGCCGAGGCTCAGGTAGGCGCTGTCCGCGAGTCGCTTGCGGAGGGTCGGTCGGCTGAGGCCGAGGAGAGCGGCCGCGCGCGACAGGTTTCCCTCGCAAACCGCGAGCGCTTTACTGGTGAGATAGGCGGCGAGACAATCGACAGGTGATTCTGCTCCGGCGACGCCGCGCTCCCAGACGGCGTCAAGCCAGGCCGCGACCAGGTTGGAGGCTTGGGGTTCCGGCTCGCTCGCGCCGAATATCCGCGCCGGGTCGGGGTGTGCTTGCGGCGCCGCGGCGACAGCGACTGCTTCACCCGTGTTGCTGGCGGTCCGCCCGCCTGGCGGCGTTCGCCACGCGGTCGTGGGCGGCAGACCCGGCGCACCCGAAGAAGCCACGCCCATGCCGTTTGCCGCAGGCTCGAAAGTAGCGGCAGGCGGCGGGGCGGCGGGGCGCACCGTGATCTTCGCAAGATCCAGCTCGAGATCCGCGGCCCGTAGCTCAGGCCCTTCACCGAGGAGGACAGCGCGCTGGATTCGGTTCTGGAGCTCCCGGATATTTCCGGGCCAGGGGTACAACGTCATCGCGCGTACTAGCCCGGCGTCGAAGGTGGGAACCTCTCTCCGCGCTTCGGAGGCAAACCGCTGGGCGAAGTGGCGCGCGAGCAGGAGAACATCGTCTCCGCGTTCTCGCAGTGGCGGCACCTGGATGGGGATTACCGAGAGTCGGTAATAGAGATCCTCGCGGTAGGTGCCCGACTTTGCCATGGCAGCGAGATCGCGATGCGTGGCACCGACGAGCCGGAAGTCCACGGTGATGTCCTCGCGGCCGCCGACGCGGCGGATTGTCTTCACTTGCAGAACGCGCAGCAGCTTGACCTGCAAGGGCAGCGGCAATTCACCGACCTCGTCAAGCATGAGTGTCCCGCCCTCGGCTGCTTCGAACCGGCCGATGTGGCGCCGGCTTGCGCCGGTAAACGCCCCGGATTCATGTCCGAATAGCTCGCTTTCCAGGAGCGTTTCGGGAATTGCACCGCAGTCGACCACGACGAAAGGTCCACTGCGCCGGTCCGAGGTGTGGTGCAGGAGCCGGCAGATCTCCTCCTTGCCGGTGCCGCTTTCGCCCAGGACGAGCACGGTTGCGTCGGAATGCGCCACGCGCCGGACCATGTCGAAGACGCTGATCATCGAGGGGTGCGTGGCAATCAGTTTCAGCTCGCTGCCGATGAGCCGCTTCAGAGAAACGTTCTCCTCACGGAGGCGGCGCTCCTCTCTGACCCGGGCGACAACAGTCGATTCGATGATCTGGGCATGATCTATCGCGCGCCCGATTTGCGAGGCGACGATTTCCAGAAGCTCGAGCCCCTGTTCGCCGAGATCCAGCGCGCGCCGTCCCCCTTGCGTCGCCAGGTAGAAGACGCCGAGTAGCGAACGCTCATGGAGAATCGGCAACGCCAGCTCGCGGCAGGTTCCGAGGTCTGGACCTTGCTCGCGGCTCTGCGTGACTGTTCCATCCCAGAAGGCGGCCTGCTTGCTGGCCGCCGCTGCGAGCGCGAGGTCCGGGACGGTGCGGTCGTCATTGGGCTGCGGGCAATCGGGCCTTGAGTCCACCCACGCTACCAGCTTCAACGGCTGCTCCGCCACAAGGCGATACAGCGCCGCCCGGTCGCCGCGAGAGAAGTTCAGGAGGTCTTCGATGGCGCGCACGAGCGTCTCTTTGAGATCATCGAGCGACGAGACGTGTGCGAGCGCACCCCACATCTTGATAGCCGTTCGCAGCCCTCGCCCCTCCATCCACCCGAGGTGCGAAGACGCCATCGTGTCGCCATCGGTGGGTGAGCACAAGATTTCTGGCCGGCACCGCTCGACCCGATTCCCGCCGGCGCGTTTCGCTGACTCCAGTGTCCGCAGCGCCGCGGCAAGCAGGGACTCGGGGCGAACGTCCTCGACGTCCGTGACGTCAACCACCGCGGCGCTAGCTGTCGTGAGTAGCACCGTGCCCGGATTGGTCGCGGCGAGGGCTTGCACGACCTCAGTGGCCTTGACCTCCACCTCGCTTCCGCTCACGCCGGCGGCCAGCACGGCGATAGTTGCGCCACCAAAGTGGCCGACGATCTCACCGGCGTTGAAGCGAGCGCGAATTACCCGAATGAATTCTGAAAGTATCGCATCACCTTTTTCAAATCCGCGCTCACGGTTGAGCTCGCGCAGCCGGTCTACGGCAAACAGTGCCAGCGACACGGGGAAGGGATGCTTGCGGGCCGCGGCAAGATAACGAGCAAGCAGGCGGAGAAGCCCATGGCGCGTAATGCCGCCGGTCAGCGAGTGGCCATCGGGCTTCGGCATCAGGTCGCGAAGGAACAGGAGGCATCCAAGCCTCCTTGCTACCCCACACAAGTCCCCGAGATCGGCTTCCGTAAGCGCCTTCCGTGGCACCCGGGTCTCGACGAGAATCCCACCGAGTGTGATCTCCGGCACGTGGGGGTTCGTGATTCCGGACGATCCGAGGGCGAGCCCAGACGGAGCCTGGATGGGGACCCACGCGAGGGATGAGATGTCGCTCGGCCAGGCCGCAGTGTCCGCTCGTAGCGCGGCGCCGAGCTCGGAGAGCTCGCGTGACGCCCACACGCGTGGTGCGTCGCAGAGGCCGAGATCATCGAACCTGCGCAGCACCGCTGTTGCGAGAGCGTTGCCGAGCGGAGCGGCACCGGCAATTTGCCAGGGTTCGCCATGATTGCCGCCGGCGTCTTCAAAAGCGACTGCGAATACCCCTTCGGAGGCCACGAGCTTGCGCGCTGCGTGGGAAACGCTGGCGAGGAAGCTATCGGAGGGCAGGGCGGCGGCGGAGAGGACCCGATCGAGCAGGCGGTGCCTCAACAGCGAGCGAACGCGCGCGGACAGCTCGCGTGGATCAAATGGCTTCGGGAGGTAATCGTCGGCGCCGCAGGAGAGCCCAAGCACGGCCCCCTCCGCGCCGGCTCGTGCCGTGAGCACAAGAACTGGAACGTGGCTTGTGGCCGCATCTGACTTGAGCTCGCGCACCAGCTCAAAGCCGGACTTCTTGGGCATCATCACGTCGGTGACAATCAGGTCCGGATCCCCGGCTCTCGCCTTGGCGATTCCTTCGTCGCCGTCCTCGGCCAAAATAACCACATGATCCGGGCGGAGGATCTCCACGAGATAGGCGCGCATGTCCGGGCTGTCCTCGACTACGAGGATCGTAGCCGCCGTCTGCGACCCGCTTCCCGCGTCCAGGCGCCGGGTGTCGTCGGCGGCGCAAGAGGATTTCGCCGGCTCGGCGGCGACCATGGCGAGCTGCGGTGTGCCCAGCGTGCCCAGACAACCGGGGACCTCCACCCAGGCGCGACGAATCGGAATCGACACGCGGAAGGTCGTACCTGCACCGACAGTGCTCGCGACTTCGATCGCACCACCATGCAAGGCCACGATCTCTTTGGCCAGCGGCAGCCCCAGGCCCGTCCCGGATTGTGGCGTCCGAAAGCTCTCCGCTGCCAACCTGCGGGCGTAGCTGGCGGTCGATACTTGACGAAACGGTTGAAATAGGTGTGGAATTTCGTCTCCGGCGATGCCGCATCCGGTGTCCGTAACGGAAAAAACGAGATCGTCGCCATCCACGTGCACCGACAGCGTGATCTTGCCGCCGTCAGGAGTGAACTTTATCGCATTACCGAGCAGATTCAGCAGCACCTGCCCGATCTTGTCGCCGTCAAAAACCATGGACGGCAGCGTGCTCGGCCCTTCATACTCCATGCGGATGTGGCAGGACTTTGCTGCCGGAGCGCCTTCTTCGACGACTTGTCGGGCGACGACGGCGGCGTCCCAGGCGGCGAGCTCGAGCGACATCTGGCGGGCTTCGACCTTGGCGAAATCAAGCAGGAGATTGACCTGACGAAGCAGTCTTCGCCCGTTTCTGATGGCCATCTCCAGCGCCTGGCGCCAGCCTGGCGGCGGCCCATCTTGCTCGAGAACCGAGGTGAGCGGCCCCAGCAGCAGCGTGAGTGGAGTACGAAGCTCGTGCGAAACGCGCGCGAAGAACGCGCTCTTTTCGCGGTCGACCCGCTGCAGCTCGGTGTTGGCGATCTCGAGCTCCCGCGTGCGATCGGCAACGCGGCGCTCGAGGTTGCGGCGCAGCGCATCGAGCTCTCCGAAAACGCGCGAGTAGCGATCGGCCAGGGTGACCGCCATGGCGACGAGGAGAACGCCGAAACCGACCGAGAGCAGGCGCGGCGTATCGAGCACATCGTGGTCCCGGAGAATATCGTTGGCGACCGCGATGGCGACGCCGCCGATGCCAATGGCAATCGTCGAGGCATCTGCATTGCCGCGCCAGGCCTCGCGGATGACCAGTGCCGGCACGAACACAATCTGGGGTAGAACGGCGAGCTCGAAGGCGGCCATGGCGGCGACACTGAGATGTAACCCGGGCCAGGCAGGGACAATGACCGCCAAGAGGACGAAGGACATCTGGTAGGCGCGCAGCCCGCGGCTAATGCGCAAGCCCAGCATCGGAATGAGGAATTGCAGGACTATCGCCGGCATGGAGAACAGAAATACGTAGTCTAGCTCCTTCATCAGTATGAAGTCGTCTGTTATACGATATTTCCACTGCGTCTGAACGAAGCTATACGCTGCCAGATTCATGGCGAATAGCCCGAACCAGAAGTAATCTTCTACCTGTCGCCTCCTTCTGTAGAGCTGGATCTGATAAAGGCCGGTGCAGAAGAATAGAGACGTCAGCAGGAGCTCGGTAATTTCCGAAAGAAGCTCGCGCCAGATCAAGGCGTCGATTGGCCCAATCGAGAATGGGCCTTCGAAGGGACCGGACTTGGCGGCGCGCTGCCCGGCCCACCGCCACATGCGGATGGCGACAAGGACGCGGCCATCGTCCGGGATCGCCGCCCGGGGGAGCCGAAAAATCGCCCGGCGATCCCACTGCGGTTCGGCGTTCGGCGGCAGGCGACCGACTCCACCGAGCTTCAGTCCGCCGGCAAAGACCTCATAAGCGTCGCCGATTTTGCCCATGGCGAGACCGAGGTGGTCACCGCGGTCCGCGCGGTCACCGAGCGCCTCCGGAGCTAGCTGGACCTCACGTCGGTACCAGGCGATACCGGAATAGGCCCGCAGCTCATTCCACTCCCACGGCGCGGGAAGCTCTCTGAGGCGCCAGCCGCGATCATCGAAATCAGGTCGCGCCCAAGCCGCATCATCGCCGAGCTGGAAGTGCCAGGCTCCGGAAATGTCCGCGATTCGTTCCGCGGATGCTTCCGATTCCTGCCGTTCGCCTCCACAGCCTGCCAACAGCAGGAACGCCACTGCGGCGGCCGCCCGTGCTGCCCAGCCACACCCTCGCATGCGCGCCGCTGAAATCGATTTCGCTTCATGACTGCCGACCATGTAACAGCGTTACGCTCTGCGCGGCGGTCGCCGAGGCGGCGACGCGCACCGCGCGATCGCCTTTCCACCCGTTTGACGAACTGGCTGCGGCCCAGCGGACGAGTACCTCGCCAGGGGAGTATACCCGGAAGCCTGTCGCGAATCGAGCCCAAGCAGCTCGGGTTTGCAGGTGCTGGCGCCAGGCACGCGCGGATCGAGCGCTCGAAGAAGGGCTGCTCGAGTCGCGCGAACAGACGCGACGCTGCACCAGTACGGCAAGGGTGCTCATCTCCTCGCGCGCCGCTTTCGCAAGCAGGCCGAAAGTAGCGGGGGCGAGTGCGAGATGCGCGGCATCGCTCAGGTCGCGGCGAGAGGCACACGGGGAAAGTGCCCTCGACCCAGAGCGCGGAGGAGGATAGGGCTACTTGGCCTGAAAACGGCCGAGAATGCGGAAGCCGACGTTGATCAACGCACCGGCGGCAAGAATCCCGAGACCCACACCCACAGATCCCACAAGTAGCGATGACATGTTCCTTACCTCCGTGCTGTTCGCAGCACAGCCACTACCACACCAATCTCTGTCCCAAGTCCGGGCGGTTTTTCGACCGCTCCACCATAGACGGACAACCATGAAGAATGCAAGCCCCATACCAACGCCGGCAAGGCGAGGAAATGGCGCGCTCTCTGAATTGCCGAGTGCGTCGCCAAGACTGCGACGTGGGGAATTTGACACAACTGTCAGAAAACCGGCAGGGTAACAATGCCGTGAGGCTGTCTACAAGCAGACACAGATGTGTCCATCCGGCACAGCCGGGGGCGCGCGCAACCGCGCCACCGTGACGCCCAGAATCCACCGCCAGTGCGACTGCGAGCTGAGCGAAAAGCGCATCACGAAAACCCCTCACCACGCCTGCCCCCGCTTGCGGGAGGAGGGCCGGAGGGGGGCACAGTCACGTCGACGAAGAACAGGCGGTGGCTTCAGGGTGCCGCCGCCATGATTGCGTGGCCGGCAATCACGGTATATGCTGCGGCACTCCGGCGGCGGTGGCGATTTTGCCGCGTGCCCCGGCTGCGTCGCTGTGATTCCCGTACCGAGCTCGGAGGAAGGTTCATGATCAGCTCCCCGCGCGCCGCGGCAACCGTTGTCGTCATGCGCGATAGCCTCGCCGGCCCACCTGAGGTGTTCTTGCTCAAACGGCACGGTCAAGCCTCCTTCATGGGCGGTGCACACGTGTTCCCGGGCGGCGCGGTCGACCCCTCCGACAGCTCGCCGGACCTCGCGGGTGCCTGCGGGGAGAACGCTCTAGAAAACTTGGGTCACCTGTGCTCCGAGGTCGGCGCCAGCGCCGCCACCGCCATTCTCGTCTGCGCAGCTCGCGAGGTGTTCGAGGAATCCGGCCTGCTATTGGCGTATGGGTCCAGGAGCGACGCGTCCCGCGACGCGCTGGTGGACCTGAACGGAGACTTTGCGGTGAGCGCCGCGGCTGCGCGGCAGAAGCTGATCGCCGGGCAGGGGAGCTTTGCCGCGCTGGTCTCGAGCCACGGACTTGTGCTTGCCATCGATCGTCTGGCCTACTTCGCTCACTGGATTACCCCGGAAATTGAACCCAAGCGGTTCGATGCTCGCTTTTTCATGGCCGTGGCGCCGCGAGACCAGCACGCCGGCCACGACCGGGCCGAGACAACCGCATCGGTGTGGCTCAGCCCGGCCGCGGCAATCGACTGCTACGAGGCGGGGGAAATTGTGCTCGCGCCTCCGACTCTTGTCGTCCTCGATCGTCTCGCCCACTTCGACTCGGCCGCGGCTGCTTTTGCCGCGCTACGCGCCACCGCGGCGGTGCCGCCCGTGATGCCGAAGCTCTTGGCGGCAGCTTCATCCATCGTCTTGTTGCTGCCCGGCGATCCCGAGTACGGGGACGGGCATGTCGCTGCGGTGGCCGGCGAGCCAGTGCGCATCGAGCTGTGCGACCGCAAATGGCGACTCCTGCGCGCCTGAGGTGATGCAGCATGCAAATCGATATCATCCGGCAACCGCGCGTGACCCTGGTGGCAGCGCCGCAATTTCACTACCCCCCGCACCTTGCGTGGCGCTCGGACAACGACGCGGATGGCGAGGTACTCGCGGAATTCGCCGGTCGCCTGTGCTACCTGTCGTTCGGGAAGGAAGCGGGTATCGACGCGGGCCACAAGACTGTGGCGGGAAGAACCACCGCTGCCTCCTATCTGCAAAACATTCTGGAGGTCAAACACGGAAGCGTTCTCGAGCATGCCGTGTGGAGCCTTCTCATTGAGGGCGTCAGCCGCAGCCTGACACACGAGCTCGTTCGCCATCGCGCCGGTTTCGCGTTCAGCCAGCTCAGTCAGCGCTACGTCGAGGAGTCCGCCGTCGCCTTCGTGCTCCCTCCCGAGATTCATGAACCGGGCCGCGCGTTTGAGACTTGGTGCACGGCGTGCCAGGCCGCGCTCGCGGCGTACCGGGAGTTGCTTTCGGAGCTCCGCGTGGAGCTCGGAGGCGACGCGGGCGTCAAGCGGCTAAGGCAAACGGCGCGGGCGGTGCTTCCAAACTGCGTCGAAACCAAGATTGTGGTCAGCGGCAACGGCAGATCCTGGCGCCACTTTGTGGAGATGCGCGGGTCGCCGGCGGCCGAAACCGAGATCCGCCGCCTGGCGGTTACGGTAGCACGAGCGCTGCGCGTGTGCGCTCCAAACATTTTCGGGGACATCGAGGAAGCGGACGCCGAGGCGGGAGTTCCGTGCCTGGTCGTGCGTCACTCAAAAGTGTAAGATATACATCACGTTTCCACCGCGGGCGTGAGCACGCCGCTGCGGCGATCGAGATAGACCCGGGCCACTGTGTCGCCGGGGCAGATCCGCAGAGTGTGATCGAAGCTCGCGCGCGCCCCCATGCGATCCCCGCGGTGGAAACACTCGCCGCCCCTGCCAAAGACCTCGATCGCCGCGATCTTGGCCTCTCGGAGAGGCGGCGGATCGCCGTCGACGGCTTCGTAAACGTCGACCACACCCGCGCTCCCGCGCACGTGAGCGCGGTGGCAATCCACAGTCGTCCTGCGTCGGCTTCGGCGATATCGGCAACGACGGGGTTCTGACTGCTCACCGCGGCCGCGGCGAGCGCATTGCATCCACTCTCCGCGCTGCTCGCGCGGCGCGAGGCTTGACAGAGCTGGCAGCATCGCCGTAACAACAACACACTTTGGATGGCGTTGCGCGCTCCGGGCGGCAGATCATGGCGTCGGGTCGCGCGCAGCACAACCGCCGAAATGGACCGAGGGCGCGTCGTGCGAAGACTGCGAATAGCGATAAACACGATGGCGGCGAACCCGTACCGCCGTCACGCGTGGCTCGAAGACTACCTCACGCTGATGCGTGCGCTTGCACCGCTAGCGGTAAAAGAGCATTTTCTCTTGCTTACGGGTGAAGGCCAGGACGAGCAGGCCGGCGCGCTCCCACCCAATGTGGAGCTTCTCGCCGTGCCGCGCCTACACCGTCGGGGAGGGTGCCCCTTGCTGTTCGACGCCATGACGCTGCCCTCGATTATACGCGACCAGCGCATCGACGTCCTGCATACGAGCCACGTCGCGCCGTTGGCGGTGCGCTGCCGCCTGGTCGCGACCATGAGAACTCTGCACGCGTACACTGTCCCCGCGTTGCTCCCTCGGGGCGTCCGTGTCGCGCGGCGCCTGGCCACGCGCTGCGCGGTCCGGCGGGCCGACCTCGTGATCGCGCCGACCAGGGCGGCTCGCCGGGACATCGCGGAGCTGTTCGGCGTCGAGACAAGTCGCCTCCGGGTGGTTCCGGGAGCGGTCGACTGCGAGGTGTATCATCCGGCGGGCGATCGGGTTCAGCTTGTCAAGGTGCTCGATCGCCTGGGTGTGAAGTCACCGTACGTTCTGTGCGTGTCTTCGCTATGGCGGTACAAGAATGTAGAGGACCTGATCCAAGCATTCTCTGTCGTGCGGCGCTATTACCCGGATTTCAAGCTGCTTGTAATCGGCTATGGGGCGGACGCCGCGTATCGCGCCGCGCTGGGTGATCGGGCGGCTGATCTCGGCCTGACGGGATCCATCTCGTTTCGCGAGGCCGTGGACCGCGACGCCATGCCGTGGATCTATCGCGGCGCGCAGATGCTTGTCTATCCCTCTGAGGATGAGACGTTCGCGGCTCCGATCATCGAAGCCATGGCCTCGGGTTGTCCGGTAATCGCCACGGGCGTTCCGAGCCTGGTTGAAATCGCCGACGGGTGCGCCGTCCACTATCCCGCCCGGGACCTGGACGCGCTTACCAAGTGTATGCTGGATCTCATCCGTGAAGATGATCGCGCGCGCTTCATCGCGCGCTCCGGAGTCGCTCGTGCCAAGGACTTTTCCTGGCGGAACGCGGCCGAGCTCACGCTCGCCGCTTACCGTTTCGCGGCCGCCGGCTGACGGCGAGCACCCCTGCCGGTGGACCTCCCAATGACTTCCCCGACGGTCTTTTTTGGAGGCACCTTCTCGGTGCGCACCGGAGGGCGCGGTCTGCACGAGATCACGAGCCGCGTTCAGGACGTGGTGAGCGGCAGCCGTGTGCAGCGGGGGCTGTGCACGGTGTTCCTCCACCATACGTCAGCATCCCTGATTATTACCGAAAACGCGGACCAGGACGTCGCCTCCGACTTGGAGGCTTTCCTGTCGCGCCTGGTTGTGGACGGCGACAGACTGTTCAAGCAC
The DNA here is from genome assembly GCA_016188575.1 of Candidatus Schekmanbacteria bacterium. GTDB lineage: Bacteria > CSSED10-310 > JACPHN01 > JACPHN01 > JACPHN01 > JACPHN01. Next base: position 83,745 of record JACPHN010000269.1, read on the forward strand.
AGGTCGGAGGGGCCGGATGACATGTCCGCCCACGTTCGCACCGCCCTGACGCAAACCACCCTCGGCATTCCCGTCGCCGGTGGCCGCTGCGACTTGGGCACGTGGCAGGGGATCTTCCTGTGGGAGCACCGCCATCGGCACCACGATCGTCGCGTGTCAGTGGCGATCGTGGGCGAGCTGGCGGGCTGAGCCGCGCTCTTGACGGATTGGATGGCGCGCCTATATGGCTGAGTAGCGGATAGGCGCTACCGTGTTCAGCGCTATTGTTCTCCGTGACGGAGGGTAGAAGTCATGCGACACCGCCGAATCGCCATGGGGTTGGCGCTTGCGTTTGGGCTGGCTCTCGCGGGCTGCCTTGTAGTCGGAGACAGTATTATCTGGTGGGGCGATGGCAGAGCGGATTTGATCGTCTACAACAGCAGCGATTGCGATCTGCTCGTATACGTAGACGGTCGCTATGAAGTGAGGTTAGACGAAAACGAGATGGAGGTAATTGAAGATATTGACGAAGGAGATCACATCATCGAAGCCTACTACGAGCGCAATAGCGATCTTGTGCTCGTAAAGCGGCGGCACATCCATATTGACGATAATGAAGACAGATATGTCAACATAGATGAATGTTGAGGTCGTCCAAAGATCACTCGAGACTCGAAGGTTCCGGCGCATACCGAAACGGGAAGTAGCGAGGCGACCACATCGCGGCTTCTGCAATGGCGCGCCAATTGGTATCGCGAGGAGCAGCCGAGTATCCTTCCGTCACGGCCTGCTCGGCCACGGCAGTGGCTACTGCGAGAGAAACGGTACGGATATCGTTGATCGGAGGCAAAATCGCGCCGGCCACGAGGCGGTCCCAACTGACGCAGTCGGCCAGAGCGCGGGCGGCGGCACTAAACATGCTGTCACTGGCGTAGCGGGCGCGGCTGATGATGATCCCGAGTCCGACGCCGGGGAATATGAACACATTGTTGCACTGGCCGACTGGACGTTCCGCTCCATTCCAGCGCACGGCGGGGAAGGGGCTGCCCGTACCGACTATGGCGCGTCCTTCCGTCCACTCGGCCAGGCTCTGCGGGCTCGCCTCACACAGCGAGGTCGGGTTGGACAATGGCATGATGATTGGGGCCTCCGTATTTGCAGCCATCGCGCGGATGGCGCCCTCGGTAAAGTACCCGGCCTGGCCCGTGGCGCCCACCAGGACTGTGGGGCGCACCGCTGCAACGATCTCTTCGAGCGGTGCGGCGGGGTTGGAGAGGCCGAGCGCGGCCATGCGCTCTGGATCGGCACCAAACTCCGCCTTGAACGATTGAAGGCGTTCCTGCCCCTTCAGAACGAGGCCGCGGCTATCGCAGAGCACGATGTTCTCGGGACTGGTTCCTTCCTCGCCGAGCGCGGTGCGAAAAGCACGCGCGATGCCCACTCCGGCGCCGCCGGCGCCGGCAATCAGGATGCGCTGCTCGGCAAGCTGGTTTCCCGACAGGCGCAAGGCGGCAAGCACCGCCCCCAAGGCTACGGCACCCGTGCCCTGAATATCGTCGTTAAAGCAGCGAATACGGTCTCGGTAGCGTTCGAGCAGCACGAAGGCGTTGTCCTTGCCAAAGTCCTCGAACTGCAAAATGGCGTTCGGGCACGCTTCGACGAATCCTTTCGCGAAGGCGCCGACGACGTTGTCGTACGCTTCGCCTCGGAGCCGCGGCCGGCAGGTTCCGAGGTAAAGCGGATCATGAAGAAGCTCCTGGTTGTTGGTACCCACATCCAGGAGAATCGGCAGCGTGTTGGCGGGGTGGATGCCGGCTGCAGCCACATAGAGAGACAGCTTGCCGATGGGAATCCCCATGCCGCTCGCGCCCAGGTCGCCGAGCCCGAGGATCCTTTCGCCGTCCGAAACGACGCCGATCGCGATGTTGGCCCCTTGCGTCGCAGCGCGAATAATGCTCGCCGTTTTCTCGACGTACGCGGCCGCGATATAGAGGCCCCGCGGGCGTTGGTAGATGCGATGAAACGCCTTGCACGCCGCCCCCACCGTCGGCGTGTAGATGATTGGCATCATCTCCTCGAGGTGCTCCATGAGAAGGCGGTAGTACAACGTCTCATTGCGGTCATGAAGCGACGCCAGAAACATGTACTTGTCGAGGTCGGACAGTTGCCTGGAGAAATTTCCGTAGGCCCGCGCGCGTTGCTCGTCCTCGGAGGAAACATGCGGTGGCAAGAGCCCGCGGAGCTGTAGAGCATCGCGCTCGTCATCCGTCCAGACGGTCCCCTTGTTGTACAGAGGCTCATCGATCAGGCGGCGGCCACGCAGAGGAACCGGCACGAATTCTTCGTTGGTTATGGGGTCACGCCGAGGAGTGTACAGGTCGATCATGGCAGGCGTCTTTCCGAGTTGGTGCAAGGCCCGGCAGTATGACCGTAGCCGGCCACTGCGCCCTGTCTACTCCGCCGGATTGACGCTTGTCAAGAAGAGTTGCTAGGCTGAGGCGCACAGCATCAATAGCCAACGCGAACGACCGTAGCGGGAGGCTCAAACGTGTCCGCTCAAAGAAACCCTGTGACCTCCGATCTTTCTGGCTGGAGCCCCGGCGCCGATGGCCCCTCCAGTCGCTCCCACGAATCCACAAGTGAAGGCATTTCCGCACTTGGCCGGCCGGAGCCTGGTGTCGTCTGGACCGGCACGGGCGCTCTGGGGCAAGGGCGCGGACTGCTTTCGAGCCTCCTGGCGGCGGGCGCCGGCCTGTGCTGGCTTGCACTGGGGCAGCGAGAAGGCATTGTCTGGGCAATTCTGAGCGCAATTCCCGGTGGTCTACTGCTGGCTGCCGGCATGGCCAGCGCGCTTTGGAGTGGGGATCTGAGAATCCGCCAGTATGGTGTGCTGGGAGCGGTACTCGGGACGACGCTCGCGCTCATGTTCGCGGGCGCCGCCAGTGTGCCTGCCGGCCTCGTGCTGTTTGCCTTGTCTCTGGGGGCGGGGATGGCGTTGGCGGCGGCGGCCTTGCGCGGCGAGCCGCGTCACGCCGGCGTCCCGGTGCCCGAACCGTCGGCGGCGCTCGCGGCTCAGGTGGCACTCGATGAGCTCGTCCTGTCGACGATGCACCTGACCATACCGGTGTCCCTGCGCGAGACGGATTGGTGCCGCATTCGCCGGGAGGTTGAACAGGCGGTGGACTTGTTTGCCCGCGAGGGGTGGCTCGACTCCCCGGAGTCGTACCACCGGGTGCCGGCCGCGCCGAGCCAGTTTGAAGTGCGCGTGAAGCGCGCCGGCGGAATGGCGTTTGAGCACGTGCGGTTCGCTAGCGACTACAGGCCGTGGCCCGACGAGCCAGGAGCCTCCCGCTGGCTCTCCTATGCGCCCAACCGTACGGCGCACGCCTGGCTCTTGCGGCATCACGGCGGCGCGCGCCCGTGGCTCATCTGCCTGCATGGGTACCAGATGGGGACCGCAGCGATCGACCTGCGGCTATTCCGCGCGGAGTGGCTGAAGCACCGGGCCGGATTCAATGTGGCCTTTCCCGTGCTGCCGCTGCATGGGCCGCGCAAGATCGGTCGTCGCAGCGGCGACGGCTACCTCTCCGGGGATTTCCTGGACACGCTGCACGCGCAAACGCAGGCGCTGTGGGACATCCGCCGCTTGCTATGCTGGATCCGCGAGCTCGAGCCACACGCGCCGTTGGCTCCGGCGGTATTCGGCCTGTCGCTTGGGGGGTATAACGCGGCGTTGCTGGCCGCGCACGTTGCGGACCTTTCCGCCGTGATCGCCGGGATTCCCGCCACCGACTTTGTACGCTTGTTCTGGAGGCACGGGACACCTCACGGCTCCCGCCTGCTCGAGCACGTTGGCCTGTCCCGGGAGCCGGTTTCGCGGGCGCTGTCACTGGTTTCGCCGCTGGCGCTGCCGGCCAAGGTCGAGAGAGAGAACCTGTTTGTCTTCGGCGGTGTTGCGGACCGACTTGTTCCACCGGACCAGATCCGGGATCTTTGGGAACATTGGAATCGCCCCCAGATTGCCTGGTATCAGGGGGGGCACCTCACGTTCCCGGCGGACACAGGCGTGCGGCGAATGATTCGCATGGCCCTGTCGGGAGCGGGGGCAACGGTCCAGCCGTCGCCTACCCACGGCTAGCGGCGCACGATGGCGGCGCCGAGCCGATCGGGCGGGCGGGCGTGGCGCCAACAATCAGGACGAGCTATTTGGATTTCCGCACGTTTTCAGCATTGGCGCAGCGCTCCGCACGGCCTGCGGGAGTTGCCCGGAGAGCACCATGAGAATCGCCGTATTGTCACAAAACCCCACTTTGTATTCGACGCAGAGGTTAGTCGAAGTGGGCACGGCACGGGGGCATGACGTTCAGGCTGTGGACTATCTGCGATGCTACATGACCATTTCGCCAGACAAGCCTTCCGTCATCTATCAGGGGAACCCGCTTGAAGTCGATGCGGTAATTCCGCGAATTGCAGCGTTGAGCACCTTTTATGGAGCGGCAGTGGTCCGGCAGCTCGAGATGATGGGCGTATTCACCGTCAACAAGTCGATAGCGATCACGCGATCTCGGGACAAGTTGCGGTGTCACCAACTGCTGGCGGGTGAAGGGATCGGGCAACCGATCACGAGCTTCGCCCACTCGACCAAAGACATCGATGGCGTGATCGATGCCGTGGGTGGACCGCCGCTAGTTGTCAAGTTGCTCGAGGGGACCCAGGGGGTTGGGGTCGTATTGGCGGAAACGCGTTCGGCGGCGGAATCCGTGATCTCGGTGCTACGCCTATTGGATGCGAATATCCTCGTTCAGGAGTACATTAAGGAAGCTGGTGGCCAGGACGTGCGGGCGTTCGTAGTGGGGGAGCGGGTGATTGCCGCGATGCGCCGCATCGCTCCGCCGGGGGAGTTTCGCGCCAACGTGCACCGGGGGGCGCGGTGTCAGCTCGAGCGTCTGACACCGGAGGAGAGAAACATCGCCCGGCGCGCCGTGCGCATTTTGGGATTGAAGGTCGCTGGCGTCGATATCATCCGCTCCAATCGGGGGCCGGTGGTCTTGGAGGTCAATTCGTCACCGGGGCTTGAAGGGATCGAGAACATCACCGGGGTCGACATTGCGGCGGCGATCTACGAGCTAATCGAACAGGCCTTGGCGAGTGGGGCCCCAGCAGGAAAGATCGTTGGATAGATCAGAGCGCGGATATCTTGAAATCGGTGACGTCAGAATCACTCCTGGCAAGAAAAAATTCGGGAGCATCGACGTTACCCGCCTGATTCCGACGGACGCGTGGCTGTCGATGCCGGTGGCGGTCTGCTATGGGGTGGAGCCTGGGCCGCGGCTATGGTTGAGCGCGGCGGTCCACGGGGATGAGCTCAACGGGGTGGAGATCGTGCGCCGGGTGTTGGACGCACTGGATCCCGGGAGGCTTCGAGGCGCGGTCGTGGCGCTGCCGGTAGTAAACGTTTTTGGCTTCATGTATGGTTCTCGGTATCTTCCGGATCGGCGCGACTTGAACCGCTCGTTCCCGGGATCGGCGCGGGGCACACTGGGTGCGCGGCTGGCGCGCTTGGTGCTGGTGGAAGTGGTGGATCGATGCTCGCACGGGATCGACCTGCACACGGCGTCCGACCAGCGCACGAACCTGCCGCACGTGCGCGCTGACCTGGAGGATGCGGAAACGCGCCGTCTGGCGCTGTCATTTGGAGCGCCCGCGGTGGTGCATGCGCGGACACGGGACGGTTCGTTGCGCGAAGCGGCGGTGGAACGGGGGCACCGGGTGCTGGTATTCGAGGGCGGAGAGCCGTTGCGGTTCAACGAAGACGTCGTGGAGATCGGGGTAGCGGGGGTGTTGCGGGTGATGGCGGCACTGGAGATGTTGGAGGCGGGGCCGGCGGCGCCTGGCAGGCCTTCGGTGGTGTTGAAGAAGCCGCGCTGGATCCGCGCGAGTCGGAGTGGCATTGTGCACCTGGCGGTGGATCGCGGGCAGCGGGTAGAGCGTGGGGATCTGATCGCGCGGATATCGGACGTGTTTGGGAGGCCGCGGGCGACGTTGCGGACGCCGGTATCGGGTGTGGTGTTGGCAGTGAGCAAGAAGCCGCACGCGAATCAGGGGGACGCGATCGCGAACGTTGGGCGGGTGAGCTAGGCGGGCTCGTGGGCGTAGGTGGCGGGTTTTTGGTGGCGCCGTCAATGTCCGATAATGGATATTATGTAAAGTCACGGCCGCGCTGCCTCCCCGCTCATTCCAGCCGCCGAATCACCCCATACACCCCCGCCTCCAGAAATACCGCCTGCCCCAACCGCCGCCACCGTGGACACGAGCGCGATGGGGCCAGGGATCAGCGACGGCCGCCACTGGCGCTTGTCGATGGGGTAGTCAACCATCGCGGTCACGATGTCACCCTCCCGCCGCGTACCGCCTCCCGGCCGCGGCTCATGCCGGCGGACGGCAGCGCCTACAGTCTGCCAAGCGTATCCAGGCCGTGGGCAAGCCGTTCGAGGACCCCGAGCATCCTGTCGCCGAAGGCCCGAGAATACGGATGCCACCAAAGCTCGCGCTTGAGGCTGACCGGAAAGCGGTCCGACGTGACGACGCGTTTCTCACACATCGCCAGCAGCCCCTCTTCACCGTGTACGCGTCCGATGCCGCTCGCCTTCACCCCACCAAACGGGAGCTCCGGAAAGGCGTACGTTACCAGCACGTCATTGACCACGACGGTGCCCGCGCGCAAGCGCTCGGCGACCCGCCGCGCGCGTGCCTTGTTGCCGCCGAACACGTACGCGTTGAGGCCAAGGTGCGAATCGTTGGCAAGGCGCACGGCTTCTTCCTCATCCTTTACTTTCATTACCGGGAGCGCCGGGCCAAAAATCTCCTCGTGCATGATCGGCATGTCCTGTGCGCACTCGGCGACGATCGTGGGCGGGTAAAACTGGCCGATGCCCTCCCGCCGCCATCCTCCCGTGAGAGCTCGCGCACCGCGAGCCACTGCGTCCCGCACCAAGTCGTCGACGACGTCGATCTGGCGCGGCATGGTCATGGCGCCCATGTCCACCTCGCCGGCCGCCGGATCGCCCTGGCGCAGCAAGCTCACGAGCTCCGTCATGCGGGACAGCAAGCGATCATGGATTGCCTCGACGGCGTAGACGCGTTCCACGGCCACGCAGGTCTGGCCGCAGTTGGCGAACTTTCCCCAGACGATCGCGCGCGCCGCCCGCTCGACATCGGCGTCTTCGAGCACGACCGCTGGCGCTTTCCCACCAAGCTCGAGCGTGCACGGAAGCAGCCGCTCGGCGCACGCCGCCGCGACGCGCCGCCCCACAGCAACGCTGCCCGTGAAGGTGATCTTGTCCACCCCTCCTTCGATCAATGCCCCGCCCGTCGGCCCGTATCCCGTTACCACCTGAAAAAGATCGACGGGCATACCGCTGTCGTCGAAAATCTCCTTGAGCTTCAGAGCAACGAGGGGCGTCCACTCACTGGGTTTCAGTGCCACGCCATTGCCGCCAACGATGGCGGTCACGATGTCGCTCATCGGGATCGAGCACGGGTAGTTCCATGGGCTGATGACGCCGACTACGCCGAGGGGGACGTGGTGAATCGTTGAGCTCTTGTAGATAGAAAGGCCCCAGGAGCTGCGCTTGCGCGGGCGCAGGAACTTGGGCGCCTTGGCCGCATAATAGGTCATCAGCATGACCGGCGGGGACACCTCCGCCAGTATTGCTTCCTCGCGCGTCTTGCCGTTTTCACGGACGAGCAGATCGATGATCTCTTCTGCTCGCTGCAGAAAATGGTCCCGCCATTTCCTCACGAGCCGTGCGCGCTCGGTCACGGCGACCTTTGCCCACGACGCCTGTGCCTTGCGAGCGACACCGATGGCATCGCGCACCTGATCCGCTGTGAAGACGGGGACTGATCCGAGCTCTTCGCCAGTTGCAGGTCCGCGCACCGCGATTTGATCGGTCACCGCCGTAGGGGTGACGCGCGGCGCCACCGGTCGTTCTTGTACAGTTGTCGTCATGCCAATCCTCTGCTCAGGTGGGAGCCCCTTCCCCACGCCCGCGCCCGTGGGCGCGAGGAAAGGGACGCAAGAATGCTCAGACGGCGCGGCGCGGATCTCTACGCCAAGCGCAAGCTGGCGATGAACGCGGGAGCAGTCCGGAAGCGGAAAAACGTGATCGACCGCGAGACCAGCTCTCCCGAGGTCTCGTCCACGAGCTCACCATAGCACGTCGTGTGGGAAACGTGGAGATTCCAGGGCCAGATGTTGACTTTTTCGCCGACGAACCGGAAACTCCTCCCTGCGTTGCTGAAGCGAAAATCGTAGCGGATCTTGCGCTCGGTGAAATATCGCAGCGCAAGCGTTCCCGAACACGGCGCGTCGACACAGAGGCCATCCACCGTGACCGTGCCGTCCAACGGCTGCGTGAGGAACTCGTCGCCCCAGGGGTTGAGCCACTTGAAGAGGTTGGTGGGTCCCCAGGTTACGCGAAAAGACATCGGCCGGCGCTCACCCGGCCCATGCCCCGGCTGGAACTCGTGCTCGCCGCTCATCACCTCGTCCATCTTGAAGCCGATACGCCGCTCGGACGCCAATCTCGCAATCGTGCTCATCGTCGCCATGTCATCTCTTCCTTCCCACTAGCTCGCCATCGCCTGCGCCGCCGGACTCGGCTTGGCCGACTCCTGCCGCGTCTTTTCTTGAGCTCCACCCGCCAGGAACCAGTTCGCCATCAAGGCCATGCCGTCGCCAACGAGCGGCAACGCCTTGGCGATGCTTCCAACGGAGTTGATAATGCTCACCATCTCCACTTTCTTCTTTCGCGACACGGCCTTGAACACGATCCGGCCGACAGTCTCGGGCTTCATCGAATAGTAGGGCACTAGCCGCATCGAGAGCTTCTGGCCAAACGTCTTGGACTCGACGTCCTTGTAGAAACCGGTATTCACCATGAACGGATAAATCGTCGTAACGCGAACTCCGTACTTCCGCACCTCAACCTGCAGAATCTCAGATACCGCGCCCAGAGCCGCCTTCACGGTCGCGTACGCACCCCACGTCGGCAACCGGAAAAAGGCCTGGCCAGAAGAGACGTTTGCGATCTGCCCCGAGCGGCGCTCGATCATGTGCGGCAGGAACGCATACATGTGGTATAGAGGTCCCCAGAAGTTTACCGCCACCAGGCGCTCCCACGTCTCGATCGGGGTCTGCGATAGCTCTCCGGCGTAGCCGATACCGGCATTGTTCACGAGCACGTCCAGTCCGCCGAGGTCATCAATTACCCAACGGGCGAGCTCCTCCACCTGAGCACGGCTGGACACGTCGAGCGCCCGCGTGTGCACCTGCGCACCCAGCGCGCGAAGCTCCCCCGCCACGTCCTCAAGTGCGTCGGCGTTGATGTCCGTCAACACGAGATCGTACCCCGCCTGGGCAAACTCCCGCGCCGTGCAACGGCCGATGCCCGTGCCCGCCCCCGTAATCAAGGCTCTTTTTCCCGCTCCTGTCTTCATCTGTTCTCTCCTTCACCGCTCGGGACCATTGTCAGGCGCATGCGAGGATCGCCGAAGCCAAAGAACGCCAAGTCGACGATCTCTTCGATGACGCGATCCAATGCGGACGTGGCGAAGCGCCCTTTCGCCCACGTCTCGACCAACCGCAAGGCGATTCCGATCAACGCCTGTCCGACAACCTCAGTGTTGCAGTGCCGCGCGAACCCCATCAGGATCGCATGCTGCAGATAAAAGCCGGCCAGCGCCGCGAAGCGGTTCAACATCGCGTCCAGCTTCGCTGCCATCGCCGGGCTGATCGTCGGGGCTTCGCGTAGAAAAAAGAGCACCAGCTCCCGGTTTTCCTCGAAGATCGCAGCCAGTTTCTTGGTGGCGGCCAGCGACGCGGCGCGATACTCCTCGGCGTTTTTCGGAAGGTTGGCGCTCATATCGGCAAACTGCGCGAGCATCCGCTCGATGAATCCGTCAACGAGCGTCGAAAAGACGTCTTCCTTGTCTCTGAAGAATCGGTAGAAGGTTCCCTGACCCACGCCGGCCTCGGCGACAATGTCGGAGATGACGGTCTTGTGGTAGCCGGTTCCCAGGAAGACGCGCGCGGCTGCCGCCAGCAGCGACTGGCGGGTCCGTTCCTTGCGCTCCTGATCACTGGTTTTGCGGGTCTTGGTGACCATCTGCGGGATGCCTCGCGGGGTGACGGCCTGATCTTGAGTACACCATATAAGCCAAACGGACGGACTCGTCAATCTCGTTTTGCGGCCTGGCGTCGCCCACCTGGCGGTTATACATACTTAACAAGATCCCTTTTCTCGGCGTCGGCCGAATATCGGGTGATGCTCCCCTACAAGTGTCCACGCGCACTGCGCTCGCCATGGTCCAAGCCACATTCCGCCGGCGCCCGTTCCTTTTTCCCGGGAGGGCTTCATGTCGATCCGCCCTGTTCATCACACCGCTACCGCGCGCCCCGCCGTGGAAGGCGCCGGCGTGCGACTTCGCCGCGCATTTGGGTTCGGCGAAACCGCCGGCTGCGATCCGTTCCTGCTCCTGGACGACTTCCGCAGCGATCTCCCTCAGGACTACATCGCCGGTTTTCCCTGGCACCCCCACCGCGGCATCGAGACCATCACCTACGTGCTCGCGGGTTCGGTCGAGCACGGCGACAGTCTGGGCAACAGCGGCGCCATTTCCCCGGGTGGCGTCCAGTGGATGACCGCGGGTAGTGGCATCATCCACCAGGAAATGCCTCGCGGCGACGGTCATGGCCGGATGCATGGATTCCAGCTCTGGGCGAATCTGCCCGCCGCACTGAAGATGACTGCCCCCAGGTATCAGGACATCACCGCGGCGGACATTCCGGAAGTCGTCGAAGACGACGGTGCGCGCATTCGCGTTATCTGCGGCGCTGCCTACGGAATCCGCGGGCCGGTGGACGGCGTCGCCGCCGACCCATGCTACCTGGACGTTTGCCTCCCCCCCCTGTGCCGCAAGCGCCTGCGGGTCGAGATCGATCGCAATGCCTTCGCCTACGTGTTCTCGGGTTCGGCGCTGTTTCGCGACGCGAGTGAACCGCGCCCCGTGCAGACGGACTATGTCCTGCCACAGCCCGTGCCGGGCGAGCTGATGGGCAATCGCACGCTCGTCGTCTTCGCCCGCGGCGACGAAGCTTTCGTGCAGTCGGGTGACGAAGGAGCGAGATTCCTGCTGGTTTCAGGACAGCCGATACGCGAGCCCGTTGCCTGGTACGGCCCCATTGTGATGAACACCGAGCAAGAGCTGCGCCAGGCGTTTGCCGAGTATCGCAACGGAACGTTTCTCAAACACCCGCTCCCGGCGGCGAATCCGAAATAAAGCGACCGGGCGCAAGCACGCTATCCGTCCTTTGCCTTCGTCCGGTTGGCGCGCCATTCATACCAGAGATTCACCAGGCGCCAGGCGGGAATTTTCCCCTGCTTGCCGGTTTTCGGCATGAACTTGATCTTGCGCTCGATGGGCACAAACGCGTCAGCGGCGTGATACGCCGCCTTTACGCGCTCATAGGCCGCCAGGTCGTAAATCTCGGCAAGCTCCTCGCGCGTCAAGTAACAGACGCCCCACATGGCGGGGAGGTCGACAAACGTCTGCAGAGCGCGCATGGCATCGATATTTCGATAGGGCTTGACCCGGGGCTCGCCGTAGATGCCGATATCGACTGCCAGGACCGCGCGCCGGTCGCGCCGCTTGTTCTGTGCGAACACCATGTCGACGTCGCCAATCCGCGCCGGGCAGTTCCAGAGCGGATAAACCTTCAAGTTTTTCTCCACGTATTCAATCCCCTCACCGAGACGCTCGACGGCGACAACCATGTCCTGGTTGATCATGCAGCGTTCGCCGAGCTCCACGGGGAGGCTTGAGCGAAAGCCCGTCTCCCGCACCTTGCGCTCGGCTTCACGGTCGAGGTAAGCACGGCCGGCGGGTTTTTCGATGAATCCTCTCAGGTTGGCGATGATGCCGGTCAGCCACATCAGGCTGCGCTGATGCCGGAACATGTACTGGTAGCTGGGGACGAGGTCTTCCCCACCGGTCTGGGCACGCTCCCGGACGTGCTGATAGTACCACGGGTTGCCGTGGCGCATCGCCTCGTAGCGATCCAGACCATTCGCCGCGTCGCTGAAATCGCTCGTAATGAGCGCGTAACAGCGCGGCGCCAGCACCAGTCCCTCGACGAAACTGTGCTCGTCCAGAGCCGTGCGAAACTCGCGGCAGTAGGCCGGCAGCTCCGTGAATAACCGGTATCGGGAGCGCACGAACGGCAAGGCGTCGACCAGTCGAACCGTGGCCCGCGTGACCACTCCGAGCGTGCCATACGACCCCGGCAATGTCGAGAAAAGGTCGCGATGACTGTCTCGGCTCGCCGTCACGACGTCACCACTGCCGAGCACAACCTCAATGTCCTCGATCGTGTTCGGAAAGACCCCGTAGCGGTGCGACGAGCTCTCGATGCCGAGCCCGTTGATGAGGCCGGAAATCGTGAAGGTTTCAAACTCGGGCACCACGGGCGGCAGCATGCCCGCAGCAAACGTCGCCTTACAGAGCTGTCCGAGCGTAACCTGTCCTTCGACCACCGCTACCTTCCGGGCCGTGTCGATGCCGAGAATTTCCCCGAGCGCCTCGACGCTGACGGGGTGGCAATCGCTCTTGTAGCCAAGGTCGTGGGGACTGTGCCCTGGGTGTCGTTTGGAAATGGTCAGCCTGCGACCCGCGGGTCGCGCGCGCACCTGCTGCTGCACGGCAGCCAGTTTTTCTTCGTGAGATGGGGTCATGGCGAGCTCTCGGAGTCGATCGGTGTGCTCGGGGATTGCCGGGACATCTTATGGCGCAGGCCCGCGGCGCACAATCACAGCCGGGGAAGAACCGAAGCTCTGTGCAGGCAACTCCAGCCGCTCTATACTGCTTGCGCGCCAACGGGTCGCTGCGATCGGGCTGAGGACCCGCCTAGTGGAGCTTCCGGAGACAGACAAATGAACGGCTCTGCGCTTTTTTCTCGGCTGCTGGTGCGCCTGCTCCCGCTTCTACCCAAGCGACTCGTCCGGCTCGCCGCCGATCGCTACATTGCCGGAGAGACACTCGACGATGCCCTGTCGATGGTGCGCACACTCGGGCTTGAGGGCATCGCTGCGACGCTCGATATTCTGGGCGAGGATGTCGCCGCGCCGGCCGCGGCCGAAGCGGCGGCGACCGCATACAGCCTGGCACTCGAGCGAATCGCCGCCAATGAGCTGGACTGCAACGTCTCCGTGAAGCCCTCGCAGCTCGGCCTGAAAATCGACAGGGAGCTGTGCTGCCGCAACTTCCGCGCGATCGTTTCGCGCGCTCGTGAGCTTGGCAACTTCGTTCGCATCGACATGGAGGATCATACGCTGACCTCCCCAACCATTGCGCTCTACCGGGAGCTGAGGCGGGATTTTGACAATGTCGGGTTGGTGCTGCAGGCGTACATGCGGCGCTCAATCGCGGACGTGGACGCGCTCGCGCCCTTGGTGCCCAATTTCCGGCTCTGCAAGGGAATCTATGACGAGCCGCGCGCACTGGCCTACAAGATGCCGGCCGTCATCAACGACAACTTCACGTGGCTGCTGCAAAAAATGTTCGATGGCGGCTCGTACGTGGGCATCGCCACGCATGATGAGGCGCTGGTGTGGAGCGCGCTGCGAGAGATCGAGCGAAGGAAGCTCACCCCTGATCGCTATGAGTTTCAGATGCTGCTCGGCGTCGATCCGGAGTTGCGCAGCATCATCGTGGGGGCGGGGCATCGCCTGCGCGTGTATGTCCCGTTTGGCGCTCACTGGCACGCCTATTCGCTGCGCAGGCTGCGGGAAAACCCGAGAATGGCCTCGTACGTGGCGCGCGATGTGACGGGCAGGTTCGTGCAGCGGCTGCGCGCCAGACCGGAGCTGCAGCAGCATGGCCAGTGAAGCGGTCCGCGAGGGCGCGGTGACGGCGAATGTCCTGGTCATCTGCACGGCAAATCGGTGTCGCAGCCCGCTGGCACACGGCATTCTCCGCGCCAGTTGCGGAGCCGGCATCGCTCTGCGGTCTGCCGGCGTGATGGCGATTCCGGGGCTGCCGCCGCTGCTGGAAGTACAGGAGCTGGCGTCTGCGAACGGCATCGACGTATCTGACCTGCGCTCGACGCCGCTTACCAGCGCCCTGGTGACGTGGGCGGACCATCTTCTGGTCATGGAAGGATATCACGTGGCGATCGTCCGCGACCGGTTTGGGGCGCACGCTGCGGCCAGGACGCGGCTGCTCGGGAGCTTTCACCCAGACGCGGCGCTGCGAGGCGAGATCGATGACCCGGTAGGTATCGGTCCGTCTGCCCTTGAGCGCTGCTTTGCGCAGGTCGAGGCTTGCTGCCGCGGCTTCTTGCGTGAGCTGTCCGCCACCGAGCCTGACAGCTAGCCAGCTCACGAGCGGGGAGTCTATTGCGTCGCTCGGTTCACGTGCCCATAGTGAGTGGGACATCACGGTCACCTTGATCGAAGTGAGGCGGATCTCACCTCCGGGGGGATGAATGATAAGCTCTCGGCATGCGCGTAGAAATCTCACCATCGCAGCGATTGGTGCGGCGGTTGTGGCGGCCGGGCTGGCTGGATGGATCTTGCTGGGACACTGGCAGGCGGGAGATCTGACGTTTTTCGGCGACGATTCCTTTTCTCCGGCGGACGATGAGGTCGCGGGCCGTGACAAGCTTTTTCAACCGGACGCGGTGATCCTGACGACGAGTCTGTCCTCGCTTCCACGCGACATCATTTCGGTTCCGGTCCTGAACGACCTGCTGTCCGAGGATTTCGTCTTTTACTATGAGGAAAACGAGGGGCGACTGGGCTTGGAGGGAACGTTTCGGCGCATCGCATACGAGCGAAATCTCGGTGTCGGCGACGAAATTTTGGCCTATGTGCTGAATACGTCGGCTCAGATCGCTTTCTGGAAGGGAAAGGACGGAAAGCTCAAGGAGTATCTTCTCGTTGTTCCGCGATCCGGTCTCTTGAAGTATGCGGGACGGCTGGCCGGGCTGCTTGGAGCGCCGCCCGCGCCTACGGTCGCGGACAGCACGCCGCCGGCGGCCGAGCGCGATCCGCTGGCCGAGTACGAGGATGAGCAGCTCGCGCGTGAGACCGTGCTGCCAGGCGATCCGGCAAGCCCGGTATATCGGCTCGAGTATACTGCTGACAAGAGCCTGTACTTTGCGGCTCGAAAGGACCACTTGCTGGTTTTTTCGGAGCTCGAGCTGTTGGTTCCCGAGGATGCTAGCCGGACAGAGCGGGTGAGCGAGTTCCTTGGATCGCTCGATCACCAGAACCTCGGCCGGAGATTCCGCTTGCCCCGCCCGGCCGGACGCCACTCCGTAGTCGTCGGGGCCGAGTATCTCTCGTTTGGGTACCAGCGTTTCTTCCCCGCGGTTCGCGCGTTGCGCTTTGATTTTTCTGGGAACCGGTGGCGCACGCACCTGCTTTCAAGTGCGGCGTTTCCCTCACCGCAGGCGCTCTGGCAGTACGTGCCAACAGGTGCGGCGCTCTGCGCGGCCCTCCCGGTTGCGCTCGCGAGCGTGGCCGAGGTGGCGGCGGATGTGGATGCGGACCCTGCTCTCGCTGATTTCCTGACGACGCTTTCGGCTCCGGTGGCCGTGTGCTGGTACGGAACGTCAGAGCTGCAGACGCCGCTCTTTGTCGCTCTGGCGCCCGCCAAGGAGAATACCGCAGCCACGGCGGCGCTCGGGCGCCTGTTCGCGGCCACGGTTGGCACGTGGGAGTCGGAAGACGGCGCGAAAGGGCCGGTCACCGAAGCGACGTGCACCGGAGGCAGGGTCTGGTCGCGCGAGGTGAGCTCACCGTATGGGCCGCTGGAGGGCGAGGGCATGCGGTATCGTCACCACTTCCGCGTGACGCTCGCGTCCTGCGGCGGAGCTCTGCTGTTTTCCCCGGACCCACGCCTGGTCGATCTCGGTGTGGGCGTGCTGCAAAAGAAGTACCCGGCTCTGGCGGATTCCCTGAGTGAAGAACCGGACGCCGTTGTGGTCCTGGCGCCGGCCGGCCTCGCGCAACTGCTCGAGAGCGCCCTGATGAGCTCGCTGCCTTCCGCGCAAGAGCCGGTATTCCGCACTAGCGTGGTGCGAAGCCTCTTGCCGTTGCTCAAGCGGGCAGCCGAGTACCCAGGGTACGTGCTGCCCGCGCCGCAGCGGTTCGGGGAATGGGAGGTGTTGGCTTGGAAGGAGTGGGAGTGAGACCACTCGTTGCGCTCCTGAACCCACCGCCGGCTCGACTCGTAGCGGCGCAGAAAGCGCACCTCGAAAACACCCCACCTCACCTCCCCCCGCAAGCGAGGGGAGGGACGGAGGGGGGCGCTGTCGGGTCGAAGTCGAACAGGTGGTGGATTCAGGCGCTCTTGACCGCCGCCGTCTTGCTGGCGACCGGTGCTGACCTCGATGCGGCAGAAAGGCTAGATCCATCGCAGGCGCCGTTGTTTCGCGCCTGGTTTGTGCGCATCGTGGCAGAGCAGGTCCGCCAGGGGCCTTCACCTCGCTGGGTCCACCGAGATTGCGCCGGCCTGGTGCGGTTCGCTGTAGCCGAGGCCCTACGGCCACATGGCCCGGCCTGGCAGCAGGCCTCCGGAGTCTCCGGGCATCTGCCGCAGGAGCTGACGCTAGCTCCAGATCAGCGGTCGCTGCGGAACAGTTGGCGCCAGGTGGACAAGAGCGTCGGGCCCTTTGTCTCGGCGCTCGCGCTTGTCCAGGAGAACACCGAGTTCGTATCGAAAGAGATTCAGCATGCGTTGCCCGGAGACCTCTTGTTCTTTGATCAGGGAGACGATCAACACGTGATGATCTGGATGGGAGATCACGTCGCCTATCACCGCGGCGAGGTAGCTCCGCGAGATAACGGCATGAGAACAGTTCGCATCGCCGCTTTGCTTGACTGGAAGGACACGCGATGGCAGCCCAGAGTAGAAAATCCCAACTTTGTGGGTATTTTTCGTTTCTTTTTCTTGTCGCGCTGACCGCGGCAGGGCGCGCGGCTGATATCGAGCCCAGTGGCTATTCGCCGGACCCGGGGGCGAAATTCTACTTGCTGGCGGATTCGGGGTTTTCGCCCGGAGAGATGGTAACGGTTCGCCTGGATGGGCCGCGCAGCGGGCCGGGCGCGTATTCCGGTGTGGATATCATTATCTACCGTGTTCCTGAGCCCATGGCGTTTCTGAAGAAACAGCCCAACCTTCATCGGGTGAGAGTCGAGGGCCGGTTCACAGGCGAAGGGCTCGCGAATGCGTTGGAATATGTATGGGACTCCTGGTACAAGAAATCGCGCCTCTCCTGGCAGCGGTTGTTCACTGCGGACGCGCGAGCCAAAGTGGTGCGCCACGCACCCGAGCTCAAACAGACGCCGCCCTACACGTATCACACGCGGTTTGAGGACAATCCGCAGTTCGCACCCTTGCCTGGATTCGAGATGGTGGCCCGCTTCCGCTACCCGTTCATGAACGCGGCGCCCCTCGATCCTGGCGATGGCACGGCGCTCGAGGGGAGCAGCAGCGAATTCACCGCGGCCCGCGCGGGCAATATCCGCCTGCCGCTCGGACTGCTGCCCGCCGGCCTCTACCTCGTGGAGGGCTACGTCGGCCCCTATCGGGCGACGACCTTGGTGTTCGTCTCGGATACCGTGGCGGTGACCAAGGTGTCGGGTAACCAGCTCATGGTGTGGACGGTGCACAAGAAGGATGGGCGGATCTTCGGCGGGGCCGAAGTGGCGCTCACGGACGCCACCGGCACGCTCGAGAGCGGTTCCACGGACAGCCATGGCGTGCTCGTCATCGAGCGCGAAAGCCCGGAGCGCACCTACGTCATCGGCGAGGATGAGGATGGCGGCATTTTCGTCTCAGAGAATTTCTATTACGACAGCGAAATCCACAAGACCAAACTCTACGTCTTCACCGACCGGCCTCTCTACCGCCCCGGGGATACGGTTCGGTTCAAGGTATTTGGACGCTATTTCCAGGATTCTCAGCATTCCACGCCAGCTTCATCCGAGATCGCTCGGGTGACCGCTCTCGATCCCAATGGCAATCCCGTCAGCGCGCTGGAAGTTTCGTTCGCCTCACAAGTCGGCGGAGACGGTGCCTTTGAGCTCCCGGACCAGTCCATCGCCGGCGGGTACACGCTACTGCTCGTGCACGCCGCCGAAGTCTATACCGCGTCCTTTCGCGTCGCGCACTTCGCCAAGCCTCATCACGACCTCGACATTGTCATGGACAACGCCGCGTTCACGACGGAGCAGCCGGCTACGGGCCACGTGCGCCTGTCGTATCCCGATGGACAACCGGTCCAGCACGCCAGCATCGAGCTTGAGCTGCGCGCCCAGAAGCTCTCCATGGTCGAGCAGGAAGTGCGCTACATGGGGCGTTTCCCCGTCGCACTCCTGACGGCAGAGCTCGCCACCGGCGAGGACGGGCAGGTGGCGTTCACCTTGCCCCCGGCTCACGAGCCATCGCGTTACATTCTGAGAGTGATCGCATCGGACGGCGGGCCGCAACGAGTCACGGCGAATCATGAGATCGTAATCTCAGCCGGCCACCCGCTGTATGTGGTCACGGCGGCGCAGCACCTGACCCGTCCGGGTGAGGAGGCCGCATTCACGGTGCGACCGCTGGCGGGTCCGGCCGCGCGGCCGGCCCGCTGGGCGGCGACCCGGCTCGAAGATCGCAGCCGCGTGGACGGGCCGCTCGCCGGCGGAGACTCGTTTGCGGTGCGGTTCGCTCAGCCAGGCGCTTACACGGTAGTGGTCATCGATGAAAATGGTCTGGAAGTCGGATCCACACCGCACTTCGTGGAGGGGCCGGGCCTCGCGGCGCCGGCGGGCAGTGTCACCATCTTGCTCGATCAGGACGAGTATCGGCGCGGCGACGCCGTCAAGGCTCTCATCGCCTTCCCGGAACCAGTCGACGAAGCTCTCATCACTCTGGAGCGCGATCGGGTTCACGACTACGCGACGCTGTCCCGGGGAGCGAGCTGGCTTCGCCTGGCGCGGCTGAATCCGCTCCAATGGCGCGCCGAGATTCCGGTGACGGAGGCGTTCTCGCCAAATCTGACCTTGTCGGTGCTGTTCGTCAGGAATGGCGTCTGCTCTTTTCAGAACAAGGGCATCAGGGTGCGGGTACCCCGGATAGGCATCGCCATGACGCCGGACAAGGAACGGTATGCGCCGGGTGACGTGGTGACCGTCGCGGTGCTCACTACCGTGGACGGCGAGCCCACCTCCACCGATTTCGCCGTGAGCGTCGTCGACGAAATGGTCTACGTTCTGCAACCGGAGCTCGCGCCGAACATCTCCGACTTTTTTCATCACCCGCGACGCAATCAGGTGCGAACGACCTCGACTCTCGACTTCTTTACGTTTGACGGAGCGTCGCCCCAGGGCACCGGCGAACCCCCCGCCAGCACGGGTGCGGGGCGCTCCTACAAGGTGCTGGAGCGGCCCAGGCGGGACAACATCGACACCGCCGCGTGGTTTCCTCGCCTGAAGACTGACGCGACGGGCCGCGGCCAGTTTCACTTCACCATGCCGGATGCCATCGCGCGGTGGCGGATGACGGCGCGGGCCATCACGACCGCTGGCCAGGTAGGGCAGGACGAAGCCTACATCATGTCCGTGAAGGAGGCGTACCTCAAGTGGACGGGACCCACGGCGTTTCGCCAAGGAGACGTCATTCGGGGCATGATGCTCGGTTTCAACCTGGGAGCGGAGCCGCGCGCGCTGACGCTCGAGCTTTCAGGCATGGGCATCAGCACTTCCAGAGAAATCACCCTGCAACCGGGTGCGAATTATCTGGAGGTTCCACTGGAGCTTCATGAGAGCGGGCTTCTGCGCAGCCGCTTGCTGGGCGCCGGCAGCGAGCTGGACCAGTTGGAGACGCCGATTGCCGTCGCGCCCGTGGGCTGGCAAACCCGCCGCAGCCGCAATCTCGAGCTGACGGCTGCGCACACGGCGCTGGACCTACCGCGCGATGCCCGAAACGTGCGACTGGCGACCATGGCCCCAGGAGCCGGTGCCTTCCTCCGTGTCGCCGACGAGTTATTGGACTACCCATACGGCTGCGTGGAGCAAGTGGCCAGTCGGCTCCTCCCCCTGAGTCTGGTTTTTCGCCACGTTGAGGACCTGAACCTGTCGGCGGATACCACCGCAAAGCTGCGCGGTGTCCTGAGCAACCAACGCCTGCGGCTGGCGCGCATGGCCGGACCAGGTGCCGATTTCGGCTGGTGGGGTGACTTGACCGGGGGTGATCCGTTCTTCACGGCCTATGCCTATCTCGCCGACAGATTCGCGCTGGCGGCGCTCGGCATCCAGGCCGCGCCTGCCCACTGGGAGCATCTGCTCGAGGTGTATCGCCAGGCGAGCACCGCCGATAGCGTCACGCAGCGGGCCGCGACCGTGTGGCTCGCCAGCGAGCTGAAGCTGCCGACGCGCACGCTGGTTGAAGGCGTGGCTGCGGACCTGGCTCGCCTGGAGGGTGGTGCGAATGCCGCGAGCTCCTTCCCTGCGGGGCACAGTCGGCTGCTTGACCAGGATACGGAGGATCCGGCGCTGGCCTGGGCGTTCCTGGGCCTGGCTTCCGCCGGCGATGACGTGAGCAGGGAGATGGCTGAGCGGGCGTTGAACGCGGCGCAAGAGCTCGCCCAGGCCGCCGATCCGCTGCCGCGCGCGCTCGCCCTGGTGATCCGGCTGAGACTCGGCGACCGGGCGGCCGGTTCCGGGGCGGCGGCACACGAAGATGCGGCTGCCTTGTTGGAGAGCGTCGCCGGCGAGGTCCCGACAATCGACCGGGCGCTGACCTTGGTGCTCCTGAATGAAGCTGTGACCCCCGCCGCCGAGTCGCCCAAGCCGCTGGACCTCGCGCCTGCCGGCCCGTGGGAGCGGCGAGAGGACCGCTTTGGACGCGCGACCTGGCACCATGAGGGAGACGCCCACGCGTCGTTGGCCATCGACCTGCAGCGCGCTCCCGCAGCGCCGATCCCCGTGGTCGTCACCTTCGATGCGTTCACGGATACCGGCGAAGAGGCTGCCGGTCAGGGAGTACGCCTGCGGCGGCGGCTGTATCGACTGGAAGCAGAGCCGACGCAAGTCGACCCGGACTACCTGGCGGAGCAGCCTGTCGAATGGCTGTATCAGGCAACCCCGGTGCGCCCGGGTGAAGTCATCAGCAGCACGGTCACGTACGTGGACGAGGTGAGACTGTTGCCCACCACGGAGAGCTCGCAGCGCTTCTCGCTTCTCGAAGTTCCCTTGCCGCCTGGCGCCGATCTCGAACCCGTGCCCTGGGGATCGGCATTTAGCGGCATCGATGGGGTCTCGGAGAGCGCGCCGCCCGAGCAGCTCAATCAGGGCGCGAGCGTTGCCGGCGGCTACGCGGTGCCGGTCCGTGTTCTCGAGTCAGGGACAGAGCTCACAGCGCTACAGCTTGTCCGTTTTTCCCAGGAGGGGACCTTTCAATTGCCCGCCATGCGGTTCTTCCCGATGTACCGGCCAGGAGCAATTGTCTGGAGCAAAGACACTTCCTGGCGGAGCATGGTGGTGCGGTGACGGGCATGATGGCGCGACCTCGCGGCTTGCTGGCAGGCGCGATTCTTGGCGGCGGCCTCCTTTGCCTGGGGCTACAGTCAGCGCGTGCCGAATGCCGGAGAGATCCCGCGTGGGAGGCCTGGCTTCAGCGGCGGCTTCCCGCGTGGGAGGAGCGCTTGTCGCCGCTTCCGGGATTTGTCAGGCCGGAGGGCGTTGTCGTCTGCCGGAGCGCTGGTGGGATGCCGTTTGCCGAGCTCGAAGCGAATCGCATCCACTTGCCGCCCATGCCGCAAGACGAACAGGAAATCAGTGTCGCTCACGAGTATCTGCACCTGGCCTTTGCCCATCACCCCGCGGGAAAACGCGAGCGCTTCGTTGAGCGATTGGCAAGGACGCTGGTGGTGCAGGAGGAGGATTAGATGGTGCGCCGGATGGTTGTCCCGGTAGTGGTTTCCGTGGCAGTGGCGGCGTTGAGCGGACACGCATGGGGTATCGATTGCGAGAAAGCCGGCACGACCAGTGAGCGGATGATCTGCGCTGATGCCGAGCTCAAGCGCCTGGATGACGCGCTCACCGAAACCTACCGGCGCGCCGTGGCGGCGCTCGCGGGAGACGATGCCGCGGTTGACGCGTTGCGGGAGGAAGAGCGGCGGTGGTTGCGCGTTTCGCGAGACCCGTGCCGCGAGCGCTCGTGCCTCGTAGCCGCCTATCGCTTACGAGAGCAGGAGCTGGGAGCGCGCATTCAACCGGGGATCACGATCGACACGCCGCTCAACGGCTGGCGCAACTCCTGGGGGGAGACCGTGCTCTACACGCAGGAAGTTCACTATCCGGCCAGCAGCGTGAATGCGCAGGAGGATCAGGCGGAGTCCGCCATGATACGGGGCCGGATCGCGGCGCGCGTGAAGGCGCGCGGCGGCATGGAAAAGCCGCTGACACTGGTCGTAAACGGTGTGCCCATGCCGCTCGAGGTCGATGAATCGGGCGCGTTCTCCAGACCGTACGCGTTTGGGTCCGGCGCCAACGGGGTCGAAGTGCGCACCGAAGATGGCTCGGAACGGGCACGCGTGCAGTTTTTCGAGGCGTACGCCGAGAAGCCGCGGCCGCGGATGCGCATCCTCCTGTCTTGGGACACTGACAATACCGATCTGGATCTGCACGTGATCACCCCGGACGGCCAACACTGCTACTACGGGGAACGGGTCCTCGAGAACGGCGCCGCTCTGGACGTCGACGTAACTACCGGATACGGTCCGGAGATCTTCTCCACGCCGGCGCCACAGCCCGGAGCGTACCTGGTCTACGTCAACCTGTATGGCGAGAGCTGGGACGGGGCGGAAGGCGGAGATGTTACTGTGAGTCACGTCAGCATCGTGACCGAGGAGAACACGCTCGACGAGAAGATGCGCTCGTACTCGGTGCCGATGAGATTTGCGGGGGATCTGGCGCTCGTGGCGAAGTTCATCTACCCGTAGGCGGAGGCGGACGCGGAGGCGCGATGGGGCGATCGCGGATGTGCGCGTCGGCGGAATGTGGGTGTCAGTTCTTCTTGCCGCTGAAGAAGAAGTACCCCGGATCCGCGGCGTACACGCCTTTGGAGCGCTTCGCCGCCTTTCCGATCGCCGTGATTTGCTCCACGCGCAACGATGCGCGGACGGCTTCGGGTTCGAACGGCGCGATGAGCTGCAGAGCCTCGCGCTTCGACTCCGCAGCCACGACGTAGGAAGCGAGGAAGCGGGGCGGGCGCTTGGCGTTTAGAATGGGCGCGTGCCACCGCCCTCTCACGAGCACATCGAAGATGCGTGTCTTGGTGCCGACCAGATTGGCGGCTTCGCGCACGACCCACATGGCCGCCGAGCTTCCCTTGTCCAACTGGATCGCTTTCCAGGCGTAATCGAGGGCGCGAGTCGAATCGTGCGCACCTTTCCAGGCGGCGGTGGCGAGCTCTTCCAGGACACTGGCCTCGAGGACAGCAAGACCCTTCCCGAAGCGCGTCTTTGCCATGGCGTCTTCGCCATAGGCGAGCGCATCGGTATGCCTGCCAGCACTGTTGAGAAGGTGCATGCGCAAGGGGATGACGCGAGTCAGCAGATGGTTTCCAGCGATGCGATCGAGCTCCAGCACGGCTTCGGTGTACTGTTTCGCTCGCCCCAGCGCCGTGGCGGCGTTCAGGTGGACGAGATCGGCGTCAACGCCGGGGCACGTCTGGGCGCGGCGAAAGCACTCCGAGCTCCGCTCGTGGCGCTCCCGATCGGAATACAGATTGCCGAGCATCAGCCAGAGAGCCCATGAGTCAGGGGCATCGCGCAGGCCGGCTTTAAGAATGCGAATGGCCTTGCGGGGCTTCTCCTCGAGCTCGGCCGCGCGCGCGAGTAGCTCGAAGCCCCCGGAGTACCCGAGCCCAAGGAGCCTGTTGCCGATCCTTTTGGCGCGCGCAAGTCGACGGTCGGCAAGCGCGGCGCGGCCGCTCTCGACCAGATCAGACGCCTTTTTCTCAGGGAAGGAGCTCCGAGCCATCGTGATTTCTCCCAATAGCGGAGAGGTCTCGGGTAGAGCGCGCGGGGGTTCTTTCGTGCAACCGGCCGGCAGCCACTGCTGGCGGAGACAAGACGACCGCCCGCCTGGCGCCGGGCGTCGCCGCTGACGGGTAAGGGGAGACTATCCTTCGAGGCAGCCGCACTTGAGATTGAGGTGCATTACCATGGCGGCCTCATTGGCGGTGGCCCTGATTTCCACGAGGTATGTGCCGTCAAACGTGACCGCGGCATTCCAGAGCCCGAGATCGAGATCGTCGAGGGTCGCGGTCATGGCGCCGGTGGGATATTCCTGATCCGGGGACATGCGGAAATCCGCGATATCGTAGGCGATGGTGCCGTAGCCGAACGTTCCTGAGCCGCTTCCCGTGATCCCGAGATCTTTCGGGAAGGCGTCAGCGCCGAGGTTGGTCAGGGTCGTGTCACCGGTGAGCCGGGCAGCGGTGTCGAACAACTGCGCGTTCAGGTCATGGTGCTCGACCATCTTGGAGATCCCCGACAATGGAAATTGCACGACTTTTCCGGACTTGTCGAGCCACTGGAGGTCCAGAGCCAGCGTGCCTTTGGCGCCCATCTTCAGGTCGAACGACAGCGTAACGTGCCACCAGCCGTTGGAGTAGCCGGCCCCCGAGATCCCCAGACTGCTCAGCACGCTCACGTCCTTGGCCACCATCTCGTACGTGAGCTGGGTGACCGCCATGAGCCCGTTGGCTGACTGCTGCGGCGGGTCGTGCTTGATGCCGGACGGTGAGGGCGATGAGGAACAGGCGCAGATTGCCAGGGCCGCAGACAGGGCGCAAACGACGCCAAGGCGGGATCTCACTGCTCGCAACGTCCGTTTCATGACAGCTCCCTTTCTGATGAGTTGGGAATGGGCGCGTGCCCGAAGCTTCCGGCACCGCGATCAAGCTCCGCATTTCCTTAGCAGGTTTGCGGGGAGAATTCAAGAGCGATGCCCCGCCCATGCGCCTGGCCCAATAGGCCCGTCGACCGCCAAGTGATGATCGCCAGGGCCAGATGCAGTTGCAAAGTAGTTTCGCGGTTTCCTTGCCCCGCGCACCAAGACTCCGCGACGTTGCCGACCCAGGTCGACGGCGGAGCTGCCGGGGCCCTCCGATTTGGCGTTGGCGCCGTTGCCTGTAATGCCGAAGGCAGCCCGTTCGGAGACCGCACCTATGACCTGATGATTGCCGCTTCGAGCCGGGAGACGGTCCCAGGGATCACGGGGATGATGGCGCTGCTCGCGCTGGCTTTGCTGCTGCGCATGCGGTGGCGAAGGCCCCCCACCTCACCTCCCCCGCACGCGGAGGGAGGGACGGAAGGGGACGCTGCGGCGTCGACGCCGAATCGGCGGTGGGTTTGGGTTTTGGGACCACGTCTGCTTGACAGGTAGCGGTCCACGCCATATAGTCTCACGCCTATGGCCAATCCCAAGCTCCCCTCCAAGTCGGCGTTCGCGCTGGCGTTTTTTCTTACACTGGCGGTGCTCTTTGCGCCGATGCACCGCCATCCGGGCAGCGGCCTCTCGACGGCTCATGCACACTGCCCCGCGTGCTCCTGTCAGCTTGACCCGCGGGTGAGCCCGCCGGCAGTCGCTGACTCCATTCCCGGAATCGCCGCAAAGTGGGACGAGTCCTTCGTCTCGGACGCGATTCCGAAGTCGGCCACCTTCTCCTTCTCGCCTCCCGGCCGCGCCCCTCCCGCATCCTCGGTCTAGCCGATCCGCCATGCTGGCCGGTCCGCTCTTCGTCAGAAGCGCGAACCATAGGCTCAGCTTCCGAATTTCCTTGCAGGGAGGGTCTCTGGATGAGGACACATCCTCGTTTTCTCGTTGTCGCCATGATGTTCTTGGCGGCGCCGGCGGCTCACGCCGCGGCGCCCGTCCAACCCGAGTCGCCGCGCGCCGTTGAAGAAAGCTACGCGGAGGCCTTGATCGCCCCGGTGTCGGCGGTGACCTCGCCGCCTGCACCGGCGGCGTCGCCGACGAGCACCATCTCGGTAGGTCGCATCGGCTCGGCCTACATGAACGTGAGCTTTGACACCCTGCTGGACCTGGGTTGGTCGACCTCACGGGGGGGGCTAAACCTGGGTGGTCACGATCCAGCCTCCCGAGGATTTACCATGCCGAATTCCGAGCTCGTGCTCGATGGCGCTGTCGATCCGTACTTCAAGGGGGTCGCGGATATCGTGCTCAGTCTCGATGCGGACGGCGAAACCGCGGTGGAGCTCGAAGAAAGCTATCTCCTCACTACTGCTCTGCCGTGGAACCTGCAGATCAAGGCCGGGCAGTTCTTCACCGAGCTTGGCCGGCACAATCCACAGCACCCCCACCAATGGGCGTTCGTGGATCAGCCGCTGGTTATCGGCCGGATGTTTGGCCCGGATGGCCTGCGCAGCCCCGGCATGCGCCTTTCGTGGCTCGTGCCGACGAGCTGGTACGCCGAGGTGATGGTCGCGATCCTCAACGGACAAGGCGAGACGGCCTGGAGCTTCCGCAGCGGGGAGTCCGTGGAGATTCACGGCGGCGAGCCCGTCGAGCGGCCGTTGCGCGGTGCCGGCGATCTGGTCTACGTGCCGCGCGCGACGGTTTCCTTCGATCTGAGCGATACGCAGACCGTGGTCGCCGGGGCTTCGGCCGCTCTCGGTCCAAACAACTCCGGGCCACGTGCGGCAACGCGGGTATACGGGGTCGATGCCTACTGGAAATGGCGAGCCGTTTCTGCCCAGGCGGGGTTCCCGTTCCTTTCCTGGCAAACCGAAGCACTATACCGCTCCTACGAGGCGGATTCCCGCGCCGCGGCGGAGGATGAGGATGCCGCGCTGCCGGCCGAAACCCTGCACGATTGGGGGGGCTACTCACAGGTGCTCTGGGGCTTCACGCGGGGCTGGGTCGTCGGGCTGCGAGGCGAGCTCGTAGCGGCGGACGACGGCGCGTTCGCATCCGAGCTCAGGCGCGACCGCACGCGAGTAGCGGCCAACGTGACCTGGTATCCGACCGAGTTTTCGAAAACTCGCCTGCAGTACAACCACGACCGCGGAGATCAGTCGGAAAGCGATCACTCGCTGTGGCTGCAAGTTGATTTTCTGCTTGGCGCTCACGCCGCCCACAAGTTCTGAACGAGGAGACCCGAAGATGAAGACATCCGTGCGACCGTTCCTTCTGGTTCTGCTCGCCATTCTCGCCAGTCCTGCGGCGGCCGGCGCCGGCCTCAATGTCGTGGCAACGACACCGGATCTCGGTGCGCTTGCCCGCGAGGTAGGAGGAGACCGCGTCGAGGTTTCGGTACTGACCAAGCCGACCGAGGACCCGCACTTCGTGGACGCCAAGCCGAGCTTCATCGTCAAGCTCAACCGCGCCGATGCGCTCATCGAGGGGGGCGCGGATCTGGAGGTCGGCTGGCTCCCGGCATTGCTCGAAGGCGCGCGAAATGACGCGCTCGCCGCCGGATCGCCCGGGCGCGTTGTCTGCTCCCGGGGAGTGCAGATGCTCGAGGTGCCGGCAAACCTCGACCGCTCCAAGGGAGACGTGCACGCAGCGGGGAACCCTCACTTCATGACCGACCCCGAGAATGGCAAGGTCGCCGCGCATGAGATTGCGGAGGGATTCTGCACACTGGACGCCGCGTCGTGCGACACCTTCCGGGCCAATCTCGACAGGTTTACGCGGCGACTCGACGAGAAGCTCACGGAGTGGAAGGCGGTGCTGTCCTCGCACCATGGCGCCGAAATCGTGGCGTACCACAACACGTGGCCCTATTTCGCGACGCGGTTCGGCCTGACGATCAATCTTTTTCTGGAACCCAAGCCGGGAATCCCGCCGACGCCCGCTCACCTGGCGAGCGTGATCGGAAGGATCAAGAGCAACGGCGTGCGCGTCATCATCGTCGAACCGTACCAGAATCGGAAGACCGCCGAAAGTGTCGCGGAACAGACCGGCGCCACCGTGGTCGACGTCGCTCAGTACCCTGGCGGCGTGGAAGGCACAGACGGCGGCTACGTGGAGCTCATCGACTATCTGGTCCGCGCGATCGCCCAGGCGCTCGAAGCGGGGGCGGCTCGCCCGTGACGCGGGCGGCGGCGGAGGTGGAATCATGATCGAGGCGCTCACTGTTCTGCAATGGCCGCTGGCGGCCTGCCTGCTACTGCCTGGGTTGCTGGTCTATCTGGGATTGCACATCGTGCGGCGGGAGATCATCTTTGTAGACCTGGCGCTGGCGCAGGTCGCGGCGCTCGGCAACTGCATGGCGATCTTGCTGGGCCATGACGCCCACGACTGGCAAACCTTCGCGTGGGCGGTGAGTTTCACGCTGGTGGGAGCGGCGCTCTTCACAATGACGCGCACGCGGGATCACCGGGTGCCGCAGGAAGCGCTCATCGGGATCGTTTACGTGGTGGCCGCGGCGCTGGGGATCGCGCTGCTGAGCCAGACGGCCGAGGGGAACGAGGAGCTGAAAAGGACGCTGGTGGGAGACGTCCTGCTGGTCCGACCTGGCGAGATCGCCAAGACGTTCGCCCTTTATGTCGGCGTGGCACTCGTCCATTTCGTGTTCCGGCGCCAGTTTTTCGCGATTTCGTTTGACCCCGAGGGGGCGGCGACGGATGGACTGTCGGTTCGGGCGTGGGATTTCCTGTTCTACGCGCTCTTCGGCCTGGTCGTCACGTCGTTCGTGCGGATCGGCGGGGTGCTGCTCGTCTTTTCCTACCTGATCGTCCCGGCGGTCGGTGCGACGCTTCTGGTCGATTCCCTGGTGATCCGGTTGGCCGTCGGCTGGGCGATAGCGACGGGCGCAAGTATCCTGGGTCTTTACGGTTCGTACGCGCTCGACCTTCCCACTGGCGCGGCGCTCATCTGCGCGCTCGGGATCGCATTACTGCTGGCCGGGGCAGCGGCAAGTCTGCGCGGACCCAGGTCCCAGGCTCAGTCCTCCGTGTCGCTCCATTCTTCGGGCGCGCCGGCGTCGTGAACAACCGCCGACATCTCGCGCACGGCTTCCTCGATCCCGACGAAGATGGCGCGCGCGATAATCGCGTGCCCGATGTTCACCTCCTCCAGGAAACTGGTGCTGAGCACGGCTTGGACGTTGCGGTAGTCCAGGCCGTGTCCGGCGTGCACGGCGAGACCTCGGCGGTTGGCCTGGACCGCGGCGGCGTTGAGCTTGCCGAGCTCCCGCAAGATGTCGTCGGGTTGCCGGCAGCGCGCGTACGCACCGGTATGGAGCTCGATGTGGGTAGCGCCGAGCTCCGCCGCGGCGCGAACCTGGGCGACGTCGGGATCGATGAAAAGCCCTGGCCTCACGCCGGCC
This sequence comes from Candidatus Schekmanbacteria bacterium, assembly GCA_016188575.1. GTDB lineage: Bacteria > CSSED10-310 > JACPHN01 > JACPHN01 > JACPHN01 > JACPHN01. The sequence continues at coordinate 113,142 of JACPHN010000269.1, forward strand.
TTGCGCAGCCGTTCGATGGCGCGCTCCACTGCGCGTCGGTTCGCCTTGAGATCGAGACCTCCTTCCGTGGTGAGCTCCTCACGGCGCTCGGGAACGAGGCAGGCCGTGTCGGGCCGCACGTCACAGGCGCACGCCAGCACGTCCTCGCTGGAGGCGAGCTCGAGATTGAGCGAGGACTTGACGAGCTCGCGCAAGAGTCGCACGTCGCGCTCTTGGATGTGGCGGCGATCCTCGCGGAGGTGCGCCGTAATGTTGTCAGCGCCAGCGAGCTCGGCGATCATCGCCGCGGTCACCGGGTCGGGGTCCCGGGCCTTGCGCGCTTGCCTGAGAGTCGCAACATGATCGACATTGACGCCCAATCGCACCATCGTAGCCCCACTTCCTGGCCTTCCCCGCGTAGGGGAGGTGAACAGATGCTCCACCTAGTCCGGCGGCATGAGTGAAACGGTAATTGTAGCCGGCGCCGGCACGACACCCACGAGGTCGGCCGGCAGGCCGGACACGACGGGAGCGATCTGGATGCGGCTACCAATCTCCGCCGTTGCCTTCGAGGCGTCGGCGACCACGTGCACCGCGTCAGCGCGCAACTGCTGGACGGCACTATACAGCCCCGTCACGCGGACATCTACACGGGACGGTTCGCACGCCGCATTGACCACATTGCCCGCCTTGATGGGGCCCATACACGCCACTGCGACTCCGGTGAAAATCCGTTCCGCCGTCTCCTCCTCGATGCCGATCTCCACATTGACCACGGAGGGATCAATGCTCGTGATGTTGCTTACATGCAGAAGGAGCGGCAGGCGCTGCTGAAAACCTGACTCCGCATTCGCGATGTCGATCGACTCGGTATTGATCGTGTCGACTGTCGTCAGGACGCTTGCCGCGCCGCGCACCGTCACGGTGTTGGGAGTGGCGGTGACAGGACCGAGGCGGTAGCCGACTGCGGGACGTCCGACGACCCGGGGATGGACGGGAATCTGTCGTTCAACAATTTCTTCAAGTTTCACGTTCAGTCGAGAGGGGCTGACGCCGATTACGCGAACGCCGTTGGGGACACGCACGCGGTCGGGCGGGATCTCGAAGATGGTCTCGCCGGGCGTCGCGCTGCTGTCGAGATGAAGGTTAACGTCGAAATCTTGGGGGCTGAGGAGGCGGACGACGCGCGGCTGGCCCAGGACGCTGATGGTCAGCGCTGCCACGGACTGATCCACCACCGCAAGGTGCTCCGGGACCCCGTGAATGATGACAGGCACGCGATACTTGACCTCGTAGACCTCCTGGCCGATGACGAATGCCCAGAGCAGCAGGGACAACAGTACCGAGCCGCTTTTCAGGCCGAGGTTGTGGAAGATGGCCTCACGGACTTTCTTTCTTGGCGGCATGGCGATCTCCGGCTACTTCTGAACGCGGCCGAGCCCTTCCAGGTAGACCTTGTTCAGGATGCGCCGCAAGGTCTCCGGAGTCAGATCCCGCACGAGCTGGCCGTTGAGAGCGACGGTGATTCTTCCGGTCTCCTCCGAGACGACGACCACCACCGCATCGGTTTCTTCGGTGACGCCGAGCGCGGCGCGGTGTCGGGTGCCGATCGAGGCGCTGAGGTAGGGCCTCTTGGTCAGCGGCAGGAAGCAACCTGCCGCCGCCAGTCGGAGCTCGGAAATGATCACGGCGCCGTCATGGAGCGGGCTATCGGTGTGAAAGATGGAGCGTAGGAGACCTGAGGAAACGCGGGCGTCCAGAGGTACGCCCATCTCGCGGAACATGCGCAATCCGGTGCGACGCTCGAAGACAATGAGCGCCCCCGTGTAGGTGGCCGCCATCTCCCGAACCGCCTGCACGACTTCCGCGATGAGCTCGGCGCCACCGGCCGCGGAGGCCCTTTTCCCGAGAAAACCGCCGCGGCCGAACTGCGCGAAGGCGCGGCGGAGCTCCGGCTGGAAAAGGACAATCAGGGCGAGCACCCAGATGCTCCAGAAGTTGCGCAGCATCCAGTTCAGGGTGTAGAGCTGGAAGAGATTTGAGATGTGGGAGACGATGAAGAGCATGCCGATGCCGAGGAGCATCTGCACTGCAAGGGTCCCCTCGATCAACAAGAAGAAGCGATAGAGCAGGAACGCGGTGAGGCCGATATCCACGGTGTCGGCCAGGCGGAAGTTGAAATCTCGGAGGCTCCTGAGAAATAGCGACCAGTCCACGTCTCGTTCACTCGCCGGGCATGCCGACTGCCATCTGCCACGCCGTACGGGCCGCCCGGCTCGCCGCGCGGACGTCGTGGACCCTGAGAACATGCGCGCCCGCGAAGACCGCCGCGACGACGGCGGCGAGCGTTCCTTCGAGGCGCTCCTCTGCGGGCAGGTTGAGCATACGGCCGATGAACGATTTGCGCGACGGGCCAATGATCACGGGGGCGCCGAGCGCCGCCAGCGCTCCGCAGCCGTGAATCAGCGCCACGTTGTCCTGAGCACGCTTGCCAAATCCGATGCCAGGATCGACAGCCAGGCACTCGCGGGCGACGCCCGCGGCTTCCGCTGCCAGCAGGTACCGCGCCAGAAGCTCGGTAACCTCGAGCACGACGTCATCGTAGCGGGGCGCCAGTTGCATCGTCCGTGGGGTGCCGGCCATGTGCATGAGCACGGCGCCGGCGCCTTCCCGCGCGACCACCGCCGCCATTCGCGGGTCGAGCTGCCAGGCACTGACGTCATTGATGACCTCGGCTCCGAGCTCCAGTGCGAGCGTCGCCACCTCGGCGTCGGAGGTGTCGATGCTGATCGGGATCGGCAGCGACGGCGCCAGACGCCGCAGCACGGGTGCGAGCCGCGCGCACTGTTCTCGGGCGCTTACGGGTGCGGCGCCCGGTCGCGTCGATTCCGCTCCGAGGTCCAGGAGATGGGCGCCTTCTTCGCAGAGCTGGGCGGCCCGTTCCGCCGCGGCGCCGGGGTCCAGGTAGCGGCCGCCGTCATAGAACGAGTCCGGTGTGACGTTCAGGATGCCCATGATGAGCGGTCCCACGGCGGTGGAGAGCGAGCGCGTTCTGAGCTTCCAGACGAGCGCGGGCTGGCGGCGGAGCGACGCGTCGGCACGCGCCAGACAGTCGGCCAGCGCGGCAGTTGGTTCGGAGTGTCTGCGCCAGGCCTCGAGCAAGTGGGGGAGCCGCTCCGGTGGCCAGAATACAGCGACGCCGGGCCTTCCCAGGTGGTCGCACGCAGCCAGCACGCGGTGCCGCGGATCGCGCTCCGGAGGAAGTGCGTTCAAAGCGCTCGCCAAGAGCTCGGAGGCGCGAGACGACGCCGCCGGCAAGACTGCCAGAAACCAGCCAATGGGCGGAGATTCGACTGCGCCGCTCCACCGGGCGCCGCTTGCGGCCAGCCCGCCCGACGTCGCCACGCAGGCACCCACAACGCTATCTATCGGCGCCCCCTCGGACCGCGCCCGGGCAGCGATCGATGCCAGCAACCGCGAAGGCGCCGTGAGCGGGTGAGGGACGAGCTGCGGGCGAGCGTCCACAAGCGTCAGTGGGATCCGAGTGGGGATTCGAGGGCGAGCCGCGCCGATTGCGGTTCGGGCAAGGCCACCACCGACATGCCGATCAGAGTCCGAATGGCCTCGGCGTCCAGGGCTTCGCGCTCCAGCAATGCCGCCGCCATGGCGTGCAACCGTTCGAGATTCTCCAGGAGCACCGCCTTGGCGCGCTCGTAGCTGTCAACCACGATGCCGCGGACCTCCTTGTCGATGTGGATGGCCGTTTCCTCGCTGTAGTCCTGGTGTTGCGCAATCTCGCGACCCAGGAAGATTTGCTCCTCACGCCTGCCGAAAGCGAGCGGACCCATGGCTTCGCTCATCCCCCACTTGCAGACCATGCGTCGCGCCAGCTCCGTAGCCTTGTCGATGTCGTCCTCAGGGCCCGTGGTATGCTCCTTGAAGACGATTTTTTCGGCCGCAATGCCACCCATCAGCATGGAAATGCGGTCCAGCAGGTATTCTCGTGAATAGCTGTGGCGCTCGTCGATGGGCAGAGTCTGCGTCAGGCCGAGGGCGCGGCCGCGGGGAATGATCGTAACTTTGTGAATGGGGTCACATTCAGGCAGGAGAACGGCGAGCAGCGCGTGCCCGGCCTCGTGGTACGCGGTCATGCGCCGTTCCTTTTCGGACAGGATCACGCTGCGGCGCTCCGCCCCCATGAGCACCTTGTCCTTGGCCGAGTCGAAATGCTCCATGTAGACCTTGTCACAGTTCTCGCGGGCGGCGAGCAGCGCCGCTTCGTTGACCATATTGGCGAGGTCGGCGCCGGTAAAGCCGGGAGTCGCGCGCGCCAGAATGGAAAGATCGACATCGTCGCTCAGCGGCACCTTGCGCGTGTGCACTGCGAGTATTCCTTCGCGGCCTTTGACGTTGGGGCGGTCCACGACTACCTGCCGATCGAAGCGACCGGGGCGGAGCAAGGCGGGGTCAAGTACGTCCGGGCGATTGGTCGCCGAGATCAGGATGACCCCCTCGTTTCCCTCGAAGCCGTCCATCTCCACGAGCAACTGGTTGAGCGTCTGCTCGCGTTCGTCGTGGCCACCGCCAAGGCCGGCCCCGCGATGGCGGCCGACCGCGTCGATTTCATCCATGAAAATGAGGCAGGGTGCGTTCTTCTTACCCTGCTCGAAGAGGTCGCGAACTCGGGAGGCGCCGACGCCGACAAACATCTCCACAAAATCCGATCCGGATATGCTGAAGAACGGCACGTCGGCCTCACCGGCGATCGCGCGTGCCAGGAGCGTCTTGCCGGTGCCCGGAGGGCCGACCAACAGCACGCCCTTGGGAATTCGCCCTCCAAGTCGACCGAACTTTTCGGGGTCACGCAGAAACTCAACAATCTCCTGAAGCTCCGCCAGCGCCTCGTCGACGCCAGCGACATCATCGAAGGTGACCTTTTTCTGGTCGCCCGTCGTGAGCTTGGCGCGAGCCTTGCCGAAGGAAATAGCCTTGCTGCCGCCGGACTGCATCTGGCGCATGAAGAAAATCCAAACGCCGATAAACAGCAGGATGGGAAACCAGCCGATCAAGATCGACAGCCAGATGCTCTCGCGCTCTTCCTTGACCTCGATGTCCAGCCCTTCTTTCTCGCGCAGGACTTTCAGGAGCTCGGAGTCTTCGGGTGCGATGGTGGTACGAAAATGGTTGCCGTCGATCGTCTCGCCCTCGACTGTTTGCCCGATGATGCTGATGCTCTTGAGCTGATTGTCCGTCGCGTGGCGAAAGAACTCGCTATATTTCCATTCCTCCCGTTCGACGGCGCCGCGCTGGTGCGCCGTGTAGAAAAGCACCAGCAGCAGCACCATGGCTCCCCAAACGAGTGGAGACTTAAACCTTTGGCTCAACTTTTCATCCTCGAATTTGCGTTGTCGAAGTCATGCCAGAAGCGTACCAGTGGCACTATTCCAAATGATACGCGAAAAAACGGCGCGATGCAACCTGTGCACCACCGCCCGAGGCGGGACGAGCGGTTCACACGCGAGGGGTGATCGACGCAACGGCAATCGCTTTCGTGTGCGGCTTGACGCGTGCAGCTTCCGCCAGAACCAGGCCCGGAACCCAGAGGACCGTCTGTCCAATCGCCATGACCGCGACGCGCGTACGCAAGTTTTCCGGCACCCTTGTCTCGATAAACAACCGCGAGAGCCGCCGAGCTCCCGGTGCGCCGAAGGGATGGATACGGTCACCCGGTTGTTTGCGCCGCAAGGCAACGGCGGCGCCAGCGAAGACATCGACATCGAGATAGACTTGCCACGGCGCCTGGCGTCTTGCGAGCTCCGGAGAGAAATCCGCTGCCGGCCTGACCTCGATCACGACGTCCCAGGGCGCGGTGTCGCGGGCCGCGCCGGTGACGGCTGGCGGCGGCGTTGCCGCCAGCACCGCGCCCGCGGGGAGCGCCAGGCGGCAAGGGGGGAGAACGGTGATCACGGCCGCTCCTGCTCCCCCTCCTTCTGCGCCGGGCGGAGCCGCCTCCGAGGCCGCGCGGCGGGCGACGGTGAAAAGCTTTCCGGAGCGGTGCGCCGACCCTCCACCGGAAAGGTCGAAGCGGCGGGTGCGGCACGATTGACGCGACACCGCCTCATCCAGTGCGAGCACATCGCGGGATGCCGGCGATACTTCAAGTTCTTCCTCAACTATTCGGGCCACAACGCGCCGCCGAATTGCCGGAGGTAGGGCTCGGAGCGCGGCGCACTCGAAGGTGATTCCGCCGGCTCCGTGCCGTTCGCCGCAAAGGGCGTCTCGCGCCTGTCGCGCCTGCTCGTCAAGCACCGTATCCTCATCGCGCAGCAGCGTCCCCAGCCGGCACAAGTGCTCCACGACGCGCGGATTCCTACCCGTCAACACGGGCATTACGACCGTTCTGAGCCAACCGCGGGCGTAGCGCGGGTCGCCGTTGCTCTCGTCGCGCTGAAAGGACTGGCCGAGCCGTTGCAGCGCACAGAGGATTTCGCGTTTGCGGACCGGCAACATGGGCCGCAATACCGTGCCGGCCACGGGGTGCATCCCACCCAGGCCGCGTGTCCCACCGCGCAGCAAAACGCGCATCAGAATCGTCTCGGCCTGGTCGTCGGCGGTATGGGCGAGCACCAGCCAGCCGGCGCCGACCTCGGCCACGACGCGCGCCAGCGCGCGCTGCCGCGCCCGGCGCCAGCGATCCTCGCTGCCGCCTTCGCGCCCGGCCGCGGCGATCTCCGCGCTGACGTCCACGACGCGCAGCTCCAAACCCAGGCGCGCGGCGAGGTCCCGGCAGAACCGCTCGTCCGCAGCCGACCCCACGGGGCGCACACCGTGAACGACGTGAGCGGCGGTGAGCTGTAGTCCCGGCCACGGGTCGGCGAAACCCTCGCCACGTGCCAGGCGCACTGCCGCACAAGCCAGCAGCACCGAGTCCGGACCTCCGGACAGTCCGACCACAGCATGGAAATCGCCGCCAGCGGCCGCAGCGCGAAACTGCGCTGCAACCAGGCGTTCGATGCGAACCAGGCACCCGCAACGCCGGTCATGAGGGGCGCTCGGCGCCATCGCCATCGCCTCCGGCGAGGCGGTTACCGAAACTCTTTCAGGGCTTCGTCCTCTGATTCGTGGACGGTCCCGTACTCGGTCAGGCCGATCATCTTGAAGAGCTTCTCGTTCATCCGCGACAGATTCGAGTACTTGACCACGGCGCTACTCTTGGTGGCCTGTTCGATAAGCTCGAGGATCCCCGCGATTCCCATTGAGTTGATCTTCTTGACACCGGAGAAATTCAGCAGAATCTTCCTTCCTCCCTTGGCCAGGATATCGTGGAATGTCGGCACCATGGACTGGCGTGCTTCGAAATCAATATATCCGTTCGGGTACAGCACGGATACATCGTCCTTCTGTTGGATCTCAATCGAAAAATCGGCAGCCATTTCTCTTGCAGCCCCCCTATTGTTGATCGGCGGTGGACTTGTATTTTTTCATCTCCACCTTTGTCCCAGATGGTTCTGCCTGAGAAATCTGGATCTCGTCCATGAGCTGCTCGATCAGCATCAGCCCCCAGCCTCTCTTGTATTCGCTATTGAGCTTGCTGCTTATTGTCGGATTGTGATCCACTTCCTCAGGACTAAATCCCTCGCCCTTATCTTCCACGGAGATCTGCAAGAAATTCTCCGTTGCCGTGAAGGTCACCGTGAAATAGTCATTGAAGCACTTGCTATACTCGATAGCGTTTATGCACGCCTCGCCGAGAGCGGTTTCTATTTCTTCGATTTCCTCTTCGCTGAAACCCGATAGCTCGGCGACCTGTCGTGCGACGGCCTCCGCAACAAGCTCATTCTTGAAGACGGTCGGCAGCTCGACGCGAATCGACATATCTCTTTCGGTCCAGGTGTCACCCATCGGTACGTGAATCCTCGGGGAAAATGTGCCGAATCTGGCAATGCGATGGCTGTTGACCTTCGATACTAGGTCCGCAGGGTGATGTCGTCAACCCTTCGCGTGGTCCTGAATCCACCGCGCATTCACCCTCGGCACGACCGTGCCCCTCCGCCCCTCCTTGCAGCGCCTCGGACGCCGAGTCGAGGTTGCCGGTCGGCTCGTCCAGCAGCAGGATGCGGGGCTCGTTGGCGAGCGCGCGCGCCACCGCGACCCGCTGCTGCTGCCCACCGGAGAGCGCCGCGGGCAGCAAGGTCGCCCGGTCCGCCAAGCCGACCGAAGCGAGCAGCGCCAGGGCGCGGGCGTGTTACCGGTCGTGCCCGTTGCCACCCAACCAGAGCGCCAGACCGATGGACAGACCGAGTGTCCACAGCAGACTGCGACCGTCGACGGCAGGCATCGGCGACTGCCGCAGCGCCGCGGTGAGGGGGTTGTCGGTCAGATAGGGACCAAGCACTGCCGCGCCAGCCACGCCGATCAGAGCCCCAAGAGCTCCGCCACGCGCGCCATACGATCCCGACTCCAACAGGAACGCCGCGAACAGGGTGCGCCGCGTGCTCCCCACGGCCTGCAGGATGCCGATCTCTCGGCGTCGCTCGTGGACGGCAGCAAGCAACGTGTTGACGATACCGAACGCCGCCGCGACTACCCCCACGGCCGCCACCGCCTGCATGGCGGCGCTCACCGTGCCGACGATGGCCAGGATTGAGGCGAGGAGTTGCTTGGCCGATCGCCACACGGCCACGGGTGAAGACGAACCGCCCCTTGCGGCGCAGCAGGTTCCGCCAGACCCGTTTCCCGAGGTTCATCCACGCCTCGCTATTTGATGGAGCCGAGGTTCTCGATGCTGTCCGCTTCCAGGTACACGAGGCTCTCCCCCGCCACGATCTTGCCGCGGACGTGCAGCTCATCCCACGGCTCGGGCAACGGCGCGGTGGTCTTGACCGACAGCGTCTTTTTGGCACAGTGAAGCTCCCGGCACATCCGCGCTTCGCGGGTGTCGATCATGGCGAACGTGCCGGGATACTTCTGCGGTACAAATGCCATGACGCCTCGCACGTGGATGGTGCCCTGGAAGCCTTTCGGGTCGGTGGCGACGTCGTCGACGTGCAGCGCGTCATCGGGCTGCGAAGGGGAACCACCGCCGAGAAATGCAGGCAGGTCTGGAAGGTGCCCATCTCCGATTGCCAGGAGCACACCTAGGACGAGCGCCGCACGAGCGGCGGCAACGATTGCGATGGCCGGCGCCCACCGCCGGCGCCTGCGGGTCGCCCCTCCGGAGACACTTTGCTGGGGATCATTGTCCCGACTCGTCACGGTCATGAACCACAGCTCCTTTGCACATTGGAGACGCAAAAAACGCCGTTGCCGCACTCACGCACTGGCACCCGGTGCGCGCTCGGCCTCGCGCATCGCGATTGTTGGTTCATCCTCGTGCGGGCGCGCGGCACCTGTGTCTTCAAGCAGGCACACGCCCGCCTCGAGGAGCAGGGGGACGCAGGGGTCGACAATGCGATAGTAAATCGACTGGCCCTGGCGGCGGGTGGACAGGATCCGGCGGTCGGCCAGGCTGCGCAACTGATTCGACGCGGCCTGCACACTGATCTCGGCCTCATCGGCAAGCTCCATGACGCATCGCTCGGGAGCTTGCAACAGCGCGTGGAGCAGGCGAAGGCGGGCAGGGTTGGCAAAGACGCGAAATATCTCGACGAGCCGTGCGGCACGGGCTGGATCCAGGGGCGCGGCGGGTGGTTTTCTTGCGGGACACCAGGAACGCTTGGCAGGCATGGTAGAGCACCTCCTGAAGGTTCATCCATGATTACATGTAATCATGTAGAATGCAAGGCGCTCGCGTCTCCTGCCTTCACCGAGGGAGGTGGCGGCGAACGCGCCGGCGGGGTACGATCGGGTGGCGTCCATGAAGGAGATCGACAATGCGCATTGTGTTCATGGGGACTCCGGAATTCGCGGTACCGACACTGAATCGTATCGCCGGCAGTGTCGACCACGCCGTGGTGGCGGTGTACACGCGGCCGGATCGGCCCGCCGGTCGAGCGCTGCGGCTGCGCCCGTCACCGGTGAAGGAGGCCGCGCTCCGACTGGGTTTGCGCATCGAGCAGCCCGAACGGCTGCGGGGGCCGGCCGCTGAGGACATGGTCCTGGACCTTACCAGCCACGGCGCCGAGGCGATTGTGGTGGTCGCCTACGGCCTGATCATCCCGCAGCGGATATTCGACGCGCCGCCATACGGGACGGTGAATCTGCACCCCTCGCTCCTGCCACGCCACCGGGGGGCGGCCCCCATCGAGCGGGCGATCCTGGCGGGCGATGCCCGGACCGGCGTCACCACGATGCGCATCGATGCGGGGATCGATACCGGCGCGATCCTCGAGCAGCAGGACGTGCCCATCTTGCCGCACGAGACCAGCGGCGAGCTGCGCACGCGCCTTGCGGAGCTCGGCGCGGAGCTGGTTATGAGCACGCTGGCTGCGCTCGGAGCCGGCCACCTCGTGGCTCGTCCCCAGACGAGCGGCGAGGAAACGTATGCGGAGAAGGTAGGCAAGGCGGATTGCGCGCTCGACTTCAGTGGTAGCGCCGAGCAGGTGGCACGCATCGTGCGAGCCCTGTCGCCCGAGCCTGGCGCGTGCTGCCTCCTGGTGCGGGGTGCCGGCGCGGGGACGGCGCCGGCGGCGAGCGCCCGGCCGCTCCGCGTCAAGCTCCTGCGGGCGACCGCCGGGGCGCCGGTACCGCCTGCGGGGGCTGCTTTGCCCGGAACGATCGTGCGTGCGGATTCCAAGGGCAGCGACCTCGTCGTCGCCTGCGGTGACGGCAGGACAGTGGTCGTTACCGCGCTGCAACCCGAAGGGAAGCGACCGCAAGACGGCGGCTCGTTTGTCCGCGGCTATCGAGTGGGGCGCGGCGACCAATTCGTTTCGTTAGCGAGCGAGGCCAGCCATGCATGAACCTGCAGGTGCTCCGCACCCCAACGACGTCGCCAGCGACCCGGAAAGGCAGCGCCGCCTCCGCGACGCCGCGCATCGCAAGCGCCGGCGCGTGGACCCGCGAATCGTGGCAGCGAACATGCTGGTTCTGGCCGAGAAGCTCGGCAGCCTGGACGATTCGGCCATGGAGGCCGAGCTCGACAGAGCGCGGTTCCCGGAGAAGGACCGGCGCTTCGTCATTCAGCTCGTGCGCGGAGCGCTTCGCCATCAGGCTCGACTCGACGCGGCCTGGACGCGGTACTCGCATCGCCCCGTCTACGCCGTTCATCCGCTGGTCCGCGCGGCGATGCGCATCGGCTCGTTTCAACTGCTGCACCTCTCGCGGGTGCCCGCCTACGCGGCCGTCGACGCTTCCGTGCGCCTGGTCAAGAGCAAGCTCGGCAGCGGCGTCGGCGGCTTCGTCAACGGGGTGCTCCGCAAAGTCGCCGAGAAAGGCTTCACCGCCACGCTTCCTGAGCGCGTTGACGGGCCGCTGGCGTACTGCGTACAAACGCTGTCCTTCCCCGCCTGGCTCGTTGAACGGTGGCGCCAGCGCTATGGAGACGAGTGCTGCATGAACCTGTGCGAAACGCTCAATGAGCGCGCGGCTCCAACCCTTCGCGTGAACGTCACCAAATCGCCGCCCGCTGCAGTAATTGCGGAGCTTGCCGCCGAGAATATCGCGGCGGCTCCCGGCCGCTACAGCCCGGTGGCGCTGACCACCGCGCGGCTCGGGCCGGTGCTGGGTTCGGCGGCCCACGCCTCGGGATTGGTGACGATTCAGGGCGAAGCATCGCAGTTGGTCGGGCTGCTGGCGCGCCAGGGCCGCGGCGACAGCGTGCTGGAGATGTGCGCCGGCGTCGGCGGCAAGTCTTTTCATGCGCTCGAACGCGCGCACGGAGAGCTCAGACTCACGACCGCGGACATGTCGCCCGGGAGGCTGACGCGGATGCTGGGGGAGGCCGCGCGGCTCGGGTTGCCGCTCCCGGCACGGGTCGCCATGGACATGCGCGAGATCCCGCCAAGCTGGGCGCGACGCTTCAATTGTGTGCTGCTGGACGCGCCATGCTCGACCTTCGGGGCGATCCGCAAGCACCCGGACGTGAAATGGCGTCCCGAGGAGCGGCTCGCCGATGTGCGCCGTGATCAGCAAAGCCTGGTCGCGGCCGCGCTGGAGGCCGTAAAGCCCGGTGGCGAGGTCGTGTACAGCGTGTGCAGTTGCGAGTCCGAGGAGGTTGAGGAGATCCTCGACTTCGCCGTCTCGGGGCGAGCAGGATCACGCCGGTGCCGCGCCGTGGATCTGCGCGAGCGGCTACCGGAATCCTGCCACGCCGCGCTGCTGCCGCGCCCCTCTCTGCTGCAAACCTGGCCAGGGGCGCTGGAGCTCGACGGTATGAGCGCCTTTGTCTTGGAGGTCACGGCGTAGCTACCCTGAATGCACCGCCCCTTCGGCCCTCCCCCCGTGTGCGGGGGAAGGTGAGGTCGGAGGTCTTCGTGATGCGGTTTCTGCGCAACTTGCAGCCAGACTGGCGGAGGTTCAGGTTACGCTCCGAGCTTGTAGCCGACAATCTTGAGCTGGAGATTCAGCGCCTTGTCGTCGGGGTTCAGACTGTGGGCCTTCTGCCAGATGTCGCGCGCGGCGCCGAGGTCACCGGCGCGGTAGGCGTCGTATCCCCGTTCAAACAGCTCGAAGAATTCCTTTCGGGTCGTGTCGTCACGCTGCGTATGGCGGCTCTTGAGAATCGCTACCTTTTCGTTCACCTCGTCCGTAACCGCGGCGTGCTGGTCATCGATGAGAGCGTCCAGGTAGTAGCGATCGAGATTGTCAGGGGCCGTCGTTTTTTTCATGAGAACGCTGCCATCGAGAAGCACGACGGTGCGAATCTGCACCTCGGGGCGCGACGCGAACTCCGTTTGAATCTGAAAAACGCGATGGTCGAGCCGCACGGCGGAAAGCTTCCCCATGGGCTTCTCAAAAGCTGGGTGCAGCACACCGAAGGGTTGCGGTCCCGCAGTCGGCGGCGACGCCGGCAGCGCGCTCTCCGGCTCCGGCCTGACTGCCGCTACCGCAACTTCCGCCGCCGCGGGGCTTGCTGCCGGGGCGACGGGAGCGGTCTCCTCCACCGCAGCGCCGGCACCCGGCTCGACATCCTCCCGCTCTTCGAGGTGAGGCTCCGGAGCCGCTGCTGCCGTTGCTTTGGACATCGAGAGCTCGCCGGGCGCAATAAACAGCTCCGCGCCGCGCGGCTCGGGACGGATCGCACGCCCGCCGGCGGCGCCAGAGGCGACGTCCTCGAGCGCGCCGAAGTCGAGAGTGACGCTGCGAATGACAAACGTGCCCTCGTGCAGATCGTTCAGCATCGCAAGCTGCGCCGTCGGGTTGGCGAGCTTCTTGAGCACCACGTCGCCGCCCTTGAACTCCAGCGAGACGGCGGTGCTCGGCGCCTGAAACTCCACCTCCCCCGTGAGCCCATGGCGATCGCAGAATTGCAGCACCTTGGGAAACGGAAAGCGGCTGAGATCTCCACGAAAGAGCGCCGCGGAATACCGCTTGCGACGTTCCAGGATGTTGCGCACCTTGGCTTCCAGCAGGGACGGCGAAAAAGGCTTGACCAGGTAATCGTCAACGCCCATGTCGAGGCCGCGCACGATGTCGTCGACCGCCGACAGCGCGGTTAGAAAGACGAACGGAATCAGGCGGTGACCATAGCGCGCGGAGACCGCATCCTTGAGCGCGAAGCCGCTCATGTCCGGCATCATGATGTCGGAAATGATGAGCTCCGGTAGATCCGTTGCCAGCGAAGCGAGCGCTTCCGCGCCGCGCGAAAAGGCCTTGACCTCGTAGCCCGCGCATTCGAGCAGATCCTGCAGCATGACGAGAATGTTGCGCTCGTCGTCGATGACGTAGATCACGGTGGACCTCCGGCGTGGTGATCGGGAGATGGTGGGGCCTCGTACGGCGCAGTCATGTCGTAGCGGTCCTTCAGTATCGGGTCACGGAGCCACGGATGCAAGCGGCCGCGCGCACGGACTCAACCGATGAGCTGACCGGGTCCCATAGTGGGCCATGGCAGATTGGCAAGCGGCTCTGGAGGGTGCGGTCGGCCGTCGGCGCTCCAACCTGCGAAGCCGGGATGGTGCCCGTGGCCGGTCGGCAGGGTCGACGCGTGGCGGGGCGCCTGGTCGGTACGGTTTGGGAAAAATTTTCGGCTCGCCACCGCTCGCGGCGGCGAGCCCAGGATCAGGATCAGGAAAGGTCAAAGGATCCAAGAGGAAAAGCGCAAAGAATTACGGAATCCTCGCGCAGCGGAACCCAAGGCCGCTGCCCCCGTTCGTCGGGTAGTACCTGGTGCGGTTGGCGGAGCGGATAGTCGTGGCGTTGTTGTTCCACGACCCACCCCGTAGGACGCGGGTGGACCCGGAGGATGGGCCCGACGGATTCTGGTACGGGCTTTGCGCGTAATACCCGCTGTCATACCAGTCGCTCACCCACTCCCACACGTTACCCGCCATGTCAAACGCTCCGTATGGCGACACACCCAGAGGATAACTACCCACCGGCGTCGTCTCACCCACGCACTGGCCTCCGTTGTCGAAGTTCGCATACGTGCAGTCCGGGCTCGTATCTCCCCACGGGAAGATCCGCTGGTCCGCCCCCCGCGCCGCTTTCTCCCACTCCGCCTCCGTGGGCAGGCGCTTCCCGACAGCGGCACAGAATGCCCTCGCCTGCTCCCAATACACGCAGTTGATCGGGTGCGTCTCTTTCCCGCCCACGTTGTACGTGCAGGGGCCACCCGTATTGGCCGCCGTGCAAGCCCCTCTATCCACGCACGCCTTGTACTGACTCGCCGTCACTTCATACGTGTCGATGTAATACGCGTCCAGATTCACCGCGTGCACCGGCCCTTCGTCCAAGTACAGACAGGAGTCCGCCGGCGTCGTCCCGTCGCACCCCATGACAAATTCCCCCGCGGGCACCAGCACCATGTTCGAGCTGTCCACCGGCGCTTCGATGACAATCGGCGCCTCCTCCGTCCCGCTCGCCACCAGCCCGCCCTGCACCTCCAGTGACCACGCGATCCCCGGCGAATGCCTTGGAAACCGCAGCGTCACCCCAGACTCGATCGTTAGCGTCGCGCCCGACATCACCAGCGTGTTGCCCACCACCTCGTAGGTCCGGCCCGACTCCAGCGTCCGATCCGTCGCGATCACCGCCGGCAGCGCTTCTCCGCCTCCCAGCACCAGGTCAAAACCCCGCGAGTCGCTCCAACTGCCTTCCCCCGAAAGCGCCAGGGTGAAGCTCGCCGTCACCCCACCCGTTCCCGACACCGCGATCGCGAAGGGGTCGCTGCCGTTGGTCACCTCCACCGTCGCCGCCAGCGTGCCGAAGATCCCCGCTCCGTCCGTCACCGTCGCGTCCGCGCTCGATTTCGCAAGCGTTCCCGTCACCCCGGACACGTCGCCGTAGCCGTTCCGCAACGTCACCTCGAGGGTCACCGTCTCCCCGGGATCCGCTTCACCGTCCCCGTCTCCCCCCGACGAATCGTCCACCGTCACCGACACCACGCTCACCTCCGGCACCGGTGTCACCGACAACGTCCGCGCCGCGTTCAGCCGCCCTGTTCCCAGACTCGTGTCACCAAGGGCGTCCGTGGTTCGCCGCAAGTGCTCTCGCACCAGGCCCTCCGACCAACTCGGGTTCCTCGACAGCAGCAGCCCCGCCACGCCGCTCGCGAACGGCGCCGCCATGCTCGTACCGTTCCACGACGCGTAGGTGTTGTCGAAGAGCGTCGACCAGATCGCCTTCCCGGGAGCTGCCAGGTCCACCCAATCGCCGTAATTGGACCACGTCCACCGCCCGTCCGCCTCGTCGGTCGCCGCCACCGCCAATACCCCCTCATACCCCGCGGGATAGAAGGTCGTCGTCGCGCCGTTGTTACCCGCCGCTCCGATCAACACCGCTCCGCTCTCGCGCGCATAGCCCACCGCGGTGGCCACCGCCTGTGACGAAGACGTGCTCCCCAGGCTCAGGTTGATCACCCTGGCTCCACTGTCCGC
>JACPHN010000270.1 GCA_016188575.1 Candidatus Schekmanbacteria bacterium
GACCGATATCCCCGGCCGTCGGTTCACGGATCAAGCCACCACAGGCCTACTTGCTCCCGGCCATACCCACCCAACTGCCACGCCCCGTCTGGCCTACTTTTCGCCGGCACACCCCGGTCGTTTTTCGCCAGCGTTGAAGCAATGGGCCGACTCTCTGTATTCTCGACGATCTTCAATGGGCCGATGCGTTGAGTCTTGGGTTCTTTGAGCACATTGCAATTAGCCTTCCCATTGAGAAGACCTCTTTATTGTTCTTCGGAACATTCCGGGGCGAAGAAACAACAGAAGAGCTGTCCAAAATCAGCGCTCTCGATTCAGTCGCGAGCATGCGCCTGGATCGCCTCGGCTTGGAAGGCGTCACGTCTCTGGTCGGAGATGTGCTGGCGATCCGACCGGCGCCCATGATCTTCTGCAAGTTCCTCGCGCGATGCTCGGAAGGAAACCCGTTTTTCGTCGGCGAGTACGTGCGGGCCGCTGTCGAATCGAGAATGCTCTGGCGTGACGACGAAGGTGCCTGGCAAGTGGGCGAAGAAGCTGACGAGGGTGCCGCCATGTCGAACTACGAAGCTCTGCCGTTGCCTTCATCCATCCGACTGCTCGTGCAGCAACGGCTGGGCAGGTTGTCCAGAAACGCGCGTAAGATCGCACGGGTCGCCGCGATCGTCGGCCGGGAATGCCCACTGGCGCTGCTCCGGCCGGCCACAGGGCTGGGCGAGGAGCAGATCGCGGACGCCTTGGGGGAACTGGCGCGCCGCGAGATGATGGATATCGAAACCTCGAGAGTCGTGCGCTTTGCTCACGACAGGCTGCGGGAAGGAGCACGTGGCCAGATCCGGCCCAGTCGGCGGCCGGGCCTGCATCGCCGCGTGGCCAAGGCCTATGAAGCCGTAACCGACACCGAGATAACCGGTGCTGAAGTGGCGAGTCACTGGGAGCAAGGCGGGGAGCCCGAGACGGCCCTGCCCTACTACCTGGCTGCCGCCCGCAAGGAGCGGGACCATTACGCGTGGTCGGAGGCAGAAACGTGCTACCGTGCCTACTTGCGTCTGGCTCCGGATTCCTCGCCGAATACGGTCCAGGCGCGGTGGGAGCTTGGAGATCAGGTGCTCTGCACCCGGGGGGCGCTGCGTCAGGCAATAGCGGAGCTCGACGAGGCGCTCGTGGGAGCTCGCAGAGCGGGAGCGCCCGAGCTCGAGGCCAGGATCATCGGTTCGCTAGGGAAGACATACAGGATCACAGGCCCGATGGACCGTGCCCGCGCGTACCTGGAGCAGGCGCGGCAGGCCTGCGAGCAAGCTTTGACGGTATTCCGCGAGATCGGCGACCCGCGTGGCGAGGGGATCGCGATGAAGCTCCTGGCCACTCTGCACCTGGAGCAAGGGCAGATGGAGCGGGCGCGGGAGCTCGCCGATGGCGCCCTGGCCATCCATCGGAAGACCGGCTTCCGGCCGGAAGAGGGCGCAGTACTTGGCGATCTGGCACTTCTGGCTCTCATGGCTGGCGGGGACACGGGTGCTGCGGCCGCGCTTGGCTGCGAAGGCGAAGCGATTTACGCGCCGCTCGGCAACAAGGTAGTGCTGGGAGAGATGCTCTGCATCCGCGGGCATATCGAGCTCGCCGCAGACCGGAGCGGCAGCGCCTTGCTGGCGCGAGCGCGCGAGCTGGCCGAGGCGGCAGGCGCCGGACCGGATAGCGCGCTCGGCAAGGCAATCCAGAAGTTGCAGCGCGCGACCGCCGCCTTCGAGGCCGGAGAACATTGCGGCCTGTTTCGGGGCCATAAGATCGAGGATATCCCCGAGGGCTTGCGCCGCTGGCTGGTCGATGCGGGCCATCTTGCCCCGGACCGCGCCGGGCTCCCCAAGGCCTGAGATGCGGAGCTCGCCCGGGTATAGTCAGCGAAAAACGACCGTAGCGCCTATAGTACCAATGCCGGCAGGAAGGACAACAGCAGAATCGCCCAGCCAAGCGCCGAGAAGATGGCCGTTTGCCGTGGGAGCTAGCGCAAGCGGCGAGCGATATGGCCGTCCCATGGGCAAAACTCGCCGATCCCCAGCCAGTAGCTCAGGTTTTCCTCCACCATCGCCGGGCTCCCATCGCACAGCTCGATGGAAACCTCGACGAGATCGACGTTGCGCGGGTCGAGGTGCCAGCTCCATCTGGTGTTGAATCCCCCCGCCCCAGGCAACAGACGCCCATGCGGGTGGAGGTGCCGGCTTTCCTCCGACCTCGCCAGCTCAGCCTCCGCCGCCATGATGTCGTCGAGGTCGGCGAGCCGGATGACAAAGCTCTCCTCCGCCGCATGGCCGCGCAGGCTCACGAGGTATTCCCGGCTCTCGTCCTCGTCGCCGCACCCGGTCGCGGCGCTGCCGGCGATTGCGAGGCAAGAGAGGATCATCGCGGTGCGGGCCGTGCTCCTGCCCGCCGCGCCGCGCCAGCGGCGGCGGTCGTGCTCAGGCGCCGCACGCGCCGTCATGCTGCGCCTTCACCCAAATAGCGACGTTCTTGAAAGCCGGCGTACGTGAGCGCGCGTCGAGCTCGGGGGGCACGAGGACGTTTGCCTCCGGGTAGTACATGGCGGCATTTCCTTCGCGAATCTCGAACGTCCTCACGAGAATGTTCGACAGGCCGCCGCAGGCGCTCGAGACGGTGACGCGCTGATTTTCCACAAGCCCGAGCCGCTCCATGTCCGCCCGGTTCAGCAGGATCACATCCCGCCGCTCCTGCCCGCGATACGCATCGCGGGAGTCGTACACCACCGTGTTGAACTGCCCCTCGGAGCGTATGGTCATCAAGCGCAGAGTCCCTGCATCGCGGGGAACCACGGGGAGACCGTGCGCGCGAAAGCGGGCCTTCCCCGCCGGCGTGGCGAAGCGCGGCTCGTGCAGCACGCGTCCGGAGATGTGGAATTCCTGTCGGGTCCGATCAATCTCCGCCAGTCCCTCCAGGCTCGGCACGAGCTGCGCAATCAGGCGGCGAATCTGAGAATGGTCGGTGAGAGTGCGGAAATCCACCACCCCCGGCGCCACGACTTGCTCCGCAACGCGCCCAATGATCTCCACCTCGCTCATCACCCCATCGACCCGCGCAGGCCCTCCGTCGCTCAGGCGCACAAAGTTGAACATCGATTCCTGTGTGGTGGGTTGGCGCTCTTCGTCGCGCGCGCGCACCGGGAAGATCAGCGTTTCCTTCCCGCGTCCCCACGTGTGCGTCGTATTGAGCGTCGTGTTCAGATACACCATCTGATCGATTCGCCCCAGCGCCTCGTGTGTGGGCCGGGCGTCGGGATTCGAGCCGAACAGGTTGCCACCGAGACAGAAGGCGAAGCACATCTCGCCGCGCCGCGCCGCCTGTACACACGCCATGGTGTCGTATCCGGCGAATGCCGGCGGGCAGACGCCGAGCTCCTGGAGCCGCTGGAAGGCCGCCTGCCTGATACCGGGGGTCACGCCCACCGTGCCCAGGCCCTGGACGTTGCTGTGCCCGCGGATGGGCATGACCCCGCTCGCCGCCTTCCCTACCATGCCACGCATGAGCACGAGGTTTACGATCCACTGCACATTTTCCACGCCATGGACATGGTGGGTAACGCCCATCGCCCAGGCGAAGATGGCGCTTGGAGCCTCCGCATAGAGGCGCGCCGCCGCGAGGAGCGCGGCGCGCGGCACGCCGCCGGCGTGCTCCACCGCCTCCCAGGACAACGAGCCGACAAGCGCCTCGAAGGCCTCAAAGTCCTCGGTGTGGGCAGCGATGAACGCCCGATCCAGGGCGTTGAGCGCGATGAGGTGTTTGGCGATTCCCGCCAGAACGGCAATATCTCCCCCGATGTGCGGCTGGAGGTAGAGCGAGGCGATGTCGCTGCCGGCCAGCATGCTCGCCGGGTCCGACGGTACCTTGAACCGCACAAGGCCGGCCTCGCGCAGCGGATTGATGACCACAATGTGGCCGCCGCGCCGCCGCAGCCGCGCCAGGCTACTCATGAGCCGGGGATGGTTCGAGGCAGGATTGGCTCCGATGAGGAACACGAGCCGTGTCTGCTCGAGGTCGCTCAGCGCGACGGTGGAGGTGCCGGTGCCGAGAGATTCGCTCAGCCCGACCCCGCTCGCCTGGTGACAGTAGTAGGAGCAGTTGTTGACGTGGTTGGTGCCGTAGACGCGAGCAAAGAGCTGCAGGAGGAAACCGGCCTCGTTGGACGAGCGCCCGCTGAAGTAAAAGAAGCTCTGTTCGGGTGGCGTCCGGCGAATATGCGCGGCCACCCGCGCGAGGGCATCGTCCCACTCGAGACGGCGGAAATGGCTGTCTCCTGGGGCGGCGACGATGGGAAAGGCCAGCCGCCCACAGCGCTCCAGATCACGCGGCGAAAAGCCCTGGAGCTCCGCGAGCGAGTGAGTCTCGAAAAAGCGCTCACTGATCGCCCCCTGCATGTCAGAGGCCATGGCCTGCAGGGATTTGGAGCAGAATTCGGGGAAGTGCCCGGCCTCATTGCGCATGCCTCCCTGTTGCCCGCCCATGCCGAGTGCGCAGGTCTTGCACGCATTCCCAGACCGCATGGCGCGCAGGAGCCTGAGCGGTCCCGCGGTGCGTGCCAGTCTGAGAGCGGAGGCGACAACAGTCCAGCCGCCGCCGTGGTTGGGGAGCCTGATGCGTGTCTTCGTGCCCATGAACGCCCTATTGTCCGAGTGCAACATGCGTCTCTAGCATCGGACCGCACCAAGGGCAAGCGATACGCCCGGGTGCCGGGCCGGGGATCATCGGGCCGAGAATGATCCGCCCCGGTCATTGCGGCCTGCACCGGCTTTCGCCGCGGCGCGCGCTGCTGGGGCCGTCAGGCTGGTTGGTTCTCCCCGCCCGCAGGCCGCCGCTTCGCTTGCCACTCACCCCAGTAATACGCAAGCGCGCCCGCGATGTAGATGCTCGAGTAGGTGCCGGTGACGACACCGACGGTCAGCGCCACGGCGAAGCTCCGCATGACCTCGCCGCCGAGCACCCAGAGCGCTACTGAAGACATCAGCGTGGTGCCCGCTGTCAGAATTGTTCGGCTCAGCATCTCGTTGGTGCTCGCGTTGATCAGCGGAACAAACCCACCGGTGGCGAAGCGCTCAGTGTTTTCTCGGACGCGGTCGAAAACTACGATCGTGTCATTGACCGAATAGCCGATGACGGTCAACATCGCCGCAATTGTCGGCATGTTGATCTCGTAATAGCCGATCGCCAGGACGGTTATCGCCATCCAGGCGTCGTGGAAGAGGGCCAGGATGGCGCCGAGAGCGTAGCGGAGCTCAAACCGGAAGGCAATGTAGACGAGCTGCGCCAACAGGCCAAGGCTCAGCGCGAGCAGCGCCGTGACTTTGAGATCTTTGCCTACCTGGGGCCCGACGAGCTCCGTGCGACGTTCCGCGACAGGATTCGCGGGTTCAAAGTGCGCCTTGAGCGCTTTCAGGATTCTCGCAGTCACCTCGCTCAACCGCAGCCGAACGCGGCCGCCGTCGCTTTCGACCGCGACGTCGGCTCCAAGACCGAGCGCGCCAACAGCCGTGGCGAGCTGATCCACGCTCACCTGGTCCCCCGGAAGCAGGACAACCTCCGCGTAAGGCGCCTCGGGGTCGAAGCGAAAAGGTAGGTCGATGCCGTCTGTGAGGCGTCGGGCCACTTGCTCACGGGCTGCAGACACGGAGTCTTCGGTCGAGAGGGTACGGATGAGAACTTCGTTACCGTCTCCGAACTGTTGAATGGAGGGATCGAAGCCGGCCCGCGACAGTATGGATCGGACCTCGGAGATGTCGACGGGATGTGCGAACTGAACCTGCAGCAGCGCTCCCCCCGAGAAATCGATGCCCCAGTTGAGGATGCTCCCGGAGCGATAGTCGTTGTAACCGAGGGCCATTACTCCGACCAGGGTCAGCGCCGCGGAGATTCCGAGTGCGGGCTTGCGGAAGCGGAAAAAATCGATGTGCGGATCCGGTCCGACGCCGATCCAGCTCAGCATGTCTCCCCACCGCAGCGCGATTTTCCAGCCGAGCGCCTGCCGCACCTCGAAGAATGTGCGCGAGACATACAGCGCCGCGAACATCGACCCGAGCACGCCGAGAATCAGGGTGACCGCAAAACCGCGTACCGGACCAGTGCCGAGCTGAAACAGGAGAAGAGCCCCCAGCAACGTGGTGATGTTCGAGTCGGCGATTGCCGAGAGCGCCTTCTTGTAACCGGCGGCCACGGCCACGCGGACCGACCGCCCCAGCTTCTTCTCATCCCTCATGCGCTCAAAGATGAGCACGTTGGCGTCCACGCCCATGCCGACGGTCAGGACGAGGCCGGCGAGGCCGGGCAAGGTCAGCGTCGCGCCGAATCCGGCCAGTCCGGCCAGGACCATGAGCATGGCGATGGCAAGCGAGCCAATGGCGTTGAGGCCGGCCCTCCGATAGTAGAAGAGCATGAAGAGCACGACCAACATGGTGCCTACGACGAATGAGTTTCGCCCTTGGCGAATGGCGTCGTCGCCGACGGAGGCGCCTACGGTGCGTTCCTCCAGGTATTCGACGCTCGCCGGCAGGGCGCCGGAGCGTAGCGTCAGCGCCAGCTCGTAGGCCTCTCGCTGGGTGAAGTGGCCGGTAATTTCGCCGTTTCTCGTGATTACCCCTTGCAGGACTGGCGCCGACTTGACGTGGCCATCGAGGATAATGGCCATCTGCTTGCCGAGATGCTGCTGGGTCAGTCGACCGAACGCCTGCGAGGAGGCCCCCTTGATCGTAAATTCGACGGTGGGCATGCCGTACTGATCGGCACCGACGCGAGCGCTTTGCAGGTCGCGGCCGGAGGCCGGGACGTTGTCCTGAAGGTGATAGTACCCCGCCCGCACCTCGGTGCCGCGGCTCGCAAGCTCCCCGGGAAGAACTATGGTGTCATCAGGGCAAGCGTACAGCTCCTTTTGATCGTGCGGATCCCGGTCCGGGCAACCGTGTGGGTACTGGGCCATCAGGGCCTCCGGCGATTCGTGACTGGCGAGAACAATGCGGAACTGAAGCTCGGCGACCTTGCCGATGACGCGCTTGGCCTGGTCGGGATCCTTGAGGCCGGGGAGCTGCACGAGGATCGTGTGACTGCGCTGGCCCTGGCGTTGGATCTGGGGCTCGGCCACGCCAAGCTCATCGACCCGATTGCGGAGCGTCTCGATTACTTGCTCGAGGGCGTCCTCCTGCAGCTTTGCCACGTACGCCTGCGCTGCTGTCGCAGTCAGCATCTGGACGCCGCCATCGCCCTCCGCGGCGTCGCGGCGCGCGAGCGAAAAACTCGGTCCGAGGCGGTCCGCAAGAGTATCTTCCGCCGCTGCGAGCTCCTCCTCCGTGCGCAACGCGATCTCGAGGCGCGTCTCGACCTTGCGCACAGAAGCGTGCGGCATCGCCGCCTCGCTCAGCCATTGCTTGACGTCATTCACCAGTCCCTCGAGCTCCTTGTCCAGCACTTCCTCAGTGCGCACGCCAAGCAAGAGGTGCATGCCGCCCTGCAGGTCGAGCCCCAAGTGCAACGCATTTTGGGTCAGTCGCTGGTAGCGCTCGGGATCGGACGTGCGCAGTGCCTCGTAGGCCGCGCGCGACATGCTGTACCGCTCTGCAGTCGGCCAAAGGGTATAGAGGCATAGCGCGACGAGAAACAGGAGAAAGCCGATCTTGATTTTGAGCTCTTTTTTCATGATGCGCCTCTGACGTCGGGGCCGCGCCGGCGGAGTTTCCGCGGGCGGAACGGCTCCCGCACCGGGCAAGCGCTTGCCGCAGCCCACGATACGCTTACCGACTGACATCCGCCTTGTCAAGAACCGGCGGTTCCGTTGGCGGCGCGGAGGATGGCAGGAAACGCATCGAGCGGGCCTTGACACCCACCCGGCCGGGCCGTAGCCTCCTCGCCGTGAACGCCGTCGTGGCGATCCATGATTGGAGCTCTCGAGGGAAACAGCGACATGAAACAGGTCTGGATCCCCAGAATTGGCGATCCCAGTGTCTTGGAAGTGCGGACATCGAGCGACCCCGTGCCCGGCGCCGGTGAGGTTCGCATCCGCGTGGGTGCGGCCGGCGTCAACTTTGCTGACATCATGGCGCGCATGGGCCTGTACCCGGACGCTCCGCGGCTTCCCGCCGTCGTGGGGTACGAGGTCGCGGGCACGATCGACGCGGTCGGCGCCGGCGCTGACGCGCACCGGATGGGCGAGCCGGTCGCGGCGCTGGTGCGATTCGGCGGCTATTCGGACTGCGTGTGCGTCCCGGCGGACCAGGCGCGGAAAATGCCGCCGGGCATGACGGTGCAACAAGGGGCCGCCATTCCGGTGGTGTACTTGACGTCCTATGTGATGCTCGAGGTGATGGCAGGGCTGAAGGCCGGCGATCGGGTCCTCATTCACGCCGCGGCGGGCGGCGTCGGGCTTGCCGCCATCGACTTGTGCCGCGCCCGGGGTGCGGTCGTCTACGGCACCGCGAGCCCCGGCAAGCATGACTTTCTGCGCGAGCGGGGAGTGGCCTACCCGATCGACTATCGCAACAAGGACTTCGAGCAGGAGGTCATGGACCTCACCGGCGGCGAAGGAGTCGACATCGCGCTCGACGCGATCGGTGGCGCGAACTGGGCAAAGAGCTTTCGGTGCTTGCGGACCTGCGGGCGGCTGGTGTGCTTCGGAATGTCGGCAAACGCCACTGGGCGTCGTCGCGCACTGCTCAACGTGGTCAAGAACTTGCTCTCCGTGCCGTGGCGGCAGTTCAACCCGATCACGCTGATGAATCAAAACAAGGCCGTGCTCGGCGTCAACATGGGGCACATGTGGTCTACGCGAGACCGCGTGGCCGGGTGGCTCGACGCCATAATGAAGCTGTTTGAGGCCGGCCAGGTCCGGCCCTACGTCGACCGGACGTTTGCCTTCGAGCGGGCGGGCGAGGCCCACGAGTACATTCAGGATCGGCGCAATGTCGGTAAGGTCTTGCTCGTTCCGGAGGGATGAGACGCGTGATGCCAACGCGAGCGGCGGCGACGCGAGCGCTGCTGCTGTCCGCAGTGGTTTTTCCAGGGTTGGGACAGTGGTCGCTCGGGCAGCGCTGGCGAGCAGCCGCGCTGGGGTTGGCGGTGTGCGCCGCGCTGGCGTGGCTCATGGCTGCCCTGTATGGCGTGGTGGCGGCCCACCTTCTGAACGCGCCCCTGCCGGCCTCGCCCGCCGAGATGTGGGCGCTGTCGTGGCGGCTCAAGGACGAAGTCATGGCCACCTGGACGCAGTTGGTCGCTGCACCGATACTGGCGCTGGCGGGCGCGTACATCGCCGCGGTTGCCGACAGCGCCATTTCGGTGTGGCGCGCCTGCGCGGCGGACCACGGCAGGCAAGGTCACGCCATCGGCTCCATGCCGTAAGCCGCCCACTCTTCCTTGGCTGGCACATAGGGGCCGGCCACCGTCAGCCCGGCCTGGCGCATGAGGACGCGGCAAGCGACCGCTTTCGACCAGGTCAGCAGTGACGGGAGCATAATGCCGCGGAAGCTGCGGGACCAGAGGCGAGGCGGCGGCGCGGAGCCGGCGCCGGTTAGCGTGTCCAGACACATGTGCCAGCAGCGGCAGCCGATACCGCACTGCCCTGGATCGCACCACGGTCGCGTGCGCTGCACCAGGCGCCGAACACGAGCACATGGCGAGCTCCTTGCAACAAGGTCGGCTGTCCAACCACGTGTCACAGGAGCATAGACCATGACCACGTCACGCCGATTTCACGCGTATTCAGGACGACACCAACACCTCACGGTGCTCGCCGGCCTGACCTTGCTCGCGACCGCTGCCGGTTGCCCCGCATCCGACGGGGTGATCATCGACCCGATCCTGGGTAGTGCCTCGCTTCCCGCAACGCTGGTCGCCGGCCAGACACCTGGCGCGAGTGACCAGACGCAACTGCGGATCGCGTCATCCGGTGAATCCGTCCTCGGCCTCTGGGTCGACCGGCGCGACGGGACGAGCCGCATCTACTTCGCTCGGAGCCTCGATGCCGGCCGGACGTTTACCGCAGAGGTCGTCGTCGACGATTCCAGCGCCGGCGTCGGCGCCTACGATCCCAAGACGGCACTGACTTTCCCGACAAACACGTACAATGACCCCGATCCCGCACTGGCTGCCGGAGCGAACGGCGTGCTCGCGGCGTGCTGGGCAGACCACCGGCTAGGCCGCGGGCGCTCGCGAATCTTCGCCGCTGTCAGCCGGGACGGCGGACTGTCCTTCGGCAAGAACCTCGCCATTACCGGTGACACCTCCGAGGAGGCGATCGACCGATTGCCAGCGGTCGCCATCGATGGCGGCGGGACCATTTACCTTTTCTGGACGAGAGAGTCACTGCAGAGCTCGACCGCGTACCTGGCGCGGAGCTTCGACGGTGGGGAGAGCTTCGAGCAGCCGCGGCGCCTCGCCGCCGGATTCGTCGTCCTCGCTGCCGCGCCGCTGGCGACGTCCGCCGTCGCTGCTTCCCTGCGCGCGCAAGACCAGAGCTCTGGGACCATCGCCTTCAGCTCCAACCGCGGGGACAGCTTCCGCTTCAGCCCGCAACCCTTCATTCTCGCGTCGCTCGCGCAGATGAGCGATGGCCGCCTCGCGGGGGTCACCGTCGCCGGAGATGCGCTCACCTTCCGCGCCAGCTCGGACCAGGGGGCAACGTTCACCGATCCCGTCACCATCGGTTTGGACCAGCCCTCGACGCCGCTTTCCGCCAAGCTCGCGACATCGATCTCAGGCACGACGATCATCGCGTGGTCCGACACGGTTCCTCCCGCCAATTGCTGCATGACGCAAGCGGCCTACTACGCCGAGAGCCTCGATGGCGGAAAGACGTTCTCCACGGGGCGCCGGGTGGATGCCAGCGCGCGGGGCGTGTCGCCGTCCGCCGACCCTGACGCGACGATTACGAGTGCCGGGACCGTCGTGGCCTCCTGGGGCACGCTGGCAGCCGGCGACCACTGGGACTCGTGGATATCGTCCCGGCAACCCGGCGAGGTCGATTTCCCGGCGCCGGTGCGGCCTGACCGCACGGCAGCCGCGCAGACGGGCGAATCCGTACCCGTGCTGGCGATCGACAATGCGCTCACTCGGCATATTGTGTGGCTCGAGACCACAGCATCTACCGACCGCGTGCAATACCGCGCCTACGATGATGACCGCGGCTTTGGCGAAGTTGCAACGCTTGCGGAGCGGCCGCGAGGCGAGCTTGGAGCCCCGGCAATCGCGGCCGGCCCTGGCGGCGCGCTCGTGGCGGTGTGGGAACAAGGCGATGTCCTGGCGGGGAAAAACATCTTCGTCTCGACAAAAAGCGCCGGCGCGCATGCGTTCGGCACTCCACACCCGGTAGCGCCATTCTGCACCGTGAATTGCCCCGTCCAGACCGGGAGCCGACGGCGTCCTGCGGTTACCGTCAGTAACACCGGCCGGGTTTACGTAGCATGGGGCGAGCAATCGGCCGATTATTACAGCACGACGCATGTCTTCCTCGCCGCCAGCCGGGACGGGGGCGCCAGCTTCTTGCGGCCCGTCGAGGCCAGCACGGGTGGGGTCGCGCGGACGGGAATGCGCATCCCGACCCAGGGCCCTGACCGCGCGCCCGGTCTCGCGATTGGCACCGACGGCGCGATCTACGTGGCGTTTCTCGGCGGCGGGGCGAGCGAGCTCGACTACTCCGGCCTGGAGGTTGCCGTGAGTACGGATGGAGGGCATAGCATCGCCTATCGCGCTCACCTCGGCGGCGCGGGTGGCGATACTGTGGCCTTCGCCCTTGGCCGGCCCGCTCTCGCGTTCGACGCAGCGGCGCGCCTTCACATTGCCTGGATCGAGGACAACCGCGGTGACGCCAGCGCCGCCTGGGCGGTCAGCACCGATGGCGCCAGATCCTTCGGGGCGCCGGTAGCCGTGCTGGACAGCGAGCCTGCCCGAAGTGGCGCCGATCCGGCGCTCGCGTTCGCCGTTCCGGGGGAGGTCCAACTCGTATGGGCGGACGTCCGCAATGGGACTCCACAGCTATACACCGCCGCCATCCCGGCCACAGGAGGTACTTTTGGCGGGTCCTCGCTCGTCGACCCGGCGGGTTGGGCACGACAAGACGACGCCGCCGCGGTAACCGGCGAAGATGGCGCGGCGATCCTCGTATGGTCGGATACCCGCAACGGCGACAGAGACATTTACATGAAGAGCATGCCGTAGGAAGGTAGCTACCACAGAGACGCAGGGCGGACAAAAGCTCCGTGCGCGCTGTGTCTCTGTGGTTCATCTTCTCCTCGGCCCAGTTGTATACGGCCCGAATCTCCCGCCGGTGCGACCGCAAGCAGCGCGGAAAGCGCATCACGAAGACCCCCACCTCACCTCCCCCTGCAAGCGGGGGAAGGGACGGAGAAGCCGGTTTGGGTGGTTCGCGCTGCCCCGGTCAGAGCGCCAAGTCGTCGCGAGGGGTGTCGTCCGTGCCGGCCGAGTCGACGGTGTCGACCGGTTCCAACTCCGCCGGCGCAGGCTGTTCTGGTGCGCACGCCCGCATACGCGTGAAGGTTACAAAAACCATCGCCGGCCGCCGGGAAGCGTCGCGCATGGCGAAATGAAAGCCCTCGAAGCTCCACCCTCGGGCAGTCCATTCGTTGAGGATGAGCGTCAGCTCCTCATCCGTCACATAACTGGTTTCAACGACTTTCCACTCCACTTCCTTCTCCGTGACTTCTTTCTCCGTGACTTCCTTCTCCTTCGCTCCGGCAGTCCGCGCACGCATCTGCCTACGTGGCGTCGGACGTGCTCGTGAACGAGAAGTCGCCGACCCGCAGCGCGGGGACGAGGTCGCCGTTCACGCGTGCCTGCGTACCGATCGCCTCGATCTGCGAGAACATGGACACGAGGTTCTGGTTGAACCGGAGGTTCTTGATCGGGTACGAGATCTTGCCGTCCTCGAGCCAGAACGTGCCATCCCGCGTCAGCCCCGTGACCAGCAGCGTTTGCGGATCGACGATGTTCGCGTACCAGATTCGCGTGATGAGTATCCCCTTTTTCGTCTGGCTGATGAGCTCGTCCACCGAGGAGTCCGTCCCCGGGACAACCACGGAGCCGGAAAACGGCACCGGTGCGACGCCCTGTTTTTGCGCCCAGTAGCGCGTGTAGAAGAAATTCTTCAAGACACCATTCTCGATCCAGAGCGTCGGCGCAGTCGGCAGCCCTTCGTCACTCCAGGGAAGACCGGCCAGGTCAGCGTGTCCGGGATCCGAGCGCACGGTCAGCCGCTCGTCGAATAGTTTCTCACCGCGCCGCGTCCCGCCCCCTGGCTTCGAGAACGGGCTCCGCCCCTCGTCGGCACTGCGGGCGTCGAGCGCCGAATACAGGAACGGCAGCACCTCCGCAACTGCGGCCGGCTCGAGGATCACGGTGTATTTCCCCGGGTCGATGGCCCGCGGCGCCATGGAAAGAAGCGCCTTCCGGCACGCTGTTCGGGTCAGCGGTCCGGTGTCGATCCGGCTCACATCGGTGGCCTGGGCGACTGCGAAACCCGAGCCGGTCTCGTCGGGCGTGCGGCACGTGACGGAAAAGTCGGCCACGGTGTACGGGTGAAAGCCGAATAGCCCTTTGGAGGTCGCTCGCGCCAGCCATCCCGTCTCGTGCGAGAAGAACCCGGCCGCCACCACGTGCTGCGCCCTGGCTTCTGCAAGCGCCTTGGCGGCCGCCGTGGCGCGGAGCTCCGGGCCCGCGGCCGCAGTCGCCGGCCGGTAGGCGTCGACCGCAGGATACGTCTGGGGGCCGAGCACCTCTACCAGCTCGGGATCCTCCGGCGCCAGACGGGCCAGCTCCTCGGATATCCGTACCGTACGCGTCAATGATTGATCGTCCATCTCGTTGGTTGCCGCCTCTCCGCTGCGCTGGCCGAAGCGGGAGCGAACCGAAAGGCGCGACTTCCGGACGGCGGCACTGGTCGTCACCGTGTTGCGGGCAAACCGCAAGTTGCCTTCTGTCGTGCCGCGAAGCTCCACCTCGCAGGCCTCCGCCCGCGAGAGGGAGAGCACGGTCCCGAGCAAGGCGCGGGTTTCTTCCGGCGATGGCATGCTCATTTCTTGTCCTCCTGCCGGGTTTTCTCAGGCTTGAGCCTGCCGTCCCGTATTGATCACGGTGATCTCATTGAAGCGCGCCGTCGAGCACCCGTGCGACACCGGGCTGACCTGGACCGGCTCGCCCTTGCCATCGAAAAAGGAGCCGCCGATGCGGTAATCGCGCCTGTCGCAAATGCGCACGCACGAGCGCCAGAAATCGGGGCTGCTCGACTGATAGGCCACGTCGCGCAGCATGCCCGTAATCTTGCCGCCGGCGATCTCGTAGAAGAGCTGGCCGGTGAACTGGAAGTTGTAGCGCTGCTGATCAATGGACCACGAGTTATCGCCGATGACGTAGATCCCGCGCTTGACGTCGCGGATGAGCTCGTCCACGGAGAGCTCGCCGGCGCCCGATTGCAGCGACACGTTGGGCATGCGCTGCATCGGCATGGAGGCCCAACTGTCCGCGAACGCGCATCCTTGGGGCGTGGTCTCGCCGAGGACGTGGAGCTGATCGCGCGTGGCCTGGTAGCCTACGAGGATGCCGCCGCGCACGAGATCCCACTGCCTTGTCTTGACTCCTTCGTCATCGTAACCGACCGCAGCCAGCGAATCGGATTGCGTCTTGTCCGCGACGAGGTTGACGATCTCGCTCCCGTAGCGGTAGGTGCCGCTCTTCCACTTGTCCAGCGTGGCGAAGCTCGTACCCGCGAAGTTCGCCTCATAGCCGAGCACCCGGTCGAGCTCGAGCGGGTGACCGACCGACTCGTGAATCGTCAGCCAGAGATTCGAGGGGTCGATGACCAGGTCGTACTTCCCGGGCTCGACCGGTTTGGCGGCGAGGATCTCCGCAAGCTGTTTCCCGGCAGTAGTGGCATCTTCCAACATGTCGTAGTGCCGGCCGTAGCGGGTCACGATCCCGGCGACCTTCCCCGCCGGCCTGCCGTCGAGATACTCGTATCCCATCCCCATGGGCGTGGACAGAGAATCGCGGCGCCGGAAAGCTCCCGTCTTCTTGTCCACGAGAGTAGCGCCGAAGTTGGGGTAGATCCGATGAATGTCCTGATCGATGTAGGAGCCGTCCGTCGACGCGAAGTACTTCTGGTCGTTGCCGAAAAACACGGCGGCCTCGACAAAGGTGGCGCCATTGTCGAGGGCCGCTCGCGCCGCCGCGACGAGCAGCCCGGTCTTTTCCGGCAGCGGAACCGCGAAGGCGTTTTTCTCGATCGGCGTGCTCCAGCTCACCTCGCCAACACCTTTGACCGGGGCGAGCACGACGGGCTCGCCGCGCAACTTGGCATTGGCCCTGGCGATGGCGACGGCTTCCCGGGCGGCCTTTGCGACATCGTCGCGCCCGACCTGGTCGGTGGCAGCGAACCCCCAGGTGTCCTCCGCAATCACGCGGATGCCGATGCCGTGGGATTCGGAGCTGACTATGGCCTGGATCTTGTCGTCTCGCGCGAAGATGAACTGTCGTCGGAGGCGGCAGAGGTGGACGTCTGCGTAACGAGCTCCTGCCGTCCTGGCAGCGTCGAGCGCCAGGTCGGCGAAGGACTTGCGATCGGCCGACAGAATCGGACCGGTGGCTCCGAGCGCCGTGACAGTGCCGAACCAGGGCGGCGCGACTGCGGCTCCCAGCCCCAAGGCTCCGAGGCGGATGAACATGCGACGATTCACGGTGGCTCTCCCACGCTGAAGTCCAGAATCCAGAGTTTCGCCCCTCGAGACTCTGGGTTGACAGGCCCGCGATTGGGCAGGATGACACCGCGGGAATAACCTTTCAAGGTGGCGGCTGGCGAGGGTTCGGAGCAGCTCGGGGAAACGGTGAGCTTACGTAGACATTAGTGGACTTTGCGCCTGGACATCGTGCCCTCCGCGAAAGCCGGATCTCACGGATTGAGGATTGAGACCCACTGCTTGGTCGAGTCGAGCTCGTCACTTGACACTTGGCCTTCCGATGGTATGATCGTACCCTGCTGCACTTGACGGAATCCCAGGAGAGCCTGCGTGCATGCAAACAACGACTAGCAGCCGTATTCTGGATCCTACGCTGGATTCAAAACTAGAGATAATCGCGAAATACCTCTCGCGATTGGGGCGTCTGTACTTTGTCGACCGGTATGTCCGTGGCAGAGAGGTCAAGGCACTAAAGAAGGCCTATATCGAACTTTACGGCATTACCGCGCGGCAATTCAATGCAATCCGCATCAACGTTGACGGGATGGTGTAAGCGTTCACGGGGGTAACCGTGCGCTACAAGTGGGCTGGACACGCGGGCTTGACCAGTGCATTGCGGCAGAAGTCCTCTACCGTGCCGCAGCTCGCTGACGCTCGCGGTCAGGTCGAGGGCTGTTGTCCTGGCGGCGA
>JACPHN010000025.1 GCA_016188575.1 Candidatus Schekmanbacteria bacterium
CAACTCTACCCCCGCTGACCTTTGGGTTATGGACACAACTGGCGGCAATCGAACAAAGATACGGACAGATGGCTTGCAGGTAGATGCGGGTCTGGTGGCGGCCTCGGATGCGGCGACTCCGACCCCGACACCAACGGTCACGGCGACGCCGACGTCCACGGTGCCCGCCAACTTCACCGACGCTTTTGACACCTTGGACAACTGGACGCTCTACGGAAGCCCGCTGCCGGTGCAGGTTGCCTCTGTCTTTGGCAGGACGAACGTCTTCGACAACAATGGCGACCCCAACTACAATAGCGGCGCCATCTCAAAACAGACATTCGATTTCCGCAACGGCTTCTCGATCGAGGCCGATGTCTATCTCGACTTTTCCGACCAGACCGGCTGTTGGGCCGGCGCGGCAATCGGCATCGGCAACCCGACGTACCAGTCTTGGGGAGGTTACGATGGTTACCTTTGGATTGACCTCGACGCTTGGGGAGATGCCTGTTGGTCCGAGCCCGCGACCCTGTGGCGGCACGCCTATGTGGTTGGAGGCTACTCCGGGCAAGGCGGAAGCGTCGCGTTCTGGCCCGATCAGGCGAACCCAACGCAATACCGAGCGGATGGCTACTTGGGCGGCTGGCACACGCTCAAGGTGCTTGCGGGGTCGGATCTGATCCCGAAGTTCTACCTCGATGATTGGCTCGTGTTCACGGGGACGGCTCCGATCGACCCGAGCGTCCTGTCGGCCGCGAGGCCGCTGTGGCTCGGCGTCCGCTCCTCTGGGTCGGCGGGGAAGGCCTACCACGACGCGGTTCGGTTGACGCTCGAATCGGGGCTCTCGACGCCAACCCCCACGCCCACCGTGTCGTCGCCGACCGCGACGCCGACGCCCACGCCGATTCCACTGGTCGGACCTACCGACCTGACTGCCGTGGCGGGCCTGGCAAGCATCGCGCTCACCTGGAACGCCAGCATCACGCCCGCCGTTACCGGTTACGACATCTACCGCGGCGCCGTCACGGGGGTCTACGACCCAACGCCGATCAACGGCGGGACGCCGGTGTCCGGCACGACCTACCTCGATGCGTCGGCGACGCTGCAAGCCGGCCAGACCTACTTCTACATCGTCCGGGCGCTTCGCGGCGGTACGGCCAGCGACCCGTCGAACGAAGCCAGCGCGCTCTTCGGCGGCGTTTCGCTCGACATCCCCGAGATCGTCTCGGGGCCAGGTGTCGGTAACGTCATCGTGCCGGTCAACATCGGCAACGCCGACGGGCTCGCGCTGACGGCGGCCGACATTTGGGTCGATTACGACACCGCGCTCGTTCGCCCGGTAACGGTCCAGCGCACCGTGCTCTCGCGCGACTACGGGTGGTCCGAGACGCACACCGGTGGGCGGGTCAAGGTTGCCCTTGCAAGTGGCGATCCCGTCGCCTTGCGCGGCGAGGGCGAGTTCCTGCAGATCCTCTTCGACGTCATCGGCCCCGCCGGAGCCATCAGCCCGCTCACCTTCGTCGTCAGCGACACCGCGCTCTACGACGAGCAGTTCCAGGCGATCTCGGTGACCCTTGGCGATGGCAGTCTCACGATTCAGCCGGACAACCGCTGCGCGCGCGGGGACGTGACTGACGACGCCAAGATCCAGGCCGTCGACGCTGCCAAGGTGCTGCAGATCGCGGTCGGCAAGATCGAGGCCGACGATTGCTCGCGCAAGGGCGGTGACGTGAGCGGTGACGGCAAGATCCGCGCCAACGACGCGGCGATGATCCTCTATTACGCAACCCATGCCGAGTGGCCGCCGATTCCCTCCAATCGGGAGCTCGAGGAACGCTTCGGGCGCGCGGGCGGAACGCTGACCATCAGCGCCGATGACGCCGGGGCGATCGTCGGTGAGTCCTTCTCGGTGCCGATCCGCCTCAGCGACAGCTCGGGTGTGGCAGCGGTAGAGGTGACGCTTACCTATGACCCCGCGCTGCTGACCGCGACGGGCGTTTCGCTGGACGGTCTCACCACAGAGTCCTTTGTAGCGCAGACCCGGGTCGCGACCGGCTCGGTTCGGTTCGCGCTGACCAGCGACACGCCGTTGGCTACGGCAACAAGCCAGACGGTTGCACGGGTCGTTTTCACGGCGGATGCTGCAGGCACGAGCCCGCTGACGCTCGCGGCCCAAAACCTCTATGACCTCAACGGGCGTGACTTCGTGCGCTCGGATTTGGCGCGCACGATCGAGGTCGATCACGGCGTGGCGACCATCTCCGGCAACGGCGTCCCGGTTGGTCAGTCGCTGGCCATTCTTGTTGGGCTCGGCACGGCGAGCGCCGCGGTTGCCTTTGGCCGAAGGAAGCGCACCGTGTAGCATCCATCTTCCCTGTGGTCCGGCGTGCTCGTCGTTCGGCGCCAGCGAACGACAAGCACGGCCGGGCGCACCGGATAACTGGTAGCCGCTGAGGCGGCGGCGGTGTTCTCGTCCCTCCTCCTTCGATGTCTTACGACCGCTTGCCGGCGCGGCGGCGCCTTTCCTCGGGCCGCGAGCAGCGAGAACCGTTGCTTGTGGCCCGATCTCTCTACACTGCTCGCGAACGATTTCAGTCTGACGACGCGCATCTCGTCGGATAAGATCAGCATCGCGATGATCTCGAGCGGAACGGGTCTGTCTGGAGGCACCAACGCGCCGATCCTGAACGTTGCGTTTTCTATCATTGGCGTCGGGACCAGCCCGTTGACCCTGGCGGCGTATTACAACTTCGACAAGCGTGGGAGAGACGTCAATCGCTTCAACCTGGCGGACGTCACGGCGCAATTGGGCCAGTTCGTGGCCAGTGCCGGGGGCGTGCCGGCGTTCGGGCCGGCGGGCGTCGCGGGTGTCGGTCTCGCGGCGAAGCTGTACATCCGAAGATCCGCGCGAAGGGGCCGCCGGTAGACAGCGACGAGTTGCGGGTTTCGAGTTGCGATCCAGGCGTCCGACTCCAAACTCGACACTCCAAACGCGCAACTCGAAACTTGCCCATCCGGTAGCCGGCATGGCGGCGGCGCTCGCTCCTCCTGCAAATGGGTGCTGGTCGCCACTGTCGGCACCGGATGGCGCGAAGCTCGACAAGACCGCCTCAGATAGGGCGTCTCCGTACCATTCGACGGGGCGTTCTTCACCTTGGGTCGTGGCTGCCGACCAGCACAACGGGGCAGCACGGACGACCGTCACGCTTCCGAGGGCGATCCTGCGTCCAGCCGCCTTACGCACAAGCAACGAGGCGGTGAGGCGCCCCTTCCCATGGTCGGTGACTGTCCATTGTCCCGTGGCCACGGTCTCGCCTTCGTGCTAATCTCATGCGCGGAAGCTGCCGCCGGAGAACCGCCCTATGCGTCGTTTTTTCAATACA
Organism: Candidatus Schekmanbacteria bacterium; assembly: GCA_016188575.1. Taxonomy (GTDB): domain Bacteria; phylum CSSED10-310; class JACPHN01; order JACPHN01; family JACPHN01; genus JACPHN01. The sequence continues at coordinate 3,363 of JACPHN010000025.1, forward strand.
GCCGGGCCGTGTACGCCCGAAAAGCACTACATGCTGCCACCAGAAGGTCGCCTGCCGCAGGTGCGCGATCTGATCGACCAGGAATCCTACTTCGTCGTCCACGCCCCGCGACAAAGCGGCAAGACCACCTGCTTCCGGGCGCTTGCCCGAGCCCTCACCACCGAGGGCCGCTACGCCGCGGTGCTCGCGAGTTGCGAAACAGCGCAACCTGCGGGCGGAGATGTGCATCTCGGCGTTCAAGCCATTCTGCGCAACATTAGCCTCAAGGCCGAGAGACTTCCTGCGTCCTGCCAGCCTCCTCCGGTCGAAGATTGCACGCAGGTGGAGCCCAATAGTCGCCTGCTGGCTTACCTTACGCGCTGGGCCGCGAAGGCGCCGCTGCCCGTGGTCTTGTTTCTCGACGAGATCGATGCCTTGCTCGATGAGACTCTGCTTTCAGTCCTGCGTCAGCTTCGGGACGGATACGGCGAGCGACCCGATCGCTTTCCCCAATCGATCGGTCTGATCGGCCTTCGGGATGTCCGGGACTACAAGGTGCGCATTCGGCCCGAAAGCGCGTCGCTGGGAACGTCATCGCCGTTCAATGTTCGGGTGGAGTCCCTGACGCTGTCCAACTTCACCATCAATGAGGTCGCGGCGCTGTACGGGCAGCATGCCACCGAGACGGGACAGCACTTTGAGCCCGAAGCGCTATCGTTGGCCTGGGAGCTCACGCGCGGCCAACCCTGGCTGGTCAACGCGTTGGCGCGGCAGGTCGTGGAGAAGGACGTCCGCGACCGATCGGTGACCGTGACCCAGATCCACATCGAAGCCGCGAAGGATACCTTGATCCTGCGACGGGATACCCACTTGGACTCCCTTGCGGACAAGCTACGCGACGAGCGGGTGCGCCGTGTCATCGAGCCGATCCTTGCGGGTGTTTCGCCCGACGCCGACCGCTATGACGACGATGCCGCCTACGTCGAGGATCTTGGTCTGATCGAGCGGCGCATGGGCGCACCGCCGCGTATCGCCAACCCCATTTACCACGAGGTCATCCCGCGCGCGCTCGCGTTCGCCGTGCAGGAGTCGCTGCCGCAACGCCCCGTCTGGTACGTGGGCGCGGACGGCACGTTGCTGACGGACAAGCTGCTCGACGAGTTTCAGGTCTTCTGGCTGCAACACGCCGAGCCGCTCCTGAGGCGGCAGCCCTATCCCGAGGCCGCACCACACCTGATTTTCTTCGGATTTCTTCAGCGCATCGTCAATGGCGGCGGGACCGTCGACCGGGAGTATGCCGTGGGCTCGGGGCGCATGGACCTCTGCGTCCGCTGGCGCCACGCCGGCGGCGAGCAGCGCGACGCGTTCGAGATCAAGGTCTGGCGCGACAAAAAGGCCGACCCGTTGGCGGAGGGGCTGGATCAGCTTACGGACTATTTGCTGCGGCTGGGGCTCGAGCATGGGGCGCTTTTGCTATTCGATCGGCGCTCCAGCGCCCGACCAATCGAGGAGCGCTGTTCGTCGCAACAGCTCGAGCACCGGAGCAAGTCGATCCGCGTCTTGCGCCTGTAATCATGACGGTCAGGCATCGCGAGACCGATCCCATTGGCCTCGCGGCATCGAATGGAGCACCCGTCACCAGGGTGCCCGGGAGCGTCGGGCATTTGGATCTCCCTCCTGCCGTCACCGGGACGACGGGCGCTTCACGTGCCTGAACGGCTGACCGTCCCTTCGAGCAGGCGAAGTGATGGCCGTCACACTTCCCAGGGCGTTTCAGGCTCTTCGAGCGGTTCTCCCTGCTGGCGCGCCGTCGGGCCTCGTCCGGAAGAATGGCTTGCTGCCTCCGGCTGCGGTCCTTTGGGAAGAGGGTTCGCACGGCGCCCATGATGCCTTCGACGGTCAGCTCGTGGTGGTCGCGTACAGAGGCGGCGAAGCTCCCCCTCGACATCGACGCCAGTCGAATCTTCGATGGCCAACGCGCGGGCCTTCGTGCCAGGCTCCCGCGGCGAAGCCGTTGCCGGAGAACCGCCCTATGCGTCGTTTTTTCAATACTGCCGGGCCGTGTACGCCCGAAAAGCACTACATGCTGCCATCAGAAGGTCGCCTGCCGCAGATGCGCGAGCTGATCGATCACGAATCCTATTTCGTCGTCCACTATTTCGTCACGCATGGCGAGTGGGCCTATTCGGCTCAAGCGCGAACGAGCGCCGCACCGATGGCAACGACGATCACCTTTGACGTTGGGGACGGTGCCGGCGTGGTCGGATCGAGCGGGACGGTGCCCGTGACCATCAGCGACGCGACCGGACTGACCTCCGGGCAGATCGATCTCGTCTACAATCCGGCGATCCTCACGGCAACCGAAGCCTCGGTCGATGGCCTGCTCACCTCGGGGTTCAGTCTGACGACGCGCATCTCGTCGGGCAAGATCAGCATCGCGATGATCTCGAGCGGAACGGGTCTGTCCGGAGGCACCAACGCGCCGATCCTGAACGTCGCGCTCTCGATCATCGGCCAGGGGACCAGCCCGCTGACCCTGGCGGCGTATTACAACTTCGACAAGCGTGGGAGAGACGTCAATCGCTTCAACCTGGCGGACGTCACGGCGCAATCGGGCCAGTTCGTGGCCAGTGCCGGGGGCGTGCCGGCGTTCGGGCCGGCGGGCGTCGCGGGTGTCGGTCTCGCGGCGATGCTGTACATCCGAAGATCCGCGCGAAGGCGCCGCCGGTAGACAGCGACGAGTTGCGGGTTTCGAGTTGCGAGTCAGGCGTCCTACTCCAAGCTCGACACTCCAAACGCGCGACTCGAAACTTGCCCATCCGGTGGCCGGCAAGGCAGCGGCGCTCGCTCATCCTGCAAATGGACGCCAGTTGCCACGTTGCCACTGCCGGCACCGGATGGCGCGAAGCTCGTCGAGACCGCATCAGATAGGGCGTCTCCGTACCATTCGACGACGTTCTTCTCGCCCGATCGTGGCTGCCAACCGGCACCACGCGTCAGTACGGACGACCTTCACGCTTCCGAGGGTCATATCGGCTCTTCGAGCGGTTCGTTACCTGTAGAAGGGTGATATCAGAAACCCGGATGGGTGATATCAGAGCGCGCCGTGCTTGATATCAGAGACCCGATTCTGCTTGATATCAGAGGCTCCTCTGGGGCCTAATGCGTGATATCAGAGCTACACCACCGGGGAGGCATCCGTCCTCGACTCGCGAGGGGTGTCGGTCTGGAATACGGGATTTAGCCTTTCCCCAGCAGGGGTGAGATGTTGGCGGGAGTCCACCGGTCGCCCGGACGTCGAGCCGCGCGAGCGTCGCCGCGGTAATCTCACTGCCCAACGGATTTTGCAGCTCCCTCACGTTGGCCTCGATGTCGGCGAGATCCGCGGCGATCGCGTCCGGAGCCCGGTTCACTTGCTCGTCGACATCCGCCGATAAGTGGCGAAAAGGCATGGTTCGAAGCGAGCTCGAAGTGGACTTCGGCAATAGACTCGATGGTCGAATTCGTCAACGAGGTCACCGGACTGTCCTCTTGAAGGGGGGTCAATAACGCGTTTGAGGCGTTTCGTTGACACCCTGGGCAGTCCATCGGGCTTCGTCAACCCCTCGGTCCCCAATCTGGTCGAATCGGCAAAGTGCCACACTCCGGACCGACACCAGCGGGTAGCTCAGTGGATCGAGCCATGGTGCATTTTGAGTACGGACTCGGCCAGCATTCGAACTGCCGGTTCCTCAGCTTCATTCCCTACTGTCTGAATCACGCGGCACAGCTTGTCGTCCAGGCAGTCCCCCGACAACAAGAGCCCGGCAAGCTGCATCGTAGGTTCTCGAGACTCGAGCATAATGTCTGCAAGCACGCGTTTTCGATCGGAATCGTCCTTGCACCCCAGCCACATGGTCTGGTAGGCGTACGCGACAGCAAGTGGATGAGGCCTGCTGGTGCTACCCAGGAACAAAGTTGAGATCCGGTCCTGACTCTTTGGCCACTGTCTCTCGGTCTCCTGTGGCCGATAAACTTCATCCCAAAGTGGTAAGCGAAGAAACTCAGCAAATATTGGACTGTTATGTATACGGTCGTCCTCAAGAATAATTGTCCGGAACTGGGTGTGCGATCTTCTTGCCCACAGAAAAACAAGCATCTCCAATCTGTCCCATTCAGTCAGGCGACGACTTTCGAAGAACACCTCATGAAGGTCTTTGAGCCATGTATCCGAGTCTTGGGAATATAGAACACATAACAGATACTCCTTCGCCTTGCTGTCTGGCATTGAGGTATATGCTCGCGATAGATTCGTGAAACCAGCCATGGCATCCATATCTCTGGCAATATTTCCAACAAGAAAATAATCCTTTGCAACCTTACAGATAATATTCTCAAGCAAATTCTTGATAGTCATGTTATTCATAGTTGTTTAGTTGAATGGTGGCGGCCAACATGGGTTCATCATAGGTCGGCCGCTGCAGATATCTACATTCAATCGACATAAGAAACCACATGTTAGGCACGATTCTGCACAGTGACGACTAATTGGAGGTGGAAATACCTTGCAGCATCCAATGCACATACCCATTCTAAGTATACATGGATTCAACGAATCCGAACACGAATCGTCATCTTGTATCTGTGGTACAATTCTGTTCAATTCCACTGGAAAGCCTGTTATTTCACACTCTGACGGTACTACGGCAGTTATCGCCAACCTGCCAGTGAAAAACCTTTGCCGCAACTCGATACCCAACCGTGGGGCGTAAGTGCCCCAAGCTGCTACGGTCAGGCCTGCAACGTCATCACGGATCGTGCTTCGATACCATGCCGGTGGTACGCTACCACTCGACTCGACCAGGCGCCCATACGTATCGACCTCCGCCGACGCTAGCCAGGAGGGCTAAGATGCTGGATTGTCAAAAATCGACCAGGCGCCCATACGTATCGACCTCCGCCGACGCCGCTACGTCGCCGTTCGAGTCCGTGAACCGCGTTGCCACGCCATCTAGACCGGCATGGTAGATCGTGCTCCCGCCAGATGAGTAGCTCTCCAAGATCTATCCAGAATCGTCGGTGATGAGCAGCGACGCTAGCTGCCCATCCGCATCGAAGCTCGCCAGTGGTACATCCGAAATGCCTCGATACACGACTCGGACTCCCTCCGCGCCGTCGATGCTGACCAAACGGTCAAGCGCATCGTAGCGATAGCTCTGCGCCACACCCGGACCCGTAGCCCCGGTCAGCCGCCCGAAGGCCTCCCATGTGTAGTGCGTGGTTTGGCTCGTGCTGCCCTCGATGCGCTCCGTCATGCGGTTCGCGCCGTCGAACGTGTAGTCGTAGCTATCGTCGGACTCGAGCCGACTCGCCACATCGTACGCATACGTCGCCGACAGATGCGACGAGAGTCGGTTCCCGAAGAGGTCATAGGAGTAGCTTTCGTCCGGAAGTGGGCTCGCCGACGGGTGATCGACCACCGTTGTCCGACCATCGGCGTCGTGCGAGTAGATATGCGATCCATCAAGCTCGCCTACCTGCGTCACGCGGCCCGACTTGTCATAGCCGTAATCGAAGCGCGAGATCGTTCCCGATGGGCCCGTGTGCACGATCGACGTCACCCGACCCGCGGCGTCGTAGGCGTAATCGGTTCGTGTCCCATTCGGGTGCGTGATCTTCGTCACCCGACCCACGGCATTTCGCGTGAGGTAGATCGTCTTGCCATCCGGCCTCTGAATCGAGGTGACCTCGCCGCGGCTGTTGCGCCCATAGCCCATTGCTCCGACGCCTACCAATTCGATTGTGTCTATCAGGCCGTCTTTGTCGTAGCCGTACTTCACATCTGTCAGCGGTTGCGCGCCACCGGATTTCGTCGTCCGTGACTCGAGGAGCCACCCGGACGCATTCCAGGTCAGCTCCGTCGTGGTATCCGCCGTTTCTGCACGGGCCAGGTTACCGAAGACGTCGTAGGAGAATGCGGCAAAGGTCCCATCCGACCCATCCTTTCGCGTCAGACGGCCCTCCGCATCGTAGGTTTCGATGACAGTTTCCCCATTCGCTCGGTAGGTCGTCCGCTGCCGGTTTGCGGAATCATACTGGTAGCGCTCGGTCTGACCTGGCGGATCCGTGCGGCTCACGACGCGATCACGACCGTCGTAGCTCATTCGCCATTCGCTTCCAAGCGGGTCGACGACTACCGAAGGCTGCGTCGCGGAACCTCCCGCGCTTACGCAGCTCGTGCATCCCGGTGCTCCGTCTCCGTACGCGAATCCGACTGTGGCGCCAGCCGGCGAGGTCCGTGACGACAGGCGATTGAGATCGTCGTAGGCAAAGCTCGTCATTCGGCCCTCGGCATCGACCATTGCCGTCGCCCGACCGGCGGCATCCCGCGCATAGGAGAGCGTGTTCCCGTTCGGATCGGACCGCGAGAAGAGGTTTCCCGCCGCGTCGAAACTCATGCTTCAGACGTTTCCGAGCGGATCTGTGAGGCTCGTCACCTGGCCGCGAGCGTCACGGCCGAACGCATAGGTCGCGCTCCCCGGAAGCGTTATCGAGGTCGCGTTGCGCCTCGTGTCGTAGCCCAGCGTCGTGCGACGCGACAGCGGATCCCTGATTTCGGTGAGGTTACCCGTTTCATCATACGTATAGCTCGTGGTCGCCGTGATGGTCTCGTCGACCTGTTTGATCATCTGGCCCGAGCGATCGCGGTGATAGGTGATGCGACTGCCGTCCGCTCGCACGCGCGCCTTGGCGTTGCCGCGTTCGTCCCGCTCCCACGCCGTCTGGGCACCATCAGGCTCGGCTCTCCCCGTCTCCTGGCCAGCGCGGTTGATGGCGTAGCTCCAGACGCCACCCGCGCCATCAGTGATTGTGCTGGTCGCCTCTACCAAGGTCGCGGCGATCGCCGGATTGCCCCCGGTGCCGACTCCGTCCGTCAGAGAATCGGCGAGCCCTACTGCAACCGTAGGTCGATAGCTACGCACCTCGCCGTCGGCGCGCAACACCTGACGAGCTCGTCCTGTGACCGGATCATAGAAATACTTCGTGACAAACCCACGCGTGTCCGTCCGCGCCACCAGGCGATGATCCTGATCGTAGGCAAGGGTCGTGGTCGATCCGCCCGGAAGCACGACCGCCACGAGGTCGCCGGCGCCGTCCACCACGAAGCGGGTCACGCGGCCGCTCGGGTCGGCGATCCTCGCGAGCTTGCCCGAGCCGTCGTACGCCAGACTCGTTACCTGCCCCACTGGGTCGGTAATCGATTCGAGCCGCTCCGAAGCATCGTACCCGTAGCTCGTCTGGTTCCCGTTGGGGTCAGTCCGAGCGCTGAGCCTTCCCGCGCCATCGAAGTCCAGCCGACTGCCGTCGCGGCGCGCTTCTGTAAACGAGCCGTCGCCATTCTTGACGAGCTTTTCGAAGAAGCGCGCCGACTCGTACTCGAGCGACGGTGAGAGGCGGAAAAGATAGAGCCCGAGCCCCATTCGCATCGCGGCGATTTGTGATCCGTCCGGCAATACGGCAAGTGCCACGGGATCGGAGATTCCGTCCGGTGGATGCGCTCGTTGGCGTTTCATTCCGTCCTCACCCACCCGCACGATCTCGTCGGTGGCGATATCTGAGATCACGAGCCCGCCAGATGGGTCTGCTGCCAGCGCTCCGAGGTTGGTCAGGCCGGCGAGCCAGATCTCCCGGCCATCCAGCAGGCCTGGCTCAAGACGATAGATCGCGCCGTCCGCCTGCACGTAGATCCTCCCGTCCGTTCCCGCGACGACGAAGCCCGTGTCTGCAAAGCCGCTGGCGACGAGCGTTACCACGCCCGCCGTGCCGTCCGCGTTGCGATCGATCGCGTACAGCTTTCCTCCGGTCGTGGTCGAAACGTAGAGGCGCCCATCCGCGCCGACCACGGCGTCACCGGTGAAACGCCACGCCATCGCGCTCGTGTCCCAGACGGTAAAGGGAAACCTCGTGCCGGCTGCAAGCCCCGCCGTGTTGCGGATCCGCACCTCGGCTGGCTGACGCGCCACCACACCGCCAGTGTCGAGAGCGAGTGACATCACGAAGCCGGGATAGGCGTCGGAAAGCGGGCCAGGCATGTGGTCGATCTCCCGGATGGGCGTGAGCCGCACGCTCGCATCCGACGTCGCCCATGCCGGAGGAAATACGGCCTGGACATCGCCAGCAGAGTCGGTGACGGTGCCCCCGACGCTACCGCTTACCGTGACTGCGTCCGCTATCGGCGTGAGGTAGATCGTCGCGACGGCGGTTTCACTCTGAGCACCGGCGTAAATCTCCCGGTACGAAGGTGTGAATCCGCCCTGCATAATCGTCAGGCGGTAGCTCTCGCCGCCTGGAACAGGAAAGCGGAAGATGCCGGCGTAGTCGGTCACCGCACTGGTGCTGAACCCCGCGACGCTGACGGTGACGCCCGACATCGGCAGCTCCGTGACGGTGCTGCGGACCTCGCCCAGAATCACCGCGCTCTCGGCAGTCAGGGCCGGGGTTCCCGAAACCGTGAAGGAGAGTGAGTTTGACTCGGCACCCGCGACTTCGACCGCGACGGGTCCGCTCACCGCGCCCATGGGGACTTCGATATCAACTTCCGAGGAGGTCGCACTGAGCACGTTTGCCCTCACTCCGGCGAAGCTCACCCGATTCGCAGCCGGCGTGGCGCCAAGATCATGTCCGAAGAGTGTGACTTGGGTACCTGGGGCCCCAGTCGCCGGGGAAATGTCGTCGAGAACGGGTTGCACGACTTCCTGGCGCAGCCGGATCGGCAGCGCATTCGAGACGCGACCTCCGACCCGAACGGACACGTTGCCCTCCTGAATGCCGGAAGGAACCTCCACGAGCACCGACGAGGGGCTCGCCTCGTCGGGCGCCACAGTGGCTCCCGAAAAAAGCACATCAGTCTCTGCCGGCGTCGCCCCCCAAAAAGCGCCGCTGAGAACCAGCAAGGCCCCGGGGGCCACCTCGCGTGGCGCCAGTGCCAGGAGAACGGGAGTGGCCGTGCTTCCCGGAACCTCGAAGGCAACGGCATTCGAGGTGACCGTGTCTACGATAACCGTGAGTGGCCCGCTAGTCGCACCGGTGGGTACCGTGACCTCGAGGTCGGTCGCCGTGGCGGACACCGCGGTCGCCATGGCACCAGCAAAGGACACCGAGCTTCCCCCAGGTGCCGTCGCAAATCCGTCACCCTGGATGTGGATGAGCTCCCCAGGACTCCCACTTGTGGGGAGCACGGCATTGATCCGTGGGGCGAGCGCCGCTAGCCCCTGCGCCTGCTGCGCGATGCGCAAAGCATCCGCGACGTCGACGATGCCGTCAGCGGTGACGTCAGCCCAGTCCATGCGCGGCGGAGCCTCGCCCTGACCGGTTAGCCAGGCGAGCAACGCCAGAGCGTCCGCCCGCGTTACTTCACCATCGTCATCCACGTCACCATGGGTCGCAAACGCTGCCATAGCCGCGATCACGATGCCGCCGCCGAGGATGGTTGCGAGCACGGCAGGCCGTGCCAGCAATGACCGCACGCGACGGCGATAGCGGGCGAGGATCGCCGCCATGAGCAGCGCCAGAAGGGTAACGAGCATCACCGACAGCGCCGGAATTTCCTGAACCCGTCCCACCTTCACGACTGCAGGAACCACCGTAACAGCGATATCTGCGCCATCCGTGCCCACGAGTCGAGCAGCGGCAGCCGAGACCGTTCCCTGCGATCCGACTGAACCAACGACCAGGAAGGAGAGCGTCGCAATCTGTTGTGCGCCCGTGGGACCGTGCAGGCGCTCGTCCTGAAAGGTAGCAAAGCGTACCTCGCTCGCACCGAAACCAACAGTGGGCGCGGAAAAAGCCGAATCGAATGGGGGCGAGCCAGCAGAGACGCGATCGAGTCGCAGCACCTCGGGATCAAAAGTGACCCTGAGCTCTATGGCACCGATTGGCGTGGTAGACTCGAGCACAATCGGGATCTCGACGGAGCCGAGCTGCGCGGCGGATTCGGACGGAGCCGCCACGCGCAGGGTCGCCGCCTCGGCGTGTGGTCTCGCGGCGCCGGCTACGAACGCAATCCATAAGAGCACAGTAGGCAGCCAAAGACGACGTCGATGATCTGCTCGCCCGTGCTCGTGCACTCCTGCGCGCCACCGAGGTCCCGTCGAAATCGCCCGCACAGGAGTTTCACGAGTCATGCCCCATTGGCTCCTCGGAGCTCGATCACTAGCCTACTCATCGCATAGCTCCGCCGTTTCGTCAGCGCGCCCGAGATGGTCGCTCAGGTCTTCTGCTCTCTGTAGCTAGCGGCTGAGCGGGCGCACTTTCCTCGTCCTCCGGAATAGATTGGGCCCACGACGACGTTGTTATATATTCGGCTCCCAGCGCCGCAGCCGCAAATGGCGACTGGCACAAACGCAACATGGCCTTGGCGACCTCCAAGACGCGAAGGCGCGCCTGAGAACGGCCTCCATAGGTCCCCCGCAAGATTTTCTCGACAAGCTCGGGGCGTGCACCGACTTCATTCGCTACATCGCGGCTCTTGAAACCGATCCGGTCGAGCTCTCCAAGCAAGTTCCCAGGATCGCGGCCCGCACCTCGCCGCACGCTCTCCGCCGTAATCACCTCTTCGCCCATCAACTCTCCTTGCTCGAGGATGGGCCACAGGCAGTTCTTGATTTCTCCTGGCGTTTCCCGATGACGCTTGAGCTCTTGCCGAGCTTCCTGGCTCAAGATCTGCGGATCACTGCCACATTGTACGATGAGCCAGTCGACATACTCGTCGAAGGCGCGGCCGAGAGAGTCTACCCAGATCTCGCGCACTCGCCACTGGACTGTCTCCAATGCGCCTGGGCTTGATCGATAATGAAGACGGGATGCCGCTTGCCGCTGGCGCACTGACGGAGAAAACCCTCAATTTCCGCAGACCGCGAGGCGACCTTCTTGCGGTCGACCAGCTCGAAGTCCCGAGCAAGCTCGGAAAGCGCAATATTGAAGTGATAACTCCCTTTTTCCGGCACCTTGCTGAGCGAGATCAGGTATGGGCTGCCTCGTCTGGATTGTTCCAAGAGCTCGTTGACAAGATAGGTCTTGCCCACACCTGTCAAGCCGAACACGGCGACGAGCCCTACCCGTTCCTGGAGAAGCCGGGCAAGATCTCGTCGGGCAGCCGCCATTTGCGCTGTCTGATGGATCCCGGTTGTCTCCGGCAGCCTCTGGAAATGATAGAAGTCAGCCGTTCTGTCGAGCATCGCCAGACGCTCTATCAAGCATCTCCTTGACTTGCGCCATCACCTCGTCGCGCCGAAGCGTTCGGGCCAGGAGTGCGTCAATCTCCTGACGCTGCTCACGCGACAGACTTCCCAGAGAGATGCGGAATTCTTCAATGATCGCGCCCTTGGCGAGATGAGCGTTCACGAAGTACAAAGCGCCAGTCGCACTTTCCGGCCGCATCACCGCGCCGCTTACGATAAACCGCCGACGCTGATCCGCCTCGGATCGCCGATCAATGAACAAAGACTCTTTGGGGAGCTCGATCCGTTTAGACAGCTCGATGACCTTCTCGCGTCCGCCATCGACCACACGCTTGCGGCCATGGAAGTCGCCCAGGGGTCGCTCCAGCGGGGTCGGCTTGAGCGGACCGTAAATCGCACCGTCAGCGGTACGGACGTAGAGACCGCTGTCGAAGAGTCCTTTCCAGACCTCCACCTTCTTTCCCTTGAGGTCGCAATGCTTCCCGGCGAGCTCCTCATTCAGCGCATATGACTCACCATCGTAGCGAACGCGGTACTCGTTGGAAACCAGCCGACTTTCCGGCTCTCGCGCCAAGTCGATAAACTCTTCCCAGGAACAGAGGCACCGAATGTTTTCCAGGTTCTGATACCAGGTGTCGATGCGCTTCTCGTCCCACAGCGGATGTTTCGAGTAGGCGACATTGAGGACGTGAGCGGCGAGATATTGGCTGGCCTCGCGCAAGGTAGAAGGAAGGTGGAATCGGAACAGCGACTCGAAGCTGCTGTGGAACGTTCTGAAGCTACGCTCTATCTTTCCCTTGCTGCGCGCCGCCGTGCGAACCTTGGCGCGAGAAGGCGGTTCGTGCAGTTGGATCTTCACCCCCAGCCGCTTCATTACCCGGAGAAAAACAGCGGACTTGGCGATAGGTCCGTTGTCCATGTAGAGGGCCTTCGGGACGCCCTGGAAAGGGAAGCTCGGGTCGGCCTTGGGCGCCATGGCATGAAAGAGAAAACGCAGACCCGTTTCGACGTCCTCGCCATGACCGAGGTTATACTCCATGAATTCGACTCGCGAGAAGTCATCAATGACGCAGTACAGCATCAACCGTGGTCGTCTCTGCCCCGCATCTCGCCAGCTCCTGTCCTCGGCGAGGTGGTCATTGTCGTCGAGGTAGTAGGCGTCGGAAACCGAGATGTCGAACTGCCAGAACTCATTGGGCGCGGTGGCGCCGAAACGGACCGCGGAAGATTCCCACTGGGCCGGCTTATTCAGCGCCAGCTTGCGCAGCCAGTGGTCGACACTTGCGCGTTTTAGCCGACCGGCGGGTAGTTGCACCCATTCGCCCGTTTGCCGATCGCGGAATCCCCGTTCGCCGCGGACAATTGCGTCTGCGGTCGAAAGATGCGCGCCATCGCGATTTTTGCTTGCATACTTGATCGCCGCGACGATGTTGATCCAACGCAGGAACTCTTCATGATCCTGGTGATGAGGGCGCTCGGCGTCACAGCGCTTTCTTCGGGTTGGCTCGGGATTGCGGCGGGCAAGGTATCGCCACACCGTGACCGGCTGACAACCGTAGCTCTCGGCGAGCTGCCGAACCAGCGCCGCGCGCTGGGCATCCCGTGGGGAAAGCATCTCGAGCTGTTTTCCGAGCCGCTCAATGGCTTCGTCGGGGATCTTGGACAAGGAGAGCGCCCTCAGGATAAAATACATTAGCTCCACGGTAGCACCGCGCAACTGTCCGTTCAACCCTCGCCGATCGCGCACGAAAACACGCGTCAGCACGCGCTGCAGCGGTCAGGACGCGAAGCTCTCCGGGACCCCATTCGACCAGGTAAGCCATGAAACACTCACGATCTAACGTCGAACACACGAGGAACCCGCAGATGACGAACCCGGCTGCCACGATGACCGAGTGCAACCGCTTTGAAAGCTGGCTCGCCGAGCTCGCCCAGGCCGGGCGTACGGAACGAACGCTCCAGGAGTACAAAGGCGACTGGCTCGTTTTCAGCCAGTGGTTCCGAGGCATCAACGAGGAGCTTTTTGAGATCGCGGCGCTAACCGGACGCGACTTGCGCGACTACGTTGACCACGAGCTCCGGGCGAAACGGGCAGTCAACACGGTGAACCGGCGGCTCGGGACAATGAAGCGGTACGCGGCGTACGCCGTCGACAACGGGTGGCTCGGTCCCGATGTCTATCGCAATCTGCGGCGAGTGCCCGCGATTCGCAGCCAACAGGTAGCACCGGAAGGTGTGGAAGGCGCCTCTGTGCGCAAGCTGCTGCGCAAGGTGGAGCGCGTGGGGGATCGCCGCGATGTTGCGCTGCTGTCGCTCCTGGCGCATACGGGACTGCGGGTAGGGGAGCTCGTCGAGCTCAAGATGGCTGATCTCGCGTTCTCGGAGGGCAGAGGTACGATCATCGTACACGCCGCCTACGCTAAAGGAAGCAAGGAGCGACGGGTGCCAATTCCCGCGGAGGTGCGAGAGCTGATTCACGAGTATCTGGCAACGCGGGAGGGACTGGGTGATGACGCCGCGCTCTTTGTGGGCGAGCGCGGTCCACTCACCGCCAGCGGCGTCCACTGGCTCGTAGGCAAGTACGCGGCCATGGTGGGTCTGAAGCTAAGTCCGCACCAGCTCAGGCACGCGTTCGCGTACGCGTTTCTGCGAAGTAGCAACAACAACTTGGTCGCGCTCGCTGATGTGCTCGGGCACGAAAGCCTGACGACGACGCGGCGGTACACGCGCACCAGACCCCAGGATCTGGCAGAGGAGATCGAAAAGGTGCAATTCGCATAGTCGGGCCGAGCGTCCTGGCCAGTGGCGCCGTTATCCGCCGGGCTCGGATATCACGCATTTGGCCCCAGAAGGACCTCTGATATCAAGCAGAATCGGATCTCTGATATCAAGCACGGCGCGCTCTGATATCACCCATCCGGGTTTCTGATATCACCCTTCTACAGTTACCGTCGGGCGATCATGGGTCCAGCGGCCTTTCCCACAAGCAACGAGGCGGTGAGGCGCCCCTCCACATGAGCAGTGTCTGCCGGCGTCCCGTCGCCATGGTCTCGCCCTTCGTGCTAATCTGACATGCGGAGGCTGTTTCCGGAGAACCGCCCATGGCACGTTTTTTCAATACCGCCGGGCCGTGTGAGCCGCGCGACCATTTTATGCTGCCGGCCGAGAGTCGTCTGCCGTCGATCCGGGAGCTTATCGACCAAAAGCTCTATTTCGTCGTCCACGCCCCGCGTCAAAGCGGCAAGACCACCTGCTTCCGGGCGCTTGCGCGAGCCCTCGCCGCCGAGGGCCGCCACGCCGCGGTGCTGGCGAGTTGCGAAACAGCGCAACCCGCCGGCGGAGATGTGCATCTCGGCGTTCAGGCCATTCTGCGCAACATTAGCCTGATGGCCGAGAGACTCCCTGCCTCCTTGCAACCTCCTCCGGTCGAAGATTGCTCGCAGGTGGAGGCCAGTAGTCGTCTGCTGGTCTATCTGACACGCTGGTCCGCGAAGTCGCCGCTGCCCGTCGTCTTGTTCCTTGACGAGATCGACGCCTTGCTCGACGAAACCTTGCTTTCCGTCTTGCGCCAGCTCCGCGCCGGATA
>JACPHN010000033.1 GCA_016188575.1 Candidatus Schekmanbacteria bacterium
CAGCAATGGCAGGGGGTGGAACGAAGCTAGGTGCGATCAAGCCGTGAGCCAGCAGCTCGGAAATCCATTCGGCATCCAACCTGTCCGTCTTCTTGCCGGGACGCCTCCGCATGTCGTACGCGTTGCCCACGATCACATCCAGCGCATTGCTCAGGACTTGGTAGACCGGTCGCCAATAGACGCCAGTCGACTCCATCGCCACAACTGGGCACGACTCGGCTACCAGCCACTCGAGCAGCTCCAGCAGTGCCGGTGTCGTCGTCGCAAACTCCCGGTTGTCCATCGAGACAACACTGTTGTCGGCGACCCGGCGCAAGCAGACGGTTACGAAAGCCTTGTGCACATCGATTCCGGCGCAAATTGGGTGTACGACCTGCATGGGCGTGCGGCCGCCGTATTCCCGTGCGGCTGCAGCGGGGCGAGCGTCGGCGCGGGGTGTCCGGTGGAGGTCGTATAGACCTTGTTGTGCTCCGTCACCACGCCGTTCTCGTCCACGAATGTCCAGATCGTCTGGCAGCCGGGGACTACCGGCGCCACGCGCCCTTTGTAGCTTATCGCGAGAATCGGGTTTTCCCAGCGGATGTAACCGACGTTCTCCAGAGCGATGTCACCGGGCGCCTTGGTTATCACTTGTTTTCCCGTGCTGTCATGGTTTTCCGCGGATAACGGCCAGTCCGTCCCTTCCTTTCGCGCATCGTACTTGATGTGGCACCCGTAACATTGCGGCGCCCAGGTCGAATGGCACGCGTAGCACTCCAGCTTGTCCAGGTGCTGGGAGACCACCTCCATTGCGACTTTTCCCTGCTGCGTCCGCCATTCGCCGTGGAGCGCCTTGTTCTTGAGCAGTGGGATTTCGCGCCGGGCGCCGTCACCAGTGTGTACGATCCAGGCCTTGTCGCCCTCACGGAGCCACCGCGTACGGGCGTTGCCGCGCGTCGTCAGGAGGTGCTCGGTCGAGCCGGTCTTGATCGTGCCCCGTTCCCCCGCGAGCACAATGGGAGTGCCATAGCCCACCGGGAGCTCCCAGGGATATTTTTGCGGCGTGCCGTGACAGTCAGCGCACCCCACCTCCACCTGGTAGAACGTGACCGGGTAGATGTTACCGTCGCCGTGGACGTCGATCGAGGAGTGGCAGTCTCCGCACTCCATGCCGCGCTCGGCGTGGACGTCGGGCCGGACGAGGTTGTACTCCTTGGTGAAAAGGCTCTCCTGAGGGTTTGCGTGCTCGTCAAATGGGCCGGCCTTGCCTGTGCCGATGTAGGCGTGCTCGATCAGGCCGGTAAAGGTGGTGCCGATGCGGTTGCCACGGGCATGGCAGTGCGTACATTGCTCGGGCGGGATGCTGACCGTGATCTCATGCCGCATCATGTGGGCCGAGCGATCCCTGGGAATCGTCGGATCGCCGCCCTCGTAGACGCCGTCGTTGTTGTACAGGACGTGGCAGGCAGCGCACCCGCCGGCGCGGTGATCGCCGCGCTGGGCGCGACCTTGCGCCCATCAGCGTCGCCAGGGCGTCCTTATCGCTGTGACATTTCGCACAGCCCTTCCATCGTTCATCACCCACATGCTTGATGGATTGGGTAGCAGTCCTTCATGTGCCGCCGCTTTCGTGGCGCCGGCCGGTCGTCCTTCATGGCAAACCGCGCACTCGAATCCCTCCTTGCCTCCCGCGAAGGCCAGCAGGAAAGGCTGCATCTTCGCGTTGATGGCCTCGATACCCGAGTGGCAGGAAAGGCAACCCTTTGCCGCAGCCACGGTTGGCTCCACCGCGACAAGCTTCTCGGTGATCGCGGGATCCCATCGCCCTTTTTGCTCCTTCGCGACGGCGGGGGCCGCGGGCGAGGCCGGCGGCTGCGCGGGCGAGGCCGGCGGCTGCGCGGGCGCGGCAGCGTTGGCCGGACCGCTTCCGCATCCACTGCCCAGAGCCATCGCCCATCCGATGATTATGACCGACACGATGCTCACGCCGCGTCTTACGTACCCGCAATGCACTGACATGTCCACAACCTCCTCCGCGCAAAAGCGAACCGCTCGCATGTTGCTGATTCAGCTCCGATCGGAACGGGCCGGTGCAGGGAGAGTGCCAGGCGCGTGACGAGAACGATTGGAGCGGGTGCCACGCGATTCGCGCTGGACTGGGAGAGGGGGACGACGCGCGCCAGGGGGCGCCGCGACAACTCTGGTCGGATTTCATCCGCCTGCCGCGATTGCAGTGGACAGTTTCTGACCGGGCGGCCGCCGCCCGATGAAATAGATCCGCATCCGCGCGCCGCCGTGCGGTAGGTCGGTTCACCGGCGGCCGGTCAGATTCTGATCACCCTCCTCGTCGATGCCGTATTGCCTCAGCTTCTGGGGGAGCGTCAGACGGGTGATCCCCAGTACCTCCGCGGCCTTCGTCTTGTTGCCGGTAGCGCGCCGATAGACGCACAGAATGTAGCGGCGCTCGACCTCGGCGAGGTCAGGAAAGGAGCCCAGGTCCTCGATGAAGGCAGGGCACGGTTCCGAGCAGAGCGCAGGACGAGCGGACCGGGGCTCGCCGCCGAAAGCGGCGCGATCGAGGACGGCTGAGCGCGCCAGAATCGTGGCCTGCTCGATCACATTGCGAAGCTCACGGACGTTTCCTGGCCAGGAGTATCCTTCGAGATGCCGAACCGCGCCCGGCGTGAGATCCCGCGCCGGGCGATCGTGGTGCCGGGCAAGCGCCTGCAGAAAGTGCCGCGCCAGGAAGGCGATGTCGCCGCGGCGATCGCGCAGCGGCGGCGCTCTGATCTCGAAGACCTTGAGCCGGAATAGCAGGTCTTCGCGAAACTCCCCGCCCGCGACCATGCGGTCGAGATCCCGGTTGGTCGCGGCAACGAAGCGCACGTCGGCGTCTATTTCCCGGTTTCCTCCGAGCCGGCGAAAGCGCCGCGATTCGAGGACGCGGAGCAGCTTCGGCTGCAGCTCGAGCGGCAGGTCGCCGATCTCGTCAAGGAACAAAGTGCCGCCGTTGGCCATTTCGAGCAGACCGCGCCTGACGGCCTTCGCATCCGTGAAGGCTCCCCGTTCGTGCCCGAACAGCTCGCTTTCGATCATTGTCGCCGGGATCGAGGAGCAATTCAGGCGCACCAGAGCCCGGCCGCTTCGCGCGCTTTCGTGATGAATCGCTTCGGCCACGAGCTCCTTACCTGTTCCTGTCTCACCGCGGATCAGGACGGTCGTGGCGGGCGTCGCGGCGACTTGGCGTATCTCCTGCCGCAGATGCTCGACGGCGGGTGATTGACCCAGGATCCTGTCCACGCCACCCATTTCCGGTCTTTGGCGGCGCAGCCTCTGCACCTCATCCTGGAGGCCGCGCAGTGCCAGGGCGCGGTCGACCACGATGTCAAGCTCGTCCAGCTCGAACGGCTTGTTGATGTAGTCGAAGGCACCCGCCTTGAGCGCCCGTACGGCGGACTGAATCTGCGGATACGCGGTAATGACGATTACCATGGTATCCTCGTCCTGGCGGAACAGGTCGATGAGGTCAAGGCCATCACCATCCGGCAAATGGAGATCCAGGACGACGAGGTCCACGGGACGGGAGGCGAAGCGGGTTCGCGCCCCCGCCGCCGAGGCCACCGCCGCCACCTGATGCCGCAGCCCGAGATGCTTCTCCAGCGCGTTGCGCAGGACGCGGTCGTCCTCGACCACGAGCACGTGGTTGACGGGTGCCTTCATGCCCCATCCCTCGCCCGCGACGGCCCGCTCGACGGAGCCATTCCGGTCCGCAGCTCGATGACAACCGCCACTCCCCCGGATTCAGGGTGCTCGATGCGCATCTTTCCTCCCATTTCCGCCACCAGTTGCCGAGCGATCGGCAGGCCTAACCCTGTCCCGCCGTCCTTTGTCGTATAAAACGGGTCGAAGATCCGACTCCGCATTTCCTCCGGGATTCCCGGACCGGTGTCGCGGACCGCCACTTCGATCCCACGAGCGCCGGGGTGGGCGCTGATGGTGATCTTTCCCGGTCCTTCGATGGCTTGAAGCGCGTTCACCGCCAGGTTGAGAAGCACCTGCTCGAGCTTCTGGGACTGGACCGTGATCACCGCGGAGAGGCTCTCGTCCAGGAGCTCCAGCTCTACGCCTTTATTCCGGGCCTCAGCGTCGATCAGCAAGGCGACCCGGTTGAAGATGGCCCTGGCGGTTACTTGCACGGAGGGCTCGACTGGCCGGCGCGCGAAACCAGTCATTCGCGCCAGAATCGCGGCCAGGCGATCAACCTCTGACACCACGGTTTCCAGCACCTCGCGAGCGCCGTGCTCCACACCCGGGTCACGCAGGTGGACCTGGACGATCGTCTTGATGGAGGCCAACGGGTTGCCGACTTCGTGGGCGAGCGACGCCGACAGCACTCCGAGGGTGGAGAGCCGGTCGGCGTGCTGAAGCTGCCGCTCGATCGTTCAATTGGCATCGGCCAGAGCCTCCATCTCGGCAACCTGGCGCGCGACCTCCCTCTGGAGCTCTTCGTTCCAGCCGAGCAGGCGGCCCTGCGTTGCCTCCAGCGCCCGGGCAGTATCCCTGACGCAGCCGGCCAGCTCTTCGATCTCGTCGCGCGTCTCGACCACGAGGTCGGCGCCGAAATCGCCGGCCTCTACCCTGCGTAGAAACGCCAGAATCCGGTGCAGCGGCACCGCGAAGGCGCGCGTCGCCAGGCCGGAGAGCGTGATGGCGACCACGGCGACGAGCGCCGCGAAAAGGGCAGCGAGATTCCGCATGCGATTCACCGGCCCCACAACCAGCTCCCGGGGGTAGAGTATCGCCAGTCGCCAGGGAGTCATGACACCGCTTCCCCTCAGGTGGATCGGGGAGTATGACACGAAATGCCGCGCCACCTCGACCATCATCGCCGTTTCACCGGCCAGCAACGGTGCGATGACCGCCTCTCCGAGGTACCGAAGGTCTGTCTGTGCTCGCCCAAAGAGGAAACGGCAATCCGCACCGCCACAGAGCTCGCGGACAAAACGCCCGTCCGAACCCACGAAAAGCGCCTCACCACGCGGATCCGAGCGCAAGACTTTGAGGCGATCGAGGATTTCCCTACCGAACACGTTGATGACGACCAGACCGCTCGCCCGGCCCTGCCGGTTCAGCACCTGCCGGGCCACGCGATATACGAGCTGCTCGGGAAACTCCAGCTCACCTCTTTCGACGTTCAGATCGAGTGGTGAGAAATACGTCTGGTCCGGCCCTGGCTTCATGGCGTCGGTGAAGTACTAGCGATCCGACTTGTCCTGGAGAGCCGCGACCGGCACGACCTCCAGCGCCTCCCCGTGGCGATTGATCCGCACCTGCTCGATGCCCAGCGCGGACAGCAAGCGGATCTGGTAGTAATCGGGACGCATTTCCGCGAAATGATAAAACAGTCGTCCGATCCGCTCACGGCCGGCGGCGTCAATCGTGCCTGTATCGAGCAGATCCTCCTCCGCGACCCAGCGGGCAAGCATGCGCGCACTGGCATCCAGCGCCGCGACGTAGCTCTCGATGTGGCCGACGTTGGACAGGAGCTGCAGGCGGAGGTGGTCGGCATTCGTCTCCATCAGCGCGCGGGTTGCGGCGAGCGGCAGGTAGCTGCCGAGCAGAACGACGGGGCCGAGGGAGAGCGCGACGAAGGCGACCAGGAGCTTTCCTCGGATACCCAGAAACGGCAGGAGCTTGTCGAGTCTCATCACGTCACCTGGAGCTGACTGTAGGACCCGGCGGTTCCTGCCGGCAAGCCAGCGAATGAGCACGCAGTGGATGCAATCAGCGCCAGCCATCGTTCGTTTCCCTGAATGCACTGTCGCTTCGACCGCATCGACGTCAAACAGGCGGTCGATTCAGGTTTATGCCCGTACGCAGAGATTCCGGTTCGCCAACCTGAGGAGACGATTGCCATGTCGAGAGCTTGCTTGATCCTTCTGCTCACCTGGACTTTGGTTCCGCCCGTCTGGGCGGCGGACGACCCCTCCATCCAGGGCGAGCTGCGCCAGCAAGTCCGTGCGTCGATGGAGCAGTTCGTGAAAGACCGGACGGTGAACGAGACGTTTTTGCTCTATGATCCGATCGAGGACAGGCTGCTGCGCCTGGAGCTCGAGAAGCTGCATGACGGTATCGTCAAGAAAGGGGAGCTCTACGTAAGCT
This sequence comes from Candidatus Schekmanbacteria bacterium, assembly GCA_016188575.1. GTDB lineage: Bacteria > CSSED10-310 > JACPHN01 > JACPHN01 > JACPHN01 > JACPHN01. The sequence continues at coordinate 6,142 of JACPHN010000033.1, forward strand.
GCGCCGACTTCAAGGACCAGAGCGGACGGGCTCTCGACGTGGATCTCTTCGTGCTGCCCGCCGGCAACGGCATGCAGACGACGCAGGCCGTGGTTCACAAGGTGGATGGGAAGAAGCGCCAGTACCAGCTCGAGGTGCACTGACGGACCCGCGCTCCCGGAGGAATCGTGGCAGTGGACAGTGATCAGGACATGGCCGAGCTTCTGCAGCGCGGGTTCCGCTACGCCCTGTCGCTGACCCACGACGAGTCGCGGGCGGAGGATCTGCTGCAGGACGCCTGGGTTGCCGTCCTGGCCGCGGGTGGGACCAGCAGCAAGGGGTACCTCTACGCCGGTATCCGGAGTCGTTTCATCGACCGGTATCGGCGGGAGCGGCTTGTGGTGATCGAATCACTGGACGCCGAGGTGGGGGCGGCCCTGCAGGCACGGGCGCCGGACGAGGCGATTCTGGCCGATGTCGCGTCACTGGAACGGGCGCTTGGCTCGCTGCGGGCCGAAGAGCGGGAGGCGCTGTACCTGAGCGCCGCGGAAGGTTACAGTGCCGGCGAGATCGCGGCGCTGACCGGGCGCCCCCGCGGAACGGTGCTCAGCCTGATTCACCGGGGGCGGCAGAAGCTGCTGCGGTTGCTCGCCGCCGGCAACGTGGGAGCGCAGCGATGACGCGTAAACCTCTCAACGATCATCTCCGCGACTACTACCAAGAGCGCTCCCTGCGGCCCGAGGTGCTCCAGCGCCTCCTCGAGGTCGGTTCAGTAGGCGGCGATAAGAGCGCCGGCGCCGCGGGCCGTAGGCGGCTGGATTTGCGGAAACGGCGGCCCTGGGTGATGATGGCGGGTGTGGCAGCGGTGATTGGGATCGCGCTCCTGGTGGCCACGATCGCGGGCCTGGGCAACCGGCCCAAGCTCGCTCGCACCGTCGCGCGCGAAATCGCATCGCACCACGTCAAGCAGCTCGCCGTGGAAATCCCGGCGCGGAGCTTTGCGGAGCTTCGCGAGAAGATGGCGAAGCTCGATTTCTCAATGGTGGCATCACGGCGGCTCATGGCGCTCCGTCTGGTGGGCGGTCGGTACTGCTCACTGCGCGGCCAGATCGCGGTTCAGGCGCGACTTCTGGATGACGCGGGCGGCGTCTACACGCTGTATCAGACCCGCCTCACGGAGGAGCTCGTCGGGCTCGACGGTGCGGAGGCCGAGATCGACGGTGTCCGCGTGCAACTTTGGCAAGAGGCCGGCCTTCAGCTCGGCCTGGCCGGCTCTGCCGACTGACCACCTCCACTGAAAGGATATCCATGCCGGCATCATTCCGCTCCGCGCTTCGCGGCCTGGTGGCGCTGATCATGCTGGCCGCCGCGTGCGCGAACGCGCAGCCCGCCGACCATCAGGCGCCGCTCTTGCCCGGCGCCGCTCCTCGCCCGGTGGCGCTGGAGGCGAAGCTGCGGGCCGCTCTGGACGCCAGGGGCTCCGCCTACGAGCCGCGCACGAAGCACCTGCTGCCTGATGGCAAGCCGCTCTTCACGAATCGCTTGATCCTGGAGGATTCGCCCTATCTTCTGCAGCACGCCCATAACCCCGTGGACTGGTTTGCGTGGGGCACGGAGGCGTTCGCGCGGGCGCGACGCGAAAACAAGCCTGTGTTCCTGTCCATCGGTTATTCGACCTGCCACTGGTGCCACGTCATGGAGCGCGAAAGCTTCGAGGACATCGAGGTCGCTCGGCTCATGAACGAGCGCTTCGTCTGCATCAAGGTCGATCGCGAGCAGCGCCCCGATGTCGACGAGATCTACATGACCGCCGTGCTGCTGACGACTGGCAGCGGCGGCTGGCCGATGTCGAGCTTCTTGACGCCGGAAGGCAAACCCTTCTTCGGCGCTACCTACTTTCCCCTGGAGCCGTTCAAGGCCTTGCTCCTGCGCATCGACGAGCTGTGGAAAACGCGACGGGAGCAGCTCGAGGCGCAAGCCGAGCAGATTGCTTCCGCGGTCGAGCGCGCCACGTCGGTTCGTGGCGAGGCGAGCAAGCTAGGAGCCGACGTGGTGCGCCAGGGGATCGGCGAGATCATGGCGGGATACGACGCGGAGCGGGGAGGATTCGGCGAGGCGCCCAAATTCCCTCACGAGCCGGAGCTGTTTCTGCTGCTGCAGCACCTGCTCCGGACCGGCGGCGACGACGCGGCGCTGGCCGCGGTGAAGAAGAGCGCCACGGCCATGGCGCGCGGTGGCATCCACGACCAGGTCGGCGGCGGCTTCCATCGCTACTCGACTGACGCGGTCTGGCTCGTGCCGCATTTCGAGAAGATGCTCTACAACCAGGCTCAGCTCGGTCGAGTCTACGCGCACGCACACCGGCTTACGGCGGAGCGGATGTACGCCCGGCTGGCTCGCCAGACGCTCGACTATGTTCTTCGCGACATGACCTCCTCGGAGGGCGGGTTCTACTCGGCGACGGACGCGGACAGCGAGGGCCGAGAGGGACAGTTCTTCGTCTGGACGCCGGCCGAGGTCCGCGCCGCGCTCGACCCCGCCGAGGCCGAGCTGGCGATCGAGCTGTTCGGGGTCAGCGACCGCGGGAACTTCGAGGGGAGGAGCATCCTTCACCTGCCCGTGCCGCTGGATGAGCGCGCCACGAAGCTCCGGATCGGGCTCGACGACCTTCTGAAACGCACCGATCGAATCCGTGAGAAGTTGTACGCCGCACGGGAGCACCGGGTGCATCCGTTACGGGACGAAAAGATCCTGACCGGCTGGAATGCGATGATGATCACGACTCTGGCGGAGGCTTCGGAAATCCTCGGCGAGAAGCACTATCTCGAGGCCGCGGTGGGGGCGGCCGAGCTCTTGTGGTCGCGGAGTCGCAGGGGTTCGGGAGAGCTGTGGCGGGTTCATCTCGATGGCGCGTCGTCCATTCCGGCGGGGCAGGAGGACTACGCCTATCTCGCCGAGGCGTTTCTGGCATTGTACGACGTGACGGCGGACACTCCTTGGCTGGGCCGGGCGCGCGCGGTCGCAGACGGCATGCTCGCGGGCTTCTGGGATGAGCAACACGGCGGCTTCTTCATGAGCGCCTCCGGGATCGACTCCAACCTCATCGCGAGGCCAAAAAGCCCGAGCGACGGGGCGATGCCGTCGGGAAACTCGGTGGCGGTTCGCGCGCTGGCGATGCTGGCGGCGCGGAGCGGCGAAGTGGCGTACCGAGCCCGCGCCGAGGCGACGCTGAGCGGCTTTGCGTCGGCGGTCCAGCAACACCCCGCCGGCTACCCCTACATGCTGATCGGTGCCGACGAGCCGCAGCGTGGAGGCGCGGTCCGGGCAGAGCGCGGCTTGCCGTTCGCCTCGACATCGAGCGCGGCTGGCACGTCAACGCGCACGAGCCGCGTCAGGTGGCGCTCATCCCGACCGTGCTCGCGGCGGCGAAGGAAGATGGTGCGTGGAAGCTCGAACGCGTGGAGTACCCCGAGGCGAAGGAGGTTCGTCTCGGGTTCGAGAAAGATCCGCTCCTGGTCTACGAAGGCACGGTCGAGCTCAGGGCGGAGCTGACAGCAGCGGGGACGACGGCACGGCGTCCGCTGAGCGCTCCAGTCCGGATCGAGATCCAGGCGTGCAGCGATCAGGTCTGCCTGCTACCAGAGACCATCGTCCTGGAGCTGCCCGTAGCGGCGACGTTCAGAGACGCGCGCTGACCGGCCCGGGCGGGGCCGAGCCCGCGAACGAGACCCGTCAGCAACAACCGCTTGCCGCGCCGCCGCCACCCGTGTCGAACGGCATGCCGCCCCCACAACCGGCAAACAGCCCGTAGTGCCGCCGAAAATCGCCGATGAACGTGAAATGCGCGTGAAGGCGCGTATCGTGCAGGATCCGCCAGGTATTTCCGCAAACCCGGAATACCCGTCCGGCCTCCATGGCGTGGTGTTTGTCGAGCACGAAGGAATCGCGATGGTCGGGAATGGTCCCGCGGTAGATGACGGCCTGTCCGTAATCTTCGCATGCCGTCTCCAGGCCATCGAGCTTGAACAGCCGGTACGTTGCCGAGAAAAAGCACACGGCACCGACCCGCGCCGCGATTGCGTCAGAGGTGACCGCGAGCGGCCGGTCGGTCACGAGCCGTGGGTCGGTAAACCCATTGGCACGGGCGACGCGCAGGAAGTCGTTCCAGTAAAGGGCACCCCCGAGGCACTCGCCGTAGAGGATCGGGTCGTCGCGCACCGCGGCCGGCACCCGGCGGTCGGCGTAGACGTCGGAGAAGTAGAGCTCCCCGCCCGGCTTCAGGAGGCGAAAGGCGCCGCCGAGGACGGCGTCCTTGTCCGGGGATAGATTGATCACGCAGTTGGACACGACAACGTCGAAGCCGGCTTCGGGCAGGTCGAGCTCGTCGAGACGCTCGATGTACCCGTTCAGAAAGCGGACGTTGTCGAAGCCGAATGCCTCGGCGTGGTAGCGCCGGTGACGTTCGGCCACGGCAAGCTGCTCGTGGGTCATGTCCACGCCCACGACGAGCCCGTCCGGGCCGACGAGCTGCGCGAGGGCGTAGACGTCGCGGCCCGCTCCACACCCCAGATCCAGCACCCGGCACCCGGATAGCAGCGGCGGATGCACCAACCCGCAACCGTAGTACCGGGCAAGCACGTCGGGGTGAATGCGCGAGAGCAACTCCGTGAAGGTTTTCGGCGGCCGCGACACGTCGCAGCATGCGGTGGTCTTGAGGTCCTCAGACGACTGCAGTTGGCGTCCGTAGTAGTCCTTTACGAGCTCGTGCATGGGTGGCTCCCTGGAATGATGGCCAGCGTTCGTCGTTTCGGCCAGGGGTCGACTGGCTACTGGGGGGCGGCCATTCTGGCCGCCTTCGGTCGGTGGCGGGCATGATGCCCTCGACCCTCAAGATTGGCCGGGCTATCCCCGGCGCCAGGCATGAAATCGCTCCGCCCACGCGAGGATTCGCCGCGGCGCGTGCGCGCGTTTCCACTCGCCGGCAGCGTACTTGTTTGCTTCCGCCAGCGTCGGGTACGTGTGGACCGTGCGCAGCACCTTTCCCAGGCCGAGGCCATGCCGCATCGCCAGCACGAGCTCGGCCAACAGGTCACCGGCGTGCTCGCCGACGATCGTCGCGCCGAGAATGCGATCGCTGCGCGGCGGCGTGAGCACCTTGACGAAGCCGTGCGCGGCACTGTCGGCGATGGCGCGGTCGACATCGTCGATCCCGAAGCGCGTCACCCCATAGGGGATACCCCGCGCGCGGGCGTCTTGCTCGTTGAGGCCCACGTGGGCTATTTCCGGGTCAATGAACGTGGTCCACGGCAGCACAGAGTAATCCGCCCTGAACGGCGTGAGGTCCCCGAAAAGCGCGTTCACCGCGGCGAACCAGGCCTGGTGGCCGGCGGCGTGGGTGAGCTGGTACGGCCCGGCGACGTCTCCAGCGGCGAGGATGTTTGGGTACATCGTCTCCAGATATTCGTTGGTCACAACCGTGCGATCGGTCTGGATACCCAGCTCCTCGAGGCCGTATCCGGTGAGCCGGGCGACCCGTCCGACCGCGCAGATGAGCTCGTCGTGCTCGATTTCTCGCGGGCCGCCGTCCCCTTCGACGAGGATCGCCTTGCGATCGCCGTCGCGCATGCAGCGTACCGCCTTGTGGCCCGCCAGCACCGTGACGCCGTCGGCCTCCAGGGCGGTTCGCGCCATCGCCGAGACCTCCTCGTCCTCGCGGAGGAGAAGGCGCGGCATTCGCTCGACCTGGGTTACCCGCGACCCGAGCCGCGCGAAACACTGGGCCAGCTCGCATCCGATCGGCCCTCCGCCCAGGACCACGAGGCGCCGCGGGGGCGCGTCGAGCTGGGCAAACCGCTCCCAGATCGTGTCGCTGGTCACGTACCCGCTGTCTTCGATGCCCGGCAGTTGCGGCACGAAGGGGCGGGCACCCGCGGCGATGACGATGCTGCGCGTGGTCACGCGGCGAGTGCCCCCGCCGTTCAGCGCGACTTCCACGGTCCACGGGTCGACGATTCTGGCCCGGCCGCTCAGAACCTCGATACCGAGGCCGGCGTAGCGCTCCGCGCTGTCGTGCGGCGCGACCGTGCGAATGATGTCGTGTACACGGGACATCACGGTCCCGAAATGCAGTTGTGGTGGCGTGGCGATCAGTCCGTAACGGTCGGCGTGTGCTATTTGATGTGCGAGCTTCGCACTGCGGATCAGCGCCTTGCTCGGCACGCACCCATGATTCAGGCAGTCGCCGCCCATCTTGTCCGCCTCGATCAACGTGACTTTGGCCTTGACAGCGGCAGCTACGTAGCTGGTGACGAGCCCGGCGGCCCCGGCACCGATAACGACCAGGTTGCGGTCCACCTTTGCCGGCCTCCGGAAACGCCGATAGACGTGGCGGCGCTGAAGGCGGCCCAAAGTTAGCCGCGCCAGCAGCCGAAACACCTCGAACCAGGCGAATTTTCTCATGAAAGCTCCCTGTCCGCGCGCTCGTCCTCACCGGCGGCATAGGCGCGCGCCGCCTCGCGGACGACGTGGAGGTGCTTTCCAAAGTTCTTGCATCCGGAGCACATCATGAGGTGCGCCGTCAGCCTCATGCGCTCCCTGAAGCTCAGCCGCTGCTCTTGCGATTCGGACAGCAGACGCGTCGCGTCGTTGCAGCTCAGCATGGCCGTTTGCCCTCCTCCGCGAACCAATTCCTTTCCAGACATCGGCGCAGCCGTAGCCGTGCGCGATGCAACGTCACGTGCAAGTTTCCCGCGGTGATGCCGAGCGCGTCGCAAATCTCGTCCGCGGTCAGCTCGATGAGCTCGCGCATCATGAATACCCGCGCCCATTGGGGCGGCAACGCCTCCAGGCACGTCTCGAACACGCGCCAGAACTGGCGGTCGTGGACTGCCTGCTCGGGATCTCTCCAGCCGACGGGCCGCTCGGCTGCGCGCCAGAAGCCGCGCTCGTCGAACAGCGCCGCGATCTCGTCCGCGCTCTCGTCTTCGCGCAGCAGGGCGCTGACTTCCACGGTGCGCTCCCGCTGGCGGAGAACGTCGGCGATCTTGTTCTTGAGGATGGCGAACACCCAGGTCTTGAGCGCGGCGTGACCGCGGAACGCCCCGGCATTCTTGTAGGCACCCGCCAGCGCTTCCTGGACGGCGTCCTCGGCCCAGTGCGGGTTGCCCAGTTGCAGGGTGGCGAACTTGATCATCTGCCGCCGCAGATCCTCAATGAACGGGCCATCCTGCAACGCCGCGGAGGAGGAGGATGCGGCGGCTGGTTCGGCTTCAGGGTTGCTCATTCGCGTCGTTCCCGATGACTTCATTCCGGCCGAACGCCGAGGCTAGTGGAAGTGCCGCTGGAGCACGCGCGTCGCCTGGGCGCGCCGGTCGGGCGTGATCAGGTCGGACCTGCTCACGTAGACGAAGGCGTTGGGAGTACCCAGAACAGCATCGTTCACATCGCCCGCCGACGCCCCGACCACGACCAGTGTGGAGCCTAACCGAGCGCCCATGCGCTCGACCAGGGAGCGGATCTGATCGAGCTCCAGTAGCCCGGCAAGCGCAACGGGCAACCGCGGCGCAACCTGGCGCAGCTCGGCGACAACGTCCTCGGCCGAAGCAGCGATCGACGAGGCGACGGCCATCGACACCACCGAACCGCATGCCGTCGCGGTCTGTGAGCGGAGATTGGACAGCGACGGCAGCTTGACGGTGGTATAGCCGGCGCTCTCGAGGAACGGCTTCATGTCTCCGACGATGAAGGGATGCGGGCGGGCGATCAGGACGTTCCTGAACATGATGGCTCCTTTCTGGAGTGAGGATGCCAAATAGTCGCGAGCGCGCCGGAAATCTTACACCGCCCTGGAGAAGCGTGGCCAGGAGCGGAGAAGCTATTTGCGCTCGGAGGGCAACAGGACGTTGAACCGCGCCCCCCGGCCAACCTCGCTGGTAACCCAGATTGTCCCGCCGTGCGCCTCAACAGCTTGCCGGCAGAACGCGAGCCCGAGCCCGACGGAGCGGCGGTTGCGTGTCCCGCCATCGTCGACGCCCGCGAACTTGTCGAAAATCCGTTGTTGCTGGTCCGCCGGGATGCCGGGGCCGGTGTCGCTGACGCTGAAGAGAACACTCGCGCGCTCACCGGCCAGGCGCGCGCACAGAACCGCCGCGGGGCAGGGGGCGACGCCGAGGCTGACGGCAGCGTCTGCGTCGGAGTACTTCAACGCGTTGATGACTAGGTTTTCGAGCACACGTGAGAGCAGCTCTTCGTCGACATGAGCCATGAGGGGCCCGTCACCGGCAGTGTCGTCGGGCAGGGACACCAGAAACTGGACGTTGCGGGCCACAGCAACGACGGCCATCTGTCGCGCGACGCGGCTCACGAGATCGGCGACGTTGCAGGGAATGCGGCGCAGGGGCAGGCGACCGACCTCGATCCGTTCAACATCGAGCACACCGTCCACCATCACCCTGAGCTCCTCGCCGGCCGCGCTGGCCGCGTCGATGAACCTGGTGAGGCGCGACATCAGGGTGGACTCGGAGCCGGTCTCTGGCACGCTCACCAGCTTGACCATGAACAGTGACGAACCCAGGACGGTAAGAGGATTGCGCATGTCGTGCACGATCATGCGCGCCAGGTCCTCACGCAACCGCCGGGCGCGCTGGAGCTCGGCAGCCGCCCACACGCTTTGTGAGATATGTTCCGCAATAGTTTCCAGGAGCATCACGTCCGTATCATCGAAGGCGTCGGGGCGCGCCGCCTCGGCGTCGAGGTAACCGATGACGACGTCACCACGCTTCAGAGGAACGCACATCTCACACCGCACGAAGTCATCGGCAGAAACGTAATCACCATCGTGGAGAACGTCGCGCACCACGGTGCTTCGTTGGCTCTGAATCATCCTGCCGACCACGCCGGTTCCGAGCGGTTGGGTGTGGCCAATGGGAAGGATCGACGTGCCGGCCGAGCTGATGGCGCGCAGAATCGCACTTTGGCGCCGGTCGTCGACGAGGCCGGCGGCCACCAGGTGATATCCCAGGCGCGTGCGCACTTCCAGCACCACGCGCGCGAGCAGCTCGTCGACGTTCACCGTCGAGCTTGTGATCTTGCTGATGGCGTTGAGCAGCCTGAGCTGCTCGAGACGGTGGCGCACTTCCAGGACCAGCTCGGCGTTGGCGATCGCCTGCGAGATGGGTGTGGCGAGCGCCTCAAGGATGCCAAGCTGGTACCGGCCCAGCTTTCCGCGCTCCGGGCTGGCAGCGATCAGCACCCCGGCGAGATCGCCGCGGCGGGCCAGGGGGACCGCTATTGCCGAGCGCATTCCCGAAGGGACCGGCAGCAAGTCCGCATGGCAGGTGAGGTCATCCAGGCACAGTGCCTGCCCTTCTCCGGCCACCCGCCGAACCACCCCGTCGAGCCTCGGGTGATTTTCCAGGCTGCTCCCGTCGATCCCGGCCGCAGTCGCAACGAGCCGCGGCGCGAGCCCGTTGTCCTTCGGTGCCGGGAGGAAAATCGCAGCGTACGACGCGCCGGTCAGCGCGAGCACGAGTCGGCTGATAGCTTGAAGCACCTGGACGAGGTTATCGGCGCCGTGCGCCCGCAGGCTGATCTCGTAGACACGACTGGCGAGCTCGCAGCCGCTCAGATCCTGCACTGTAGGCGATCCAGACTCGTCCATCCTCACCTTGCCGGCCGGGCCTGGCGCCGGTCCCCGGGGAGCTGTCGTGATGACGTGACTTCCGCCGCAGGTTACCGCGGCGCTGAATGGGGTGTCAACTGGACGGGTCCAAGGACGAGACCTGGCCGGAAGTCGGCGCGAGAGGTATCGGTGTGAAGGGCTGCGGCCGCGCTTGAAGCTAGCGGGCCATCCTCCGACGCCGCCAGGCTTCGCCGCCAAATGCGGTATTGGCTCAATATGGGATCCGGGAGCTCATCGGAAAAGTCGGTGCGCGGGTTCGGAGGAATGCTTTGGCCTTGCCCTTTTTCTGAGCCTTCCCGGGCATGGCCGAAACCACGGACATGCCTTTCGCCCAGCTCCCCGGATCCCATGTTGAGCCTCGGGGGATTACTTGCAGGTTGACAGGACCGGTTCGGGATGTCACCATCGATTCGAAAGGGCGGAGAGCGGGCAGTCTCCAGCGGAGGAGGGGAACAAGGTGCTCCGAGAGGCAAATCCGAGGTTGAAGCATGTGAGCTCGAGTGCCGCGACCGCGCTCGCGGCCGGGGTAATGGGCGGTGCCGGGATGCTGGCGTGCTCGACCACGGCTGCGGCGGCTCCGGTGACGGCGATTTCCGGGCACGCCTACCTGAGCGGCGCGGCGGAGCACGGCGGTATCGCGGTCTCCCTCGCGCAGGTGCACGTGGGGTTCTCCGGACCGGCATTGGCGGCGCTGCTGATCGCGCTGGCGGTGGTCGTGGCGATGGCGTGGCGGCGCGGAGCCTGCCGGCCAGCGCGCTACGCGATCGCCGGAGCGATCACGCTCGCGATTGCGGGGGGGGGGGCGAGTCTGGGTTGCGGATGCGCTCGTCGATCCCCTCGAGGCGGTGACCGACGCAAGCGGAAGCTTTTCGTTCGTTGCCCCCGCGGCGGAGACGGTGTTCGCGCCGGGGAGCTACGAGCTGCGCTACCACCGCGACGGGTACTCGGAGGCGCGCCGGTTCGTGGCGGTCGGCGCGGATGACGGGCCGACAATGGTCCTGGACGCGGTGACACTGGCGCCGGAGGGGACAAGCCCGACGCCGAGCGCCACGGGAACCGCGCGCGCGACCGGGACGGCGACAGCGACCAGTATCGCGACCGCGACGGTGACGGCGACCGTGGAGCCGACCGCTTCGGGAACGGCAACGGTGACGCCGGCGGCGGGCGTGCCCAGCGCAAGCGCCACAGCGACGGGTGTGCCGACGACGACTCCGACAGCCGAAGTGGCGCCGAGCCCGAGCCCGACCCCGACAACGACCGCTCAGACGGCAACCGCGACGGCCACGAGCACGACCGCGGCGACCTCGACATCCACGGCGACGGCGACCTCCGGCACTGTCGTGGCGACGTCCACGCCATCGCCGCCCGCGGCTACGGCCACCTCGACGGCGATCCCCACCGCGAGCGCTACCGCGACGGGGACGTCAACGCCACCGTTCACGCCGACCTCCACGCCGACGCCGACGCGAACACCCACTCCAACCGCGACGCCGACCGCGACGCCGACACCCACGCCCTCCCTCACCCCGATCCCGACCGCCGGCAGCGAAGACGTCCTGCCGCCGCCCGGCGACGCGCCGCGGGCAGCAATCACCCTCGGCACGACCTTTGAGGAGCGCGCCGCCTTCCTCTACACCG
>JACPHN010000034.1 GCA_016188575.1 Candidatus Schekmanbacteria bacterium
CGAGGAGCTGCGCCAGGTGCTGACCGACATCGAGCTCGCCAACGGCTTCGCCAATCGGTTCTTGTGGGTGTACGTGCGGCGGGCCAGGCTGCTGCCCGAAGGCGGTGCGCTGAGCGACGACGAGCTCGGCGAGCTGGCCCGGCGCCTGCGCGCTGTGCTGCAGGCGGCCGCGGCCCCGCGGGTGCTGCGACGCGACCCGGCGGCCACAGCGCGGTGGCGCGAGGTCTACCCGTTGCTGTCGCAAGAGCAGCCCGGGCTCGGCGGTGCGATCACGGCGCGCGCAGAGGCTCACGTCGTGCGGCTGGCACTGCTCTACGCGTTGCTCGACGCGTCCGCGGTAATCGGCGCGGCGCACCTCGAGGCGGCGCTGTCGGCCTGGGAGTATGTAGCGTGCTCGGCGCGCTACATTTTCGCCGGCGAAACGGCCGGCGATCCACTCGCCGAGCGCCTCTTGGCCGCGCTCCGGGCGGTCGCCGCGGGGCTGACCCGTAGCGAGATCTCCTCGGCGCTCGGCCATCACCAGAGCAAGGAGGCGATCGACGGCGCACTGGCGCGGCTGAACGAGCGCGGGCTAGCACACCGGCAAATCGACGAGACCCGTGGCCGCCCCGTCCACCGCTGGTTGGCCGCGCCGGCGCACGCGCTTTTTTCGCCCGATACGGGCTGTGCCGTGCCGTAACGCAACGCCTTTTTCGCTTGTTTCGCAAAATTCGCAGCGTACTATCCGCCTCGCTGCCGATCCCGCCGCCGCACGGCGGTCAGCATTCCGGTGCCACCAGCAGCCGCTGTGGCGGATTGCTCCCGCCGTGGCCGTCGCGCAGCGGACACCCGAGGCGCCGCAGCCAGCCCCGCGTTACCGCAGGACCCTTCCGATTCATGACACGTCCTGGCCAATCGCCGTGCGCATCGGCCACTGTCACGCCATCTGCAACGAAGCTCGTCTGGGGGCGTGCAACGCAACAGGCGGTCAGGTGCAGCGCCTGGTTCGCCGCCTTTTTCTATTTCATAGCCTCAGCCAATTGCATGTCACTGCGGAGCAATTGATTCACTACACTTGAAAGGTCCGTTTTTTTCTTTTCAGCTATGTCCTGAATGAAAGCCTGAACCTCCTCGTCCAGATATACAGGAAGATTAAGCTTCATGTCGGGCCTATAGAACTTGCCCCGCTCGGCCTTCGAAAAATCGTATTCCGATCTCATCCTATTTTCCTTCATAGCTTCGAATTTCTTTTTTTGTTGCTTTCCGGACAGAGTAGATACGAACCGTGACCGACTTGCCGAACTGCTCATGAAACGTGTGACATACTACCAGAAGCCGCCCCGAATTAGATATGCCAAGCGTGATCCATCGGTCCTCCGTCTCGCTGTGGTCTGGATCGTACATAGTCAGCGATAGAGGATCCCGGAAGACGGTCGCGCCTTCTTCGAAGGCTACCCTATGCTTGTCCAGGTTTATCCGAGATTTTCCGGGGTCCCACTCAAAATAGTACTCCATAGAAGAAGGGCCTCTCACTCCTGTTTTATCAAGAACCACGCCCTCAGAGGGGTTGCAGAGATTGACCTGTCTATGTTCTTATCATTTTAGGCGAACACCGAGTTCACCTGCGAGCGCGGCCAGTCAGTTGGAGCGCGCTCGTCAGGTGCAACTCGTTGTTCGGCGGCACTATGGCTTCTCAAGCTTCGCGAGCGCCTCCCTTGCCAGCCTCTGGACCTGGGGGTCCTTGTCCGCGGTGTTCGTCCGAAGCGCCGTCAGAACTGCCGTGCGCGCCTGTCCAGGCAGTCTCAACACCACCGCCGCGGTTTCACGGTGGACCGCATCGTCCGAAAACCGAACGTCGGTATTCCACAGTAGCCCTTCAACGAGGGCAGGTACGGTGCTCATCGCGCGATCCGGATCAATGCTCACGACCGCCATTGCCGCGGCACGGCGGACTACGGGCTTTGAGTCGGCCAACAGCTTGGCGACCCTGTCAGCCGCCGGCTTCGCCTCGGGACCAATCGCACCTAGGGCGCGGGCCGACCAAGCCCGCACATTGGGGAAAGCGTCGGAGAGTCCTGTAGTCAACGCGGGTATCGCGGCATGCGCCTTGGCGCCGATATGGAACAGCGCCATCGCGCAGTCTGCCCTCACCTCCCAGTTGGAATCACCAAGGGCCTCGGAGAGCGCTGGTACCATCTCGAGGATATTGTCGCCGCGTGCCTCGCTCAGGAGTGTCGCCACCTCCTTGCGCACCGAAGCATCAGGGTCCTTGAGTTGCCGTCGCCACTCCGAGAGCTTCTCATCCCCCGAGGCTGCCGGTGAGAACACGGTTGTCAGTACCAAGACAAGCGCACAGCCCGCCAGGCCTGACCTCATAGTCCCCCTCCTCGCTCGCGTGCGTGACGCGCGCTCACCGGTCGAACACCTCCAGTGTCCGCCGAACAACAATTAGACGGATCCGCATAATCTGAAGAACCTGACGTGCTTGTCGGCATAACAGGGTACCGATTCATCAGGGAAATCGCTACAATCAGGCACTCGCGCCTCGTGGTTTGGCCTGCCTGCCATCTTATGCGGATCCGCATAACAACCTCCTCAGTGCCTCAAAGTCCGTCAACCGGGCTACGGACACCAGCCGGCCCACGGTTGAGGACATGGGTGTAGATCATGGTAGTCTTTACGTCGCTGTGACCGAGCAGTTCCTGAACCGTGCGGATATCGTACCCGCTTTCTAGCAGGTGGGTAGCAAAGGAATGGCGGAAAGTGTGGCACGTGACCCGCTTGGTCAGGCCGGCTTTCACCGCCGCATTCCGTACGGCTCGCTGAATGAGCGACTCGTCTACATGATGCCGTCCTTCCTCAGAGGTCTTCTGGTTCTGCCAGCGGCTTTCCTGCGGGAAGACCCATTGCCAACGCCATTCCTTGGATGCGTTTGGATACTTCCGGTCGAGTGCGTGCGGCAATTCAACGCTGCCCCAGCCCTCCCGCAAGTCTCGGTCGTGGACCCCCCTAACCTTCTTGAGGTGCTCGCAAAGCGGGGCCTTGAGGGATTGAGGCAACATCGTGATCCGGTCCTTGCTGCCCTTGCCATGTCGCACTAGCATTTCGTTTCCTAAGAAGTCAATGTCTTGAACTCGCAGCCGCAAGCATTCCATCAGGCGCAGCCCCGTTCCGTACATTAGCGAGGCCTCGAGCCACTTATCACCCGTCAAGTTTGCAAGCACTGCCTTTACCTCTCCGCGTGACATGACCACTGGCAGATGCTGTGGCCTCCGAGCACGAATCACTTCACCAAGATCGCCAACCGGGCGGTTCAAGACCTGGCGATACAGCAACAGAAGTGCAGAAAGAGCTTGATTCTGGGTCGATGCGCTGACTTTTTGTCTCACAGCCAGGTCGGTTAGGAACCGGTTGATCTCGAACTCTCCCATGTCTGCCGGAGGCCGGCTTCCGTGAAAGCTGATAAACCGCTTGATCCACCCCAAATAGGCTTGCTCAGTTCTGTGGCTGTAATGTCGGGTCCGCATGGCCTCGCACACGTGATCCAGCAACGGAGGGGATGGTGTTGCCGTGGGCTGTCGCTCCAAGCCAGTTGAATTCCCAAGCGGCCTGCTTGCTGCCCCTGGCTGGCTGGTCGGTGGTGCGTATCCCAGCGAGTGCCCGAAGGAGCACGTCCGAGGACGAAGTGGAGGATCCACCTCAACCGCATCTGTCGCAAAAATGGCGAGAAGTCGAGGTAACATCCCTTCGGTGTCCGGCACGGTCCAGAGTTTCTCTTGCGGATGCCAGCGCCGATCAGGGATGGTCTTGATCTTCATCACTCGTTGCGGGTCAAAAGGCATGATCACGCTCAGGCGCCCATTAGGTCCCGGTGCGATGACTATGGAATTCATGGCCCCAACGTCCTCCACGATGAATTGAATCAACGGACATGTCAAGAGGCGCCCCACGCCTCCCCACGCTTCGTCGCCCAGCCTTGCCCTCACGGAACTGATGCGCTAAGTCGACCTGCGTTTACACGACGCATGACGCAACCAACGTTTCCATCCATGTGGAATCGTGCTAGTCGTGAGTTTCTGTTTCATTGCGAAGCAATGTTGGTGCCATGTTCATCCTTAGACGCCGAAGCCATCTCCACGCACTATTTGCTTCGCCAGTGAACAGCGGCGACGGCCGAATGGGAACTTCCGTTTCCATTCGTAAACCAGCGTTTCCATCGACTCAGGTTGGGTTTGGCAGAGGCGAATCGTCTCGACGTATGTGTTCACGTGGTAGGGGCCTCCGGCAGCTCGCTGGGGATTCCTCGCAGAATGGAGAGGTAGTTCCGCAGCAGCGGATAGACGTAGACCAGCTTCACCGGGACGGCGCCCGGTTTGCCGCCCCACTTGCCCCGTCCCGCGGTTTCGCCCAGGAGGAGCCAGTTCGCGGCGGCGTAGCAGGTGCCTCGGTGGCGGTCGCGGTGAACGAAGGTTTCGATCAGCGCGGGCCGATAACCGTAGCGCGCCAGCCAGTCGGAGGGAAGCTGGCGCGCGGCCGAAGCGAGGACGTGAGAAGCGAGAAATTTCGCATGCACCCAAGGAAAGAGCAAGAAGCGGCCATTGCTGACGATGCGGTGAAGGCTTGACTGGCGCTGTGCACAGGACCACCCGATCCAGGCGTCTCGGGCTTTCACTCGCCAGGCAGCCGCGCCGAAGCTCAGACACCCCACGGTGCCGTGGCGCGACTCGAGGAGATACTTGAGCTGGGCGCCGGCAAGCGGATGGTATCCCAGGAAATGGTAGCGGGCCACATACTGATTCCACAGCCGTTCATCAGCCGATGGCGAGGACGTGTTGCTGCTAACGCAACGCAGGACGATGGGGCGCAGATCCCGCAGGGGCACCTCGATTACGGGTCGCGCCATGATTTCCTCGTGGGCGGGCAAGACAGATGCGTTTCGTCGCTGCCAGACGCACTTTGGGGGCGGCAGCTCGATGACGCCTCTGCGGTGAAGCTCCAACAGCACGACCCGACAGGCGCGGTCCTTGGGGCGGCCGTTGACTTGCCGCCACTGCAGTAGGCGGCAGATCTCCAGTGAAAGCGCTCGGCGCGTCAGTTGGGGCTGTTCGGCCAAAAGCTGTCGAATCGTCCGGATTTCCGCGGCAGTGAACAGTCGTCCCCGGAACGTTTGCGGGAAGTCGTCGAGATTCATCAACAGTCCTCAAGAAGGTTTGCGAGCTCGGTGGCGCCGGCCACCGACCTGCTTCGGGCGGAGAACAACACCGACAAATCGACCTTGCCCTCAGTGGCGCCGGCCTCGAAGGTGCCGGCGGAGGGTTGTGTGCGCGCCGCTCTTGTCAGCGCCGTAGGCGCGTGCTCGTGGGGCTGGACCTGCCGGCCGCGCCAAGCTCGGCGCAGGCAGGGGGCGCCGATCCGCCGCCGATGGTGGACAGTGCGCGCCCCTCCAGGCTCGACCCTGGTAGCGCGTCAAGAACGGTGCGAGGCTCGCCCCCGCAGATGACCCATGGCCCGGGCAACCTCCGGTGCCGGCGGGTGGGGAAGCTCTGACCCTGGCAGGCACCGACACGCCCGCGGATCGCGGCAACAGCGCGACACGGATAGCCGAAAGGACGGCATTGGCAAGCGCCGCGGGGCCGCGGCGTGCTCGCCGTGGGCTCTGGAGCTGGCGAGGAACCCGCGGAAAGGATGGTAACGTCGATCGGATCGAGCTCCTGCTCGCCCGCGGTGAGACCATCATCGGCGGGGGCCAAGCTCAGGCCCACGGCTGGAGACGATCCACCAACCGCTTCACCTTGCTCGTCGCCACCCGGCGCCGGCGCGCTCTGCTGTGCCGCCGCGGGATGCTCCTGGCCGGCACGGTCGGCCGTATCGCCAGCGGCCCGCGATTCGCCGACAGGGCCATCGCCCAGGGCCGGAGATTGCTCGCCCGGGGGCGCGGCTGCCGATGCGCCCAGGGGCAGCGCCAGCGGCCGTTCGCCGCGGCGATGGGCAAGAAAGACCTGGTATAGCCATTCGAGAAGATCATCGTCGTGCTGCTGCAGGGTCCGGATGACCGAGAAGGCACGTTCGACGAACCGGCATCCTCGTTCGCTGCGGGTGCCGTAGCAGAGCTTGCGAAAGATCACCAGGCAGCGCAGCGCCCGTTCGGCTTCGTTATTGGTGGGCGCAATCCCCTCGTCCTCGAGGAAACGCCACAGGTGCGGCTGGTTCTTGAGAAGGTTCTTGCCCAATGCGCGGGCGCGGCGGTCGCCGCTGTCCAGGGCCGCGGCGAAGGCGCTGGTGAAGGCCGTGCGTAAGCCGGCCGTGTGCTCGAGCAGGGTGGCGCGATCGATTTCGCCGCGGCGAAATCGGTGCCAGTGAGCAAAAAGCTCGCTGGTAAGCTGCAACAGTTGCACGCCGATTGGCGCTCCCGGGCCGGCGGCCTCCACGAGAGCCTGAAAGTTGCGCTTGAGATGAGCCCAACAGTAGGCCAGCTTGTCATGACGGCGGTAGGCCCCGTAGCGATCGCAGATGATGACGCCCTGGAAATGTGCGCCGAGAATCTCGCCCAGGACGCTGCCTCCGCGCGTCTTCGCGAGCCGATACAGCGTGGCCTCGGAGGTGCACGCCACCCACACCCACATCCGCTCCAGACCCAGGCGCCATGTCGTTTCATCCATATGGACTGCCGCGCTTGCGCGCACGTGCTCCTCGAGCTGCCGATAGGGGTCCGCCAGCGCTTCTCCGGCCTGCAGGCACACGTTTTCGATAGTTCCCAGCGAGATTTCCACGCCGGCGAGCCAGCTCAGCTCTTCTTGTACCTTGCGACGAGTGAGTCGACTGAGGACGACCAAAAGAACGATGACCACCTGGAGTCGAGGACCAACAGCCTGGCGGGCTTCAGGAGAAAGCTCCGCGAGCACGCGCCTGCCGCACTTTGCGCAAATGCAGCGATGCAGGCGATATTGCACCGTGTGTACCCCCGCCTTCGGACCGCACCATTCAAGCTGCTCCCACAAGACGAGCCGGCCGACTTGCGCCTCGGAGCTGCCGTAACCCGGATCGTGATCAAATGGATGCAAACACGTCGGGCACCTGGATGGCCAGATTTCGCGTATCTCGTCGAGCTCCTCGGATGGAGCCAGGGGACGCGCCCGGCCTGGGTGGCCGGGTTGGCCGCCAGGACGTCGTGCGGACTTCGGACGCCCCCCGGCACGCTCCCGGCGCGTCGCGTCATAGTCAGAAGATGGAGATTTGGAGCTGTTTTTGGAGCTCAGCCCCAAGCGGCGCCGCAGCTCTAGCACTTGCTCCCGCAGCTTCTTGATCTCGGCGCCCTGCTGCGCAACCAGCGACACGAGCTGTCGAGCTTGCTCGCGCAGCGCCTCGAAGCTGGCAACGAGGCCCGCGAGCAGCCGCGGCTGCAAGCTCACGACATCGAGCAGCAGCTTTTCGGAAAGGCCTCGATACCAGGGGATTTCGCAGGAGCGTGACATACCCCCATGGATAGCACGATTAGCAAAAAGTCGTCCGTGTCATCGTGCCACCGTTACAGTCGTCTCGCCTACGGGCAATACGCGGCGCGGGGGGAGGGAGGGTGAACACATACGCGATCACAACCGCTGGCCTAATGTCTTCCTTGCCAAACATGGGCTGTTCTCACTAACCGCAGCCAATGCCAAGGCCTGTCAATCCTCTCGCAGGTAATACCACCAACCGGACAGCCCAGTGCGGGAAATCCGCACGCTGGGTTCGGAGGGGGGAGGGGCCGGGAGTAACCGGCCCTTCCCACCCCTATCTTATTGGTGAATTCCCCGCATCGCCCGCCTGTTCACCCGCTCGCAGCCCTCCAGGAGCATCACGAAGGCCCCCCACCAGGCCTCCGCCGCGCGCGGAGCGGGAAGCCCGGTGACCGCCGTCGGTACCTCCTCGCTGCCTCACTCATCCACGCTCTGAAACTCCTCGTCCTCGGTCTCAACGGCCACCTCCGGAAGCTGCACGGCGCCCGAGAAGACCTTGTCGCGAACCTGCTTGTCCACGGCCTCGGCAATGTCGGGGTTTTCCTTGAGGAAGGCCTTGGAGTTCTCTCGTCCCTGACCGAGCCGGGTATCGCCGAAGCTGTACCAGGCGCCGCTCTTCTGAATAACTCCGACGTCGGCCCCCACGTCCAGCAAGTTCCCTTCCTTCGAGATGCCGGTGCCATACATGATGTCGAACTCCGCCACCTTGAACGGCGGCGCCATCTTGTTCTTGACGATTCTTGTGCGCGTGCGGCTGCCGGTTTCCTCGTTGCCGTCCTTGATCGATGCGATGCGGCGAATGTCGATGCGCACGGAGGCGTAGAACTTCAGCGCCCGCCCACCCGTGGTCGTTTCCGGATTGCCGAACATCACGCCAATCTTCTCGCGAATCTGGTTGATGAAGATCATGGAGGTCCTGGACTTGGAAATCGTGGCGGTCAACTTGCGCAACGCTTGTGACATCAGGCGCGCCTGCAGCCCCATGTGGCTATCGCCCATCTCGCCCTCGATTTCCGCGCGCGGCACGAGAGCCGCTACGGAGTCGACGACGACCACGTCCACGGCGCCACTTCGCACCAGCACCTCGGCGATCTCCAGCCCCTGCTCTCCGGTGTCAGGCTGTGCGATGAGCAGCTCGTCGGTGTTCAGTCCGAGCTTGCGAGCGTATTGCGCGTCGAGCGCATGCTCGGCGTCGATAAACGCCCCGATGCCTCCGGCGCGCTGGGCGTTCGCGACCACGTGTAGGGCCAGCGTGGTCTTGCCTGAAGATTCCGGTCCAAAAATCTCCGTGACGCGGCCGCGCGGAATGCCGCCAATGCCAAGCGCCAGGTCGAGCGCCAGAGAGCCGGTCGAGATCACCGGCACGTTGACCAGCGCCTGGGCTGCGCCCAGCTTCATGATCGCGCCCTTGCCAAAGGCCCGCTCGATCTGGCTCACCGCCATGTCCAGAGCCTTGTCCCGATCCTTGCCATTACGTGTAATCACTGTCTTTCTCCTTTTTCAGTAGGCGATACCTCTGCAACCGTCGCCATCGGCGCCACGAACAGCCGCTCGTAACGGGATCCGGCGGGGCTCAAGTGGCTCCGAAACAGCGTGATCCCGCTGACGCGAATCGGCGCGACAGGCGGGATGACGCCGGCATTTAGCGCCGCTGTCAGACACTGCTCATCCAGCGGGTAGCGCACTCTGCCGATCGTGACATGGGGGTGAAACGGGCGCTCCTCACGCGCAAAGCCGCAGCTCGCCGCGACGTCATCGATGCGCCGCTGGCAGGCGACGAGCTCGGCCACGCCGGACACCGGGCCTACCCAGAGCACGCGGGCCCGCCTGGCATTCGGAAACACTCCGAGCCTGGACAGGTCGAAGGCGAACGGCTGAATCTCGAGCACTTCCGGTGCGAGCTTGTCCTGGATCCGCCGCCGCCGGTGCTCGGTGATGTTCCCGAGAAACTTCAGCGTGATGTGCATGGATTCCGGCGCAGCCCAGTGCACGGGACCATTGAGCGCCGCCAGCGACTGCTGGGTGGCTGCGAGCGCGCTGCGCGCCTCCTCCGAGATCTCACACGCAATGAACGCGCGGATCGCCTGACCCGGCGCCTCAGGGTCTCCGTTGGCCGCGCCGGCCCGCGACCCGCTGCGGCTCTTCGCCTCTCCTCGCCTCATTTTCTTCCAATCCTCGATCGGCTGTAATGTTGCGCCAAGTTTAGATCCGCATCGCGGTTCCGGCAACGTTGCCCGTAGCTGCAGGTCCCGTGCCAGAGTCAATGCCGTCCATGCAGCGCACTGGATCACGTTCTTGCACGCGTCGCGCGACCGCGGCCGTGCAACCGCGGTTGCAACTGGAAACGCGCGTTTCCACTCGCGAGCCGACAACGCTGGCCTGCCGGCTCGCCGCCATCGATTTGCTTGCGCTTTGCGGTCGTCGAATGCCATACTCGCACCCTGCCAACCTTCTCAAGGATTACGGAGCTGATCATGTCCATTGCCTTCTTCTCGCGGCCCGGCCTGCTCGCCTGCCTGCTCGCGGCCATCTGCGCCCCTCCGGCAGGCGCGGCCGAGAGCAAGCTCGGGCTTCACTTCGGAGCACGCAGCGGATACTACGAGCCGACAAACAGCGAGCGTAGCTATGAAGCAGTGTACGGCGCGGGCAGCCTCTTGCACGGCGTCGACGTCGGCTGGACTCACCGGAGCGGTTTCTCCGCCGAAGGGACGTTTTGGTACTTCCGCAAGGACGGAGAGGGAGTGCGGCTCGTCGCCGGAGAGCTCGTCAAGAGCGGGAGAGCCAAGCGCCTGATCATTACTCCCGTGCTGTTCTCCGTGACGTACCGATTTCTCCGCGAGCGGCGCGTGGCACCCTACATCGGCGCGGGGATAGGCTGGTGGCGAGTGCAGGAAAAAGATGTGGAGAGTGGGGAAGCTGGCACCGAGACGAGCTGGGGCGCGCACCTGGTGAGCGGCCTGTCCGTGCGCGTGCATCACCTCGTGTCACTGCTCGGGGAGCTGGGCTACGCGGTCGTGCCCGATTCTCTCGGCGCGAACGAACGGAGCACCGCGCACTTTTACGGCGAGGACGACATCGGCGGCGTGAGCGTTTCCGTGCGCCTGGCCTTTACTCCATGAGCGCCGAAAGGGGCGTGCTCCCCTGCACCCCTGCCGGAAGCTCGATGCGCACGATGGCATGCTGGCGCTCGACCGTGAGCCACTCATCAATAGCCTTGTCCAGCGCTTCCCGCAGCTCTTTCTGCGTCCCGTCGCCGCTGCTCTCAGCGGCCGCGCTCGCGTCCTGACCCGCTACCTGCGTCAGGTAGCGGAACCGCTGAGCGAGAATGCGGCCGATGCTGGCCTCCTCGCGGGCGAGTGCCCGCAGCTCCGACCTGGAAACGCTGGTGCGCCGCTCCACGGCTTCCAGGAAGTCGGGTCCGCGCCCCTGGGTCACCCGGTCGAGCTGCTGCTGAACCGCGTTTTCATCCTGAGAAGTGAGGCCGAGCTCCTCGGCGGTAACCAGCGCGATGAGCCGGCGCACCATCAGCTCGGCCAGGTCATCGACCGTGCGCGGCGGCGCCGGCGCGAGCAGGGAGGGGAGCTGACCCCACGTCGCGGCGTAGGCGAGCATCTCCGACCACATTACAGCGCGCTCCTCGACACTCACCACGACGCCATCGGCCAGTGGGGCGGCGCCAGCGCGCGACACGGACGCCACCGCAATCCCCGCAAGCAACCAGAGACTCGCTCTGCCGCGCGCCGCACGTTGCCGGTCTCGCCAGGAGTCCGGCCACACCATGCTCAGGATCGCCGACCTCTCAGCTTCTGCAGCAGCCCCCCCACCTTGATTGACGTGCTGGAGCGGTCGCCGCGCTCACTGTCGTCCGTAGGCAACGCTTGCAATCGCTTCTGGGCCGCGAGTAGCGTGGGGTCCAGCTCGATTGCCTTCTTGTACTCACGGACTGCGTTCTTGGGCAAGTTCGCTTTTTCGTAGATCAGGCCCATGAGGTAAAAGGCACGCGCATCTTTCGGCGCCGCCTGGATGATTTGCGATGTCTCGTTACGCGCATCATGCAGATTGCCGACAACGATCAGCGCCTCCGAAAGCAGTAGCCGGAACTTGAGCTCGCCGGGAACGAGGGTTACCGCCGATCGCAACGACGTTACGGCGCCGGCGCCATCACCGCGCTGTAGCGACTGCACGGCCTGCTCGTAGTGGGAGTCTGCCAGGGTCTTCTTGCGCGCGGTTTCGTCGACGGCCGAGCGCACGGGTGTCGGCGTTCCGGTGTTTAACGCATATTGATGCTTGCGATCGTACTCGTGGCGCCGGACGCGATCCGACAGCACGTGCCGAGCCTCGTTGAGGAGCATCAGCACCTCTTCGAGCTCGCGCCCTACCGCCACCTCCCGTTGGTGAAAATGACGGTCCGGATGTAGCTCACGGACCTTCTTGAGGTAGGCCTGCGCAATCTCCTCGTTGTCGGCCTTCCGGCTCACCCCGAGGCGCTCATAATAGTCCATCCCCTGGAAGCGGATCTTGAGCGCTAGTGCCTCTCTCGCCCCCATCTCTTGATCGGCCACGTCTCCCCCTTCTTGCTCAGCCCCGTCCCAGAACGTAGAGGCGCGGTGATGACGACACCGCCCTGGAAGGCTCCACCACCAACGCCGCCGCCTCCTGCGTCCGCGCCGCCACCGGCCCGGCAGATGCCGCCTGAGCGAAGTCCATTGCAGATTCCAGCAGCCGACTGATCATGGCTCGTGAGCCGTGCTCGACCGCCGCGGTAACCTTGAACAGGTACAGGCAGTGCACGAGCGCCATGCACGCCGCGCCGGAATCCACATTCGCAACCGCTTTCCGCAGATCATCCGCCAATAGTCTGACCCGCAACGACCTCGACACCTCCCCCGGATGGTGCCATGCTTCGCGCTCTCGAAGCAGCGCCTCGAGCCCACACCTCACGTGCTCGTCCTCGAGAAAGGGATCGCGCGTCGCGTTCTCCACAATCGCGACGCAACAGGTCCCGACCGGGATACCTTTGGCGGTGGCACCGCGCACGAACGCGACCGCATTTGGCACCGCGACCGCCAGCTCCGCCATGACTTTGGGAGCGACCGCCTCGTGCGCTTGCCGCAGGTAGTCGCATGTAAGCGGGCATCCGTATTCGTAGCCGCGCTTCTCGCCGCAGCAGCGAGGGCAGATCTCCCCTGCTACCGGACACGCCCGTTTCACCGGGCTCGCGTTGCAGACAGGACATTTCTTACGGGCCATGCCTGCGATCATAGCCGCGATGCGCCGTGCAGTTCAAGGTGTCAGCGCGAACCGGACTCGCCACGCGGCTCCAGTCGCGATCGCCCACCCAGGTAGGGGCGCAATACTCCGGGAATCGTCACCGAGCCATCGGCATTCTGATAGTTCTCCAGGATGGCGATGAGAATCCGCGGCGAGGCGATAGCCGTGTTGTTGAGGGTGTGCACGAAGCGCAGAGATCCACTCTGATCCCGATAGCGAATCTTTGAGCGGCGCGCCTGAAACTCGTGCAGGGTAGAGCAGGAATGCGTTTCACAATAGCCGTTGCGGCTGGGCATCCAGGTCTCCAACTCGTGTTTGCGCACCTGCCCGAGTCCCGTCTCCTTCGCACAGGCGAGTGCGACGCGATGGGGTAGCCCCAGCGCCTGGACGATCTCCTCCGCATTCCTGAGCAGCCCATGGTGCTCCTGTTCGGAAACGGCCTCATCGTTTCGGCACAGCACAACCTGCTCGACCTTGTTGAACGCGTGAACGCGGTACAACCCTTTGGTATCTTTGCCCGCGGCACCGGCTTCGCGGCGAAAGCAGGGCGAGATGCCCACGTAGCGAATCGGCAGGCGCTTCTCGTCGAGGATCTCGTCCCGGTGCAGCGACACCAGACCGACCTCGGACGTGCCGGCGAGAAACAGCCCGTCCCGCTCCAGGCGGTAGGTGTCCTCATAGCCGAGCGGAAAGAATCCGGTGCCGACCAGCGCTTGCTCCTTGACCAGCACCGGCGGCGACACGGGAACGAATCCCTTCGCGGCGACGTGGTTGAGCGCGAAGTTGAGCACGGCCTGCTCGAGCAAGACGCCGTCTCCCTTGAGGGCGTAGCTGCGGGAACCCGCATAGGCCTGAGGTCGCGAGAAATCCACGAGGTCGAGCGCCTGCGCCAGGTCGACGTGATCGCGCACAGGAAAGTCGAGCTGGCGCGGCTGTGACCAGCGGCGGATCTCCAGATTGTCGGCGTCGGACTCTCCCGGGGGCACTTCGGGAGCAGGGATGCTCGGGACCCTGAGCATGAGCTCGTCGAAAGCCGCCGCGACCTCGGCCAGCTCGCGCTCGACTTCGGTTACTCGCGCTCCCACGGATTTCGACTCGGCGATGGCCTGATCGCGATCGCCGCCCCGCAGCTCGCGGACCGCTCGCGAGAGGTCGTTACGGCGGGCTCGCAGCTCGCTGTTCTCGGTGATCAGCTTCCGGCGGCGCTCGTCGAGGTCCAGGAGTCGATCGATATCGACATCCACGCCTTTGGCTCGGGCTGCGTTCTTGACTTGGTCGCACTCGGTTCGAATGAAGGCTATATCCAGCATGGCTCGCCGATCCCATGGTTGACGCCGTTTCGCTAGTGGCGACCAGCATAGACCCGACGCCGCCATGCCGCAACGGCGGGGCGAACCTTTGAATCGACCGCCGGTGCGCCTGCAGGGAGCGCGGAAAGCGCTTCGCGAAGACCCCCCAACCCCACCTCCCGCGCAAGCGGGGGGAGGGGCGGAGAGGGGTGCTGCCGCGCCGACTTCGAGCGGGCGCGGGATTCAGGAATCGGACGCGCCTTGTCCACAGGCGTTGCGGCACTTATACTTGTGAGTAGGGGCACCGGATTGGCCGTTCCCGGAAACTTGCGGGCCGCGGTCGTCGTCCGCCACACTCGGTTGCGCTCACATAATTTCGCTGTCGATCGCCGTCTTGGAGCTTCCGGCCAGTACTGCCGTCGCTGCCCTGTGTACGTCCGCCGCAGGAGTGCTCAGTGATGATGCCTCGTCGGTCAGATGCCACCGCGTCAGGGATCCTGAGCTTGGCCACCCCAGGAGCAGGACCTCATCCAGGAGCGCCAAGTCGTGAATGAAATGTCCGCTACGAATCTACTCAGTTTGGGTCCAAGAGAGAACCGCGCTCGGTTGGTGTCGTGGCGACACCGGCGACATCGCATCGGCCGCGCCGCGTGGGTGGCGGCGCTGCTGAGTCTGGCGCTGACCAGCGGCGACGGCAAGACACCGCCGCCGTCGCCACGCGCGATCATTCCGGTCAGCGAGGTACGGGAGGGCATGCCGGTCGTCGCGCAAACGGTGTTTCAGGGCACCGCGATCGAGACGTTCGCGGGCCACGTCGTGGGCGTGCTGCATGGGTATCACCCTGGGCGCGACCTGATCATCGTGCGGTTTGAAGGAGATCGCATCGAGGAGTCAGGGGTTGCGGCGGGGATGAGCGGAAGCCCCGTGTACGTCGGCGAACGACTCATGGGTGCAATTTCGTACAAGATGAGCCCATTTCCGCGGGACCTCACGGCCGGCGTCACCCCGGCCGAGTACATGGTCAGAGAAGCGCGCACCGATGCCGGAACGCTCACTGCGCGCAACAGCGTGGTCGGTGACGATGGCGGCCCAGCGGCGCCGGTAGCCGCCGCGGCGGTCGCTGACAGTCCGCTCTCGCCGCGGCTGGAACCGTTGGCCACGCCGCTGGTTGCCTCAGGGCTCCACCCGCTGGCCGAGCGCGAATTCGCGCGGGAGCTTTCGCGCGTGCTGCGTGGCCCCATCGTCATGCCGGCGTTGGCGGGGAGCGGGAGCGCGCATCTGGGTGCGGTGGCCGGCGATGCCCGGGCCGCCCTGCAGTCGCCTGCCGTGGAAGGTGCACCGCTCGCGCCGGGGTCGCCGATCGCCGGCGTCATGGCCTGGGGCGACGTCAGCCTGGCGGCGACGGGCACGGTCACCCGCATCGAGGGCGATCGCGTCTTCGCCTTTGGTCATCCTTTCCTTTACCAGGGCAGCATCCGTCTTCCCATGGCCAAGGCCGAAATCGTCGCGACGCTCAGCGATCAGTCCTCGCCCTACAAGCTCGCCAACATCGGCCGCATCGTGGGCACAATCGACTCAGATGGCTTGACGGCCATCAGCGGCACGGTCGGGCAGCCTCCGGAGCTCATTCCCGTCACCGTGCGGATCACACACGGCGGAGCGCTCGTGGACACCGTGCGCACGATGGTTTTCGAGCACGTGACGCTGACCCCCGTAATTCTGCGGCAGGTCGTGCTGAGCGCCATGTACTACGCACCGCTCTACAACCAGCAGTCGACGTACCGCGTCTTCGGGCGCGTCGCCATCGGCGGCGACCGGACCCTGGCCTTCGATCAAGTCTATTCCTCCAATGGCGGCCCGACCGACATCGTGCCGCAGAAGGCCGCCGCGGATCTCGGTGATGTATTCGGCGGTCTTTATACCAACCGCTTCACCCCGCCGCGCATCGAAAGTGTAGAGCTGACAGTGGACGTCAGCTCCGGCCATCGCGCGTGGCGGGTCACGGGCTTGCTGGCGGCGTCGACACGGATACAGGCCGGCAAGCCCATGAATGTGCTGGTCGAGCTGGAGGCGTTCCGCGGCGAGCATCGCCTCGAGACGGTGACGCTCGAGCTGCCGGCGAACTTGCGCGGTACCCCGTTGCGGGTGTGGGCCGGCTGCGCTTCGGCGCTGGTCGAGGCGGGAGTCCAGTTGGGTGGTAGCCCGCGCGAGCTGGCCACCGCTCGGACTCTCGACCAGATCATCGGCGCGCTCAACCGCAGGCGAAGCGACGATCAAGTCTATGTGGTCGCGGAACGTTCGGCCCCGGGAGCGGTAATTCAGCATCAGCTCCTGCCGACGCTACCGGTGTCGATGCTGTCGCTGATGGATGTTCCCGAGCTCGGCGGCAGCGCGGAAGTGGACCGCTGGATCGTCAGCTCGGCGAGCGTGTCAGTCGAACGAGCCATCGTCAAGGGACGCGCATCGCTGACCGTCATCCCGCAGTAGACCATGGTACTTGGGGATTCGTCCCCGGGAGGCAAATCGATGCCAGGAGCTGTCAACCGCGGCCGCAGTAGAAGCGGCGGCCGGGCGCGCAGTCTGTTCATAGCGGCCGCCGCACTGGTGGCCGCGACGATGGTCGTGCCGGTGCCTACGGCCAGCGCCGGGACGCACCGAGTTGTGCATCAGACGGTTGGGGACTTTTCCGCGGGCGAGCTCGAGGGCACGGCCGTGCGGTATCCGGGCGCCCTCGAGCTTGGGCCCGAGGCGCATTCGGTCGGCGTGACCGAGGAGCTGATCGCGTGGGCGGCAGCCGCCGGGCCGGACGGCGCGCTCTACGTGGGGACGGGCAATAACGGGCGGCTCCTGTCATTCACTCCAGGGAGAACGACTCCGACCATCGTCCACGACTTCGATGAGCTGGCCGTGCAAGCTCTCGCTCTGGCTCCCGACGGTGTCATTTATGCGGCGACCTCGCCCCAGGGCAGGGTGTATCGCCTCGATCCCGCGCATCGTGCCGAGCCGCAGGTGGTTTTCGAGCCAAAGGAAGAGACCTATATCTGGGACCTGCTGCTCGGCGCCGGTGGCAACCTGTACGTGGCCACCGGCCGGCCCGGTCGCATCTACGAGGTTCCCGCGCGCGGCGACGCCCGCCTCCTTCTGGATTCCGGAGAAATGCACATCTTGTGCCTGGTGGCTGCGGAGAACGGAGACCTCCTCGCCGGATCCGCGGATCGCGGATATCTCTTTCGCGTGCCCCGCGACGGCCACGCCTTCGTGCTCCACGACGCGGCGCTCAGCGATATCGCCGACATCGCCATCGTGCCGAAAGGAGAGATCGCCATTGTTGCGACGGGCGGGAGAGAGCCGCCGGGAGCCTCCCACGGCACGGCAACGCCGAGCCGCGCACCCGCCGAAGAATCGACGCCTGGCGCGATCCCCGAGGGATCGCTCGCGCCCCCCGCGCCATCCGCAGACGCGACCTCCGCTGGCGCGCTCGACACCGCAAACCGTGACGATCTCTCGTTGTCCAGAGCGCCCGACTGGAGCGGCAGTGCCGGGGCCACAGCCGCCAGATACGTCGATGCCGCCGCCGTCATCCGCCTGGGCGCTGCCGGGGGACCCGAATTGCTCTGGGAAACGCATGACGTCGGTTTTTTCGCGATCTGTCCTCGCGGCGACGGCTGGCTGGTGGGCAGCGCCCGGGACGGTCGCATCTATCGGTTGGATAGCAGCGGCAGGGCGACCGTCTACCTGGAGGCCGGTGGCGGACAGGTGACCAGCTTGCTGCCCATGCCCAATCGCGACGTCATCGCACTCATCAACAGCCCGGCGCGCGCGGTGCGGCTCGCGCCCGAGCAAGCGAGCCACGGGACGTTCAGGTCACCCATCATCGATAGCGGCGTGTTTGCGACCTGGGGACGGCTTCGCCATGCGGGTGTCGGTTTGAACGCGGAGACGATCCACGTGCGTTCCCGCTCCGGAAATACGGCCGACCCCGGCCCGCTCTGGAGCGGCTGGGAGCCCCTCGGTGAGGACAACCTCGTGGTCAGCCCCGAAGCGCGATTTCTGCAATACGAAATCGAGCTCGTGCGCGGCGGCGGCGAGCGGAGCCCCGCGGTCGACCGCGTCGAAATTGCCTTCCTGCCGCTGAATCTCCCGCCCAAGATCGATCGCATCGAGATCATGCCCCCCGACGTGATGCTGCAGACCATCCTCCCGGCGCGGGTAGCGTCGCGGCCGACCGCGGCGACCGGTTCCTGGGCGCAGGCCGGCCAGGAAGACAAGGTGCGTGAGGTTTCGGCCGATGGTTACCGCGCCGTGCAGTGGGCGGCCTCGGACCCGAATGGTGACGCCTTGCGCTTCGCGGTCCAGCTTCGCGCCGAGGGTGAATCGGCATGGAAGACGCTGGTCGGCGACACCTTCGCGAAGCACGCCACCTGGGACGCCACGGAGCTCGCCGACGGACTCTACACCATTCGCGTCACCGCCAGCGACTCTCCAAGCAATCCACCGGCACAGGCCCGCGAGACGAGCGCGGAGAGCATTCCCTTCCGCATCGACCGCACCCCACCCACGATCCAAAACCTGCGGGTGTCCATGGCGGGTCGGGAAGCGCGGGTCACCTTTGAAGCTCGGGACGAATTCGGCTCGCTGATAGCGGCCGGCTACATCGTGGACGCCGGCCAATGGCACGCCGTCTATCCCGCCGATCAGGTGTTCGATCAGACAGCGGAACGTTTTCGTTTTTCGCAGCCCCTCACGGCAGGCGAGCATACGATCACGGTGATTGTCGAAGACGAGCTCGGTAATCGCGGTGCCGACAGCGCGGTGGTGCGCGTGGGATCATAGCCGCGGGCGGTCAGACGCAGGCGTCGGGGACGTCCCCGCCGCTGCTCGGAAGCGCGGGCGCGTGTGGTCGAAGGGCCGCGAGAAAGGCCTCACAGTCGGGAAATCGATCTTCGGGCGCGCTCGCGCATGCCCGCCGAACCGTCTCCCACAGCGCCGGCGCCAGCGGCCGCCCGACGTCGGGCAGCGCCTTTCCGGAGCGCATCAGGCTGGCGAACACAAGCTCGCTGAGCGTGCGCCCGGTAAAGGGGGGCCGGGCAGCCAGGAGCTCGTACAGAATTACGCCGAGGCTGTAGATATCGGCCGGGATTCCGCCCTCACCCTTGAGCGACTCCGGAGCCATGTACGTCACCGTCCCGAGCGCCTGTCCCGAGCATGTCAGCAGACTGGCGCCAAGCAGCTTCGCCATCCCAAAGTCCAGAAGTCGGACGGTGCCGCCGTCCGCGAGCATCAGATTGGCAGGTTTGAGGTCGCGATGAAGGATACCGGCGGCGTGCACGAACCCCAGCGCTTCGAGGGCCTGGCAGACGATGCTCGCCGCCTCCGCTGGCGGCAGCGGGGCGCGAGCGGCGATGACGCGGTCCAGCGGGTCCCCCGTCACCAACTCCATGGCGAGGAAGCTCTGGCCACGCCACTCACCGGCGCCGAGCAGGCGAACGAGCCCGCGATGCCGCACGCGCGCCAGCACCTGCGCTTCGCGGCGAAATCGTCTGGAGGCCTGAGTATCGCCATCGGCGCCGAGTCCCTCGCGCAACACCTTGATGGCGGCCCGTTCGCCCGTCGCGTCGGCGGTGGCGGCGAAGACCGTACCAAATGCGCCTTTTCCGAGCACCCCAACGATTGTGTAGCGATCCGCGACCCGGTCCCCGACTTTCACGGCGGCGCCTCCCGGTGGCGCATCCTACCGCGGGTCGCCGGGATCCGCCAGCGCACCTTGACGGCAGCGCGCCCAGCACCCTACGACTCCACAGCAGAGTTGCATTCTGATCGGCTGTAAGACGACGATGACGAGGGCGCCCTGGGCTGTTTTCGCGAAGCGTGCCGGCGCAATCCGCGCGATCGTGCCTGTTCACCTCCCCCCCGCTTGCGGGGGGGACAGAGGGAGGAGATCAGGAATGGCGCAACAACGCGCTCGCACCCGCTCTTTGAGAATCGAGATGACCGACGCTGAGCAACATTGGCCCACCGGAGGCCTTCCAGACACCCGATCGATTCTCTTGCGAAAGAACCGCACGCTGCTAAACTTGTTGGCGCGTTCGTGCGCGAGCGTCGTGATCGGCTCGGTGCAGTCGTCGGGGTCGTAGAGGATGTAGGTGTCGCCGCTTCGCCTGACGGCCAGATAGAAATGCTCGCGGCCGAAGCTGATGATGACCGGGTTGCGCTCCGCCAGATACCCATCGACGCGCTCTACGGTCACGTTTCCACGGTCTGAGGCATCGACCAGCTCGTCGAGATCCATCGCCCCGGTGAACTCGAGGTGCGCTCCCTCATAGTCCACCACCGCCGGCCAGCGGACCCATCCCGATGCATCGAAGCCTTGCGGATGACCCTTGAGGAACTCGTGGAGTGTGAGCGGATCGACGGTCGTCCCATGATACGCAAGCAGCATGGCAAGGGCCGTCACCGCACAACCGGCGCCGCCTAACGTCTCGCCCGATCGGTGATCGTAGGGCACCTTGGCCCATCTCACGTCCCTCTGACAGAAGAGCACCGGACAGCCGCCCGCCGGCATCAGCTCCTCTCGCCGGCATACTCTCACCTTCAAGGCGGGCTCCGTTTCGCAGGCAGCGACGGGTCTCCGGGAGTCCTTCCCGATGGCTGTGCATCGGGCCATGATCGAGAGCTCTACAGGCTGACCATCGGCCATGGCGGTGAGCAGCGCACGAGGTAAACCGGCATTTGGGTGAAACAAGGTGACGAGCGTCCTGGGATCGACTGACGAGTCGCTCATCGGGGATACCGTCCTGACCGAGAGCTCGAATCTGTCGATCGAGCCGTCTGACACGTCTCTCGTCAGGTCGAGCGTGAGGTTCTCACCGAACACCACCGACGCCGGGGACTTTGGTTGCGCGAAGGACAGGGTGCATGAAGCCGGGGCGGCCGACGCCTCCTGGCCGGTCTCGGTATCGTCTCCGGAGCAGGTCGCCAGCAGCAGGCTGAAGAGCAGGAACACGAGCCCGAGATGGCTACATGCCTGCTCGCGGCCACCGTCCCGCACACAACGGGACGCTTCCGGCTTGAACGATGTCGGCATCCTCATGGCGTCTCTTCGTTATCTGATGAAGAGGATAGGCGGTGTCGGCGCCATTGTCAGGCACGCTCGCCGAAAGCCCACGAAAAGGACACCTGCCCCGACGTGTGCTATCCCTATCATTATCATTGAGTTGGAGAAGGCGACCAATAAACACCTATTGACAAATCGTCACTGGGGGGGGGGTACAATAATAGTTTTGGGGAACGAGGCGTCTGATCGGAGGTAGTCGTATGCCCGCGTTGAAGGCTCAGGGTTCTCGCCGCCGCCGGGTGGTCGCGGTCGGCGTGGCGATGGCGGTGGTGGCGCTGACGGTGGTGCTGGTGATGTGGCTGAGGGCGCGCGCTCCGGTCGCGGCCGATGGCGGGGCGGCGGTGAGCGCCACTGTCGGAGCCGGCGGGCAGCTCGCGGCTGGCAAGCGAACTTATGCAGGCAAGGCCGGCCAGGCGGGCCAGGTGGCGGATCCGGCGGCGCAGGTGCCGGATCCGGCGGCGCAGGTGCCGGGCGCGGGGGCGCAGGTGCCGAGCCCCGCCGCCGCGCCCACCCCCGGTGGTGGCGGTTCTCGCCCGCTCATCGAGCTGGAGCTGCCGGCGTTCGGCGAATACCAGACGGCGGGGCCGATGTATCCGGCGTTCGTGATCCAGGGCAAGGTCAACCTGTCGGAGCCGTGGTGGGTGGAGGAGTGCATTTGCAATACCAAGGAGAGCGAGCAGTGCGGGGACGTCATCGAGGGCGACAGCCTGCGCTCGATCCTGGATCTCCTGAACGAGGGTGTCGCCGATGACGTGGCGAGCTACTGCGGGGGCAAGTATCCGGTGGCGAGCGCCGAGGTCGAGCGGGAGGTCAGTCGCCGGAAGGGAAATCCCAAGGGAATGGAAAAGCTCGGCTGGTTGCGCGGCCTGCCGGAGAAGGTAGAGCGGTCCGGCACCGACCGATTCGGAACCACGAAACTCTTTGCTGGCTGGCCTCTGGACGTGGTCTACCGGCATGCGTTCTTGCTCTACACCGAGGAGTCAGCGGCGCGGGGCGGGGCCGTGGCGGTCGCGTACGCCGGCCCGTTCCGCCGGTCGCCGCTTTTGCCCGACGGCAGCGAGCCGCTGGCGGGATGTTGCGGCGGCTTCGCCGCGCAGTTGTCGGACGAAGAAGATGCCTTTCTTCGGCTCTCGGTCGTCGGCGGCGGCAAAGGCGTCTACCTGGCGGACTGGGAATCCGACGGCACGATCGACGCGCGGTATCTCGAGCGGGAGCTGCTCGCGCAAAAGAGAGGCGGGCCGTACCACCACTATGACCGGCCCGGGTTCTACATGGCGACGATCTTCGATTGCGGCATCGAGGAGGCACCGAGACCGTTGGAGCAGTGCGGCGCCAGCCCGATCATGGTGACCGTGGATCCGCTCGGCCGATGCAAGCGGGACGAGCGGGGGCTGCCGCTGGCCGCGGACGAGCAGGAGGACAGCCGGTGCCCGCTGTCTCCGGACCATGGCAAATAGCGGGGCGGCGTACCAGACCGAGAAAGAAGGGAGGATGGGATGAGGAAGCTGACGAGAGTGCTCTGCGGGATGTCGGTGCTTGCCGCGGTCGCCGCGGCGACAGGCGCGGGAGCCTGGTATATCGAGACCCACCGGCGGCTAACCAAGGATGCGTTTCGCTTCGCTCGCGATCCGCTGCACCCGGAGCGCTACCTGGTGGACGCGCTCAAGCAGCAGTACGGGATCGACGCCGGCCAGGGCGGTGACCCGGGAAACTCCTTGCTCGGCCAGCCGCTGGCGGGCCCCGGAGTGCCCGTTGGCGAAACGGGCTTGTACTCGACGATGTCCGATACCAAATCCATTGGCGACTGGATCACAGAGGACAATCTGCTCGGAGACCCATTCCCTGGCGAAAACCTCTGTGCCCGGATCTCGATGATGGTCGGGAGACTGACGCCGGGGGGCTGGGTCCGCCACGGCGCAGGTGCCGAGGACGAGTACCTCGAGAACAAGGATGACTACGAAGCGTGCGCCACCGCCCTTGTTCCCGGCACCGATAATGACTATTACCGCGCCAACATCCGTGCCGCGAATCACTTCTACAACCCATTCTGGGGCACCAGTGGCTATTCTCACTGGGCGAATGGCCGCCAGAAGGGAGGTCTCGACGACGTCAGCTTTGTGCCTGACCGCGCGTGGGCGTGGGGCGAGGTGAGGACCTTCAACCGCGGCAAGCCCGCGCGCGAATGGGCCGTGGATGCGT
Source organism: Candidatus Schekmanbacteria bacterium (assembly GCA_016188575.1). Taxonomy (GTDB): domain Bacteria; phylum CSSED10-310; class JACPHN01; order JACPHN01; family JACPHN01; genus JACPHN01. The sequence goes on from JACPHN010000034.1 coordinate 23,349, forward strand.
CGCGAATCGCCGGCGTAGGTTCCGACTTCGCGCGCGGCGACTCGCGCGACAACGATTGGGACCACGAGGCCGCGCGGCGCTACTTCTGGGACGCCTTGACTCTGCCTTCGTGGTCGTGTGCCGGACAGGAGCTTGCGCTCGAGGTGGGCCGCAGCCCCTGCCGCGAGGTGGGCTGGGCGCGGACGTTCCGCGCGATCGGGCACGTCATGCACCTGATCGAGGACGTCTCCCAACCCGAGCACGCGCGCAACGACGCCCACCCCCTGTACACCGGCATGGACAAGTGGCCGGAAACGAAGGAAGGCCGACAAGCGAATCCCGAACCCTACCTCTCCTCGAATGGCCGGCTCGACTACCGCCGCCTGTCCGGCTGGAACCCGCGGTCGAGCGCTCCGCCTGCCCCGATCCCGGTGGACGCTTTCTTCTCGACCGATCAGGGCGTGCCGCTGCGTGCCGACCGCACGCCCGGCGCCGCCGAGCTCGCCAACTACTACTTCCTCACCTCGCACACCATTCCCCCGGGAAGCTCGGTGCCATGCAACAGCAGCCGCTTCGGAGCTTGCGCCAGCCTGGACCCGCCGGACGGCGAAGCCCGCGGCGTTTTCGTCACGCCCGACTTCGCCGACTTCCAGCCGGTCTCCGTACGCAAGAAGGCGTTTCTCGCCGCACGGATCCCGGATCCCGTCGACCCCTCGCACGTGTTCGACGGCATCAGGGTGCTCGCCTACCTCAAGGACTCGCGCCCCGACGTGTGCTATCCCTATCACGGAGTCGGTGAAGGCGATGAGTGCCACCAGCTCCCGAAAAAGCCGGAAGACAACAAGTGCCCGATCGAGAACCGCGACAACCCCCTCTGCTACGGAGGATTCAGCACGGACGGCACCTATTGGACCTCCAACGACGACACCGTGAAGACCGACGTCGCCAGGGTGGTGCTCTACCGCGCCGCCAGCTACGCGTCGGCCTACCTCGAGTGGTTCTTCCGCGGCCAGCTTTCGGCGGCCCAGGCCGCGTTGCTGCGCCAGGGCGGCGGCAACTGGGCGGTGCAGGTGGTATTGCAAAACGACTCGGACGAGGACCTGACGGTCACCAACATCGCCTTTACCGCGGCGCGGCGGCGTGCGAATCAGGCGACGGGCGCGCCGGAGGGGAACGCCTACTATCCCCTCGTTCCCACCGGCACGCTCCCGACGGCGCTGCCCGGAAAGCTGGCGGCGCCGGACGCCGCGCTGCGCCGCACCGCGGAGCTCCGCCTGGCGCTGCCCGGCGCGCTGCAGGGCGTTCCCGCCGGCGAGATCGAGATCGTCGCCGCCGTCCGCGGCACGCTCGGCCGCGAAGCGGGCGCGGTGCTCGGGCTCACTGTGCGGCCCAGGGAGTACGTCCCCGTGCTGGCGCCGATCTCGCTCGTGGCTCCCGCGGTGGTGAAGCGCGACGACGAGAAGTTCTGCTACTGCTACGACGACGTGTGCATGCCCGACTCGAATCAGTGCCTGCCCTACACGCCGCCGGAGTGCTCCTGTCGCGCCGCCGGCTACGGTACCGACGGCACCGTCTACAGCCGGCCGACCTGGGACTTCCCGCCGTTTTCGGACACTCCTGGCCTCGTGGTCACCGCCCGGCTCGAACCCAAACAAGCTTCCTGCTCCTCGGCAGCAAGGCGATATACCCACGAGGGCACCGAGTACTGCTACCCCGAGATCCCGGAAGATCTGGTTCCGGCCACGACGGCCGGCTACAAAACCGCATACAGCCGCTGGTGCCATGCCCCTCGCCAGGGCTGCTGCGGCTACCCGACCGGGATTGTCCGCTCGAGCGTGCAGCTTCGCTATGCTGACCCGCGGTCCGAGCAGCAGATGCCCGTGCTGGCGTCGTGGCCGCGGGTTTCCCGCCGGGAGTGCGGCGGCGCCTCGGCGGCGGCGCTCGATACCTGCTACAAGACGGAGATCCGGCTCCCGGAGCTGCCCGGCCGCCCGCTGACCTTCGCTCCCGGCTTCTACGATGAGGGGCCCTTTGACCCGGGTTTCGACTTCGACGCCTGCCTGATCGCCCCCGGCGCCCAGAGTTTCGAGGTTGGCATGGGCTTTCCATCGTGGATGTATCTGACGCTGCCGTCAGGGCAGGAGGTGCCGGCCGGCGCACACTAGCTTCTTCTTGCCCCGGTCAGTTCCCGCCCCCTGCTCTCCGCCGACATCTGGAAACAGGGGGCGGACGCCGTGAGTCGACGGCCTGTGCGACGACGAGCCGCGCGGCAAGCGCAGTTTGTCCCCCCGCCACCAGAGCCCTCCCCCCGCCAAGTGGGGGCGGGGAGTGTTCGGCCCCCGCCCAGGAAGCACCCCGACGCCCGTTCGCGTCGTGCGCGCACCGGTGGGCGAATGCTATGCTCCGGGCCGCGGCATTCGCGGAACGAGACCACCGTGGAATCACCTTCAGAGCTCCAAACCGGCAGCATTGTCGGCGGTTACCGCCTGCTGGACCAGCTCGGCGCCGGCGGCATGGCCGTCGTGTACCGCGCGGCACCGCTCGCCGGCGGTGGCCCCGATGTGGCGCTGAAGCTGGTGCGGACCCTGGAGGAGCCGGTGCTCGCGAGCATTCGCCGAGAGATCCGGGCGCTCTCCCGCATCGCCCACCCCGGCGTCGTCCGGATTCTCGACCAGGGCACGCTCTCGCGGCTCGCCTGGTTTGCCATGGAGCTGATCGCAGGCGCGACGCTTCAGGCCCACGCCCGAAAGCTGTGGGGTCAGTGCGGCATCGGCGCCGGTCGCGCGGTAAGCGAAGCGCCCTCGATCGCGCCAATTCTCGCCCCCCTGCTCACCCTCGCCCACCGGATTTGTGCTCCCCTGGCCTACATCCATGGCGAGGGCATCGTCCACCGCGATCTCAAGCCGGGAAACATCCTGGTGCGGCCCGACGGCGACCCGGTGCTCGTGGATTTCGGCCTGATCGGGCACTGGGGTGGCGAGATGAACCGCGAGGTGCTCGACAGCGGCGTCGTCGCGGGCGGCACGATGCTGTACATGGCCCCCGAGCAAATCGACGGCCAGCTCGCCGACGCGCGGACCGATCTGTACGCGTTCGGCTGTATCCTTTACGAGCTCGTCACCGGGCGGCCGCCGTTTACCGATCGCCAGCCAATGGCGCTCCTGGTGAAGCACCTGAGCGCCGCACCGGTTCCGCCGTCCCGTCGCGTGACCGGTCTCCCTCGCGAGCTCGAGGAGCTCATCCTACGCCTGCTCGCCAAGAAGCCGCGCGACCGCCCCGGCTACGTCGAGGACGCGGCCCGGGTGTTGCGCCGGCTCGGTGCGGCGCCGCCCGTGAGTCTGCCGGCAACGCCGCCGCCGCGCACCTACCTGTATCGCCCGAGCCTGATCGGCCGCGGGCCGGTGCTGGACCAGCTCGACGAACGCCTGCGCCATGCCGCTGGAGGAGCCGGCGCCATCATCTGTGTCGGGGGGGCCAGTGGCGTGGGCAAGACTCGCCTGGCCGCCGAAGCGACTCGCCTGGCGCGCCATCGCGGCCTGCGCGTGATTACCGCGACCTGCGCGGAAGCGCGCGGCGGGGACCGCGACCCCGTAGCGGTGCGCGAATCCGCCTTGCACCCGCTGCGTCCGCTCCTGCGCGCCGTCGCCGCGGCTTGCTTCGAAGGTGCAGCACGCGAAACGGAGCGCTTGCTCGGCACGTGGGGCAAGGTTCTCGCTGCTTACGAACCGGATCTGGACGAAGCACCCGGCATCGAGGCGCAGCCCGAGCCCACGCTGCTGCCCCATGATCTCGCGCGCGCGCGCCTCTTCACCTGTCTTGCCCGAACAATGTCGGCGTTCGCGACGACCCTGCCCGTCTTTCTGGTCATCGACGACCTGCACTGGGCGGACGAGCTGACTCTGGGATTTTTGCGCACCCTCGCGGCGACCGGTCGCTTGCGGGACGTGCCCATGATCGTGCTGGGAATGTACCGCTCCGACGAGGCGAGCGACCTGCTCATGAGTCTGGTGGCGAAGGCCGGCGAAGCGTCTCTGGAGCTGCCGCCGCTGGACGTGAGCGGCGTCGGCGCGGTGGTCAGCGAGATGCTCGCGCTGGATCGGCCGCCGCAGGTGTTCGTCGATTTTCTTTCCCGACAGTCGGGGGGAAATCCGTTCTTTGTGGCCGAGTACCTACGCGTCGCCGTCGGCGAAAAGCTCTTGCGGCGAGACGCCGTTGGGGTGTGGCACGTGACTGCGGAAGGTGAGCAGGAGGGCGGGACGAGCTTCGCGCGCCTTCCACTACCGGATTCCCTGTGGGAGATCCTCCGGCGTCGCCTCGAGGGGCTGCCGAGCGCCGCCGAGCGCCTCGCCGCCGGGGCCGCGGTCGCCGGAGAGGACGTGTCCACCGAGCTGCTCTACGCGCTCGCCAGAGCCGGCGCGAGCGCCGATGACGAGCTTCTCGACGGAGTCACCGAGCTGCTTGCGCGGCAACTGTTCCAGGAGCCGGCGCCGGGCGTCTATCGGTTCGCTCACGCGAAGTTGCGCCAGGCGGTTTACGAACGCCTCGCGGAGGCGGAACGTGCGCTGCTCCATCGCCGGACTGCTGGCGCCCTCGAAGCAGGCGACCCGGGTCAGCGCGATCGGCGCACCGAGTCGCTCGCGTATCATTGGGCGAAGGCCGGCGAGCCCGAGAAAGCAAAAGTCTACTATTTGGCGGCAGCGCGCGCCGCCGCCGCCCGGTACGCACTGGCGCAGTCCGAGCAGCTCTACCGCGCGTACCTCCAGACCGCGACGGCGGCGGACTGCGAGCGCGTGGCGGCCCGCAACGAGCTCGCCCAGCGCGTGCTGGCGGCGACCGGGCGTTTCGATGACGCGGCGCGCGAGCTCAACACGGCGCTGGCAGAAGCGGAGAGCCTCGGCGACCTTGCAGGCTGCGCCGACAGCCTGCGGGGTCTCGCGCGCGGGCACTGGATCGCGGGCGATTCGCGGCGCGCGGCTCGGCTCTGCCGCGAGGCACTGGAGCTGTACCGCCGGCTCGGAGATGCGCGCCAGGAAGGGGTCGTGCTCAGCTCGCTCGGAATCATCAACTACCAGCGCGGCCAGTCGCGACAGGCGCAACGGCTCTGGACGCAAGCGCTGGAGATCCACCGAGCGGTTGGCGATCGCCGCAACGAGGGCATCGCCCTTGCGAACCTCGCGCGCGCCGCTGCGGATGGCGGCGATCAGCCGGCGGCGATCGCGCTCTACGAACAGGCACTGCTGATTCACCGCGCCGAGGCCGACCGGATCGCCGAGGCCGCGGCCATGGGGGATCTCGCGCTGCTCCTGCGCCGCGACGGGCAGCTCGCGCGCGCCGAGAAGCTATTGCGCGACGCCCTGGCCATGCACCGGGAGGTGAGCAACCGGCGGTCCGAAGCCATCGTCCTGCTCAACCTCGGAGACGTCTGCCGGGACGCCGCGCGGCGGGGAGCCGCGCAGGCGCTCTATGAGGACGCACTGGCGATCAATCGGGAGATTGGCAACCGCCACGTGGCCGTAGTTGCGCTGTGCCATTGGGCCCGGCTCGAGCGCTGGGGGGGCGCGGAGCCGCACCGGCCCGATGAGCTGGTCATGCGCGCGGAAGAGCTCTTGAAAGACGGCGGTGACGTGGTCGCGGCCGCGCTATGCCGCTGCGAGCGGGGTCACGCGGCGCTCGCGCTGGCCGCGGCGGCGAGCGCTACCGAGCATCTTGCCGCAGTCGAGGCCATGGTGCACCAGCTCGACGTCGGCCGCCACAGCGAGCTCGGCCAGGCCGCTGCGCGCCTGCGCCGGGCCGTGCTCGGCAGCAGCAAGGGCCGCCCGCTCTTCGCCGGAGAAGCGCTCGCCGACATCCCGGCAGCCTGGCGAGCCGAGTTGGAACCCGTAACGAAATAACTGTTGCATTCGGCCGGCTGCGAAGGCCGCCGGCTTCGTCTCTCCTCCTCACCGTATCGCTCCCTTGATACGCTTCGTCGTCGTTCCTCGCCAGCGGCCTTCTCGCTCGGCCTCGGTGCTTGACACAGCTATTTCGTTACGGATCCTTACCGGCGCCGGCCAGCGACAGCGGTGCCGCGCCAGCGCCGCAGCGCCGCGCTCAGCATCAGCCCCGAAATCGCCGCGGCGACCCCTAGTAGCACGGGCCAGTTTCTCACCGGCACCGGAAGCCCCGGCAGTGTCCCGACGGCGCGCCGCGCGCTGAGGTTCCCCTCGATGTCGATCGACTGGACCTCGCATTCGTACGTCTCCCCCGCGACCAACCCGTAAAGGCGGATCTCGTGGCCGACGTTGTCCACTCCGTCCTGAACGTAGAGATCGAGGTTATTCGGGTCGGTCCCGCACCAGACGTGGGAATCCGCCGGTTCGTCCGTTTCCCAGCTTACCACGACAGCACCGCCGAGCAGCGAAGCGACGGGATCGGCAGTAATCACGGGCCCCGTCACGTCCGGGTCGACGGGCAGCGGAATTTGCCCGGTTGCCGCACCGGCGGCGGCGTTTCCCGCAGCATCGGTAACGTCGATGGCGTAATGGAAGGTGCTCCCTGGTTCGAGCCCGCTGAGCCGCAGCGAGAACGCTGTGGAAAACTCTGGTTCCGCGAGCTCACTGCCGAGCTCACTGGTGTCGCCGAACCGGACGACCGCGGCGGCAGGCTCCGATACGCCCCAGGCGAGGTGGACCACCGTGTTTGCGGCGGCGACGCCAGTCAGGTCGGCAACGACGGGCGGCGCGGCATCCGTGAGCAGGGGCGTCGTGAACGTGGGATCCGCGGGCCGGGAGGTGATGCTCGCGCCATCGGAGCTCCAGGAGTGAATCTCGAAGGTGTATTCCGTGTCCGGCACAAGGCCGGTCACGACTGCCCGCAGGCGGGTGCCGGGGTCCTCCATTGGCCAGGTAAAATCCCATACGTGGCGCGCTACCGCCGGCGTCCGCGCGGCTTGCGGGGAGGCCGCCGGCGACGAGGTGACCGCCAGCGCTGCTTCGGACTGCAGCGGCTGGCAGTGCTCCCACTGAATGACGGCGGTGTCGGGGCTCACGTAGCGGACCGCTCCGCCGTCGAAGTAGCACGGGGACGGGGTCGTAGTCGCGGGCCAGGTCGAGAAGATCACGTCATCCGACTCGACCTCGGTGCCGAAAAGGTCCACCCCGCCGGCGCGCACGCGGTAGTGCGTCGCCGGCTGTAGGCCGGTAAGCAGCACGCTGTGGGCGCGCCGCCAGCCGACCTGGCGCTCGAACATGGCGGCCTTGATCTCGAACCCGCCGCGGCGCTCCGCGACTCCAGGCCGCGCCGTCACAGGTTCCACGGCGTACCACAGGCGGCTGTCAGTCGGGCGGTCGGTCCGCCAGGAAACCACCGCCCACGATTGCCCCGCGCGCCGGGCATCCACGACTGGGCCTTCGAGGACCCGCGTCGGCTGTAACGGCGGTGCCGACAGCGTCGCGCACGTCCGGCTCGTGTCGTTGCCCGACGTTCCCCAGCGGTCCGTGACGCTCAGGGAAAAGCGGTAGGTTTCGCCGGCCTCGAGGTCGGGCAACAGCATGCGATGGCGGCGCCGCGGCAGCAGGTCCACGGCGCGCCGATCCTGTGGCCAGGGATTTGTCAGGCGGTTGTAGCCGACCGCCAGCGTCGTCGGTTCATCGGACAGCAACCCCAACAGAGCTTCCTCGGTGCTGACCGTGTACGAGTCGCAGATCACCTCCAGCGCGGCCGGCGACCCGGCGTCGGGTGACGCCAGAGTGCGCAACGTGTAGTCCGGCGAGGTCACCGCAGCGCCCTCCGGGCTCGTCCCGCCAAGGCGGAAGTGGTAGGTCGTGGAGGGAGCGAGCCCGGACAGCTCGACGCGGTGGTACGTGTCGTAGGCGGTGTACCGTATTGCGCGGTCGAGCTGCTCGGTCGCTCCGTAGCTTACCTCCGCGGTGGTGGGCGCGCTCGTGAACCAGTTGAGCACCGCGGTCGTGTCAGTGTGACCGTTGACGTAGCGTACGCCCAGGGTGACCGTATCGCTCCCCGGCGCGGCCGGCGCCAGGAACGCCCCATCGGCCGAACAGGCGCGGTTGCCGCGGGGGTCGGTGGCACAGACTTGATAGTGATGCACGCTTCCCGGGATCAAATCAGCGAGGAGGAACCGATAGTGGGTGGCGATACCGGGCGCTTCCCGGGACTTGCCGTAGGCTGTGGTCGTCCCGTAGTTGATGGTCGCCGCCGCTGGTTCGTTGAGCTCCCAGGTCAGCAGTGCGGCCGCCGCGGTTGCGCAGTCGGCCACGCAGCTTCCGCCGATGGCAAACGGTCCCCAGACGAGTTGCGGAGCCTCCTCATCGTTGCGGCCGACCATTGGGGTGGCGCGCGCGAAAGCGGGCGGCGACTCCACCCAGGAAGTGTCCGGGCTGAGCACCGGCGAGGCCGCGGCGAGCGGCATCAGAAATGCGGCGTAGAAATAGGTCGCGCCATTGTCGACGTCGGCGTCGAGATACGGTGGTGCGACCGCGAACGCGACCTCGGTGCCATCTGCCGCGCTCGTGGGGTAGCCCGACGTGCTTCGCCGCAGCATGACCGCGTGGCTGCTCCCACCGGTGTCGATCTCCGGCACGGCCCATGTCAAGGTGACCGTGGCGTCACCGGCGGTCGCCCCGAACGCGGAGACCGCCGGAAGAGGAATCTCTACGGCGGCGGCGCCCCCAGGGCTGACCGTGAGCATGGCAGCCAGAATCAGCAGCCGCGACAGGATCGCGATTCGTGGGCCGCACTCGACCGCTGGAAGAACCGCACACCAACCTGGCATTGCACGCCCCCTTTTCCTCGGCAACACGACACCATCTGCTGAATCGACCGCTCATTCACTGCCGGCGACACAGTGGCCCCCTCCGTCCCTCCCCCACGGGCTGGGGAAGGTGAGGTGGGGGGTTTTCGTGATGCACATTCCGCGCAGCTTGCAGTCGACCAGCGGTGAATTCAGGATCTGTCGGCGCCGTGTCCCACATCCTATCGCGTGGAAACGAAAATGACGACGCTCAGCCCACCGGAGGCGCACACCCAGGCGCTCACCGCTAACACCGTCGCACTCATGCAGCTCCTCGAGCGCTTCAGCGGCGGCAACGGACGCGGCTAGCTCGCCGGACGGGCAAGCACGTCGTCTTGCCCCTGCCCCGTCGCCAGTCAGTCCAGCAGCCCCGAGCTCCACGGGTGGATGCCCGCCGCGTTCACCAGCACCGTATCGAGAAAAATCTTGCCCTGGTCCCAGCTCATCGGCACTCGGAGAATCGTCTTTGCCCGCGACACGTTGGCATAGACCTGATGATTGTCTCCCACGGCGACATGTGGCGGCCCCTGGTCGATGCGAGCACCGAGGTCGCGAAAGAGGTTTCGCAGCTCCCCAACAATCATGTTGGCGATTTCTCCAGTCGCATCAACGCTGTCCAGCTCGGCGTCCTCGATGTCCCCCCCCAGCATGACCCGGGTGAGCGCCAGCGCATCATCGCGGCCAATGCCCACGAGCACGATGCCCGTAAGCACCCCAGAAACTGAAACGGTCGCGGAGATCTCGCTCTTTCCGGGAAAGCGAACGTCTACCTCCAGGGGCTTGCCGGCGCGAATGTCCGGGAAACCGAGGCTACGGAACACCCGCTCGACGGCGTCGCTCAACAGGTCGCTGGACCAGCGCGGCCGGCGTGCCGAGGTGGGGAAGGCCGGCCTCACTACCCCTGTATTGGCGATGACGATTTCCGCATCGACGGGGTGCGCGGCCGGCGCTTTCGCCGCGCCGACTGGAGCATCCGCCACCACCAAAGCCGACGGCGCGGCCACCTCCGACGCCAGGAGGGCCTCGACGCTCAGCTCTGCGTCTCTGCAGGCGAAGGGCACGCGCAGCATGCTGTTGATGCCGGTGCCGCGGGTCATCACGCGGACATCGAGCCCCACCACGATTTCGGGAGACGAATGATCAATAGCAATGCCCTCGCGCTCGAGGCCGACGCGGATCTTGCCGAGTGTCATGTTGAGCAGCTCGCCGACTGCATCGGGAATCTCGGGCACCATTTCCGAAAATTCCTCGCCAAGCATGGCACCCGCCAGCTCGCAGGCGAGCTTTCGCGGCATGCTCATCATGACCGACCCGAACAGCTTCCCGGTCACGCTCATCAGCGCGGTGATATCGCTGCGCGGAGCCGCACTCGGCGCGAGCTCCTGCTCACGTCCAGCACTCACCGCAGGCAGGCCGGTGGCCGCGAATACGTCAGAAACGGCGTCAATCACGTGCGCAACCAGCCGCTCCTTGCTGAGGATGACCAGGTGCTCCGCAACACTTTTCGATGTCGATCGCGGCGCCTCTCTCAGGGCCGCCGCCTGGGATGTCCTTGTCGCTGGCGCCGCGAGTATCGTCTTTGCGCACCCCGTGGCCGGTGCCACCGAAGATCGTGCCATCGTCGCACTCGCCGCATCAGCGGGATTGGCGGCCCGCGACTCGGCAAGGGCGTCGACGAGCGCCGGAACGGCTCTGCTGCCCAGCCTCGCCAGCGCGTACCTTGCGGCTTCAACGACCCGCGAGTCGTCCCGGGACAATAACGCAATCAAGCTATCCGTGGCCGGGATCGCCGCTCCTCCAATGCGCCCCAGCGCCGCTGCGTACGCCGCAACTTCGTCGGCATCCGCGGCCTGCAATCCCGCCGCGAGTCGCTCCACCGCCGTCGCAGCGTGGCTTCCAAGAGCACCGAGCGCCGCCGCTGCCGCGAGCCGAACACTCTTGCTGCGGTCGTCCAGCCTGGCAATGATTTCGGGAGCAAGCTCCCTCCCGCGACCACCCAGCTTCGCCAGCCGTTCCACCGCGGTTGCACGCGTCGCCGCAGCCGGGCTGAAGAGTAGCTTCGCAAGCTCTCTGATCTCGGTGTTGGTGGGTTCGTCTGCTGCCGTTTCTCGCACCGACCTGGCTCCCCGCGGCTCACCTTCGCGCCGCGACCCGTTTCCTCTCGCACCGGCCGTTCAGCCGCCCGGCCCTTTAGGATCCGTAACGAAATAACTGTTGCATTCGGCCGGCTGCGAAGGCCGCCGGCTTCGTCTCTCCTCCTCACCGTATCGCTCCATTGATACGCTTCGTCGTCGCTCCTCGCCGGCGGCCTTCTCGCTCGGCCTCGGTGCTTGACACAGGTTACGGTTCCTTACCTTTCCACACCCGCGTCCCTGGCGCCTCCGCCGCACTCGCACGTATCCGGAGCCACCATCGGCACGTTCGCGTCATACCCTGAGCCACCCGTGTCATAGACCCAGGACCTTCGGCAGCCGCACCGTCTCGCCAGGCGCCGGAGGCACCATGACGGAATCGGTCCCGCCACGAGATGCCACGAAGAGCATCCGCGGGTCCCGCAGCGGTAGATCAAACCTCACCCGATAGCGATCGACTAGGCGATTTTCGTTCCAGCTCGTGATTTCGAACGAGGCCCCATAGACGGCTATCCGCTCGCCGATCGGTAGTGGGTTGTCGGCGCCCCGCAGCAGCGTATCGGCCGGGCTGGACTGCATGCCGGCGGCAACTTCGATCTCCAGAGTCTGCTCGTCCACCGCGGTCACCTCGAGATCGTACAGCGCCGAAGCGACCAGAATGGTGCTGCGCGGCATCGGCTGTGCCGTGACGGCGCGAATGAAGTGTACATAGCCAACGCACAAATCGCTGCTGTTCAGAAATACCACCGTTTTCTCGCGAATGGAGCCATCTGCGGGAACGCTTGCCGCGCAACTCTCCACCATGAGCTCGCCAAGCGGGCGGATCGCGTAGACCTGCACGGGAAGCGCCATCGGAGCAAAGAGCAAGTGCAGCGCCACAAGCGCCATTGCAAACCGGCCACCGAGACGGGTTCGCGGCGACAGCACGCCGGAGATCATCATGCGCGATCGCAGGAAGGCCGCCGCCGAGACGACGATGACCTCGGCAACCAACGCGGAGCCCCCGAGAGATACGAACGTCAGGAGCCGGGGCGCGGGCATGGTCGCTGCTATCGGTAGCGTCGCGATCATCATCCCACATGCCCAAAACCGCGCAGTCACGGAATTCCGGAGAGAACGAAAAAAGGCCCGACCCACCAGCGCCAGTGCTACGGTCAACCCCACTGCCACCGGGATCGCCGCGGTTCCCGGCAGGAAGCCCACCAGGATCGAAGGGAAGCTGATGAGCTGATCGGCAAGCAGCGCTGGAATCCGTTCAAAAAGCCGCAGCGAGTAGCGCAGCGGTTCCACGGCCGGGTCCACGTACAGACCGGAACCGGAGGTGCCGTAGCCGAGCGCGCCATACAGGATCCGCCAACCCGCGACGACGATGGAGTATGGCACCAGGCACGCCAGGCGCCGCGCGAGGGAGCCCGAATCCAAGAACATGGCGTGCGCGAACAGATACGCAGTGATGCCGATCGTCGCCTCTCCCGCCAGTAACCCGATAAACAGCAGGGCAGGCGCGAGGACCGCCCCCACCTTCCATGCGCTCCGCCGCCACCGGTCATGAGCGAGAAGAACCATGATGCCAAACGCGCCGCTGATCAGAGCGTTGCGGTTGGCAACCCAGCCGATCGGCCAGCCCTTGGCCTCGTCGAGCGCATAGATCACGGCGGCCACGACCGCGACGCCCGGAGCTCCGCAGGCTTCGCCGGTCCCGAACACACGTCGATAGCAGATCGACGCGAGCAGCGCCAGAGCCACGGCCCAGAGGAGCGAATGGGCGTGCGCCCACACCGCCGAGCCCGGAGCCACCGCATGGTCGGCGACATGCGTCAAAGCGCTAACCGGACGCCACAGGTTCGCGCGCAGGTCCAGCGGCATCCACCACGGCACGATTCCCGCCGAGCGCAGCGCTTCCGAGCGCCGGCTGTCACCGTCGAGAAACGAAAAAAAGCTGGAGAGCGGCGGTCGCCGCCCCGAGATTGGTTCCTTTCCAAGCAGAATCGACTGGTGCAAATAGTCGTCGACGCGGAACCCTACGCCGAAGGCCGGCAACGCCAGCACCACTACCGCCAGCGCCAGGGCGCCGTGGAATCTCTTTCCGTGAGCGACCGCGCTCAGCGCGCCGACCCCGCGAAACAGAGACGACCGCAGGACTGCCGTCATCCCGACGCGTCTCCGCCGCCAGTCGGAGCCCCTGAAGGCGATGGGACCTTTCCCGCCATAAGCATGAGGCGGTCGCGAATTTGACGCGTAATCGCCGCCTGTTGCTCCGCCTCGAGAGTCGCGAGCTTCTGTTCCCACGCTGCCTTTTCACGTTCCAGCTCGGCGCGAAACTCCGCTTCCGCTTCCGCGCGGGCCGCTTCGCGCAGGCTTGCGAGCCACGGCGTTGCAACGGCGCCGGAGAGCTCTTGGAGCGCGCGCCAGGCATCCAGGCACTCGGCGCACCAGCGAGCCAGATCCGGCGACAGCTCGGCGGTCTGGCCGTCCGGGAGGGTCACCGCGGGCATCTTCTCGGTGCGCGCGAACCAGGGCAGGCGCAGCCACTCTTCAGCCGGCATGCGCCGCTCGCCAGCCGGCGCCGCTGCCGTCCGCAACTCCGAACGCAACGACTCGGCCTGAAGCACCCAATCCAGCGGCGTCACGGTGCGGTTCTGGTTGTCCGTGGCGAAGTCGCGATCCGGAGCGGCGTTGCCCGCCAGGGTGCAGCGCGAGCCGAACGCACCAGGTTTGCGGGGGTCGTATTCGAACAGGGGGTGAACTCGGCAGGATGTCGCCAGCCGTGCGCGGCCGAGCAACTCGGCGGTGGGAAAACCATGCCGCGCCGGGCTCGGCGCGTGCAGGTGAATCAGCGCCGGACCCGGAAACGCGAGCGCACTGGATACACCCTCGAAAAGGTGGTCGGGGGCACCCGGAGAGCTGGCGATGACGTGAGCATGACGCAGCGCCGCAGCGCGCAGATCCAGGGCCGCGGCACTCCCCGCGGCGGAGAGGCCGCCATCGAGAAGAACGAGCTTGATGGGCAGCTCGGACGCCAGCAGGGAGAGCAGGTTCGCGAGCTCGGCACCAGTCGTGGAATCCACGTGCGCAACCGCCAGCAGCGGCGTTGCGTTGCTCAGCAGCTCGCCTCCGAGCTCCCGCCATGGGAGAGCCTTGAGCTCACCGTCCCTGGCCAAACTGTCCGGCCCGAGACGATCCGCCGCCGCCGCGGCGCGCTGGACGAGCCGCACGTGAGCGGCGTCGCCTTGCAGCAGTCCTTCCGCGATTCCCAGCGCCTCGGCGGCGGCCGCCGGGGTCGCCGCGAAATGCGCCGGTACCTGGAACGGGTTATACGGAAACACAAACCGCCAGGCACCCAATGGGCCGAGCACAGCCACGGCATAGCGGGCGCGGCCCAGTCCCGACGGCCCGCTGGCAATTGCGGCATGGCCCGCCTCGAGCTCCTGAATCAACGACACGAGCAACCGCAGATTGCGCGTATCGACCTGCGCCATCTTCCCGGCATCGTCCAGTCTTCCCAGGATCCCGGACAGCGACGTCCGGCGGCCGCTCGCGCCGTCCAGTACGCTGTCCAGAGCGGCGATATCTTCCGCCGGAAGCGCCTGGATCATGAGCTCGCGAAGTTTCTTTCTGAGCTGGGCGGAGGATTCGAGGAGCTCCGCGCTCTGAAACCGGCGGCGCTGCTGAAGCCGATACTCGGTCACGGCGATGACGTGCCGCAGCGCGAGACGGGCGCCGGACCCGGCCTCGGCACCATCACCGCTGGGCAGGGCGAGCTGACAATGCCTGGACAGCAGGATTCCGGCCATTTTCCCGACTTTTTCGGAGCTCGTGGCCGCCTCGATCGCCGCCCCGCTGGTGTCCGGCACCTGCTCCCACGCTATCCACCCCGTCCACGCAGTGGTCTCACGGGCTGCCGATCGCGGTTCGCTCGCGAGCGCCCCGTCCGTGCATTCGTCGATGCATACGCCGCAGCTCTGGCAGGCTTGGGGGTTGAGCGCCAGCAGTAGGAGCTCGGCGCCGCCCGTTTTCTCGCGCCGAGGAGTGTGAAAGAAGCGTTCTGTCGCGATGGCCGGGAGCGCGCCCAACCCTGCCACGACCCTCTCGAATGATTCCGCGAGCAAATTTCGTTCTGCTTCGCTCTGTCCCATCTTCTGGGCCGTCCACGCGAACGCATCCCGGAACAGCTCGGGCTCGGCCACCCTGGCTGCCGTCTTGGCCAGCTCGCTTTCCGCTCGCCCCGCGACCTGCTTGAGCATGCGCCGCAGCTTTCCCTCCGCCTCTCCGAGCGGCCCGCACCGGTCCATGGCGCTGACCAGCACGGCTTCTACCGGGAGCATCGCCGCCGCCCACGCCGCGTCAGGGCAGTCGCGCCAGCACGCGCCGCATCCCGAGCACTTCTGCGGATCCAGTATCGGTAGGGTCGTCGCCTCGCTGCCGCCGCGTGGCCAGAAGGTCGACGTGCTCGGTGGCGACACGCCGAGCGCGAGGCGAGGCTCGGGAACCGCCATCGTCGGGTCGCCGGTCTGCGCGGGTTCGACGACCTCTCCCCAGAACGCGGCCACGTTGTCATACTGGCGCCCCGGGCGCCCCAGCCGGCGCAGCGCCATTGGCAGCGGCGTTACCGTCTTCCGGTCCGCGCTCGTCTCGCCGGCCGCCGTCCCCGCGTCCACCGTCCCCGCGTCCGCCGTCCCCGCGTCCGCCGTCCCCGCGACCACCGTCCCCGCGTCCGCCCCTGGCGCGGGCGCGACTTCAACGACCGGCCCCTTGGGTGCGTCGTCGGTCAGCCGGGCATACCCGGCGGCGAGATCCTCGAGGAGCACCTTCCGCTTGGGGAAAGAAGTCGCCACGCCGGGCGAGCTGATGGCTGGAAACAGACGTTCCGCGGTGCGCCCTCCGGCGATTTCGTTCAGGACGCGGGCAAGCTCCTCGGTCGATGGTGCCGCGGCCGCATGCGCCGGGATCTCCACCAGCGCCACCGGTCGTCCGCGTAGCGCGCCGCGCACCGCCTGCAGGAGGTTGGCGTCACCCACCACGGCCACGCTGCGCGCGTGCTGCAAGGCCATGGCGACCTGGCGCGCTGGAAACGGCTCGCACCACTGAATACCCAGCACCCCGAAGGCGACGGCGTGGGCAGCGAACAATTGCTGTGCAGCGCCTTCGAGGCGCTCCGCGAGTGTTCCCGGAACGACGGCGACGGGTGCTGCGACGTCCAGCCGATAGGCGCTGAGGGGTGCGACAGACCGCCCGGTAAGCTGCGCGTACTCGTCATTCGCCTGATGCAGCGCTTCTCGCACGTAGTCATCTACGAAGATGCGGCGGCCGGCCAAGACGGCGGCGAGGTCCTTGCTCTGCCAGCTCATGCCGGTGGCGATGGGCCGGTCGAGGTCGATCCACGCCGGCACTCTTCTGCGCGTGTCGCCGAAAAGCAGCCGTTGAGCCGGCGTCGCTGGCACCATGTCGCTGTCCGGGGCACCGAGGTACCGGCGCAGGACGTCGGACAGCGGGATCTCAAGGCCTTCCCGAGCCCCATTCATCTGCGCCGCGTCGACGGCCACGACGCCGGGCACGAGCGCCAGCTCGGCAGCGCGGTGCGCGATGGCGCTGAGGTCCGCAACTTGCTGCGCGTTTCGGGGAGCGAGGCGAAAACCGCTCGCGATCGTGAACAGGGCGCTCCGATCCAGCGCCCAGGTGTCGGCGACGTAGGCGACAAACGGAATACCGCGCGTCGCCAATTCGTGAAACTCCGCGGCCAGCGCCGCGACGCGCTCTCCCGACAGGAAGGCAGCGCTTCGACCGCCGGTCATGGCCAGCCCCGCCGCAGCCCCGAGCGCCGCGCCGCTGTCCCCATAGACGTGCGCTCCCGGTGGGCGCCCGAAAAGGTTACCCGGGACGTGTCGCGGGTCGACGCTCCAGACCGCTTCCTGCGGGCGCTGCTCGTGACAGTCCAGAAAGATTCCATCACAAACGTGCGCCGCCACCGCAACCGCGATCTCTGCCCCGCTCGCGGTCACGCTCGGCCCGCTTGCCCCTGCCGCCACGAGCTCCTGCCGCCCCGTGCCTCGGCCCACACGCCACAACCATTCCACCGCAGATCTTGCCCAGCTTGCCATGGCCTCTCCGCTTCTCTTTTCCGCTTTTCGCGCCTCAGTTGAGGACCGCCGCCCGGGCCAGCAACTCCGGCGATACCTGCGCCGCACCCTGCGGCTTTCCGGGGTGAATGCACCGCGCCGGGCACTTCTCGGCGGCTTCGACGAGCTGCGCGAAAGTCCCCGCGCTCGTGTCCGCCAGATAGGCCTGCCTGTTGTCGTTGTATTTGAACATCAGCGGGTTGAGCTTCACGCAGTCGTTGCAGCTCGAGCAGAGCGCCGACTCGATGTAGGGTTGATCGAAAGACAGCTCCGACTCGGGCTCGGGCTCGGGAGCTGCCGTGACGGCGACGGCCGCCTCGGGTGCCGGCGCTTGCGGTTGCAGCTCCGCCGCGGGCCGAATGCTCACCGCAGGCGGCGCGAAGCTCACTGCCGGCCCCGCGCCGCCAAACAACGGCTCGGATGAGTCGAGGAGCACCGCGACCATGCGCTCGACGGCCTCGGTGATCGCGGCCTCCTTGACTGCGGCGACCTCCGCCTCGTGTGCGGCCAGTAGCCGGCGCCGCTCGCTCTCCGCCTCCGCCGTCACGACCTCCTTGGTCGCTGCTGCTGCCCGCTGGGCGTGGACGTTCTGGTAGCCGCCCAGCTCCTGCAAGAGGCGCCAGGTTCGCATGCGGTCCCGCGTCTTGTATGCAAGGGTCCAACGCACAATCGCCCGTTGCAACTGTTGCCGCTCGTCGACGACCCAGATGAAGGGAATCGTCGCGGCCCTGGACTCTTCCGTAGCGGCGACAAAATCGGCAAGCGGAACCTGCTTGTCGCTCCACGCGGCGCGCGGGATGACCCAGAAGGCGTCACGGTGGCGCGGCGACAGGGCGACGGCGTCCGCGAAGGTGAAGGCGACCTCGAGCGTCGCTTCCTGCCCGTCGCCATCGAGATAGCTCAGGGTTTTTCGTGGCCAGAGCAGCTCGGGGTCGGGGTTCTCCGCCAGATCGAAACGCGTCGCCCAGCTTTCCCCTTTGGCCGGGTCGTAGACGAAACTGGGCAGCGCGCGGGCATGGTGGCCGGCGGCGACGAGCACCTGCGGGTGCCCGGCCTCATCCCAGGCGGGCTCGCCGATGAGCGCGGCGGCCGGTCCGGAGGACACCACCAGTTGCAGCAGGCCACGCAGCAGGTGACCCGGAGTCGCCAGATTGCTCTGCACGATAAACGCTTCGCGGTGCGCGACGGCCGTGAATCCCAGGCCGGCGTGATGAGCTGGAGCCGCCGCGCTGCCGCCGTCGTTGGCCGTCATGGACTGCGTGAGCAACACATGAATTGGGCGTCCGGAGCGCAACAGCGACGACAAAGACGACAACGATTCCGTGGCGTCGCTCTCCGCCTGCTCGACCACGACCACCGGTGGCACCAGCAGCAGCTCGTCGGGCGAGCACGTCTCGTAGCGGAACGGCGGCAGGGGCGCGGGGCCAGCATCGAGGTCTAGGGTTCCCGCCGCCACTTTTCGGCCGAACCGCAAGGCGCGGAACAGGTCGGAGAGGTGAGCGACCCAGCCGTCGTAGACGCCGATCGCGGCGCCGAACGGATCGGCGTGCTCGAGCATGGCGTTCGCTGGCAGGCGAACGGCGCGAGACAGGTTGCCGGAATGGACCAGCACGCAGTCTGGAATGTCGCTCTCGAACCTGGCGAGGAAGGATTGAATCGTGTCGTAGCTCCAGCTGACCATTTCCCGCAGGCGTTCGGGCATACGCCGGGAACCGCGCTTGCGCGGCAGCGTCGAGGAGAGTGCGGCGGGGTCGAAAAGCAGGCCGCCTCCGCCCAACCCGTCGGCCACTGCCGCGGGGGACAAGGCTTCGGGATCCAGAGCGCGATCGACGCTGAGCAGCCGATCGAGCGCATGCTCGATCTGGCAGGCATCGCTGATGACCCGCGCCACCGCTTCGCGGCGCACGGCATTGAGCGCCGCGCTGTAAAACGCCTCCACCGTGTAGGCGTCCAGGCCAACGAGGCATCCCTGCGCCGGGAGCTGAGCGCGCACGGCCGCGAGGCCCTCGCGAACGAGCTGCGAGCCGCGCTCACTCACGTCGATGGCCGCGGTAAA
Organism: Candidatus Schekmanbacteria bacterium; assembly: GCA_016188575.1. GTDB lineage: Bacteria > CSSED10-310 > JACPHN01 > JACPHN01 > JACPHN01 > JACPHN01. Next base: position 42,420 of record JACPHN010000034.1, read on the forward strand.
GGCCTGGCATCCCCGATCGAAGGCTACGGTCACGTCCACGGGATCCGGCGACTCGCGCTCGGCAAGGGTGCGGGCGATGGCGGCGAGCAACCGCGCGCGGTGGAGCTGCAGGAAGGATAGATCGTGACCCGCCGACGAGGCGGCGGCGATTGCGGTTTCGAGGAGCGCCGCGAGAGGCTGCGGCGCGACCTCCGCGGCGGCCTTCGCAGCGGCTCCGACCGCCGGCAAGAAGTAGGGGTACGATGCGTGGGCGTCCTGGTCTCCGCACAGCGCCATGGCCACCGCGGGAATGATCGGCCGCGGCGTAAACGCTTCGGGCTTGGCGGGAACGGCTGTCCCTGAGCTGTAGAAGCGGCGCACGTGCAACTCCCAGTCGACCGCGGAGCCGTTCTCGTCGCCGGCGGGTGCCGGCAGCGTGACGCACGGCTCGCGCTCGGCTCCCGCCGTTCCCGCCGCCCTTGAGGACGGTGGTTCGGCGGCCATCACGTCTGCAGTGATCGCCACGGCGGCGGCGCGGCCCGCATCGACGAAGCGCTGCAGCGCGTCACCGCCGGCGCCGCCGGTAGCGGCGTCCGGCGCCCCCAATGCGCCCTCGACGACGGGCATCGCCGCGCCGTGGGAGAGTGCCCGGAGCGCTTCTTCGCCGCTCGCGATCGCGTCTGCGCGCGCCTCAGTGGGCAACCAGCGTACCTCGGCGGCGCGCGCCCGGAGGGCGGCTCGCTGCGCCGCGTCGAGCTCATGCCAGGCCTGCTCGGCCGACTGCTGCTCGCCGAGCAGCAGCACGGTGCCACCGGAGCGAAGCCGGGCCAGCAAGCTCGCCGGGAGCGCTCGCTGGTGGGTCGCAACCAGCAGGTCCAGCTCGGCCGGTTCCGCCCTGCCGGGCGCGGACTCGGAAGTCACAAACGGCGAAAATCCTGCCCGCAAACCGAGGATGCTGGCGCCACGGGCGGCGTTGCTGGGGTAGAAGAGCTGCGCTCGGCGGCGGTGATGAATGCGCGCAGCGAGTCCCGAGAGCCACGCCTCGGCGGCGGCGCCGCCAGGAGCGAAGCCGACCACGAACTGGCGCGCCTCACTGGCGCTCGCGGGCGCGATCGCCGCGGGGTCGAGCCCCACCAGCGCGGCTACCTTCCGCGCCGCCGTTACCGCCGGCGAATCCGCCCCCCCGGCGCAGGACAGCGCATGGACGCTGCGCTCTTCGCCGGCACGTCCCGCCACCGCGGCAGCGGCGCCATCCAGGACTTCATCGTGTGCGGCCCCATCGCTGCGGTAGGAGAAAATCGCCACCGTTGTGGCGCCCAGTGCGGCCGCGCGGACCGCCGCACGCGGAAACGGCCGCAGCAGGCTCAGACAAACCGCGCCCGCGGCACAGCCGCCGGCGCGCAGCAGATCTACGGCCACGCGCATGCTTGCGGCACCTCCCGCGCGCGACACGAGCAACACCGAAGCGTCCTCGGTGCGATACGCCGACACCGCGTCCACCGCCCGCCCCGTCCACCGCGAAACGTCGCTGAACGAGCGATTGGCCAGCGCGACGAGATCCAGTGCCACTCCGTCGAGGATCTTGTCGCTCGGTGGATGCAACACCGCGCCCAGCCACTCCCGCACCACCGAGGACTCGGGAACCCGTGCCACGTCGGGCGCGTAGGCAAGGTGCTCGGGCAGCGAGCAGCAGCCCGGCCTGCCCGTGAGCTCCGCGAGCCGGTGTGCGACCAGGCAGTGGTCGACGGCCTCCTGGGCGTCCGCCGGCTCCAGCTCGAAATTACCCCACGTGCCGGCCGGCTTGCCACCCGGGATGACGCGGTGATGGACCCAGGGTAGCGGCCGCGGCCCCGATCGAGGCAGCAGTGCCTCCCCGCGGCGGCCGGCCGCCAGCAGCGTCGCCGCCCGCTCGTCCGCGACCGCGATGCCCTCGGCATGGGCGCCGGACGATACCGCTCCCTGCCCGCAGATTGCGCGCTCCGCTTCGTTAACCAGGTCGGCGCCGGTGCCCGCTCGCCATTGCCCTACTCCCGACCAACTTCCGCTACCCGATCCAACCATTCCCTGGGCGCCCATCTTTTCCACTGCTTCCCGCTACACCAAAAATCGATCCAGCATCCGATTCACCGCGGCCACCTTCTGAGCTCCGGTCATCCCGAGCCCCCGGGCCGATATCTCATCATATCGCTCGGCGTTCCTGTTTCGGTACAGCAGGCCGATCGGGAAACAGTCGCCGCGGTCCGCGATCGCCTGCGCGCTGTTTCTGTCGCTCGGATCGTGCTCCTGGCGATTCTTGTAGATGCGCCTGACCGTATCGTTTGCGGGAATGCCGTCGCCGTGCTCCAGCAGCAGAACCAGGCTCGGGTCGCGCTGGATCGGCTCGAAGACGCTTGCCGTAAAGTGCGGGCAGCGCTGCAGAATGCGGATAAAGGCCAGTCCCGGATGGTGAAAGCCCTCGCGGATCGTCGCGTAGAGGTGGATGGGGTTCCAGTCCACGGTCTGCGCGACGAATGACGCATTGGTGATTCCCAGCGTCACGCTGAGCGGATTCAGCGGGCTCAACCAGGCGCCGTGCGGGTGCGTCATCGAATTGAACCCGCGATGCGTCGTCGGCGATGTCTGGTTCTTGGTCAGTCCGTAGATGTTGTTGTCGAACAGCATCACGACCATCCTCATGTTGTAGCGCACGGCGTGCACCCAGTGCGCGGTGCCGATGGAGCAGTTGTCACCGTCTCCGGTGGCGACGAACATGTGCACATCGGGCCGGCGGCTGCGAATGCCGCACGCAACCGGCAAGGCGCGCCCGTGCAGCCCGTGAAAGCCGTAGGTCTTCATGTAGTGGGGAAAACGGCTCGAGCAGCCGATTCCGGAGACGACCACAGTCTTCTCCGGCGGCAACTGCTCGTCCCGGCAGAGCCGCTGCACGGCGCTGAGCACGGCATGGTCGCCGCACCCGGGGCACCAGCGCGCGATCGCCCCTTCGTAGTCTTCGAGAAAAAAATGTCGCGGGCGCTCTTCTTCTGCCCAGTCGTCCTTCAATCCAAACATGGTGCTACCCTTTCAAGGCCGTGAGTTGCTGGCGCAAAGCTTCCTCGATCTGACCCGGTTGCAACGGACCTCCGGGGACGCGCGACCAACTGGTAAGGTCGCACAGCGTCTGGGCCCGCAGCATCCAGGCGAGCTGCGCAAATCGAGGCGCATCACACCGCAGGGTGGGATCCTGGGGATCGTCACCGTAGTTGATCTCGACGGTCATGACTTTGCGGAAGCGCTGAAAGATCTCCTTTAGACCCGGCTCCAGCGGCGACAGGAAGCGCAGGTGCACGTAGGACACCTTTTCTCCTTCCCGGCGCAAGCGCATCACCGCCTCGTCGATAGCTCCGAGTGTAGAGCCCCAGGTGACGGCGAGGAGGTCGCCCTCCGGGTCGCCCACGACGCGGGCTGGCTTGAGCGTGCGCTGCAGTGCGGCGAGCTTCCGGCTGCGGGCCGCCATGGTCCGCTGGTTGGTTGCTGATTCGTACGCAACCTTGCTGTCTTCGTCGTGAGCCAGCCCGGTGAGCACGTAGTTTCCGCCGCGCTGGCCCGGGATCGGTCGCGCCGAAAGCCCGGTTTGCGGATCCCAGTCGTACGGCTTGGTCGTCGTGTCCCAGGGAGATTGATCGATGGGCGGAGCCATCCAGCTCTCGGTCACCTCCGGCTTGGGAAACGGCTGCACGCCGGTGGCGAGGTTGGCGTCCGAAAGCACGATCACGGGGCCGCGAAAGGTCTCCGCGAGCTTGCGAGCGGTCACCATGAAGTGAAAGCACTCCTCGATCGTGGCGGGAGCGAGGATGATCTTCGGCGCGTCACCCGGAGAAGCGAACATGGAAGCGAGCAAGTCGCCTTGCTCGACTTTCGTCGGCAGCCCCGTCGACGGCCCGCCGCGCTGCACGACCACGACTACGAGCGGTATTTCGGCCATGACCGCCAGTCCCAGGAACTCCGTCTTCAACGCGAAGCCCGGTCCCGAGGTGATCGTGACCGCGGTCTTTCCCGCGTAGGAAGCGCCGATCGCGAAGCCGATCGCGGCGATTTCATCCTCCGCCTGATGGAGAAAGCCGCCGATTTCCTGCATCGTCCCGGCGAGAAAATGCGAAGCCGACGTGGCCGGAGTAATCGGGTACATGGCGCAGACTTCCATACCGGCGGCCATACAGCCCATGGCGATGGCCTGATTGCCGTTCATGACGACCTTTTCGTGCGTCTCCGGCTGCGGCGGAACGTCGAAGTGGTAGTCGAGGTTGGTCTGCGCCCAGCCAAAGCCGGATTCGAGCAGGCGATAGTTGCTCTCGACGATCTTGGCGCCCTTCTTGCCAAAGCGGCGGGCGATTTCCTTCTTTGGGAGCTCGAGGTCGCGGCTGTAGAGTGCGCAGAGAAAGCCGACGACCCACATGTTCTTGCCCTTGCGCGCGTCGCTGACGTGCTTGAGGCATTCGGCGTCGATGGGAATTTCGCGCACGACGTAGCCGCGCTGGCGAAAATCGGCGAGGGCGGTGGCGTAGGCTTCCTGGATCTCTGCTTGCGGGTCGCTGGCCCACTTGTTGTCCAAGAAGATGAGAGTTCCCGGGCGGAAAGCGCCCTGGTCGATGCGGCTGTAGAGGACCTGCTCGTTGAACCCGACGACCACGTCTGCCGTGTCGCCGGCGTTACTGACGTCACCATGGCCGAGCCGGATCCGAATGCCGCTCGCGCCGGCGCGCGAGCGCGCCGGGGGCTCAATTTCCGCGGGTATGATCTCCACGGTCCAGACGCCATTGCCCATCTTCGCACTGAGCGTACCGAACATCTGCCCGGCGGTCTGCGCTCCCTCGCCGGAGTCGCTGACGATCTCGACAACGTGCTGCATCAATCGTTGGACGTGGGGTGCGTCCGCCTCGGTTCCAGCAGGCGTCTCCTCCGCTTCAGTCCACAACGCTTCCATAACTACACCATCCTGGAATCTTCAAGATCGGTCACCGCGAACGGGCGGCCGAAAAGCCGTAAGTAACCGGCGCCCCATTGTACTCCCGTTGTCCACGCGCGGCTACCGCCTGAAACCACCGCCTCCTCCGCCCTCCTCCGTCCCTCCTACCGCTTGCGGGGGGAGGGTCGGGGTCGGGGGCTTCGTGGCGCCCTTTCAGCTCAGCCGTGCACCCGAACTGGCGCTGGCTTCAGGAAACTCGGGCGTCTTGCCAATCACACCGACGGCGCCGGATCCGCCTTGGGGAGCCGGCGCTCGACGCGATAGAAGAGCACAGGAAGGAAGGCGCACAGCGAGATGGAGACCAGAGCCAGGCGATCCATATGAACGAGCTTGCGGTCCCCCCCGACGGCAAGCACGTGAGTCGAAAGGATGGCGCCTGTCGAGGTCGAGAGATGCTGCACCGTCGATTGCAGCGACAGGAAGCGAGCGCGCTCGGCGGGGCCGGGCACCTTTGAGGTGAGCGTCGTATGCGCGACGTTCCGAAAGGCGCTCGACAGCATGAAGAGAACGAAGATGACAGGTGCGGGGATCAGCGGCGGAAAGATGCCGAAACCGGCATAGATCGTCGCCATCAGCACGCAGGCGCCCGCGGTTCCGACTTTGGTGGCGCCGTAGCGATCGACCAGGCCGCCGGCCTTACGCAACGAGGCGAAGCTGGCAATTCCGCCGCCCAGATAGAGGAGCCCGAGGTGCTCGCGCGGAAACCCGAGATTTTCCTGCACGTAGGCGGAGATGTTAGGGATGATGAGAAAGACGGAGCAGAGCGTGAACGCCGTCATCGCGAACGAGGAGCGCACCAGCGGCGCGCGCAGCAGCGAAACCATGCCGCGGACGCCCGGGCCGCCGGCGCCCGGCGCGGCCAGATGATCGCGCAGCGAGGGGAGCACACGCGCCGCGAAAAGCACCGTGACGGCGCCGAGGAAGGCAGTGCCCACAAACGGCGCGCGCCACCCCGCCAGACGAGCCGCTTCGAGACCCACCGGCACGCCCAGCACCGCCGCCACGGAGAACGCCATCATGATCGTCCCGATGGCTCGCCCCCGCCGCCCTGCCGGCACCACGTCGGCGACAATCGCATACGACAGAGCTGTGGCCGGGCCGCCGAACGCACCCGCCAGCACCCGTGCCAGGAGCAGCGACAGCTTTCCGGTGGCCAGCGCTGCCGCGGCCGTGGCCACGGAGAGTCCAATCAACGCGCACAGCACCGCTTTCTTTCGATCGAATCGCTCGAGCACGAGCGAGCCGATCACGCCGGCGATCGCCGCCGCCAGCGTGTAGCTGCCCGCAAGCAGCCCGAGGTCGGAGGTCGGGATGCCCAGCGCCTCGCAAAAGTCCGGCCCCAGCGGCATGACCATCACGAAATCGAGGATATTGACGAACTGTATGCAGGCGACGGCCATCACGACCGCCCGTTCCGGCGGCGGAGCCTGGTCCACGGTGTTTCTCCCGGCTGGTGATTGATCGGCGGATACCGCCTCCTCAGGAGCCCGCTGGCGCCGGCTCTACCGCGACGCACGTGCCCGACCCGGCATCCCACCGATGAGTTGCCGTAAACACCTGCGCGGGCTTGTCCGACTCGGCGTAGGACGTGACGGATCCTTTTAGCGTTACCTCGGACAGGTCGGCGGCCCACGACAATTCGATGCCGTCGATGAAGAGATTCATCGCCCCGGACACATCCTCCACGGGAGATTGGTCCATGATCCGGTCGGCGCACTCCAACTTGAACGCGCCGTCGCCGGCGATGCTTACGAGCTCGTAGCGCAGGAGCCGACAGACGCCGCACATCCCCGCCCCGAGCAGCGACGCCGGGCCGTCGTACACGACCAGCGCCAGCGCTCCGTGCGCCGCCGGCACCGCCGCCCGCACCGCCGACGAGATCCCTTGCGCGTAGCTCGACAGCAGGTGGTCGCCCCGAAACGCCATCAGCGAGCGCGCCGTGCCCGCGTAGCTCACCTCCGTCGGCACCGTATACACCGCGATGTCGCCGAAGCGGACGACTTCCTCGAGCTCGCCCGGCGCCGACGCAATCCGGAGCTTGACGATGGAAGGGCTCGGACTGCTCGGCTCGTACTGATAGCCCACCCCGAGATTTTGCAGCGCGAAGAGCTGTTCGAGGGCTGCGCTGCCTGGATAGTAAAAGACGCTACCGATGGCGCCGCCGTCCCCATGCAACAGCCGCGCCGCAACCGGTGGACGGGTATCGGGGGCCAGAGGGTCCGGCAGCGTCACCGCGTCGAACGTGCCAGGGTCGCCGAACTTGCGGTCCTGCCGCGACGAAAAGAACTTCTCCTGCGCGTTGGACCCGGTGTCGTTATCCGCGATATCGATCAGCACGCGCGCTGTGGCGAGCGGCCAGGTCCCTGTCGCGGGGAAGTCCTCACGGCCGATCAGCACCTCGAACGTGTACCCCTCCGCGCCGGGCACGACGCTGGACCGCGAATGCGGGCAGCACGGCGCGGCATCCGGAAACAGGTTGCTTGCGACCGCGGCGTAGTACTCGTGGATGCCGGCGGCACCGATGCCGTACTGGCGCACGAACAGGCGGCTCAATAGCGCGCGGCGGCGCACCTGGTCGGCGTGCCACGCCCGGCAGGCGGCCGGTTCCGACAGATTGGTGTCCTCGTTGTCCGTGCACGCCTCGGGAGTTTCGAGCGCGACCTCGCCGAACTGGTTCGCGAAGCCGATCGGCGGAAACGCGGGCGGCGGAAACGCCAGCCACACCTCGGGATGGTCCGAGGCGATGAGCTCGTCCGGGGAATTCGCGAGGTGAAGCGCATCGTCGATTACCCGCCCCGCAACCACGAACCCCTCGTCCGTGAAACGCGCCCACACGGTAGCAGAAAAATCAGCGCTGTCCGTGGCCCGCTGCTTGCCTGCCACCTGATTCTCCGGGCCGAGATGCAGCGACGGCGGAAGCGACTGCCATTCCGAGATCTCGCCGTCCACCTTTGGGAGCACCGCACCCGTGACCAGGTCCACTACGGCGCTGGCCGCCAGGCAGCACGGAATCCGGCTGGCGACGGTGAGGATGAGCAAGGCGACGGCAAGGCGGCACGTTGGTGGCGACACAATCACGGATGGTAGGCGCTTTCTCGAGATGATCGTCGATGGTTTGTTTCGCGGCGCGGCGGTACTGATCAGGATACCATCGGCGAAACGAGCGCCGCACCGGGGGGCGGGACGGAGGGGGGCACTGTCGCGCCGGCGGTGATTGGGCGGTGGATCCCGGGAAGGCGCGCGGACTTGATCTGCCGGCCAGCGCAAGCTACAGTGCTCCGCACGGCCGCCTCGCCTGTGGGCGCGTCGCCCGCCGCCCGCCGCGCGGCGCTCCCGACTCCGAGAACGAGGCTCAGTGGACGCGTTTCATGCCGACGAGCACCGTGGAAGACTATCTCAAGCAGATATTCCTGGCCCAGCAGGCGCGGGTCGACCAACCGGTTCCCACGAGCCGCATCGCGGCCAGCCTCAATGTCTCGCAGGCCTCGGCCACGACCATGGTCAAGGCCCTCGCGCAGGCCGGCCTGGTGCGCTACCGCCGCTATGCCGGCGCGCTGCTCACGACCGCCGGCCGCGATGTCGCCACCGGGGTGCTGCGGCGACACCGAATCGTCGAGCTCTTCCTCGTGCGCGTCATGGGCATGAGCTGGAGCGAGGTTCATCAGGACGCGGAGCTGCTCGAGCACGTTATCTCCGATCGGCTGCTCGCGCGCATCGATGCCATGCTCGGGCACCCCTCCTTCGATCCGCACGGCGATCCGATTCCGACTCTCGAAGGCACCGTCCCGAGCCCACACAGCACGTGCCTGCTGGAATGTGTTCCCGGCCAGGTAGCGGTGATCGCCCGCGTGCTCGATCAAAGGGCGGACTTTCTGCGGCAACTGGAGCTCCAGCGCCTGTTTCCGGGCACCCCCATCCGCGTCCAGGCGCGTTCCGATGCGGCGCTGACGATTGCCATAACCACCAGCAGCGCGGCTCCGGTCGAGCTGTCGTTTCGCGATGCGGGGCGCATCATGGTGTATTCCGCGGTCCCTTCAGCACAACCTGACCGCGGCGGCGATGCCGGCCGGTAGGTCACGAGGGAGGTTCACACAGTGAGCGGCGTTCTTCAACTCAGAGCTGCGATTCGCGATTTCCTCGTCAGCGAGGACATCGACGAAGCCGTGGACGCGATGCCCAAGAAGCTCAACGAGCTCGGTTACGACGACTGGGGATTCTCGCCGCAGGACGCGAAGCTCCTCATGACGCTCGGCCGACAAATCTACCGGTATTTTCGCCCGGTCGTCACGGGGATCGAAAACGTGCCCGCTGGCCGCACCTTGCTCATCTGCAACCACAGCGGTCAGCTTCCCTTCGATGGCATGGTCGTCGGCATGTCGATGGTCCTCGATGCCCGCCCGCCCCGCATCGTGCGCGCCATGGTCGAACGCTGGTTGCCGACGCTGCCGTGGATCAGCACGCTGTTCTACCGCACCGGTCAGGTGGTCGGCGATCCCGTCAACTGCGAGCACCTGCTGCGCCAGGACAACGCGATCATCGTCTTTCCGGAAGGTGCCGCGGGCTGCGGCAAGACGATCTGGCACCGCTACGATCTCGTGCGTTTCGGGCGCGGCTTCATGCGTCTGGCGCTCAAGACCAATACGCCCATCCTGCCGGTCGGCATCGTGGGAGCGGAAGAGTCGATTCCCAGTATCTACGATTTCAAGCCGTTGGCGCGCCTGCTGGGAATGCCCTACCTTCCGGTCACGCCGCACAGCCTGGTGCTCGGGCCGCTGGGGCTGTTGCCGCTGCCCACGCGTTTTTACCTCAACTTTGGCAAACCGATGCTGTTCGAGGGGGATCACGACGCGCCCGACGAGGTGATCAACGAAAAGGTCGAGCGGGTCAAGGATGGCATTCGTGAGATGATCGGGCACGGTCTGCGGCAGCGGAAAGGGTTGTTCAGATGAGCGCGAACGGCGAGTCGAGCGGCCGAGGAGCTCGGCCAAAGGTCATGATCACCGGGATGTGCGGCGGCCTGGCGAGGCTCGTCGCGGCGCGGCTGGAAGCGGACTACCAGGTCATCGGCGTCGATCCGCGGCCGCGCTCGCCCCACATTCCGCCCCAGCTCGCGTTCGTCCGCGCGGACTACGCCAAAAGCCGCATGCTGGACGTGTTTCGCCAGCACGAGCTCGAAGGGGTGATTCACATTGGCCGGCGCGGCGTCACCAGCGAGAATGCGTACGTGCGGTTCGACCAGAACGTCATCGGGACGGCCAAGATTCTCGAGGCGTGCGCGCGCCACGGCGTGCGCAAGGTAGTCGTGCTGTCGAGCTTTCACGTCTACGGCGCCCACCCATTTAACCCCACGCCGATCACCGAGGACCAGCCGCTGCGCGCCAGCCAGTCGATTCCGGAGCTTGCCGACGCGGTCCAGCTCGACAATACCGCGAGCACCTGGATGTGGCAGAATCGGGACGTGCGCACCGCCATACTGCGCCCGGTCAATATCCTGGGGCCGAGCCTGAGCAACGCGATGTGCCGCTTCTTTCGCAGCCCGGTGCTGCCCTACCTCGCGGGCTTTGACCCGATGATGCAGTTCATCCACGAGGAGGACATGGCGCAGGCCATCGAGCAGGCGTATCGCCACGACCTGCGGGGCATCTTCAACGTCGCGGGCGGGTCGACGGTGCCGTTCACGCTCGCGCTGGCTCTGCTCGGCGGTCTCCGGGTCCCGGTGCCGCATCTGTTTGCGTTTCCGCTGGTGGGCGCGCTGGCGAGCCTGCACGTGACATTTCCCGCGCACCTCATGGACTTCTTTCGCTACCCCTGCGTGCTGTCGGACGAGGCGTTCCGCGCCGCGACGCGCTACGCGCCGACGCGCGACACCAGCACGACGCTGCGCAGCGTCAGGCGTTAGCGCGAAGAGGCGGTCCGTCTACCCCCGGCGTGAGGCCGAGGGCGATGCGCCCTCCGACCTGACCCTCGCCTGCCGGGGGGGGGCGGTGAACAAATAGCTTGACACGGATTTTACCGGCGACTATATGACGTGACATGGAGGCGTTTCTGATGTCGGGCGCTGGTGACTCGGAGAGCTGTTGGTTCGAGTCCCCCCAGCTCGTGATCCTGCGCGGCGGTTTGCGCGCGGAAGTACACGAGGTGGAGGAAGGTCCTCTCTTCATTGGACGCGACGCCGGGTGCACGATCGTGCTGGATGACCCCCTGGTCTCCCGGCGCCACGCCCGCATTGCTCGCGACGCCGGCGGCTGGGCGATCGAGGATCTCGGTTCCCGTAATGGCATCCGCATCGACGAGCAACCCGTGCGGAGCGCGCGACTGCAGCACGGCACTAAGATCGACATCGGCTCCCATCACCTCATTTTTCGTGACCCCGACGGGGCTTCGGACGGCGGCGAGGCCGCCGGAGAAATGACGCGGCGCATCGCCCCGGCGGACTTTCAGGCGCTGCTGAACAGCGTCACCGCGACGCAGCCCGCACTGGAGACCCCGCCGGCCAGCGCGGCAGCCGACACGTGTTCGCTCCGCGTGCCCGCGACCCTGCCCGCGGCGAGCGCGCCGGAAGAAGGCAACGGCAGCCAGCTCGTGCTCGTGCGGGAAGATGACGGCACGCGGTTTCTGTTCGCCAAGGCCGAGATTCGCGTCGGGCGGGACGAGGGCGCGGACCTTCGCCTGGACGACGAATCCATCTCGCGGGATCACGCCGCGATCATCCGCGGCCCCTTTGGCTTCGAGATCCAGGACCTCGGAAGCGTGAACGGAACCTTGCTCGAGGGATCACCCATTGCCCGCTCGCCACTGCGGACGGGCCAGCGCCTGCGGCTCGGCGAGGTGTCGCTGCGCGTCGAGCGCGCACCGGCGCCGGCGCTCGTGCCGGTCGCGCCGCCAGCACTGGCGCCGGTTGACGGGGATCCCCGGCGCCGCTGGTGGCTCGCGGTGGCGAGCGCCGCTGCCGTCCTGTGCGCCGGCGTCGCCGGTGGCGGTCTGCTGTGGGTCAGCCACCCGAGCCGCGACGCCGGACGAAACGTCCCCGTTCCCGCCACACCGGCCGCGGCGGTGGCCGAGCAGCCCCGCGACGAGATTGGTCGGCGCCCTGCCTCACCCCTTACCGCGCCACGGCATGCCGGCCCACCTCTCGCCGCCGCCGAAACCGCTGGCGCGCGCGACCGCGAACCCGCCCGACCCGATTCGTGGCCCGGCGCGGCGGAGACCACCGCGGACGTGTCCGCCGACAGCGTGCTCCTGGCGTATCAGGACGACTCGCTCGCAGCGGCACTCGAGCTCGCGCGACGGCCGGGCAGCTCCGGCACGGGCGAAGGCCACTCCGGAGCGCGCGTGGCGGCGACTCTCGAGCAGATACGTTCGCTTCTGGAGGCCGCCGACGTCGCCGCGAGCAATGGCAAGTACGACGACGCCGTCAGCCTGTGGAACATGGCGCTCGTCGCCGAGGCGGGCGGCATACCCACCGCCCATCGCCGGCTGGTCGAGCGACTCGAACGCCCGATGTTCGAGGCCGAGCTGCAGCGGGCGCGAGAGGCGCAGGCACACGGAAAGCTGCAGCTCGCGCGCCAGTATCTGCAAGCCGCGACGCGAATCAACCCCGAAGATCCCGATCTGGAAGCGCTTCGGAGCGAGCTCGGGCCGGCGTCACCGTGAGCGGGAGGAGGTGAAGAGGGGGCAATCAGAGGTAGTTGTTTCGCAGCGGGCCGGGGGGTGGAGCTTGCCCGCCGGATAACGAGGTGGCCTATCTGAATTCGTGAGCGCGGCCCGGCGGGCGCCGGACCGGCGATGGCGGAGGCGTGATACCAACCAGCGGAGGATGGTGTTTTGAGCAAGTCGGCACAATACAGGTTTCGAGGTATCGGCAGCGGCGTGTTGGTGGCATTGAGCGCGGTGGTCGCCGCCGGGCTCGTGTCGCTGGCGAACGCCGGCGGGCTGCTTTCGAGCGGTCAGTGGTTGTGGAAATCGGTTTCCATCGAGGTTACTCGCACGGTGTCGTCGGGCCCGTACCGGTACCTGAAACCGGCGCCGTACGCGAACGTCGCTCTCTACCGGGCGTCGGACGGAACGCCCGTGGCGCAGGGAACGACGGATGCTTATGGCAAGCTAAACCTCACGGTCAGCTCGACGCAACTCGGCAGCCGAGCCGCGGTGATCGCCCGCTACACCTACTCCTCGTCGACTCGCTACTGGGGTGTTGCGCTGGTTGCCACCAGCGGCAGCCTGCCCGCGGTCTCCGTGAACACCGACAGGACCGAGTCGGACCTCCCGAAATTGGGCCTGTGCGACACCAGCCTCCGGTACGAGGCCAATGGCAGTCCGATCAGCGGAGCCCCCGCCGTCATGCTGGCGCTGGAAGGCAACGAGTACGGCTACTCGCTGTTTGCGCCGGCCGACACCGCGCTCACCTCGACGGATGGGTATGCAACGCTCCAACCCGGGAACCCGGGCGGCGGGAGCGATCCCTACCAATTCGCCGTTGCGGTCTGGAAGGACGGCACGAGCTACGCGCCGGGACTCGGGATCGTAGATAGCGACGCGGCGCTCCGCGAAGACGGCAATCTCCTTTGCAATTACCGAGCTGGGGTCGGAGCGGTGGTGAAGTTTAGCGGTTTTTGATGGCCGGGTACAGGTTGGCGCCCATCGGCGCACCCGCGTTAGCCGCGCAAGAGCACGCCCAGCGGGCGATCCGGGTGGTCGAGCCGTCGCGGCTCGAGCCATCCCGGGTCCAAAGCCATGAGGCGGGTCATTTCCATACGACCCCACGATATCCAGTCGCGAGGGGACCAGCCCGTGTGCGGCGCCAGCCCCGTACAGGCGAGGTCCGTCTTGTGCGGGGCCGGTGCTGCCTGGTAGGCACTGGCGTATACGGCGGGAACGATGAGCTTGACCCAGGGGAGCTCCGACCGGCGGCTCGTCACGATGCAAAGCAGTCTCGCCGCCGCATCCGTGAGCTCGAGGGCAAGGCCAGCGGCGCCGGCGCTTACTGCCGTAGGCGAGATCTGGGTGAGGGCGGCCGCTCCGGAAAGTGGATCGTCTTCGCGGATCGCGGCCCGGATCTCTCCGACCATGTCGCTCGCACGAAGTAGGTCGCCTAGCAGGACCCACTGAAGGCACAGTTCTGCGAGCGCGAACAACCTCCCTTCGCCGAAATTCGTCGTCACCGCGAGGTCGAGCGCTATCCTCGCCAAATCTGCGGCGCCCGGAAGGTCACCCAACAACCGAAGTGCCCGGGCCTGGTGAAGAATGGATCTCTGTTCCAGCCCGGCATCGCCCATCCGCCGCGCGAGCCCCGCCGCCCCGACCGCTGCTGACAACGCAGCGTCGAGATCGAGATCCTCCACGAGCACATCCGCCAAGTTGTTCAGCACGTCGGCCTCGCGTTCGATAGCACCACACGAATGTGCCAGGGCGGCGCTCTCGCGGTAGCAACCGATCGCTCGCGTGAGATCTCCCCACTGAAATCGCGCTGCGCCCAGGCTGCTCAGAAGACTCGCAACGCGATCCCGCCCGGCGGCTGTGCGCACGATGGCGAGGGCGGCCTCGAGCTTGGGGATGGCTTCGCTCGCGCGGCCGGATAACCCGAGCGCCTGAGCCAGATTGTCCGCCGCGTGCATTTCGGTCGTCCGATCCCCACCCCGTCGCGCCAGGTCGAGCGCGGCCTCCAACGTGCCGATGGCGCCTGCCGTGTCCCCGGTCAGGAACGCGCAGATCGCCCCGCTTCCCATGCCGGCGACCCGCAGCGCCCAATCCCCCATCGCGGCGCCAATAGCTTCGGCCCGGCTCGCGAGCGCCGCGCCATCCGCCAGTGCTCCGCACCGCCACGCCGCGTCGGCTTGCAGCGCCAGCGCGTCCCCGCGGCCGCGTTCATCCCCGCGCGCCACCGCCACCTCCCCCAGCCGCTCGAAGTCCCGGCGCGCCGAGCCGAAGTCGGCGCCGAGCTTGGCGATCTCTCCGCGATCGCGATATAGCCCGCCGAGCGCCTCCGTTGCCACGTCCGCGCCCTCCGCCTCCCACAGCGCGATCGCCCGCCCGTAGAGACTCAGCGCCTCCTCGTTCGCGTACTGCTCCTTCGCCCGTCGCGCCGCCCGGCCGTAGGCGTCCCGCGCCGCCCCCGGCTCCCCGCCGAGATCGTAGTGTCGCGCCACCTCCGCCTCGAGCGCGCCCGCGTCCTCGCCGTGCGCCGCCCGCAGCCACTGCGCCGCCTGCGCGTGCAGCTCCTGCCGGCGTTCGCCATCCAGCGTCGCGTAGCACACCTCGCGCAGCTTGTCGTGGGCGAACCGCACACGGCCCGGGCCTGCCTCCTCGAAGACCAGCCTGCGGATCGCCTCGCTCACCGCCGCTAGCAGCTCTTCCTCCTCGAGCTCCGCCAGCGCCCAGGCCATCGCGCTCTCCACCTCGCGCCCGAGCACCGCCGCAGCGTCCACCAGGCGCCGCGCCGCCGCGGGCAGGGCGTCCAGCCGCCGGCCGACAACCTCGCGCAACGCCGACGGCAGCGGCAACCCAGCGTACCGGGCAGCCGCGGCGGCCTCCTCCTGCTCCTCCGCCGCCAGCTCCCACCGCCCGCGCCGGTTCTTGGAGAAAACCCCATCCTCGACCGCCACCCGCAAATACTCCGCCGCGAAGAACGGATTCCCCTCGGAATGCCGGGTGAGGAACCGGACGAAGCCCTGCGGAGGGCGGTCCAGAGCGAGCATGTCACCGACGATCCCGGCGACGGCCAGCTCGTCGAGCCGCCCCAGATCCACCCGATTCACCCGCGGATGCTCGAGCAGCCGCGCGAGCTCCGCCCCGGCCTCCTCGCTCCGGTAGGTGCCGATTACGAGAATTCCGCTCCGTTCGAGCGCATCGCCCCGCAACAGGAAGTCGAGAAACCCGACCGTGAGGCCGTCCGCCCATTGCAGGTCGTCGAGCACGAGCACGAGCGGCGGCTGCTGGCAGGCGAGCTCGCCAAATACGTCGGCCAGCGCCGCGTAGAGGCGCAGGCGTGCCGCCTGGGGGCTGAGGACCTCCGGCTCGGGCGCGGCCTCGAGCCCCGGAAGTGCGAACAACGAGGGTTCGTAGCGGGCCAACACGCGAGCGTGGTTCCCGACCACCTGTGCGGCTTGCGCAGCCCCGCGGTGCCGGCAGCGGTCGGCGATCGCCTGCAACGGGCGGCGCATCGCCTCCAGCGGGCGGTCGCTGCCGTCGAGGCATTCCCCGGCCAGCACCAGCGCTTCGCCCGCGGCCGCCTCGCGGGCCACCTCCATGACCAGGCGCGTCTTGCCCACGCCGCTTTCGCCACCCACGAGCACCACCGCGCCGCTTCCATCCTCTGCCCGCCCAACATGCTCCCGGAGCACTTCGACCTGAGCACCGCGACCCGAGAACCCCGGCCGGTAGAGATACAGCCGCGATGGCGGCCCGGGATCCACGCCGGTCTCGCCACCGTGGCCGTCGCTGAAGCCCGCCAGGATCTCCCCGATCGCGACCGCGACGTCGGTGGCGTACCCGAGCCGTTTCCGGGGATCCTTCGCGAGCATCCGCATGAGCAGCTCATCAAGCGGGGCCGGAACTCCAGGTGCCACGCACGACGGCGGAGCCGCCACCTCCCCCAGGTGCTTGCGGAGGATCTCACTGGAAGATTGGCCGGTGAACGGGCAGCGGCCCACGATCAGCTCGTAGACGATGCACCCCAGCGCGTAGAGATCCGCGCGCGCGTCGACCAGCTTCCCGGCAATCTGCTCGGGGGCCATGTACGACACCGTGCCGGCGCCTCCCGCCTGCACCATGAGCGCCTCGCGGCTCACCTCGGCCGTGAAGTGGGTGACGAGGCCGAAGTCGACGATGATCGGCCGTCCGCCGGCGCCAACGAGGACGTTATCGGGCTTGAGATCCCGGTGGACGATTCCTTCGCCGTGAAGATACGACAGCGGCACACAAAGCCGGCGCGCGACCTCGAGCACCCCCCGCAGGTACGACGCAGACGGAACAAACCGGGCCGCGCGGGACCCGCCGGCCGCGGCCGGCGCCACCGCCGCGCACGTCGCCTCGGGAGCACCCGGCGAGGCGGCTGTCGCGCACGTCGCCTCGTGAGCACCCGGCGAGGCGGCTGTCGCACTGATACCGGCGCTCGTCGCCGATCTGTTGACCGCGGTGCTCCCCAGCCCGTGAGGTGCGGTCGCCGTCAACGGTCGGGCGGGTTGGCCGCCTCCCAGCGCGGTCGAAGGCGCGCCCAATGGCACGGCAGGCTCCAGGGTCCCTGCGCGGTCCGCAAGCGATGCGGCGAACTGGCGAAGCGTGACCCCCTCGATGAGCTCCATGGCGTACCACGGGAGCCCGGCATGGGTACCGCTCGCCACGATTCGTACGACTCCGGGGTGACGCGCGCGCGTCAGGGCGTGGATCTCCCGGCGCAGGCTTTCGAGCAGCCCCTGGGAGGCGATACGCACGGTCTTGATCGCCACGCGCTGGCCGGTGTCCGGGTGCTCGCCGCGATAGACGATCCCCATGCCTCCTTCGCCGAGCGCGTCGATCACCCGAAAAGGTCCGATCTGTTCTGGCCGCTCGTCCATCGCGAGCGCTTCCTCTCCCCAACGCCTTCGCCGCAGGCTCCTTTTGCCGCCGGCGCCGTAGCGGTCAGCCCTCCTTCTCCCTGGCCACCGCAGCCTGGCGAGGGATGCCGGGCGCAGAGCTTTGATTAGACCCATACCGCGAGGCCACCGGCGGCGCAAGCACGGCGCGAGCGGCGGGAGCTCGCCGTTCGGAGCCGGTGCTCCCGCGGTCATCGCGCGCATCGAGCCGGCCGGTCTCCCGAGATCCGACTGCGACGACGCCACGTGGCCTCGCGAAGCTCGAGCGGTGCGGAATCATCCGCCGGGACCTGACAACGCCAGGGCCGGAGTGGATCAAGCCGCGTCCGGCGGGGAAAGGCGATCTACGCCGCGCACTTTTCGACGAGAGGGACAGCGCCCGACACGATTCGGGCGTCGGCCGAATGTCGGGTGCTGCTCCTGTACAAGTGTCCGCGCGCACTGCGCTCGCCATGGTGTACAGCACATTGGGCCAACGCCAAGATTCGCGGACAACTCCGCTCTCTCCGGAGCTGTGAAGCGCGCTCGGCGCGTGCCCGCAACGCCGCTCAGGGAAACTTCTCGAGCGGCGGGAAATCGCCGTCCGCCTCCCAAAAACCCGCCTCCAACCTGAGCCGACGCGTCCACCGGTTACCGTCGAAGCTGATGCGTCGATACATCACCACAAACGATCCCGGCTGCTCCAGGTTCGGCCGGGTGGCCACCGACACGATGTCCTGGCCATCACCGCCACGCCTCGGCACCAGTCGCCAGTCGGTCTTGAGGGAGCGCATGAGGCTGATGGGAACGGTCGCGCCGCTCTCGTCCGCCGCCTCCAGGCCGCGCAGGCGCCCGTCCTGCACCGCGAACAGAAACGTGATCGGCCCGCTATAGGAGCCGAACGCCGTGGTGTAATCGACCGTGACCAGCCAGGCCGTGAGGCCGGGGACCGCAAGCGTCTCGGCCTCGATACGGGCGAGTGGTCGCTCGAGCGGCCAGCGATCCCTGACAGCTCCAGCGCTGTCGACAGTTTGCAGCATCGCCGGCTGCAGGTCGACAACGCTCGCGAATCCGGCAGCGCGCCACGAGGCGGGAGCGCCCGAGCCGGGCTCTTCGCCCTCGCCGCCCGTACCCCAGAGCTCGTCGCGAAGCGCAGCGGTCAATCGGGTATCCGCGAGCAGCTCCAGCCGGCCGTCGAGCCCATGGGCGGCGGCCGGCAGCGCGACGGTCTGCATGACGGCGAGCCGCGCCGCGTCCGGGGTGGGTTGCTGGTCCGCCTCGGGTGATCGCGGTGACGCCGGACTGACGGCGCATACCAGCAAGAGCCCGACGAGCAGCAGGCCCGCGCGCCAAAAAAATGCAGCGGCGCGGCGCCGCCCACCACCCGCGCCGGTGGGGGGAGGAGCGCTGGTTCGCGCCACCGCCTGCGCATCTGTGCCCGCATGCCGCGGCGCCGAAAAGGCGTGCTTGTTGGCGGGTACCGCAGTGCAGAACAGGGGGCCGTCTCCTGGATCGGGTTGTGCGGGCTGAACCGCGCGTGGAGGTCGCGCCGTCGCCTCATGCCATCGCATACCACCGCCGCGAGCCGCCCGCCAGCCGGCGCGGTCGGCGAGTTGAAGCCCTCCCCCCTCCCGTGCGGTGTGGTGAGGTGCGGGCTGCATGCCACGCGCATTGCGCTCGCCATGCTCCAAACCACATTCCGCCGACACCGGATTTCGTACCGTCATGGCTTCAGGCGCCGGCGCGGCCGCAAAGAGCGGCGCCGGCCGCCAGGACCTCGTCCACGGACACCCGGTCCAGGCACCACAAGTCGCCACGCCGGCACTCCGGTCGCATGCACGCGCCACATGCCAGGTCCTCGCTCGCAAAGACGTGACTGTGCCGGCCCTCGGGGCGGCTCCACACGGCCCGGCTCGCGCCGAACATCGCCACTGTCGGCACGCCTTGCGCCCACGCCAGGTGCATCAGACCGGAATCGTCCGAGATGATGAGCGACGTGCTGCCGAGCAACGCGGCCGCCTGCGCTGGGGTGGTCCGGCCGACAAAGTCGAGCACCTCCGGGGCCAGCGCGCCTCGCAGCCGCTCCAGCCCGGCCGCGGCGGGCCGGGAACCGAGCAGCATGAGCTGCCACCCCTGCCGCCGCATCTGCATGCCAAGCGACAGGTAGCGCTCGACCGGCCACCGTTTGGTGGGCCAGCCGCCGGCGGGGTTGAGGCAAACGAGCGGGCGTCCGGGGTCGCGGCCCGCGCTCGCCAGCAGCTCGCCGGCAACTGCGACCTCAGCGCGTCGCAGGCGGCTTTCGCAGCGTGCTTCGAGCGCGCCGAACCCGATCCAGGCAAGCGCGTCGAGATACCTCGTCAGCGCGCTCTGCGGCGCGAACCGGTCGAATGCTACCCACGCCGGCGGTGCGAGCTTGCGCGTCAACGCTACGGACCAGCGCGAGCGTTGTAGATCGACCACGGCCGCGAGCGGTGGCGCGGCGAGCGCTCGCGACAGTCTCCACAACGCCGCGGCCAGGGCCACCGATCCGCGGCGTGTGTCCGTCGTCCACACCGCATCCACGTCGGTCCGCCCACTGAATACGCCGGCGGACTGAACGTCGGTGAGGACCTCCAGGCGCGACCCCGGCAAGCGGTCGCGCAGCGCCGCGATGGCGGGAAGGGTAATGGCCGTGTCGCCGAACGCGTGCAGGCGGATCACGAGCACCCGAGCCGGCACCGCGCCCGCGGGCAAGCGGCGGCCCATCATCCCCTCGGCCGCAAGCGGCGGCACGGATAGCGCTGGCGCCTCCGCTCCCAGGCCGCCCCGGAGGCGCAGGCGGAGGCGAAGGCGGAGCCGAGATAGCAGGGAGCCGGGCATGATCCGATGATCTCGTGACGGTGGTATCGCGCGTGCACGTCCATGAGAAAGATACCACCGAAGTCGACGCGACAGCGCCCCCCTCCGTTCCTCCGTCCGCAAACGCGGGAAGGCGAGGTGGGGGTCTTCGTGACGCGCCTACCGCGCAGCTCGTTGTCGCGCCGGCGGTGGAATCAGGCCTCGGGACGCCGCCCGCCGGGTCAACAGCTCGGGAACACCACCCGAGGGGCACCGGCGTATTGATGGACGCGACAAGAAATGCCGGACTATACTGGACCCAGGCTCCCGGTTGCGGCACCCGCTCGCTTCGCGGGAAGCGCTGAATGCCACCTGCATCGACGCGAAGGAGATCCCCACCTGGCGCGACCCCTGTCCCGCGACACCCACCCTACGGCCGAGGACGTCCAGATCGCACTTCTCAGCAGCATGCCCGCCTGGCGAAAGGTCGAGCTGACGTGCGACGCCTGCCGCACTGCCCGCCTGTTGGCACTCGCCGGCCTTCGGGACCGTCATCCAACCGAACCCCCGGCCTTGCTCGCTCGGCGGCTTGCGGCGATTCTGCTCGGTGACGAGCTCGCTGAACGCGTCTACGGCCCGGGTCCAGGGAGGAACACCGCTGGTTTCTGAAGAGCTTTCCGTGATTCTCCAGGTCGTCGACGTGCTTGAAGATCTGGCCATCCCCTTTCACCTTGGCGGGTCTTTCGCGAGCTCGATTCATGGTGCGCCCAGGCAGACTCGGGACGCTGACCTCGTCGCCGATCTTGGCATGAGCCACGTGGCGAAGCTGGTTTCTCGTCTGGAGAGGGATTTCTATGTGGATGCCGAGATGATTCGCGAGGCGGTTGCGCGCAGAAGCAGCTTCAACGCCATCCACTTCGCCACCAGCTTCAAGGTGGATCTGAGTCTCCCCACGGCTAAAGCCGGGGGGTTCTGAACGGAAGAATCTTCTGCACACACCTTCGCAAGAGAAGCGGGCGAACGGCATGCGCAAAAGACCTGGCCTTTTCGGGGCTCTCGCAATCAACCAACGGGCTTGATGCTACAACATCCGACTTGGCGGTTGGACCTTGCAAACAATGTCCAGCCACCAGGTCCCGGTCCTTGCAAACCTTGCGGTTTGTGCTCCGGCCGATCTCAGCCGCCATCCGTTCAGCTTTCGCGGGCAAACCACTCTGTCCCGCCTGCACAGCGCCAGACGGGCGAGAACACGAGGCC
>JACPHN010000026.1 GCA_016188575.1 Candidatus Schekmanbacteria bacterium
CACCCGGAGCGCTATAGCCAGCCCCGCCTTACCCCCGAACCCTTGCCGATTCATGAGACACGTCCTTGCCAACCGCCGTGCGCATCGGCCACTGTCACGCCACCTGCAACGAAGCTCGTCTGGGGGCATGCAACGCAACAAGTGCGACTCGATGAGTGTGACGACCTCGGCAGCCTTGATAGATATCGCGGCCAACGAGCCCGTCACGCTGCGAGTAGACTACGGGCAAAGCGGCCAAAGTCTGCAGCGGCAAGCCATTGTCGGGCGCCTGGCCACGGAGCTTCAGTTGCTGCTCGACGGTCTCGATTCCCCGCGTGCCCACGACTTTCAGGTGACTCCCACGGACCGCTGGGGCAATGAGGGTAGTCCTCTCACCGCGAGTTGCTCCACGCTGGCCGCTTCTCCACCCGGCAGCCTGCGAATCGTGTCAGGGCCTGTCTCGGGCGCGCAACGCCGTGAGACGGCCTCGGGCAGGGCGACAGTCGGCATCGAGTGGATGACCGATTTCCCCGCGAGCAGTACGCTGCTGTGGGAGCTGCTCCCTTCCGGAGGTCAGAACGTCTCTCCGCGAGCCGATCCCGCCAACCTCCTCGAGTTCCCTGGGCTCGGGCGCGTCCACCGCGTCTTCCTGACGGGGGCCGAGCCTGGCAAGACCTATCGTCTGGTGGCTCGCAGCACCGATCTCTTCGGACGCACGGCCAGCTTGGAGGATCTCCGCGTCTCGGTGCCTGCTCAGAGCGCTAGTGGGCCGCTGGGCTTCGTGAATGCGGGGCAGGTGACCTATCTGTCGGACAAGACGGTGATCATCGAGTGGGAGACGGATCGCCTGGCCCAGTCCGAGGTCTCGGTGCGCGAGGTTTCCAGTGCCCGGAGAGGCAGCGAGAAGAGGACCTTCTTCTCGGTGAAGGGTCCGAGCCTGCGGAACCAGATCGCGATCAAGCTCGCTGACCTCGGTGGCACGGGCAAGTCTCCGACCTACGAGCTCCGGATCCGCGCCAGGACGGCCGGCGGGAGTGTTGCGCAGGCGGCTCCATCGCAGAGCACCTTCACGCCGGCAACTGCTCCTGACGCCGAGCCTCCCACGGTTTCCGGGATCAGGATCGTGCCGGTTTCCACCGCCGTCGCTTTCTTGAGCTGGACGACCTCCGAGCCGACCTCGAGCGCGGTGGAGCACGGAGAGGGGGCACTCGGGTCGAAGATCGTCGACTCGGACTACCTGACGGAACATGCGGTTCACCTGAGCGGGCTGAACGAAGGGGGGCTGGTGAGCTACCGGATCACGGCCACGGACCCCGCGGGCAACTCGACGACCTCCCAGAGCGGCAACGTCCAGTTGTCGACTACCCCCGACACCACGCCACCCCAGATCGTCGGCCAGCCGAGCGTGAAGGTGCAAGGCGACAAGCTGCTCGTCGAATGGCAGACGGATGAGCCTTCCGACTCGATCGTCCACGTGGGCAGCAAGCCCGGGGTGATGGAGGACTACTACCACGACGGAACCGACGTGACGGCTCACGTCATGTGCCTCGGGGGCCTGCCGATCGGCCAGTCGCTCTACCTGCAGTTGGAGTCGGCGGACTTCGAGGGCAACCCGAGCGAGCGGATGGAGGTAGGGCCCGAGTTGATCCCGGTGCCGTTTGGGGGAACGGCCGGCGGTGCTGGTCATGCTACTGGCAACTGCCTCCCTACTCCTCGGGAGCACGAGGAGAGGTCGGCAATTGCGGGTCCGCCGGGGCTGAGAGTGCCTCGGGAAGGCCGGTTGCTCTCGTGGCGCCTTCGGGGTAGGATGGTCCGGCGAAGGATGGCCTGAATCATGGTTGACGTGCGGGTGATCGACATGTGGCCGCCGCTCGTCCCGGCTCCCGAGGTCGTGGCGCATGCGGCGGAGAACTTCCCCGAGGAGATGCCAGGGTATCTCCGGGTGTTCTGGAAGACGACGCCGACCCTCGACGAGGTCCGACGTCGTAGACGTGATGGCGAGCGCCGGGATCGAGAAGGCGCTCGTCACGGGGTTCGACGAGCGGACGAGCGCCCGGAAGGCATTCATGACCAACGAGGTCATCGCAGGGCTCGCCGGGCGGTGGCCAGACCGGTTCATCCCGTTCGCATGCGTCGACGTCTGAGACGGATGACCCGAGTGAGGGAGCTCGAGCACTGGGTGCGGGACCGGGGTTCCGGGGCGCGAGCCTGCGCCCGTTCGTGATCGGTCTTCCGGCGGACGACCGGCGGTACTACCCGGTCTATGCGAAAAGCGCGGAGCTCGACGTGCCCGTGAGCATCCACATGTCGGCTAACTGGACAACGATGCGGATGAACGAGCACGGACACCCGCGGGCGATCGGCGTCGTCGCCGCGGACTTCCCGGAGCCCAAGAACATTATGAGCCACGGCGGCTACCCGTCGTTGAGGCCGAACAGCAGGACGGGGTGGGAATCGCCGATGGCGATCTCAAGCCGTATTGCCGACGCTGGTGGAGCATATTTCGTATGTTGGCAAGCACGACCTCGATCCGAGCCGAAAGACGCCGTTTCAGCTCAGCGCCGCCTGAGCCTGAAAACCAGAAGGAGGCCCGGTATGGAGGAGCGCATTGTAGTCGAGCCGCGAATCTGCGGAGGCAAGCCGTGTATCCGCGGTCGACCGAATCGTCGCAGCTTACCCGGAGCTGACGCCAGATGACGTTGCCGCGGCGCTGGAATATGCGGCACAGGTCATCGACGAGGAGAAGGTGATCCTACGTGCCGGGGTCTGAAGAAATGACGGTCCTGTTGGGCCAGAATGTCCCTGCAGCAATCGCGAGCTGGTTGGCAGTCCGACGTCCAGCTTGGAGTGTGCGTGACACCAGTGCAATCGGGCTTGCGGGAGCGTCCGATGCCGTCAGCGCAGACTGCGCCCGCGCGCACCGGGCGATCATCATCACTTTCGACGAGGATCTCACCTGCACTTGAACAACGGCACGGCGGCCCCCTTCCCCGTGCATCACGCATCTCCGCGGAGAGCGCGGACCAGCCGTGCTCCGACCATCCCATTGCGGTGGGTGGGGGTCTGCCACCAGCGGGTGCACACGCGCACGCGTTGCTCGGCAAGGCCCCAGGTGCCGCCGCGCTGGACCCGGCACACGTCGGCCTTGCGCTCGGTGAGATCGATCGAAACCGACCCGTCGACCAGAGGGTGGCCAGAGCTCAGGTAGGGCTCGCGGACCCAGTCGCTACTCGTCCCAGCCATACCCCGCACCCCGTAGGGGCTCTCGTCACAGGGGAACGCGTCCAGCTTGACCGGGCGCGGGCCGGGTGGCCCGTGACTCGCCTGGTATGCGGCGAAAGTCGGATCGAGGTGGTCTCCCCACGGGAAAATCCGTTCGTCGACCCCGCGGGCCGCCTTCTCCCATTCGGCTTCGGTCGCGAGGCGCCAGGCGGCGCCCGTGCGCCTCGCGGTCCAGTCGGCGAAGGATGCCGCGTCCCGCCAGCTCAGATACAGCGCCGGGTACCCCTCGTCGCCTTGCCGCGCGTGCCACCGGCCGGCGATTCGCTCGTAGCCTTCGGGATCGGCGTGCGCCGCCGCCGCGTCGGGATCCAGAGCGTCGAGAAACGCGCAGTACTCCTCCGCGCTCACGGCAAACCGCCGGATGAAAAAGCCGTCGACCCAGACCGTCCGCCGCGGCAGTGAACCAATCGCGCCCGCGTCGCCGCCGAGGGTGGTCCAGCCCGGCGGGACGTAAACCTCGCCGGGGGCCAGCTCCGACGGCAGCGGGATCGCCTCCGGCGCGGTTTGCCCGGGAGCGATTCCGTGCCAGGCCCCCTGACGTTCGATGCGAACGGGATAGCGGATCCCGGGCCGCCCGGGCGAGCGGATCACGAGCAGGTAGCTGCCGATTGGGACCTCGACACCATTGATCGGGGTGTAGCCCAATGGCTTGATGTGCTCGGGAAGGAGACGCCGATCGCGCTCGACGAAGCGCAGCAGGTCGACCCGAGCGCCCGGGGGGTTGGTGTGCAGGGTCAAGGTTCCGGTCCCGGCCAGCCACCCCGCCCAGTCGCCGACGTCGTGAGCGCGCAGCAGTGCCTCGTATCGGGCGGCGGCCGCGCCGTCCCGCAGGCGCTCGGCGTCCGCATGCTGTCGCTGGTAATGGTCGGCCAGCGCGCGCCGGGCTTCCCGGAGCGCGGGATCGCGCACCAGCGCTGCCTGCAGGAGCTGCACGTGCTCGACTTCCTTGAGCACCCGGTGGCGCTCGATCTCGGCGATGTGGTCCTCGAGCGACCAGAGGGTTCGCTTTTCTTCGACTGGTGCCAGGGGGTCGAGCGTGACCGTCAGATTTTCCGCTCGCTCTCGCAACTGGCGCGCCTGTGCGGCCAGGCTCGTGGCCGCCGCTCCCGGCTCGACCGCCGCTGCGAACAGGGCGAGCGCCTCCGCGGTCCGCGCCGCTCCATCGAGCCAGCTCCGGAGCTCGTCCGCAAAGGCCCCGGCGTCCGCATGGCGCGCCGCGGGTGCCCCGGACAGTGCCCGCCTGGCGACCGCGAGCAACTCGGGCGCGGCACAGGTGGCGTCCTCATCAGGCCTCGGCACTCCCGTCAGGATCTCGGCCAGGATGCCGCCGAGCGCGTACACGTCGGTGGGCGGGCCAAAGGCGCCGACCTCCCCCGCCCATTGCTCCGGGGCCATGTACTGCGGAGTGCCGGCCACCTCACCCACGCGTGTGCTGAACCTGTCGTCGGTAGTGCGGATCGTCTCGATCGGCAGGTGCTCTGCGGCGAGGTCGGGAGCGCCAACTACCTTGGCCAGCCCCCAATCGACTACCCACACCTCTCCGAAGCTCCCGATCAGCAGGTTTTCGGGCTTCAGATCGCGGTGAATGACCCCACGGGCATGCGCGTAGGCCATGGCTTCGCTCGCGTGGAGCAGCACGTCGACCAGCCAGCGCAAGCCCCGCGCGCGGTCGGTTCCCGCCTGACTGGCGATCAGGTGCTCGCGGAGCGTGTGGCCCTGGACCTCGCGCATGGTGAACCACGGCCTGCCGTCCGCGAGCAGCCCGATCTCGTGCACAGGGACGATCCCCGGGTGCTGGAGCTGCGCGGTCGTCTGGGCCTCCTCGACGAACCGGCAGACGTTGGCCGGGTCACCCATGCGGTCGTTTCGGATCACCTTCATCGCGAGCACCCGGTTGAGCTGGCGATCGCGAACCCGAAACACTTCGCCCATCCCGCCCGTGGCGAGCAGGCCTTCGGGGGCGTACCGATCGCGCCCGGTAGGGAGCGCGCCGAGCTCCGCGGGGCTCAGCGGTGGGGCGGCGGACGCGGGGCTGAAGGTCACACACTCGGCCGCGCCGCTCGAATCCGTTCGCGTGTCCAGGACTCCCCTGTGAGGTCGATCGACTTCGGGTTGGGCGGGTCCGGGATCATCCATGGCGCATCTGGAAGCTCATTCGCGACGGCAGCATCGGAACAGCCGAATGCGAGCCTTGGCGACATGTCCCGCTTCCTACCGCCGGGCCTGCGTCGCGGCAAGTCCCTGTCGATCCTGAATCCATCGCAGCAGCGACACAATATGCTGGCATCGCTCCACGGGCTGCTCAGATCCAGGAAACGCACCTCGCCGCCACGGGAGGCAAGCAGCAATCGGCCGTTCGCCCACCGACATTCCGTGACGTTCCCGTCCTTGTGGTCATGGGGAGCGATGGGCGCGGACCGCAGCGGGGGGGAGTGTTTGAGTTTGCCTCCCGCCGCCTGTCGCAGTCCAGCGATGAGGCGTCGTTGGACCGCGGGGCTTGGCCGAGTGTAGGATGCATCACGGCTTCGTCGGGATCTTGTCGGACGGCAATGAGGAGGGCTAATGATGTCGCGACGCGCACTGGGACTGGTTGTGTGGCTGGCAACTTTCTCCGTGGCGACGGCAACGGCGGAGCAAGCGGCCATCACGTTTGCATACGACGCCGCCGGGCGCCTGCAGGGTGCCGTCTACGACCAGAGCACTTTCGTGGACTACGATTACGACGCTGCGGGCAACTGCCTCGTGAGAACGGTTGCGGTTCCTCAGGCGGTCGTGACCGACGGCGCCGGCGTGACCATCGCCGATCAGATTCTGGGTGGCCGCTTTACGGAGCTTCGATACCGGTTGTCGGGAGCGGCCAACCTGACCATTCGCTACCGGCAGGTGGCGAGCTCTCGCCACGCGGACTGCGCGATGACCCTGACAGTCATCGGCTCTGATGGCGCGCCGAAGGCCACCCTGACGCTGACCGGGAGCGAGCAGTCGGCTACCTTCACCGTGCCTGAGGACGGGGTCTGGTCGTTTCAGCTCACCGCTCCCGCCGGGTGTGCGGCGCAGAGCTTTTCGCTCAACTTGGAGGCGAACACCCCGTCCGTACCGGTCGGTGCGATCTTGCTGCTCGTGGTCCTGCTGGCGTCTGCGGGGCTCAGTCTGTCGGCGCGCCGCATGCGCGCCGGCGTGACGGCAGGCGCTCTCTTGTTCTTCCTTTCCCTGACGCCCGCTCGGGGCCAGACGTACCCCCACCCCGAGACGGGCTCCGGCGGAAAGAACACGACCCAGTCTCGCTCACTCAAGGGCGGGGACCCGATCTCGATGTCCAGCGGTGCTTTTGAGGTCAACCTGCCGTTCTTCCAGCTCGGAGGCCCTTTCGAGCTGGGTTTCACCCTGCTCTACAGCCAGAGCGTGTCCAATTGGAGCGGCTTTTTCGGCATCGGCATGCCGATGTCCAGTGGCGACCACTTTTGGTGGAGCCCCTTCGTCAAGGTAGTGGTCTTCGAGGACCCTGCCGTCACCGAGGTGTTCCTGGAAAACGGAGACACGGTGAGCTTCTTGCGGAATGAGGACGGAACGCTGACCCTGCAGGATACTTCGTCCGAGTACCCGGAGAATGGACAGCCCATCCGCTATCAGATGAAGGCGAGCGCTGCCTACCTGTATCTGCTCGACCCGAGCCGAGAACGGGTCTACGTGTTTGGCGACTCGTGTGGTGGGCCCCCCAGTGAAATCCCGAGGAACTTGCTCTACGTCCTGGACCGAAACGGAAACAGACTTACATATTCAAACTATCAATGCCGCGTTACGAGCATCGACGACGGTCTTGGCAGGCGCCTGGATTTCACGTATCAGGCCGTCGGGTTTGATACCGTGTTACAACGAGTCACCGATGACAATGGTCGCACCGTCACGCTGACCTACGACGCGGCGGCGGCGGACCACAATAACCAGCCGGTGCTTCGCTCGGTGACAGGCCTCTCCGGGGAAGCACACACGTTCGGCTATCAAGTCGTCCAGGACAACGAGGGCAATGACCAGGGCGGCAACCTGGCCAGGATCACGCTGCCAGAGGGAAACACGCCATACACGAACGAATTCATCTACAGTGAAATATCGATGTCCGGCTATACAGAACCGTACTCGGGCGTTCGGGTCTCTTCGCAGACTGACGCCTACGGCAACCGGACGACGCTGAACCATAGCGTGAACGACTACAAGATCACAGCGACCTATGCGGATGGCACGCAGGAGGCCTACGATCACGATAGTGCTCAGGGCTTGCCCAAGAGCATGACGGATGGTGCGGGTGAGAGCGCTGCCTTCAGCAAGAACGAGCGCAACCAACTAACGGCGGTGACGGACCGGGCGGGCGCGACGACCTCGGCCACCTACCACCCCGAGACCGGCTACCTCGCCTCGGTGACCGATGCCAACGGCGGCCTCACGAGCTACACGTATGCCACCCACACCCAGGAATTCACCAACCCGGCCAACCAGGAGACTGTCTCGTTCACCTTCTACGACCTGGTCACGACCCAGTTTGCCGATGGCACCTCCGAGACCCATACGGTCGCTGCGAATGGCGACCGGCTGAGCACCACGAACGCTGCCGGCGACACCTGGTCCTACACCTACAACGGGTTCCACCAGATACTGACCGAGACGAATCCGACGGGAGGCACTCAGACCTATACGTATAACCCGGACGCGACCATGGCTACGGCCAAGGACTCGGACACGGGGACCACCACGTTTGCCTATGACTCCTTCCGCCGCCGGAGGCGCGTCACCCATCCTGACGGCACCTTTGTGGAATTCGCCCATGACGCGAGCGACCGGGTCACCGCCGCCACGGACGAGGCCGGCAATTCCGCCACAAACGCCTACGATGCCAACGGCAACCGCGTGAGCGTGACGGACCCGCTCGGGAACGTCGCGACCTGGGCCTACGATCTGATGGACCGGCAATCGCAGTACACCGATCGGCTCGGCCACGTTACCGCGATGACGTGGGACAGCCGCTCGCGGGTCGCCAGCGTTGTCAAGCCGGACGGCAACACCACGACCTTCGGCTATGATGCTCGCGGCTGGCAGGACCGCCAGACCATTGCGGGCAAGACCTGGCTGACCGTCTACGATGAGGAGGGCCGGGTCAAGTCGGAGACCACGCCGCTGGGCTTCGTCGTCAACAATGAGCTCGACGCTCTCGGGTTGGTCAAATGGATCAAGGATCCGCTAGGCTGGACGACGACGTGGACCCACGATGCCAGGGGTCGGCTCACGGCAGTCACCGATCAGCTCGGTCACACCACCAGTTATGGGTACGACGCGGTGGGGCGTCTGCGCAGCGTGACCATTCCCGTCGCGGGGAGCGTTACCTATGGGCGCAACGCGGCGGGCCTGCTGACGTCGATTCGGGACTTCAACGGCGCTACCTGGTCTTTCGGTCACACGCCCGCGGGTCGGGAGAGCTCACGGACTGACCCGCTCGGCCGCGTCTGGCAGTATGCGTACGATACCCGGGGACGGGTCAGCCAGGTCACCCGGCCGGATTCCACGACCCAGACGTGGCAGTACGACGCCACGGGTAACCTCGCGGGGATCAACGCTTCCGACGGGACGAGCCTGGCATACGCCTACGATGCGGTGGGCCGGTCGACCGGCACGTTGGACCTGACGCTGACCCGCGATGCCGAGGGCCAGGTCACCTCGACGAGCAACTTCGGCAAGGTCTTCGGGGCGAGCTACGATGCCGGCAATCGCCTGGCGAGCGTCACTTATTACGACGGCGCCTTCACCGTGACCTACACCTACAACGACCGCAGTCTGCTTTCGGGCGTCAGCGATGATCTCAGCGGCGCTCAGCTCCTGTTCAGCTATGACGACGACAACCGCCTTGTCGGAATCCAGCGATCCAACGGCGTCAACACTACGTTGGACTGGGACGCGGCGAACCGACTTGTGCGCCGCCTGGACGGCAGCTTCATCGACATCCGGCAGACGCTCGACGAGGTCGGCCGGGTCCTGTCCATGCAGATGACCGCGCCTGCGGTCCCGACGAGCGCCCTGACCAACAGCACGCTGAGCCTGAGCTACGACGCTGCCTCCCAGGTCAGCGCGGCCGGCTACGCCTACGACGCGCAGGGGCGGTTGACCGCCATGCCTGGCCATACGCTCGCGTGGGACGGAGCCTCGCGCCTGACGAGCATCGACGGGCTCGCCGTGGTCCTGGCCTATGACGGATTTGGTCAGCTTCGGCGCCGCACCGTCGACAACAGCACGGTCGTCGGCTACTTCTACAACCACGCGCTCGGACGCTCGCCGATCGTGGCAGAGACGAACGCCGCGACGGACGCTGCGCTGCGTTATTACGTTTGGGCGCCTCAGGGCGAGCTACTCTACCTGATCGACGCTCAGGACGGCAACAAGGCCTACTTCTACCATTTCGACGCGAGCGGCTCGACGCTGGCGCTCTCGGGCCCGGGAGGAGCGGTCGCGGACGCGTACGCCTACGCCCCGTACGGCGAGCTGCTACGCCACGACGGCTCCAGTGAGCAGCCGTTCACGTTCGCCGGCAGCCTTGGAGTGAGGGAAGAGCAGGGCGTAGCGGGCCTCTACCAGATGGGCGCGCGCTATTACGACGCGGTGGCCGGGCGTTTCCTCTCGCCGGAGCCCGTCTGGCCGCAGCTCATGGCGCCGCACGCCATCAATCCCTACACCTACGCTGCGAACGATCCCATCCGCTACGGCGATCCGGAGGGGAAGGCGTGGATGTCCTGGGTCAAGAACCAGGTGGCGAGCTGGGCCTCCTGGGGCTGGGAGTGGGCGAAGAAGAAGATCAACGCTGCGCTGCCAGGGACAGTGGTCGGCGTGCCGAGTCGGTATGCGCAGAAGCAGGGTGTGATCGCATCGATGAAGTCCAAGCCGTCCGCGTTGAGCGCTGCCGAGCTCGCCGATCGGTATAGCGTGAACGGAGATTTCGAGCGGCCGCAGGAGCAGAAGCGACAAGAGGAACAAACGACATGGGGGACGGTTGCGGCTGGCCTCTTTTTCTGGGTCGCGGACCCGACCAAGTTCGGGATGTACACGATGCTCGGTAACGGCGACATCGTGCTTTCCGAAGACGAAAACATACACCTCGAGGGCACCTCTTATCTTCACAAGGAGCGCGCGGCGCTGGAGAACAACCTCGCCGAGTGGAGGAAGATCGAGGGTGAGTCCGTGCAGAAGCTCCTTGACGCCGAGAGCCGGCTCAAGGAGCTCAATTCCCTACAGGAAACGGAGACCTGCCCGGACAAGAGGCACGCGAGCTACATCGAGCGGGCCAACCTGATCGAGTTCGGGATCCCCCGGCTCGAGGACGCCGTGAGGTCGAACGCGGCGACGACCGAGCTGCTGATGAAGAAGATCTACATCTCCAACCAGAAGGAGAAGGCTGCCGACGCGATCTTCTGGGGCCGGTGACGGAGGTCGAACCGGCGGGGATTCAGGGGCGGCTGGCCGCGTGCCGATTCCGTTTAGCGGTGCTAAGAGCCTATGGCGCCGGGTATCTTGCCCCGGAGCACCGGTAATCGGGGACAGAGATGGCCGACACGCCGCAACAGATTGGACCGTACCGCATCGTCGCCGAGCTCGGCCGCGGCGGGCTCGGGTCGGTGTATCGCGCGTTGCACGTCGAGACGTCGCGTGAGGCCGCAGTCAAGGTCGTGCGGCACCTGCGCGCGGCGGACCTCGCGGCGATCCGCGCCGAGATCCACGCGCTGTCCAGGCTGGAACATCCGTGTCTGGTGCGGGTGCACGACGATGGCGTGGCGGGCGGGATGCCGTGGTTCGCGATGGATCTGGTGTCGGGGGCGCCGCTGGACGCATATTGTGCGCGCCTGCGCGGCGGCAGCGGGGGGGGCGGCGTCGAGGGCGGCGCGGCGGTGTCGGAGGGTGCGCTGTGCCGGCTGCTCGAGCTGTTTCGCGTGCTCTGCGATGTCCTCGCGTACGTGCACGGTGAGGGTCTGGTGCACCGCGATCTCAAGCCGGCGAACATTCTGGTCTCGCCGGAAGGCCTGCCGACGCTGCTCGACTTTGGCCTGGCGACGCGGTTTTTCTCGGCTCCGGGTGGCGTTCAGGGGCGCAGCCGCGAGGTGCTGCAAGTCGCCGGTCACACGAGCGGCACGCTCGCGTACATGTCGCCGGAGCAAATTCGCGGCGATTATGCAGACGCTCGCAGCGACCTCTATTCGCTCGGGTGCCTGCTGTTTCAGGCGCTCACCGGAGCCGTGCCGTTTTCGCGCGCGCGCGCCCCGGAAGTGATCCTCGCGCACCTGCACGCGTCGCGACCCGCGCCCTCGACGCTGATGCCCGGGCTACCCCCGCGGCTCGACGAGCTTGTGGTCGCGCTCATGCAGCCCAGGCCGCACGCGCGGCCGGGCTATGCGAGTGACGTGGCGGCGCGGCTCGAGGAGCTCGGCGCGGCGGCGCCCAAACTGCCCGCGGCACCACCGGCGCGACCGTTTCTCTATCGGCCGCGCCTGGCCGGGCGCACGGAGCCGTTCACCCGGCTGCAGGCACTGCTGGCCGGCTCGCGCCCCGCGATCGCCATGGTCGGGGGGGAAAGCGGCGTCGGCAAGACCCGCCTGGCCATGGAAGTCGCGACCGCGCTGCGCCGGCGAGGCCACGCGGTCATCGCCACGACGAGCGCCCGGCTCGCCACCGACACCGACAGTCCGGAGGCGACGGGGCCGCTGCACACGCTGTTGCCCATTCTCGACGCGGTCGCCGATCACTGCTATGAGCATGGACCCGGTGAGGCGCGCCGCGTGCTTGGCGGCGCCGCCGGCGTGCTCGCGCCGTTTGCGCCGCGCCTGCGCCGGGTTCCCGGCCTCCAGACGCCCGAGGACGCGCCGCCCCTGCCGCCGAGCGAAGCTCGGGTGCGGCTCTACGAGGCGTTTCTGGACGTCGTGACCCGCTATACGGCCGATCAGCCGCTGCTCATCGTCCTCGATGACCTGCAATGGGCCGATGAGCTGTCGCTGTCGCTGCTGGCCCATTGGGCCGGTGACGGCTGGCGGGACGAATCGCCGCTCCGCGTTCTCGGCACCTATCGCTCCGAGGAGGTCGGCGAGCGCTTGCCCAGGCTGCTCGATATGCCATCGCTGACCTCCCTGTCGCTGACCCGACTCGCACTCGATGGCGTCGAGGATATGGTCAGGGACATGCTCGCCATGGAGTCTTGCCCGCGCCGCTTCGCGTGCTTCCTGTGGACCCAATCCGAAGGTAACCCGTTCTTCGTGGCGGAGTATCTGCTCGCCGCGGTGCAACAAGGACTGCTGTGGCGCAACCGCAGCGGCGTGTGGCAAGTGCCGCCGGCCGGGGAGGGGCAGGCCACAGAAGCCGATTATCGGTCGCTGGAGCTGCCGACCTCGTTGCGCGCGCTGGTCGGCCGGCGCCTTTCCGCGCTGTCCGCGGCCCCCCGCGCGGTGGTCGAGGCCGCGGCGGTGCTCGGGCGGGAGGTCAGCACGGTGCTCCTCGGAGCAGTTGCCGGGCTGAGCGAAACGCAGCTCATTCACGAGACGCGCCCGCTCGTTTTTGGGCAGATCGTGGAGCTGACGCGCGCCGGGGGCATGCGCTTCGTGCACGACAAGATTCGCGAGGTGGCGGCCGCGGAAACCGCGCCGGAGCGGCGCCGCGAGCTTCACCGCAGGGCGGCGGAGGCGATCGCAGCGCAGGGCGACCGCGAGTCGGGCGACGTGCAGGCGGCGCTCGGCCTGCACTGGGAAGCGGCGGGCTTCGGCGTGCGGGCGGCCGCGGCGTATCTGCTGGCAGCGCGACGGTTTCTCGAGCAGTACGCGTACAGCGATGCCGAGACGAGCTACCGCGCCTGGCTGCGGCTCGGCGCCGGCACCGCGGCGGAGATGGCCGCGATCCGCTGCGAGCTGGCAACGCGGGTGCTGAGTCTGCTCAGCAGACCCGAGGAGGCGCTGGCCGAGCTCCGGCAGGCTCTGCGGGAGACGCGGGAAGCGGGCGCGACCGAGCTGGAGCCGATTTGCCTCATGGGGATCGGGGATGCGTTGTGGCGCACGGGGAAGCTGGAGGACGCGAGCGCCGCATGCGCGGAAGCGCTGGCGCTAAGCCGGCAGTGCGGTGACCGCGGCGTCGAGGGGCGGGCGCTGAACCGACTCGGGACGATCCGGCATAATCGCGGCCTGATGTCGGAGGCCGAGGCGCTGTATGGGGAGGCCCTGGACATCTATTGCGCCCGGGGCGATCGCCGAGCAGAGGGCGGCACGCTGCATAACCTGGCGATTCTCTACCACCAGACCGGGCGCGCGGCCGCGGCATTGGAGCTGTTCGAGCGCGATCTGGCGATCTGCCGTGAGCTCGGCAACCGCGCGGGCGAGGGCAGCTCGCTGAGCACTCTCGCTACCTTTCACCACGAACAGGGTGACCCGGAGCGGGCGTGCGCGATGTTCGCGGAGGCGCTCGCGGCGAATCGCGAGGTGGGCGACGGCAACGGCGCCGGCACCACGCTCGCGTATCTGGCGCAGCTCCAACGACAGATGCTCGACCTGACCGCCGCGGCAGCGAGTGCCGGCATGGCACTGCCGCTGCTGCGACGCTCTGGCGATCGCCTCCACATCGCGTTCACGCTCTGTCAGCTCGGCCACGCGGAGCTGGCGCGCGGGCAATCGGCCGCGGCGCTGCTCGCCGAAGCGCAGGAGATCGCCGCAGCGCTGGAGGCTCGCAAGGAAGGAGAGCTCGGCCGCGCCGTCGCCCGGCTCGCACGTGCCCAGGCCGCGGCGGCAGCGGGGCAGCGCGAGCGGTTGCTCGCCGGCGAGCTTCGCGAGGACTTCTCGGCAGGCATGCGGAGCTGGCTCGCCGCGGCCGGGAAGCAGTGATGAGCGCGACCGTCGGCGACTACGACATCGTCGGTCGCCTGGGCGGCGGCGCCATGGCAACGGTGTACCGCGCCCGGCACCGGCGGAGCGGCGCGACCGTGGCGCTCAAGATGGTCAAGGCCGCCAGCGAGGATCAGCTTCGCAGCCTGCGCCGCGAAATCCATGGC
Organism: Candidatus Schekmanbacteria bacterium; assembly: GCA_016188575.1. GTDB lineage: Bacteria > CSSED10-310 > JACPHN01 > JACPHN01 > JACPHN01 > JACPHN01. The sequence goes on from JACPHN010000026.1 coordinate 14,312, forward strand.
CTGGCCCGGCTCCGCCATCCCGGCATCGTGCGCATCGTCGATCAGGGCGCGCACGAGGGGATGCCCTGGCTGGCAATGGATATCGTCGATGGCGTTACGCTCGGCGAGTATCAGCAGCGCACCGTGCGCACCGCGCGCGCGCGCGACGGCAGACCTGGTCCGCACCCGACTTCCCTGCGTGAGATGCTTACGATTATCCGGCGGGTGTGTTTTCCCCTGGCATACCTTCACGGTGAGGGGTTCGTGCACCGCGATCTCAAGCCGGAAAACATCGTCGTCAAGCCTGGGGGCGTGCCCGTCATCGTCGACTTCGGGCTCGTGACTGCGTTCGCGCCGGCAAGCGGCCACGAAAATCTGGAGTCTGCGGCGCGGGCCGCCGGCACGGCGCTGTACATGTGTCCTGAGCAGATCCGTGGCGACTTCGTCGATGCGCGCGCGGACCTGTACGCGCTTGGCTGCATCCTGGTGGAGGTGCTGAGCGGGCGTCCGCCGTTCACGGGTCGCCGCGTCGCCGAGATTCACCAGCGGCACCTCAACGACCCTCCGGAGCCGCTCTCGGCGCGGATTCCGTTCGTGCCGGCGCGCCTCGACGAGCTCGTGGCGCGGCTGCTGGCCAAGGATCCGAAGCGCCGGCTGGGTCACGCCAGCGACGTCGCGGACGTGCTCGCCGAGCTTGGCGCCGACGGTCATGACGTATATCCGGGGGCGCCGGCGGGGCGCACCTATCTCTATCTCCCCGGACTGGCCGGTCGCGATGCTGAGCTGCAGCGGGTGCGCCAGGAGCTACACCGGCTGCACGAGCGCACGAGCGCCGGAAGGTTGTTGGTCATGGTCGGCGAAAGCGGCATCGGCAAGACCCGTCTGGCGATCGAAGCCGGGCGGGAGGCCGAGCTAATGGGCGTCACCGTGCTCGCCGGACGCGCGAGCGAGCGTTCGCCGTCGGCGCTGGGCAGCTTGCGGGGGCCGCTGGCGGCGCTCGCGGACCATTGCTTTGCGGCGGGGCGGGAGACCTCGGAACGTGTGTTCGGAAGTCGAGGCGCGGTACTTTCGAGATTCGCACCGATGATCCGCAACCTGCCGGGCCAGGAGCTCCACGCCGAGCCCGCCGAGCTCATTGGGCAGGCGGCGAGGCTGCGCGTGCTCAGTTTCTTGTGCGAGTCGCTGGCGACCTTCGCCGCCGCTCGGCCCGTGCTCATCATCCTCGATGATCTGCAATGGGCGGACGACCTCAGCCTGGCATTTGTCGCGCACGCGGCCACCAGCGGCCTGCTTGGCGAACGGCCGATCGGGATTTTGGCGCTGACGCTGCCCAGCCCCGGCATTATCGACGCGCTCGGAGCGCTGGGGGACGATGCCGTCGACTGGCTGGTGTTGAACCGCCTCGGTGCGGAAGCAATCGCCGCAATCGCCGGTGACATGCTCGCGTTGGAGCCGCCGCCGCTGCTGGCCGCGCACCTGCACCAGCAATGCGCCGGCAACCCATTTTTCGCTGCCCAGCTCCTGGCGGCGGCGGTGGAATCCGGATTGCTCTGGCGGGACGCCGCCGGGAACTGGAATGTCGGGCCGCCCGCGGGGGGCCCCGCCACCGCGGACGATTTCCGCGCTCTACCGTTGCCGCGATCGCTGTGGGGTCTGCTGCGCAGGCGGCTTTTGGAGCTGTCCGCCGACTCCGGCCTGGTGGTGAGCGCCGCCGCGGTGCTCGGCCTGGAGCCCGCGGTGCTCCTGGTGTGGGAAATGACGGGACTGGACGACTCTTCCTTCCTCGCCGCCATGGACGAGCTCGTGGCGCGCCACATACTCGAGGAGGCGCCGCGTGGGATCGTGCGCTTCGTGCACTCCCAGATGCGTGCCGTGGCGTACAACGCGCTGGAACAGAGCGACCGCGCTCGGCTCCACGGGTTGGCAGCGGAGAGCCTGGGACGACTGCACCCCGAGCACCTCGAGGAGGCGCGCGCCGCGATGGCGAAACACTGGGAGGGCGCGGGCGCGCTCGGGTCGGCGGCACGCGAGCACGTTCTCGCCGCGGAGCAGGCCGCGGCGCAGTGCGCCTACGCACAGGCGGCGCTACACGCCCGGCACGCGCTGCGCCTGCAGCCGAGCTGCGCCGCGCGGCTGTCCCTGGCCGAGGCCCTGTTCTGCCTTGCACAGTTCGCCGCGGCGCTGCCGGAGGCCAGGGCCGTCGAAGGAGATCCGGCATCGACGGCGGAGGAGCGCACCCGGGCGCGTCTGGTCGTCGCGGCGATCGACGAGCGCCAGGGCGACTTCGCGAGCAGCCTCGATGTCGCCCGCAAGTGCGAGCAGGAAGCCCCCGAAGGGCTGTCGCGCCTGCGCGCCCGGCACCAGCAGGGACGCGCGCTCATGTGGCTGTGCCGCTTCGAGCAGGCGCTGGGAGTTTTCGAATCCGTGCGCACCGAGGTGGAATCGCGACTCGCCGCGGCAGATGACGCCGCCGCCGATCGCGGGCTGCGCCAGTTGCTCGCCGGCATCCTGGCCGGCAAGGGCGTCGTTCTGGACGATTTGGGCGAGTACGATGCGGCGCTGGTTTCGCTGCGCGAGGCAGAGCGGCTGTTCGGGGCAATCGGCGACCTGCGCGGACTGGCCTCGACGCAGAACAACGTCGCTTCAGTGTGCTTCAGGCGAGGCGAATACGAGGAGGCGCTGCGGTGCTTCCGCGAGTCGCTCGAGATCAAGCGGAAAACCGGGGACCGGCGGGGGATTGCCGTTGGCCTCGGCAATGTCGGGGCCGTGCAGGCAGACCTCGGCAGCTTCGAGGCGGCCATGAGCTCTTTTCAGGAATCGCTGGCGATCAAGCGCGAAATCGGCGACCGGCAGGGTACGGCGTCGACGCTTCACAATCTGGCTTTGGTGCACGGGGAGCTCGGAGCGTGGGACGAGGCGTTTGCGTGTTACGGCGAAGCGCTGGCACTGGCTCGCGAGATCGGCGACCGGCGGACCGAGGCGGACGCGCTGCGCGATTGGGGGCTGGCTCGGGTGGAAGTGCGCGGTGAGCTGTCGAACGGCCTGAAGGCCCTGGACGAGAGCGTATTCGTCGCGACTGCCGAGGGATTGCGAGGCGAACGCGCCGAGGGCCGGCTGGCGCGGGCGCGGGGGCGGTTCGCGGGCGGCGACGGGACGGGTGCCCGCGAGGACGCGGAGGCCGCCCTGGCGGACTTCCAGGCGCTGCGGCGGGTGGACATGGCGGCGCTGGCCCTGGCGCTCCTGGCGCGGCTGCGCGCGGCGGTGGGAGAGATCGGAGCGGCGCTTGCGCTTCTGAAGCAGGCGGGCGCGGAGGGCGCAAGCGGTCTGAAAATTGCGTCGCGACTGCGGTTTGCGGAAGACCGCGCCGCCTTGCTGAAGGCGGCGGGGAGCGTGGAGGAGGGCGCGGCCGTGGCGCAGCAGGCGCTGGCGATCGCCGCGGAAAAGGGCGCGCGAACCGCCGCCGCGCGGCTCACCCGGCTCCTTGAACCGTTGCCGCCGCCGGCGCGTTGAGCTCGGCCTGAATCCGCGGCGCGTTCGACGTCGATCGGCAGTGGCTTCAGGCCGCCTGCTTGCCGACCTTGATCGTCATGCCGGGCAACAGCAGCCGTCGCCGCGGCCGCTCCGGGGCGAACAGTTGGAGCGGGTCCGGGGCCAGGCTGAGCTCCATCTGTTGCTGCGATCCGGCGGCGTCGCCCGCCATCTGGAAGGGCATCGGGCGGGAGGCGACGACGTGAACGCGATCGACGAGAAAGTCGGTCAGCGCCGGCGAGGCGAACGTGCCGTTCCAGACCGACCGGAGGTTCACGAGGGCGTGCGGGACACCGCCGGAGTAGAGGCGCAGGTGAAAACGATCCGTCAGGCTCGTGGCGTACGGAAAGAGGCGGAATCCGTATCCATAATATGGAGTTGTCGAGGCGGCGGCGATCTGCATGGGACCTTCATAGAGGGTTTCGCCGGGCGCGAACGAGCGCACGATGCGCCCGCCGGCACCGACCTGGTGCGCCGGGCCACCGGTGTTGATCACGCTCACCCACGTCGGGTCGTGCCGGAGTCGCCATTCACGGGGAGCGGTGACCAGCAGGCTTGCGAGCAGATAACCGCTGAGGCCGGTCAGCAGCGGGCGCAGCGGACCATCCTGGTAGCGCTCGCGCAGGCTGATATAGTCGTTCAGAATTGCACCGTCCCAACCGATACCCACGAACGGGACGTCGCGGCCGTTGGCGCTGATGAGGTTGAGTGAGGTGCGCCGGCACGGCTGGCCGTCGCGCACCCAGCGCAGATCGCCGACGGGAGAGCCCGAGCCGATGTGGTAGGCGAGCGCATTGCCGGTGCCCATCTTGAGAATACCCAGGGCCGGGCCGGACGCGGGGGCGGCGCCGGTGGCGGCAATGCCGCGCCGGATGCGATTGGCGAAGTCGACGATGGTGCCGTCGCCGCCTCCGGCGAGAACCAGCCGGATCCGGCGTCGCAGCACGGTATCGACAATCTCCTGGGCTTCCAGCAGCGATCGCGACAGGAACAGATTGGCGCTTGGCACCGAGCGTTTGATGCGCCGCACCAGGCGTCCCGTGCAGCCGCGGGCATTGACGTTCAGCACGACGGCGAGGTCGCGCCGCGGGTCGTCTGCGATCGAGGGAACCAGGATCTCGGCGTTCATGGTGGAATCTCCGCGTGCAATATCGGTGTCAACGGACGGCACCCGCTATTTTGCAAAATCTGTGCCAAAATAGGAGCCGTCAAGTGCTGGGCGGAAAGAGCGCCACCAAGCGCTTGACTCCCAGAACCCAGCGCCCCCTGCCATGCGGCGCGTAATCAGGTTCGCGGCTCCACCTCACCAGCCGCGTAACCCCCTTCGCAGGTCCGTTCCGCCCCTGGATGCCATGATCCTGACTTTGGTCATTGCCCGATTCCGTTGGCCGTTCCGATGGGGTGAATTGAGGGGCGAAGAAAGATGGCGCCGGCAGAATGTCCGGTTTCGTCCTTTGCACTTCTTGGGGGCGCGATTCACCCACGGGTTGCGCAACGCCTGCCACGCGCCGCCAAAGGCGACAGCTTACAGTTCTCCCACGGCGAGTTGCCCGCTCGGGACACCTTTCGACAAGGATTTCGCGCCTCCGCCACGGCCTCAGGTCGCTCCACCAAGCGAATCTGCCGCTCGTTGCGCAACCCGTGGGATTCATCGCGCCCCAATGCCGGGCCGGGGATCATCGGGCCGGGAATGATCCGCCCCGATTGCCGGCCGCGATGACCGGGCGCGACAAAACGCGCCCGGTCATCGCGGCCTCGGGTGTAAACCACATTCTGCCGGCGCCCAAACACGGCCGGTAGGGCGCCGCGAGTGCCGGTCGCCGGCGGTCTACCTTGCCGAGGGTGCAAGGTCTGCTTGCGGGGGGTGCAGCGGGGGAGCGCGGCGGGTGGGGGCGAAAGGCGATGGCTGGGCCATCGGGGCGGGGGAAAAAGGGCGTGCCGGGGTGCAACGTTTGCTTGCGCCTCGGCTTCACTTACTTTTACCTGGACGCGGTCGTACGCGCGTGCGATCCTGAGCATGGGGCGCGAGGAATCGCGCCGCTTTGCCCGCGGGTCCGCCGCGGCCGCGTGCAGCCGGCGGTGGGCGAAATACCCAGGCGCGAGAGCTCGAGATGGCGGTCGCAATTCAGGAAAGTTGGCCCGAGACCCCGTTCGTACCACGTCACCGGCGGCCGGCGCGGCACGCCGCGCGCGTCGGAGCAGACGCCGGTCCGGCCGCCGGAGCCCGGATGTCCTCGCGGCGGTCATCGGCGGGCAGCGCCTGGCCACGACTTTCGCCTACGACGCGCAAAACCGTTTTGTCGAGCTGTCGACGACGCGCACGGATGCGTCGGTCGTGCAGCGCTACACCGTCACCCTAGGCCCCGCGGGCAACCGCACGGCGATCGCCGAGCACGACGGCACGGTGCGCAGCTACGGCTACGACGCCCGCGATCGCCTGCTTTCGGTCGACGGGATGGCGCAGAGCTGGGATGCCCAGGGACGACTGACCGCCAAGGCGGGACCTTATGGCGCCAGATGCGGCTGGGACTTCGACGGTCGGCTGGTGGCGGCGACGCTCGCCGACGGGACGTTGCTCGAGCACGACTACGATGTCGATGGCAACCGCGTTACGACGCGCGTCACGCCTCCTGGCGGCGTCGCCGTCGAAACCCACTACCTCGTCGACCCGGCGGCGGACCTTGGCCACGTGGTCGTCGAAACCGACGCCGCCGGCAACCCGATCGCCCGCTACGTCCGCGCCGATGACGAGCTGATCGCGGTCGTCCGCGAGGGGGAAACCCGATACTACCGCGCCGACGGCATCGGCTCGATCCGCGCGCTCACCGGCGAAGGCGGCGCGGCCACCGATCGGTACGCTTTCGAGGCCTTCGGCGAGCTGCTTGCGCACGACGGCGCCGACCCGCAGCCCTACCGCTTCGCCGGCGAGCCCTACGACGCGGGCGCCGGCTTCGCCTACCACCGCGCGCGGTGGATGGATCCGACAAGCGCTCGATTCACCAGCCCCGACCCGGTATGGGGCGAGGCCGACCGCCCCATCACCCTGCACCCCTACCTGTACGGTGGCGGGAATCCCGCGAGCAATACCGGCCCCACCGGTCTCTACGTCGACACCACCGGGATCCTGGCGACGCTGCAGGCACAGATGACCGTCATGACCACCAGCGCCATGGCGCTGAAAACGGACACGGCGGCGCTCATCACCGCCCGGGCTTTGGCGATTCATGCCTCGGTCGCGATCATCACTGCGTGCGTGACCACGACGGTGATGACGAAGGACGAATGCGGTGTGGTGGTCGGTATTGACGAGGCCAACGAGAGACAAGAAGACCGGAACCGCGACTGGTCAGAAAGGAAGTGCTACGAGCAGCTTGGCCCCTGCCACTTGCCGAAGTCCTGCGCCGCGCTCCCCTTCACCAGTGCGCAGGGGGGCGCAAATGGGCCGGCAGCGGTGGAGTTGGTGCCCACCAGACCACGGTGACGCTCTCGAACCTCGAGGTCTGCGGTAGATCCAGGCCAATGTGGCGCGCGGCCCCGCCCCGGACCGCCTCGCCACGCTATGGTTCGCGCAAGAAGCCGACGGCGCGAAAGAAGAAGCCGAGCACCGCGGCGAGCAAGCCGTTGAGCACCGGTTCAACGAAAAACTGGGCGAGCACCGCGAGGCGAAATACGCCTTGATGCTCGAACACCGCCCCCAGCGTCAGCAACGCCACGTTGTGCAGCAACGTTGCGCCGGCCGCGATCGCGGCTTGCGCGGCGAGCGCCTCCACGAACAGACTCGAAGACAATCCTCCGACCGCGAACCCGGCGACGCACTTGGCAAAGGCGCTCTTGCCGAACAACCCCACGCTGAGCGCGTCCTGCAGCAGCCCCACCCAGAAACCGCTGGTGGCTCCCGCCTCACCGCCGCGGAATACGCCCACGTAGAGCACGAAAACGAGCAGCAAGTCCGGCCTGGGATAGTCGGGATCGGCGCCGAAGACCCGCGGCACCACGGCGCTCTGCAGCAACAGCAGCAGCAGCAGTATCCCGGTGCCCAGAAGCGCTTGCCGCGGTATCCTCGGGCTGTCAGGTGCCAGTGCCATTCTCGTCGCTTGCCGGCGTCGGCGCCTGCTGCGGTTGCTCCACGATCGTGACGACAACCGCCACGCGCTCGACATTCTCGAACCTGACTGCAGGTTCTACCCAGATATCTTGAAACGTCTTACCCATTTCCACGCGCGCCTCGGAGACCGCTCCCAGAACGAACCCCTCGGGATAGACACCGTCGAGCCCGGCGGTGCGCACCACGTCGCCGACGTGAATCTCCGCGCGCGGGCTGACGTAGCGGACGGCCGCACCGCGCTCGCCGAGACCGTAGAGAATGCCCTGAATGGCGTCGGGCCCGATTGCGGCCGAGACGCTCGTGCGCGGGTTGATGAGAAGCTGCACGTGGGCGAAGCTACTCGTTGCCGCCACGACTTGTCCCACTACCCCTGCCGGCGTGATCACCGCCACGTCGGGGCGGACGCCCTGAACGGTGCCGGCGTCGATGCGCAGAGAGTCGAACCAGGTCCCGGGCGAACGGCCGATGACCCGTGCTCCCACCAGGGCGTGGGGAACCCCCCGCGCGAACCCGAGCAGCGCCTCGAGATCGCGGTTCCGCGCGTACACCGAGCGCAGCGTCTGCGCCGACAGCCGGAGGCGCCGGACATCTTCCCGCAACTGCTCGTTCTGGGCTTGCACACGGACGAGCAGGAAATATTGCTGGACGGCGCCGCCAACGGTCTCTCCCACGACCGTAGCCAGGTGCTCGAGGGGACCGACCAGCGTCATCGCCAGGCGATCGGCCATCGTCACGCCAAGCGGCCGCCCCGTACTGTACGCGCATAACCCCAGCGACAAGCTCAGCAGGAAGCCCAGGACCGAAAGGTGCCGGTATCGCGAAAGAAGATCGAACACGAGAACCGATCTACATCAAGGTGACCTTGCGCAGCAAGTCGAGCTCGTCCAGCATCTTTCCGGTGCCAAGCACGACGCAGGAGAGAGGATCCTCGGCAATCGAGATCGGCAATCCCGTTTCCTCGCGCAGGCGCACGTCCAGTCGCTTGAGCAAGGCGCCGCCGCCGGCGAGCACAATGCCGCGGTCGACGATGTCGGCGGCAAGCTCCGGCGGGGTTCGCTCCAGAGCCGATTTTACCGCGTCGATGACCGACGCCACACTGTCGGCGAGCGCTTCGTTGACCTCGTCGTCGCTGATCGTGATGGACTTCGGCACGCCCAACACCAGGTCACGCCCCTTGATGTCCATGGTCAGGCGCTCGTCCAGCGGATAGGCCGATCCGAGCTGGATCTTGATCTGCTCCGCCGTCCGCTCACCGATCAGCAGGTTGTACTTGCGTTTGATGAACTGCACGATCGCCTGATCCATTTCATCGCCGCCGACGCGGACCGACCGCGAATAGACGATTCCCGCCAAGGAGATCACCGCCACTTCCGTCGTCCCGCCCCCGATGTCGACCACCATGCTCCCGCCGGGCTGCTCCACCGCCAGCCCCGCCCCGATCGCCGCCGCCATCGGCTCCTCCACGAGATGGACTTCCGATGCCCCCGCCTGCTGCGCGGAGTCGCAAACCGCCTTCTTCTCTACCGGCGTGATCCCGGAGGGCACGGCGATGATCACGCGGGGACGCAACAATCGCCGCCGGCTGTGCGCCTTGCTGATGAACTCCCGCAGCATCTTCTCGGTAATCTCGAAGTCGGCGATGACGCCGTCTTTAAGCGGTCGGATGGCCACAATGTTACCCGGCGTGCGGCCCAGCATTTCCTTCGCGTCCCGGCCCACCGCTAGGACTTTTCCCGACTGCGTGTGGATTGCCACAATCGAGGGTTCGCTGAGGATGACTCCCTTTCCCTTGGCGTACACCAGCGTATTCGCCGTCCCCAAGTCGACAGCAAGATCATTAGAAAACCACCGCAGCAGTCCCAACTCATACCTCCGTTTTTCCGGCGGATCGCCTCGACCTCAGGCGCGCCGTATCGCAACACGCCCCGCTGCTTCCGACAGCCGGGCGTGGGCAGAATCAATCGTCTTTCCGCAGTCCATATTCTTTCATTTTCATTTGCAGGCTCTTGCGCGAAATGCCGAGCTTGCGCGCAGCCTGCGTCACGTTGCCACCCGTCTCGGCCAGCGCCCGGTCGATCCATTGTCGCTCCACCCAGCGCGTTTGCCGCCGAATTGCATCTTTCAACGTCGACTCGTCCACCTCGCCGCCAACTTCGTCATCAGCCGCGGCGCCTGCCGGCGCACCGATCAGCCTGCTGTCGCGCCGCCATTCATCCGCTAGCCCGCGCAGCTCGTCCACGTCTATGGTGTCCGACCGACATAGCAGCATCGCGCGCTCAACGAGATTCTCCAGTTCCCGGATGTTGCCGGGCCAGTCATACGCCATCAGAATGTCGATCGCGGCTTCGGAAACCCGAGACACGCCCTTTCCCAGCCGTTCCCGATACTTGCCAAGAAAATAGTCGAGGAGCAGCGGAATGTCGGGGCGGCGATCACGCAGGGGGGGCAACCTGATCGGCACAACGTTAAGCCGATAATATAGGTCTTTGCGGAAGTTTCCAAGCTCGACCTCGTCGGCCAGCTCCTTGTTGGTCGCACACACCAGGCGGACGTCGACGCGCACGGTCTTTACCCCGCCGACGCGCTCGAACTCCTGGTTCTGAAGGCAGCGCAAGAGCTTGACCTGGATCTCCTTCGGCACCTCGCCGATCTCGTCCAGAAACAGGGTTCCGCCGTCGGCGAGCTCGAAGCGGCCGGGCTTGTCGGTGATGGCGCCGGTGAAGGCGCCGCGCATGTGTCCAAAAAGCTCGCTTTCCAGCAACGTCTCGGGGATGGCGGCGCAGTTGATCGGCACGAATGGCCGTTCGCGCCGCGACGACAGCCGGTGGATCGCCTCGGCAACGAGCTCCTTTCCCGTCCCGGTCTCACCGGTGATCAGCACCGTCGAGGGGCTGTCGGCGACCCGGTCGATGACGTCATAGATCTCCCGCATCGGCGCCGAGTCACCGATGATGCGGTAGCGATTGCCGCTGTCCTCGAGATGGACCTCCTGGCGCGCCGCGTGGTAGCTGCGGATGGCTTTTTCCAGAGCCAGGCGGATGGCGTCGGCCTCGAATGGCTTGGTGATGAAATCGAATGCGCCTTTCTTCATCGCTTCCACCGCCGCCTCGACCGTGCCGTGGGCGGTGATGATGATCACGGGGAGATTGCGATTGAGCGCGCGGCACGCGTCGAATACTTCCATGCCTCCGGCCCGCGGCATCCGCAAGTCGGTGACGACTACTTCAAATGGGCGCGAGCGCAACATCTCGATCGCCTCGAGCCCATCCGCGGCCGGAGTCACCTCGTAGCCCTCGCGCCGGAGAATCGCCTCCAGGACGCGGCGCATGTTCGCTTCGTCGTCGGCTACGAGCACGTGTCGCTTCGCGCTGCTCATGACTGTTGCCTCCGATCCCGACCTTCTACTGCTCCCGCGCCGCCCCGCTGGCGGTCCGCCGGCATCGCGCCCCCGCCCCCAGGCAGGATCACGACAAACGTTGTCCCGTGCCCCTCGCGACTTCGCACCTGGATCCGGCCCCCGTGCGCCGCGACAATCCTGTCGACGATCGCCAGCCCCATGCCGGTTCCTCGCTCTTTCGTCGTAAAGAACGGATCAAATATGCGCTTGAGCTGGGCCTGATCCATGCCGGTGCCGGAGTCTTCTATCACCACGCGCACGCTGCCTCCAGACCCCACCGCGTCGAGCCGCACCCGCAGCGTACCGCCCCCTGGCATTGCCTGCGCCGCGTTCTGAAAGAGGTTGAGCAAGGCCTGCTCCAGGGAATCCTCATGGAGCGCTACGTTCGGCAGGTCGTCCGCGAAGTCCAGCTCCAGATGCAACCCTTTCGCCTCCAGCTCGATCAGGCGCAATGCCCGGCGCACCACGTCCTCGATCCGCGCCGGCACCAGCTCCAGCTTTCTCGGCCGCGCTACCTCGAGGAACAGGGAAACCACCTTGTTGAGCCGATTCACCTCTTCGACGATGATATCCAGAAACTCCCGCGTCTCCTCCGGCGACGCCCCCGCCACCAGATACTGCGCCGCCGCCTTCATGGCGCCCAGCGGATTGCGGATCTCGTGGGCCAGACTCGTGGCGAGCTCTCCCAGGGAGGCGAGCCGGTCCCGCGCGCGAATGCGCTCGTACAAGCGCGCATGCTCGATGCTCTGCGCCACCTGCCGGACGACGGCTTCCAGCGCCCCGACGTCGGCCTTGGTCAACCCCGACAGCTCACCGAGCTGCACGTACAGGTGCCCATACACCGCTCCCTGAAACACCAGAGGAAACGCGTAATCGCTCGACAGGATGGTCAGCGTCCGGGTTACCGCCCGCAATGTCTTGCGAGCGCGAAGGTTGCGCGCCGTCAGGATCTGACGCTCCAGACTGTCCCGCGAAATCGGCTCCGGCCGCGATTCCAGATACTGCACCGCCGGCTTGCCGCGCTCCAGCCGCTCGATCCGCGGCCGCTCGGAAACGATCGGGAAGAGCTGCAAGTCGTCGCCCTCCTCGGGCGCCCAGTAGAGCAACGCGCGCTTGATTTTGGTCGTCTCGTGCAAAGCCTCGAGCACCATGGCGAACAACGTCGGCAGGTCGATCACCGAAAGCATCTCCCGCGAGAGCCTCACCATGCGCCGTTGCAGTTGAAAAGGATCGCGGCGCAAGCGCGCCAGGCTCACGTCCGCGAGCTTGCGCAGGGGTTCGTAGAAGCCCACCAGCAAGAGCGTCGCGAGCGCCATGACCAGCACCTCCGGCCCGGGCGGATTGCCCCACAGCGCGCCCAGCCCCCGGTACGCAACCCACAGGCCGAAGATCGTCAGGAACACCACGATGCCGCGGCCAAGGGCGTCGTCCAGATTGAAGAGCTGTCTGCCGGCGACGGCGCGACCAAACAGCAAGGCACCCACCAACATCGCCGGTACCGTGAGGTCCAACCACCAGCTCAACGCCGAACCGAATGGGCTCAATACGGCCGCGGCAGCCAGCACGCCGATGATCTTGATGAGGTCGCGGATCTGCGCCCGCTCCAGCCGCGAGTAGCTGCGGCGCTGGCGGCGCACCAGCACCAGCAGCGCCAGGGTTATCGGCGGCGCGGAGCAGCCGAGCACGATCAGCTCGGCAACCATCCCGGGCGGTCGCCAGATCGTCAGATACGCCCCGCCGGCCGCGCACGCTGCCGACACCACGGCGAACGCCCGCGCATCCCATCGCCGCCGGCTGCGCGTGAACCTCACCATGAAGAAGAGCAGCGCGGGCCCTGCGGCAAGGCGCGTCAGCCAAAGCGCCGGCAAAAGCACCGCGGCGTCCGCGATGCGCACGAACACGTGCAGCCAACTACCGGCCGCGCCGATCGCGGTCAGCACGACAAAGGACGGAAACGAGGAGCGCGTCCGCGGACTCAGACCGACATAGGCGCAAATCACCGTCGCCAGCAACATGAAGGCGAGCGAGCTCTGGACGGAAAAATCCATGGCGCGAACCGAACAGTCGACCGGCTCGTCTCGAAGTCGTGGGACAGCGCACCGGCACCGCTCGGCTACTCCCCGCCGAGCCGTCGCGGTGGCCATGCCGAGCATTGGCGATAAGACGCGCTCCCACAGTACGGAGATTGCGCGCAATTGTCAAACCCCGCGGCGACGATAGGCCGTTTCGCTGCGCCCGCCGGCCGAGGGACCAACTGATCTGGCGTATCCCCTTGACAGGTGCCGTTGTATGTCGTATATGATATGCGATATGTATTGGCGCTCGCTCACCGAGGGAAGACCATGGACATGACGTTTCGCATCGAGTCCGCTGGCGGCGTCGCCAGCACCGTACAGCTTGGCAGACACCAGCTTCTCTTCGACCAGCCCCGTTCCGCCGGCGGCGATGGCCGCGGGCCATCTCCGCTCGCCGTGTTCGCGGCCGCGGCGGGAGCTTGCGTCCATTACTATGTCGCGGCCTTTCTGCGGCAGCGCGAGCTCGCGACCGACGGCCTGGCGGTCGAGGTCGTGGCGAGCAAGGCGGAAGAAGGGCCGGCACGCCTGCACAGCTTCTCGCTCCGGGTGGAGCTTCCTGAAGGCGTCCCAGAAAAGTACCGGCCGGCGATCGAGCGGGTCGCGAAGCAATGCCCCGTGCACGGCACGCTGGCTCACTCCCCCGCGCTCGACATTGAGGTTGTGGCACCCGTCGCTGCTTGACCCGCCGCCTTCGCGGCGCTACAACTGCCGCGCATGAAGCCCACGAAGAAGCTGCCGGAGCCGCCCCCGTTCGTCCCGCCACCGCTTGCGCAACCGCGCTGGCCGGAGCGCATCTCGCCGGGTGGCCGCCACCTGGCGGGACCCGCATACGCCCACATCGGGGCCGCCTCTCTGAACCAGACTGTCGGGGACTGGAAGGGCAATGTCGCGCGCACGTTGCAAGTCGTTCTTGCGGCGCGCCGGCGCGGCGTGCGCGTCCTGTTGCTGCCGGAAATGTGTCTGCCCGGCTACAGCCTCGGCGACCGCCTGGCGCGACCCGCCACTCTGTGGCGTAGTTGGGATGCGCTCCGCGAGGTCGCTCCGCACACGGAAGGTATGGTGGTGTGCCTGGGTCTGCCCATTCTGTTCCAGGGGGTGACCTATAACGCCATGGCCGTGGTTGCCAACGGCCATATCGCCGGGCTGGTCGCCAAACAAAACCTGGCCACCGGCGACGTCGAGTACGAGAACCGCTGGTACCAGGCGTGGCCGCAAGGATACACCACGCTGTTCGAGGCGCCGGACGGCACGACGGTGCCGCTCGGCAATCTGGTGTTCGACCTCGACGGGCTCGGCGTCATGGCGATCGAGATCTGCGAGGACGGCTGGAAGGGGATCCGCCCGGGGTCGGTGTACGCTTTGTCTGGCGCCGAGCTGCTGCTCAACCCCTCCGCGAGCTGGTTCACCATCGGCAAGCACCAAACCCGCAGAGCGCTGGTCGAGCAAGTGAGCCGCGAGGATCACTGCGCCTACATCTACACCTCCTTGCTCGGCTGCGACGCCACCCGGCTGATCTTCGATGGCTCCATCATCGTTGCGCTTCAGGGCCACGTCGTTGCCGAAGGCCGCCGCTTTCTGTTCACCGAGGACTGGGACCTGGTCGATGCGGTGCTCGATCTGAGCGAAGTGCGCCAGGCGCGTCTCGAGGAAGGAAGCTGGCGCGAGCAGGTCCGCAAGCTGCAGCGCGGCGAGCTCGGCTCGATGCCGACGGTGATTCACATCCCCGGCGATTTCAGCGCGACGCGGCCGCCTGAGCCCCCGCTTCCCTACTGGCAGGTGGGATTGTCGGTGCCGGCTTTCGACCCCTCGCTGCGCCACCTGATCGATAGCGGGGCGCTGCCGGAAAAGACCCGCGTCGAGGACCTCCCGCACCTCGAGCTCGAGCTGGCGCTCTGTCTGGGCCTGTACGACTACTATCGGAAGACGGGCATCCGGGGCTTCGCGCTGGCGTTGTCCGGGGGACGGGACTCCGCGATGGTGGCGGTGCTGGTCCATCGCGCGTTCCGCTACGTAAATCCGGGAATGGCCGGCGACGAGCTGCGGCGGCTGATGGCCGACAAGCTCGTCACCGCCTACCTCGCGTCCGACAACTCAGGCCGGGAGACGCTTGAAGCGGCGCGCGCCGTCGCCGCGGAGCTCGGAGCGACGTTTCTCGAGGGCGCCATCCAGCCGGCCGTCGACGCCTTCGTGGCCCAGGCCCGGGCGATGATGGGCGAGGAGCTGAGCTGGAGCAACGCGGCGCACGATATCGCGCTGCAGAACGTGCAGGCGCGGACCCGCGGCGTGCTGATCTGGGTCGTCGCGAACCTGCGCAACTTACTCCTGCTGACCACCTCGAACAAGTCCGAGGCCGCGGTCGGCTACTGCACGATGGACGGTGACACCTGCGGCGGCCTGGCGCCCATCGCGGACGTGCCGAAAAGCCTCATCCGGCTCTGGATGTACTGGGCGCAGAAGTTCCACGGCTACAGTGCTCTCGCCGTGGTCAACGGCCTCACCCCGACCGCGGAGCTGCGCCCGCCGGACCGGCACCAGAGCGACGAGGAAGACCTGATGCCGTTCGAGGTGCTCGACCAGCTCTTGTACGCCTTCGTGCAGCGCGCCCACGACCCCGTGGAAATCTTCGGGCTGCTCTGGCCCCGCTTTCGCCAGCACTATGGCGGAGATCCGCGGCGGTTCGCCGCGGATATCCGGCGCTTCGTGCGCATGCTGTGCTTCGCCCAGTGGAAGCGCGAGCGCTTTGCGATCAGTCTGCGGGTGACGAGCTTCGACCTCGACCCGAAGACGGGCTTCCGCTTCCCTCCCGTGCAGACGCCGTTCGACCGCGAGCTCGAGGATCTGGATGCCCACGTCGCCCGCCTGCAGGCGGGGAACGGCCTGTAGGGGGTCGCCCGCGGCGGCGGACTCGGCGGAAGCGTGGCCGTTCACCTCCCACACCCCAACCCTCCCCCGCTGGCGGGGAACGGTGTGAGCAGATACGTGGAAGCAGGCGCTTGTGGCATGCGGGGCGTCGGCCTACACTGAAAAGTGTGGTGGATGCCGGGAGGGGAGGGGGAAACTGATGCGACGTTGTGGTTTGGTTGCGGTAGTCGCTGCCGTGACGATTGGTGCGATGGGGGGGGGGGCGTCCATGCGGAGCAGCTCTGGGTTCGATTCCTCTCGGATGCGGTTGATACCGTGCCCGGAGACGGCTACTGCATCGCGGCCGACATCGGCTGCACGCTGCGCGCGGCAGTGCAGGAGGCCAACGCCTTCCCCGGCACGGACACGATCAACATTCTCCCCGGCACCTACCGGCTGCAGATCCCTGGAGCGGATGAAGCCGCGGCGGCCGGCGACCTGGACGTCACCGACAGCGTAACGATCCGGTGCGACGGCGCGGAGCCGTGCATCGTCGAGGCCGGGGCGTCGGCGAACCTCGGGATCGACCGGGTGTTCGACATCCGCTCCGGCGCCGTCCGCCTGGAGAATCTCACAGTGCGCCATGGGAACGCGCCGGTCGGCGGCGGGATTCAAGTAGTCGGCGCGCAACTGGTGCTGGCAGGCGTGCACGTGACCGACAACTGGGCAAGCGCAAATGGTGCGGGTAGCGTTTCCGGCGGCGGCATCAGTCTCTCGACGCCGCCCGGACAACTGACGCTCACCGATTCTCAGGTGACGGCGAACGACCTGGTCATTCGCGACGGCCAGGACGGGTACGGAGCCGGGATTCGGGTGTTCGGCGATCTTCCGATCGACATCGCCGGATCGGAGCTTCGCGACAACGGCGTGGTGCTGATCGGATCGGCACGGAGCGCCCAGGGCGGCGGGTTGTACGGGCGGTTGAAGGGCAGCATGACGGATTCCGTCGTCAGCGGCAATCGCATCACGTGCAGCGTCTCCTCGACCGGCGCCTGCAACACCCAGGGAGCCGGGCTGTGGATTTATTCCTTTGTCGCTCATGGCACGGGGTTCGACATTCGCTCCAGCTCGATCGAGGGCAACACCGCGGGCTGCCAGCGGACCGCCGCGACGACCTGCCAGGTATCGGGCGGGGGGCTTTACGTCGCGGGCGGCACGGTCGCGATCACGGACAGCGCAATCGCCGAAAACGAGGCGGCGTCGGCGCAGTCTCTGGAATCCCGGGGCGGCGGGATCCACGTGGCCGGCGCCACCGTGACGCTCGACAACTCGACGCTGAGCGGCAACGTGGCCGCCGCGGAGGGGAATCGCGGGTATGGCGGAGCGATCTACGTGGAGCCCAGCAGCGGGGTTCCCGGCATCGCGGACCTCGCTTACACGACGATCGCCGCCAACACGGCGGACTGGGGGGCGGCGTTTGCGGTGACGGACCCGAATAGCTCCATCTCGGTGAAGGGATCCATTATCGCCTCCGCCGCCGGCGCCGAAGGCTGCTGGGGAGCAGTGAAGTCAGAAGGCTTCAACGTGTTCTCGGATACGAGCTGTGGCACACCCGGACCCGCCGACCAGCTCGGCGTCGACCCGGGGCTCGGGGACCTGGCCGACAACGGCGGCGCGACGCGCACGCACGCGCTGCTCGGCGGCAGCCCGGCCGTCGACGCGGCGGGGGAAAGCTCGTGCTCGGGGCATGCTCTCCTCGTCACCGACCAGCGCGGTTTTCCGCGGCCCGCCGACGGCGATGGGGACGGCACCGCGGTCTGCGACATCGGCGCCTACGAGGCCGCGGCGCCGCCGGCACCGACCCCCACCGCGACCGCCAGTCCGACGCTCACGGTCACGCCGCGCCCCAGCGCGACGCCAAGCGCCACGGCGAACGCCACGCCGAGCTGGACCGCAACCCCGACGCGGACGGCTTCACCATTCCCCAGCGCCACTCCCGCCGCGAGCCACACCCCCACCCGCACCCCGGCCGTGGCCTTGACCCCGACCGCCACCCGGTTTCCGGCCGTGGGGCTCGCGGGTAGCCGCGGCTCCTGGCAGCCGCTGCTGGCGCTTGCCGCCGCGCTCACCTGGGCGCTGGCGGCGGCCGGCAGCGTGACGAGAAAGGAGCCCCGCCAATGAAGTCGCTGCGAGTTCGCCCGGTCGCGTCGCTTTTCATCCTGTTGTTGACGGCCTGGGGGACCAGCGCGCTTCCCGCGTCCGGTGCCCGGAGCCTGCTCGCGGGCTTGCCGCTGCACTTCGAGCCGCGCACCTTGGGCAGCGGGGAGAAAGCCTTCGTCGCCCGCGCCCGGGGCTACCGCGTCGCGATCACGACGGCCGAGGCGATCGTCACGCCGCGCGGCGGCGCGGCGATTCACCTCCGGTTTACCGGGGCCCGCGCCGGCGCGGACCTCGCCGGGGTAAACCCGCTGCCCGGTCGCAGCCATTACCTGGTCGGCCGCGACCCCGCGCGCTGGCGCCGGGATGTGCCGCATTTCGCTCGCGTCGAAGCGCGCGAGGTGTACCCGGGCGTCGACCTCAGCTTCTATGGACGACAGGGTGCCGTGGAGGTCGACGTCACCGTCCGGCCGGGAGCCGACCCGGAGGCGACAATGATGGAGGTGGTAGGCGCCGCACGCGCGGCGATCGCGGCGGGCGGCGACCTGGTGCTGGACGTTCCTGCCGGCGAGCTGCGCCTCCGCCGGCCCGTGGCGTATCAAGACGGCGCGCACGGGCGCCATTTCGTCGCCTGCGCCTACCGGCTCAGCCAGGCTCCTGGCGCGACCCGAGCCTGGCGGGTCGGCTTCGACCTGAATCTCGCCGAGGTCGAGCCCGGCCTGTCGCTGGTCATCGACCCGGTGCTCGAATACGCGACCTACTGGGGCGGCGGCCTCGGAGACGTGATCGACGACGTGAAGATCGATGGCGACGGCAACATCTACGTCAGCGGCAGCACCGATGGCGATGGGTTTCCGGTAACCGACCCCCTGTATCCAGGTGGCACCGGGCAGCCGGATGCCTTTGTCAGCAAGGTGTCTCCCGACGGGGGGCAGCTCCTCTATTCGACGGTTCTTGGTGGCAGCAACCTGGAGTTTCCCAATGTCATGGCGTTGGGACCGGCCGGCGGTATTTTCCTGGCAGGGACGACGTTATCGACCGATTTTCCTGTCGTGAACGCGTTCCAACCGGAGAAGGCCAGCGCAGAGCTCCTCTTCAGCGGCTTTGTCGCCTCCATCTCGGCGCCGGGTTCCGAGCTGGTCTACGCGAGCTATCTCGGCGGTTCCGGCGGTGATCTAGTGTACGACATCGCCGCGGACGGTGCCGGAAACCTCTACGCCGGTGGCGTCACTGCCTCGCTTGACTTCCCCGTCGCGAACCCGCTCGACGCGACCCTGGGCGGTACGTCTGACGGCTTCCTCGTGAAGGTCTTGCCCGGCGGCGGGCTCGGCTGGGCCACGTATCTCGGCGGCAGCAGTAGCGATAACTTCCGTGGCATCGCTCTTGACGGCGCCGGGCGGCTCGTCGCCTGCGGCTTTTCGGGCTCTCCGGACTTTCCCCTCACGGATGACGCCTTCGACACCAGCATGAGCGCTTACGGGAAAGCGCTCCTGGCGGTCCTTGACGCGGAGGGATCGGCGCTTTCGTACGCCACCTTTCTTGGTGGAACCAGGGGAGATGAATGCCTGGCCGTCGCGGTCGACGCCGGCGGCAACTTCGCCATGACCGGCGACACAGGTTCCACCGACTTCCCGGTCGTGAACGCCTTTCAGCCCACTCCAGGCGACTACGATGATGTATTCGTCGCCGTTCTCAACGCGGCGGGCTCGGCGCTGCGCTTCTCGACCTACTTCGGCGGGCCGCGGGCCGAGGAGGTCCGGGCCATCGCGGTCGACGCGGCGGGCAACATCCACATCGCCGGCCGCACCAACAGCGACGGGCTACCGGTGTTGGGGACGATCGCGGACCATGCCGGCGGGTGGGACGCCTTCGCCGCGCGTTTTGGCCCCGACGGCACGCTCGGATTCTCGACGTTTCTCGGGGGGGCGCTGGACGACGACGCAAGGGCGGTCGCCGTGACCGCGGATGGGCGCACGGTGGTCGGGGGCGTCACGAGCTCCGCCGACTTCCCCGTAGCGGGCGGTTTGCAAACGACTCTGGAGGGAGAGTACGACGGTTTCCTGGCGGTGCTCGCGCCCGGCGCGGACGTCGCCGCGGCCATCGCGGAAGACGCCGACCCGGTGCTCGCGGGTGGCCCGCTGCGCTACACCCTCACCGCGCGCAACCTCGGGGAGCTCGCGGCCACCGGCGCCGTGCTTACCGCCACCCTCCCGGAAGGCGTCGTTCTCGTCTCCGCGACGCCGAGCCAGGGCGAATGCAGCGGCACGGCGCCGCTGACATGCGCGCTCGGCGGCATCGCCGCGGGCGGCACCGCCACTGTCGAGCTGGAGCTGACCGCGCCCGCCGCCCCCGGATCCGTCACGCTCACCGCGGCGGCCGCCGCTGACCAGGCCGACCCGCGAGACGACAACGACTCCGCGTCGGCAACGACGGCGATCGCCGCGGCGATGGTCGGCGCGACGAAAGCCGCGCGCACCGTCTGGGAGAGCATGAGCGGCTTCGACATCCCGGTGCGGCTGCGCACCTGGGATGAGGCGCCGAGCGCCGCGGAGATCCGGGTCGACTACGCCACCGCGGACGGCACCGCCACCGCCGGGCAGGACTTCACCGCGACCAACGGTACTCTCGTCTTCGCCGCTGGAAGCCCCGACGGCGCTTCCCAGACAATCTCGGTCAGCCTGCTGAGCGACGCGGAAACCGAGGCCGCCGAGACCTTTACCGTAGCGTTTACCGACCCGCAAAGCGCCTCACAGGTAACGCCGGCCGCGGTCACAGTGACGATTCAGGACGGCGCGCCCGCGGTCCCGCTCGGATCCGCCCTGATCCTGGCCGGTGTCGCCGGCGCCGCCATGGCGGTGGCAACGCGCCGCGGCGGTTTCGGCCGGCTCGCGCCTATCGGCGGCGCAGTCGCATGCTCACCGACTCATCTTCCCCGGCGTCAAGCGATACCCGGTCGGTCGCGCTGGAGTACCCCGGCAGGACAGCTTCGATGAGATGTTTGCCGGGAGCGAGCTGGAGACCCTCGGCCGCGAGCGGCGCGACGCCGGCGAATTTCCCGTCCACATACACCGCGGCGCCGGCCGGGTCGATCTCGAGGCGCAGGATGGCCGATCGGGAGGTCTCCGCCCGGGTGCCTTCCCGCATCGCATCCGGTGAACGCGGAGCGGCCTGGCGCCGCCAATACGGTTCGTTGTCCAACCGCTCGCGCCACTCCTCATCATCCTCATCCTCGTCATCGTCATCGTCCAGGGCGAGCTCGTCGTCCGCATTCTCCTCCCACACGGCGACCTCGTCGTCCGCGAGCCGCCGCGGCCATTCCCGGTGCCGGCCGTCGCGCGGCAAGGCGTCGTCGAAGTCGATCTCGGTTCCAGGAGACGCGCGAAAATCCCGGCGCACCCCCAGGTGACCGGGGTGGCGAAACTCGATGGTGTGCGAGCCCGGTCGCACCCACAAGTAGTTTGGAAAGCCGTCGAGGTCGTCCGCGATGCCGACGTACTCGCCGTCCAGGAAAACCTCGGCGGACTCGGGGGAGACATCGCAGTCCAGGCGTGCATAGTGCGGAGGGCCGGCCAATGGCGGCGCGGGAACGAAGAGTCGCAGCCCCTCGGCCGCCAGGTGGAGCGGTTCGAGCAGAAGGTCCAGGGAATCATGCGCGCGCGCTGGCAAGGGGCTCAGCGCGCTCGCCAGGGCTGCGGTCGCCGCGAGCGCGGGCAGGATGTGACGGCGGCGTGGCGAACGGTGGCGGAAATTGGCACTCATGGGACCCTCCTGATGAAACTCGTGCGGAGTAGCGCGGCGCTTGCGTGACCAGTGCTACCAGGCGCCGGCGCCGAGCGTTGAGTGGCGCATGTTTTCCAGCACGAAACCCGCCGCCGCGTGGATGTCGGAAAGCACGGGCACCGGGGCGCCGCGGGTTTGCTCGATCAGCCCCCGCTGTGCCGCCCCCTTGCCTGTCAGTACGAGCAGCGGCCTCACGCCGCACGCTACCGCCGCCGAGATGTCGCGCTCCGCGTCCCCAACCAGCCAGCTTGCCGCGAGATCCAGGCGTAGCTCGTCAGCGGCTCGCAGGAGCAGGCCGGGGCGTGGCTTGCGACATGGACAGTGGTCCTCGGGTCGATGGGGGCAGAAAAACACGCCATCCACGCGGCCGCCTTCGCGCTCGATGGCGGCGAGCAGTCGCGCGTGAATGTCGTGTAGTGCGGCCAGGCTGAGCAGGCCCCTGCCGACGCACGACTGGTTGGTGACGATGACCACGGCCACCTCTGCGGCCGCCAGGCAGCGCAAGGCCGCAAGCGCACCGGGTAGGAGCTCGAGCTCCGCCCACGATTTGACGAAGTCCGCGCGGTCGCGGTTGATGACGCCATCGCGGTCCAGGAACACCGCCGGTCGCCGTCTGTCCAAACACACAACCAGTCTCCTTCGCGCGTTGCCCCGCGGCCGTTTCGCCGATGCCAGCAGGGTGAGACGGTATTGCGCCGCCGCGGGGCTCCTGCTAGTCTTCATTTTATTACTTTGAAGTCGGTCGCATCAATGTCGAGGCGGACAGTGAGTCACACACGCTCAACGGCGCGGCGGATCGTGCGGCTGGTGAGCGCCATTTTCGCTCTCATGGCAGCCGCCGCCTGCTCGGATTCGTCCGAGCCTGACCATATCAACTACTTCGCTCAGACTTCCTTCCCGCCGGCCAATGCCGTAGCGTTGCTGACCTACAACGACGGGCACGACTACGTGGACCTGGCGCTGCAAGGGGTTTCCT
This sequence comes from Candidatus Schekmanbacteria bacterium, assembly GCA_016188575.1. Taxonomy (GTDB): domain Bacteria; phylum CSSED10-310; class JACPHN01; order JACPHN01; family JACPHN01; genus JACPHN01. The sequence goes on from JACPHN010000026.1 coordinate 37,150, forward strand.
GGGACGACCGCGGAGCCCGGCGGATCGAGCTCGTGCTCAAGTACGAGCCGACTGTCTCCAAGTTCGACAGCTATCGAGCCGGCGCCATGTTCGAAAGAGTCGGGTCGCCGCGTTACACGATTGCGGACGACCCCGCGGCCGGTCTGCTCAACATCGTCGTGGAAAATGCCGATGACGCTCCCGGAGCGGCGGGTACCGCCACCGTCGTCTATTTGAAGTTCACGCCGCTAGATGATGGCGGTTCGTACCTGAAATTCCGCAACGCCGCGATCCGCACGGCCCCCGACGCCGGCGCCAGTCTGGTGACGGGTATCTCATGGTTCGGCGGCGTGATCACGGTTTTCTGAGGGCAGCAGATGGCGCGACCGTATCCCCGAAAGCTGGCGGTGCTCGCGGCCACCGGCACTATGCTCATCGTTGCCGCGCAGGACGTCGCGGCGGAGATCTTTCGCTACGTGAACAAGGACGGGATCGTCTGCTACACCAACAAGCCGCAGCGCCGGCGGATGCAGACTTTTTCCGCTGCCAAGCTCTCCTACTCGCCTCGGGCCGAGATTCCCTTGCTCGACCCCGAGATGCGGCGCACCGTCGTCGAGAAGGTGAAACACACGGCTCGGCGCCTCGGCGTAGATCCGAATCTTGCGAAGGCTGTCGCCAAGAACGAATCCGATTTCAACCCCCGGGCCCGCTCGCACAAGGGCGCGGTCGGCGTCATGCAACTGATCCCCGAAACGGGAGCTCGCTATGGCGTCCAGGACCTCTACGACGCCGACTCGAACATTTCCGGCGGCCTGCGCTACCTTCGCGACCTACTCAGCGAATTCCAGGACGTCGGCCTCGCCGTCGCCGCTTATAACGCCGGCGAAAACGCGGTTCGCAAGCACAACGGTATTCCCCCGTACCAGGAGACCCAGACCTACGTCCAACGCGTCCTGAAAACGTATCAGGCGTATCGGGGCTTCGACGGACTGTCTCCGCTGCGCACAGTAACCACCGCCGACGGACTGCTCATCCTCACCAATAAGGCGAATCCGCTGAGGTAGCACTGGCGGCTCCGGCACCGCACACCAGGACATCGTGACGTGGGCTTGCAACTGTTCGACGGCATTGTGGAAATCGGAAGATTCGTTCGCTACACCATCCACTCCACAGAGCGCAGGCGCGCTGGCATGGGGGCGCTGGTGTCCCGGACCGTCGTCAATGCTCTCGAAGGCACGGTCACGGTTTACGACAGCGGCATCGTGGTGATCGACTCACCACGCGGTCGGCTCCACTACGACTTGCGGGACGGCAACATCTCCGCCGGCTCCTGAAGAAAGGATCGGCACCACGCGTGCGAGTGCTCTCGGGCGTATCCAAGGACGTGAAGCTGAAAATCTGGCGACGGGGCAGTGGCCGTGCGACCCCGGACGAGATCAAGGAGCTCACCTTCGAAATCGTCGGGTCCGACATCGAGAGCTGCCGTTTCCTGGACCTTTTCGCCGGCACTGGTGGGGTGGGCATCGAGGCGCTAAGCCGCGGCGCCGAGCGCTGCACGTTTGTCGAAGACAGCGCGCGCATGATCAAGGTCCTCAAGGCGAACCTCGCCCAATGCGAGCTCGGTGAGCAGGCGGAGATCGTGCAGTTCGACGCCTTCAATACCATCGTTACTCTGAACAACCGCCAACACGTCTTCGACGTCGTTTTTGCCGATCCCCCCGATCGCGGCGACCTCGCCGTGCGCGCCATACGACTCGTCGACAGATACAGCATTCAGAAACCCAAGAGTCTGATTTTCGTGTGTCACTCCGCCAAGGTCGAGATGCCCAGCGAGCTGACGACCCTGGCGCTCTTTCGCCGCAACGAGATCAAAGGCGAGATGCTCTCCGCCTATTGCCTCGCGAATCGCGCCGCCCCATGACCCAAGCACCCGCGCCGCATCAGCCCTCCCCTTCCGCCCCCCGGCAACCGCTGGTGGCAGTGTATCCGGGTAGCTTCGACCCGATCACCAACGGCCACATGGACATTATCCACCGCGGCGCGTCGCTCTTCGACACGCTTTACGTAGCGGTCGCGCACAACATCGACAAGCGCGCCCTGTTCTCGGTCGACGAGCGCATCGACATGATTCGGGAGTGCACGGCCGCGCTGCCTAACGTGATCCCCGACACCTTCTCGGGGCTTCTGATCCGCTACGTTGCGGACCGGGGCGCACGGGTCATTTTGCGCGGCGTCCGCGCGGTGTCGGATTTTGAGTTCGAGTTTCAGATGGCGCTGATGAACCGCAAGCTCGGCCGCGAGATCGAGACCGTCTTCATGATGCCGGCGGAGCAGTACTCGTTTCTGTCCTCCAGACTTGTCAAGGAGGTAGCGGGGCTCGGTGGCCGCATCGATTGCTTCGTTCCCGCAATCGTTATCCCGCGCCTGCTCGCTGCTCTGGGATCGGACCGGTGATCGAAGTCGGCGATATCCTGCCCATTGCCAAACGGCTCGCGGATCGCGGCCTGGTTCCGGAAGCCGCCGAGCTCCTGACTCTCGCGCAACGAACCGACCCCGACAGCCCGGACATCGAGCTGCAGCTCGCGCACCTGGCGACGCTCGAAACCGCGCCGCCCGAAGAAGAAGAGGCGGAGGAGGAAGAAGAAGAACTGGACGATCCGCAGGCCGCCATCGTCGCCGAGCTGCAGCGCGAGTCGATCGAGGCCTGTCACTTCGTCGGACTCGCCTACCTGTACTTCGCCACCGGCGAAATCGATGAGTCCATCGACTGCCTGGAAGCGGCCAAGAGCCGGGGACTTCCCGATCCCACCGCCTACAAGCTGCATGGCCAGATTCTCCTGCAAAAGCGCGACTTCGAGGGCGCCGCGAAGCAGTTTGCCATGTCGCGCCGCCTCAATCCATTCGACCGCAACGTGGCTGACTGCCTCGCCCGCTCCGAATTCGAGTGCAAGCGTTTCGAAGAGGCTCTGAATGCTACCGTCGATTGCTACCTGCTGCTGCGCGACTCCGACAAGGAGCACGCCACTCGCCTCAAGACGCGCATTCAAGGCATCAAACGCCTGCTCGGGTGGAGCCAGGAGGACATCATGCGGTGCTTTGCCGAGCGGCAACAGGGTATAGAGATCTCCTTTCAACGCCTCGCCTGGCATCAACAGAGTGTTCTCGACCGCGTCCATTTCGCCGAGGCGGACCAGGACACGCCTACGCTCGACGCGCGCGTCGGCGGCCGGGTCGAGATCGCCTACCGCCTGCGGCGCTTTTCGCTGTGGTCACACCTCACCGACGAACAGATCTTCAAGCTCACTGCGATCGCCGAAGAAGAGGTCTTGCAGCCCGATGCCGTCGTGTTCGCCGCCGGCAGTCTTTCCTGCGACGTCTTCCTGCTCGAATCCGGTAGCGTCGCCATCGAAAAAACTACAAGTTATGGCCTGGTCGGTTTGGCGAGCTTCTCAGCCGGGGAGCTGTTCGGCGAAGGGAATTTTATTCGCGGTGACTGCCGCATCGTGCAGGCGCGGGTCACGCGCGCTTGCGCGCTGTTCCGGTTCGGCGGCGAAGTGCTCCGGGGGCTCGTCGCCGAAAGCCCGGAGCTCGGCGTCCAGCTTTTCCGCTCCTTCTGGCACGTCCAGGCGCGGCGCTTGCGTGGCACCAATGAAAAGCTCAAGAGCTTTTTTGCGGCCGGCCCTGCGGCAGAGGTCACGCAGAGCGCGCAGATGAGCGGCGCTGCCGGGCGCGAAAGTGCCGATCTCGATCACAGCGACAAGATCAAGGTGTTTCAGGAGCAAGGTCTATCCCGAAAGGAGCTCCTCACCCTGGCGACCTACTCGCGCGAGCAGATTTACCAGGATGGCGAGTACCTGTTCCACGAAGGCGACAACGGGGATACTCTGTACATCATCGCCCAGGGGCGCATCATGGTGACGAAGTACATTCCGGGCGGCGGGGAAGAAGCGCTCGCCATTCTCGCCCGCGGCGACTTCTTCGGCGAGATGTCGCTGATCGACGGCGAGCCGCGGTCCGCCTCGGCCAAAGCCTATGGCGGGGCGGTTACCGTGCTGCAGCTCGGGCGCGAATCCGTGGACGAAATCCTGTCGCTCGAGTCACCCGCGGCGCTCGAGTTCCTCCGCCTGCTTTGCCGCATGATGGCCCGGCGGCTGTGCGAGATTGACGAGAAGCTGGTCGGCTGGCATATTCTGTCCGGCGACGTGCGCCAGGCCAGGCCGCGCGACTAGCCGCGGGGAGTCGCCGTTCGTCGCGACTCCGCGCCGGGAAAAACCGCTTTCGTCACGCGACGTCCTCCGGGCGCTCGCCGGCGATCAGCGCTCCTGCCTGGCCCGCTGCGAACGCCCCCTGCGCCCGCTGCAAACGCGCGAGCAGCAGCCCGGCGCGCCCCACGCCACCTTGTCCCAGGCGATCGACCTGAGCGCGCGCCGCGACGAGCTGCTCGGCCGCTGTCCTGCCCTGCGCCAGCTCGAGAAATCCCCGCTCGCACGCCATCTGCACCCGGTCCCGCGCATGCCCGGCCGTGGCGGCGAGCGCCTCGGCAGCGCTCACGTCCGCGGCCGCCTCGGCAATCTGTCCGGCGCGCCGATGAAGCGCCGCCCGCTCGACGCGGCGGTCGCCGACTTCCCGGAGCATCGCGAGCGCGCTTTCCAGCTCCTGGGCCGCGGCCTCCTGCCGCCCCGCGGCCGCCGCGATCCGCGCCCGACAGTACAGCGCATGTGCGGCAAACCGGCGGTGGCCAAGGCTCCGAAAGATCGGCAGGCTCTGCTCGCAGAGCAGCGACGCCTCTTCGTACCGCCCCTGGCTGAGGCTCAAGCTCGCCAGGTTCAGCAAGGTGACCCCCTCGAACAGACGGTGCCCAATATCGCGCTGAATCGCCAGCGCCCGGCGATAGAACCGCTCCGCCTCAGCATCGCGTTGCAGATCCTCGAGCAAGTTGGCGAGATTTCCCAGGCAGGCCGCCTCCGCCTCCTTGAGTCGCCCTTGCACATACAGCACGCGTTCGCCAAGCTCGATCAGCGCCTCCCCCCGCTCCAGGTCCACCGTCGGGTGCAACCTCAGGTAGCTCCTGTAGCTCGCCTCCGCGCCATCCAGACCATACCGCGCGCGCGCCTGCCGCGCCGCCTCCAAGTAGCACGCCGCGGCGCGTCGCTCCTCGCCGGCACTCTCCCAGTGCCGCGCGAGCTCACCCCACAACGTGTCTTTCGCCGTGTCGTCCCGTCGCCTCTCGTACGCCTCGGCGGCGCGCCGGTGCAGACGTGCGCGCTCCTCAGCGGACAACTGCGCATAAGCGGTCTCGCGCAGCTTGTCGTGGGCGAAGCGCAGCCGCACGCCGGCGATCTCGTGCAACACGTCGCGCCGCCTGAGCTCGCTCCAGGCGTCCAACAGCTCCCCTTCGGGTAGCCCGGTGACCTCCTTGAGCATCTCGAGCGATACTTCGCGGCCAATTATCGCCGCGGCCATCGCCGTCAGCAGCGCCGGCGCCGGCAGGTCCGCGAGCCTCCGCCGCAGTAGCCGGTGGACCGAATCGGGCACCAGAAAGTCACCGCCGGCGCCTTCGGTCTGCCACTCGCCGCGCTCGTTCCGCCACAGCGTCCCGGCCTCGACCGCGGCTCGCAGATACTCCGCGACGAAGAATGGGTTGCCCTCGGACTGCCGGTGCAGCGTCGCCACCAGCCGCGCTGGTGGCTCGTCCAACGCCAGCATGTCCCCGACGATCTCCGAAACTTCGCCCTCGGCCAGCCGCGTCAGCTCGATGACGGTCACCTCTGGGTCCGCCGCGAGCGCCGCCAGCGAAGCGCCCACGTCATCGCTACGAAACGTCCCGAGAATGAGCAAGGGAAGCGACGCCAGATCCGGCTGCGCGATGAGGTATTGCAGCAAACCGAGGCTGAGCCCGTCCGCCCACCGCAGGTCGTCAAGCAGCAGCACGGCGGGCTGTCCGGCCAGGAAGCACGCCAGCGTTTCGATGAACGCCGCGTAGAGTCGATGGCGAGCCAGCGCCGGCGCGAGCTCGGGGATCTCGCCGTAGGCGTCCTGTCCTGGCAGGTTGCGAATGCCGGGAAGATAGGCCTCGAGGACCCTGCCGCGGGGGCCGAAGACGCCGTCGCATGTCGCCTCCCCCTGGGCGCGGCAGGAGTCGGCGATCGCCTCCAGGGTGCCGCGAAAAGCCTGCATGAGCTCGGAGCCGCGCGCCGCCGGTGCGCACTCGCCCATGAGGAGCCGCATGCCTCGCGCCCGGGCAATGGTCATGGCCTGTAACGCGAAGCGCGTCTTGCCGGCGCCGCTTTCGCCGCGCAGCAGGAGCACCTGGCCGCGCTGGCGCACCAGACCCCCCAGGGCTTCGTCGAGGACCACCATCGCCGCCGTCCGACCCACAAAGCGGGCGCGGTAGAGATACGGGCGGTGGGCGGGTTCGCCCGCGAGCCGGCGATTCGCCGCGCCCAGCGCCGCAAGCGCCGCCGCCAGATCCTCGGCGTAGCCGAGCCGATTTCGCGGGTTCTTCTCGAGTAACCTGCCAATGAGGTCGTCCACCGCCGGCGGCAGGCCGGCCACCAGCTCCCTTGGGGGGCGCGGCGGCTCGCGCAGGTGCGCCAGAACCATCTCGCGAAGGGGATGGTCCGCGAAGGGCACGCGCGCCGTCAGCAGCTCATACAGAATGCAGCCGACCGCATACAGATCGGTGCGCGCGTCGACCAGGTCCCCGCGCAGGAGCTCCGGCGCCATGTAGGGGATCGTCCCGGAGCCGCCCGTGGTCGCCTCCAGGATTTCGCGCGACCATCCGTCCTCGCCACCCGCTCCGCCGCCAAAGCGGGACGCGAGGCCGAAGTCGACGATAATCGGCTGACCGTCGGGCCGCACCAGCACATTTTCGGGCTTGAGATCGTGATGGACCATGCCCTCGCCGTGCAGGTAAGCGAGCGGTGCGCACCGCCGGCGCACGACGCTCAGGACGCGGCGCAGGCGCGCTCCCCACCGCGGCGGCGTGGCGTTCGGCGGCGCTCCGGGTGGCCAGAAGCGCCGGCAATACGCGCGCAGCTCGGTCCCGGCGACGAGCTCCATCGCGCACCACGGCAGCCCCTCGTGCACGCCATGTCCGACGACGCAAACGATGTTGGGGTGACGGAGCGCTGCGAGCGCCTGGATTTCCCGGCGAATCGCCGGCAGCACCTGCTCCGTCGGCGCGCGCAACGTCTTGAGCGCGACGGCCTCGCCCGTGCTCCGGTGCACAGCGCGATAAACGACGCCCATGGCTCCCTGACCCAGGATGCCACGAAGCTCGAATGGTCCAATGCTCGCTTGCCGCATAAATTCGCCATTGTGATTCCGCGGCGACCGGGGGGCAAGCGCGCCGCCCGCCGCGCCCTTGGCCGCACCGCGGCGCACGAGACCAGGCCGGGTGCTCTGCTGGATCTTCCGCCGATGCTACTGCGAGCTGCGCGGCGAGCGTATCACGTAGGCCTCCCACCTCATCTCCCCCCGCACGCGGGGGGAGGTTGGGCATGCCCGCTACGCGCGCGTCCTTCGCGCCGTGATGAGCTCTGACGGAAAGGTGAGCTGCGAAAACGACACCCGCCGCGCGTCTTCGAAGCCGGCGGCCTGCACGTAGGGCATGAGCGCTACCCCTCGGCAGCCACCCAGGAGCGCTGGCGAAACCCAGTATACGATGTCCCAGATGCGATTCCCGAGGGTCTCGCCTACCGCCATGTTGATCAGCACGAGCCGGCCTCCGGGGCGCAAGACGCGGCGAAACTCGGTCAGGACCCGAGCGAAATCCGCTTCCGGCAACAGGTCGAACATGTAGTTGTTGACCAGCGCATCAAAGGACTCATCGGGGAAGGGCAGATCGTACGCGTCCCCGACCTGTAAGTTGAAGTTGGTCGCGCCGCGCGCCGCGAGTTTGGCCTGCGCCTGGGCGAGCATCTCCGGCGTGACGTCAACGCCCTCGTTGCGCCCGCCTGGGTTGCGGCGCACGATCTCTTCAAAGGCGAGGCCGGTGCCGACCGCTACCTCGAGCACTGCTTCGCCATCGCGGATCGCTGCCTGCTCCAGGCATTCACGGCGCGCGCGCGACTCGGTCAGCTCGCCCCACCAGTCGTAAATCGGCGCGATGCGCTTGTAGACGTGCGGCACGCGCGCTCGCTCAACACCGGCGGGCGCGAGCTTGGGGCGAGGTCCGAATGCGGTTTCCTGGTCGATCCTTGTTTCCATTTTTGGGCTCCCTGGAGAGAGAGCAGGGGGGTGGCACGCGACCACCCGCCCCGCCACGATGGTCCTATGCCTTGGTGGCGCCGCCTGAGGCACCGCAGAACGCCGCACCGGACCGGCAACTGCAAAACGCTTCGGCAAGCTCTTGAAGCTGCTTGAACGCCTTGAGGCCTTCCAGGCGCACGTGGAGACCGTCGTCGGTTTGCTCCACTTCGATAATAACCTTGCGATCCTGTTTTTTCTGCTCTTCGCTCATGGGACTGGCTCCTGGTGGAGGAGGTAAATAACTAGGGATATGCACATGCAACAATATATATCGCCGGGAGGGGCGCGCGCGGAGTGGTCGAGAGCGTTCATTGCTGCCTCAGGAGTCCTTTTTTCCGAAGATTTCCGCGCAGCACGAAAACTGCCCGAAAAAGCGCGCGCAGAGGCGGTTAATGGTCGACTCGCGCAGCGAATAGACCACGTGCTGTCCCTGTCGCTCGCTCTCGACCAGCCCTGCCTGGCGCAGCACGGCGAGGTGACGCGAGATCGTAGGCTGTGCGAGAGCGAACTTCTCCACGATCTCGGTGACGGTCTTGGGACCCTGCTCGAGGAGCACGAGGATCTGCTGGCGCGTGGAATCACCAATCGCCTTGAAGATCTCGGTCATCTGGTCCAGATCGATTTCGATGCGGAAGGACTTTCTGCTCATGCCTGTTCTCTGCAAGTTTCTATATGCGCATATCCCTATATAACTGCCACCAGTCCTGGTGTCAAGTGGCCGAGGCCGCCTGAATCCACCGGCAGCGCGGAAATGCCCGCAATGGAACATCAATTGGTGCGGGCAGGCCGACTGCAGTCGTTGGGAGAGCTCACAGCGGGGCTGGCGCATGAAATAAGGAACCCGCTCGCATCGCTCAAGGCCGCCCCGCGGCGAATGTCGGCGACCGCAGCGCTGGGCGTAATTGGTACCGAGCGCTGACCACCTACATGACCAGTGGGACCAACTTCGTCTGTGCCCGAGCCTGGGCCGAGCTGGCCGCCGAGGATCTTCTCGGTGGTGACCGCGAAGAAAGGCGCGCCGTGGACGCCGCGCGGATTTTGTCCCTCGAGGGCGTTGCTGTGGGCGTGCTTCGGGAAATCGGGTTCTTCGACATCTACCCGGCCGATGACGCCGCAGAATTCAACGGTGCCTGGAGCGTTTGCCCGTTCCTTGCCAGCGGAAACATCGTGCTCAGCGGGATCGAGCAGGGCCTCTTCGTGGTGGCGATCGCCAAGTAACTTCTCCCCGTCCGGCTCCGCGGGAGGGGCCCTGCGAAGCGCGGCCGACCGCCCATCCCTCGGAGGGTCTCCGCGCCCACGCTTCCTCGAGAGGCCCCGATCATGGTACTGGTCACTGGAGCCCACCACCCCGCCTCCGCCGCGCCCACTCGTTCCGCAACGATGAAGGCTCTTCCCACGTAAACACACCTCCCTCGTCTGAGCAAAACAATCCCCCCCGACGATACGCATTATGTCGGGCCATCGTGGCAAATGTGCTACGCTATTATTCGGCTGATCCTGGTGTGGCCAGTGCTGCCGGAATCAACGTGAACTGGTAACCCAGCTCTTTCAGCGTCCTCAGCGCGCCTTTGAGGCGTCTTCCCTCCGGTGCGGGGTGATCGTACCGGTGCTCCTCATATTGGCCCCTGTCGAGCAGCACGTGGTACATCATCACCAAGATCTTGTGTGCGAGGGCAATAGCCGCCCTCTTACCCCCGATGCGAGCCTGCAGACGGCGAAAGGTTCGGCCCAAGAAGCTGTCAGTCCGGCGACAAACCCAGGCACACTGGGTCAGGACGCGCCGGACATACCGGTTGCCCTTGCGGGTACGACCGCTCAGCCGCTTTCCTCCGCTCTCGTTGTTACCGGGCACAGACCCGCCCAAGAGGCCCGTCGATTGGCCGATCCGAATCGGCTCATGTCTCGGCCAATTTCACCGACCACTGCCCGCGCCGCTGTATCGGCAACGCCTGGAATGGTCGTGAGGCGCTCTATGTCCTCACCGGCGTCGGATAACAGTTCCTCCACCCGTGCCTCGATCTCACCGATTTGGCGATCAAGCATGTCAATCTGGTCGAGCATCATCCGAATCATCGCTCCGTGATGCTCCGTGAAACCACCGCTGAGCGCGAGCTCAAGTTGCGGGATCTTCTCGCGAAGCCTGCCGCGCGCAAGCAACGCAAGTCTTTTGGGATCCCGCTCCCCGGCTACCAAGGCGGTCAACATCGCGCGTCCACTCGCGCCAAAAATCGTGGACGCGACGCTGCCAAGCTTGATGTTCGCTTGTTCGAGGACTTTGCCAACGCGGTTCTTGGCCTGCGTACGGCTTTGTACGAGTGCCACGCGCAGTCTGGTCAGATCACGCAGAGCAGCAATGGCAGGGGGTGGAACGAAGCTAGGTGCGATCAAGCCGTGAGCCAGCAGCTCGGAAATCCATTCGGCATCCAACCTGTCCGTCTTCTTGCCGGGACGCCTCCGCATGTCGTACGCGTTGCCCACGATCACATCCA
>JACPHN010000040.1 GCA_016188575.1 Candidatus Schekmanbacteria bacterium
CCACGCCAACGTGACTCAGCCGCTGCTGCTGGAGCAGCTCCGCGAGTGGGGCGTCGACATGTCCGCCGGGCAGCTCAGCACGATCATCACTCAGGGCAAGGAGGACTTCCACGCGGAGAAGGAGGAGTTGTTGCGGGCGGGTCTCGGGCTGTCCGACTACGTCCACGTGGACGATACGGGAGCACGCCACCAGGGCAAGAACGGCTACTGCACCCACATCGGCAACGAGCTGTTCGCCTGGTTCGCCAGCACCGAGAGCAAGAGTCGGATCAACTTCCTGCAGCTACTGCGCGCAGGGCACAAGGACTACATTCTCAACGAGGAAGCGCTGGAGTACATGCGTGGGCAGAAGCTGCCCAATGGACCGATCGAGAAGCTGGCCGCCCGCGAACAGAAGATCTTGAAGGACAAAGAGGAGTGGGAGGCCACCCTCAGGGAGTTGCGGATCATCGGTGAGCGCCACGTGCGCATCGCCACGGAAGGCGCACTGCTGGGTAGCGTTGTCGAGCACGGGGTGAGCCCGGGCCTGGTTATCGTCAGTGTCGACGCGGGCCAGCTCAACGTCTTGCTCCACGCCTTGTGTTGGATCCACCCCGAGCGGATTTTCGTCAAGCTGGTCGGCTTCAACGACGCCCAGCGTGAGGCGCTTGCTGGCCTACGAACCGCGATCTGGGACTCCTACGCAGACCTGAAGGCCTACAAGCTCGACCCCAACGAGGAGAAGAAGGTCGAGCTCGATGCGCTCTTCGACGAGCTGTGCGCCACCAAGACATGCTTCGTGAGTCTGAACCTGGCGCTGCAGCGGATGTGACCGTGTGCCTCAAGCGGGCTGAACACGCGCGGGGCGTCCTGGCATGCTGGTGCCATTGGCTGCGGTCCCCTATGCGGTGCCAAGTTGCGCTACGCCATCGTCTCCGCTGCCCTCGGCCTCATCGGCGGCTTGTCCTTCAGCGCCGCGGCCTGGCGCCTTTCGTGCCGGGATCGCTTCATCGGCTGGACCGAGGCGGCACGCCGCGAACATCTGCAGAGCGTGGTGGGCAACAGCCGATTCCTCGTCCATCCTGGGGTGCGGTGTCCCAATCTCGCCTCTCATGCGCTCGGCATCGCCTTGCGGCAGATGGCCTCGGATTGGTCGACACGCCATGGCTACGCCCCCGTCCTCGTCGAAACGTTTATTGACGCGCGCGATCATGCCGGCACCTGTTATGCCGCGGCCGGGTTTCAGTGGGTGGGGAAGACGGCAGGCCGAGGCCGCAAGGATCGGACTCACACCCAGGAAAAATCGCCCAAGTGGGTGTATGTTCGCCCCTTGATCCCGGATTGGCGCAAGGCACTGGGGGTCGATCCCGGATATGTGCCCGCGGTCGACTTCGGCGCGCCTGCCGTGGATGACTGGGCACGGCGGGAGCTCTGGGCGTACATGGGCAAGCTTCCGGTGGCGGGGCGGATCACGGTCGAGATTCCCGAGCGCGGTGCCCGGCCAGCCCGACAAGCGCTGCTGAGCGTACGCTTTGGCGCGATCACCATCGAGCCACCGGAGGCGCACGCGCAACTGAAGCCGATGGTGCTGTGCGCCGTATACGCCCGGGAGGTGTGGCCGGCGAAAAAAAGCGAGGCCGTCGACTGGATGCTGTTGACGACCGTGTCCACCGAAACCTTCGCGGAGGCGGTAGAAAGAATCCGATGGTATCGGGCGCGCTCGGAAATCGAAGTGTTTCATAGGACCCTCAAGGCGGGATGCTGCATCGAGGATCGCCAGCTCGAGGCCATCGATCGGGTCGCGGCTTGCCTGGCGATCGACATGGTGGTTGCCTGGCACGTCCTGTATCTGCGGACACTGAGCAGAGAGCAGCCGGATACTCTGCGGCCGAGGTGCTGGAGGCCGACGCCTGCACGGTCCTGTCGGTTCTCGCCGCCAGGCGGCCCGGGCAAAGCGCGCCGGGCGTCCGGGAGGCGGTGCGAGAAATCGCCCGACTCGGCGGGTTCCTGGGGCGCAAGTGCGACGGCGAGCCCGGGGCCACAACGATCTGGCGCGGTCTGCTCATCCTCTGGGCGATGGTGGAAGGGTACCGGATGGCACAGGCGGCCACGGCTGGTACCCGCCGCACTCGAAAGGCGTGCTCGCCGCCATAGCCGGCGCGTGCTTGTGCTCGGAGCATTGTCGCCAAGACGACAGCCCCCGACCCAACCGCGAGCCTCAGCGAGCGGGGGAAGGGTAGAGGACTTCTGTGGTGATCCACTTGCCAAGCCCGCGTCTTCAACCCCCTTTTAGCGCACGGTCACGTCGCCAGGAGGGCAAATCATGATTCACGGTCAGAAGAATGGGTTCGGCTTGTTCTAAGGCGTTTCCCAGCAATTCGACGCGACGAACGGCTGTGTTGCTCTCAGCAACGCAGACATGGAGGAAGTGTGGAAAGCCGTGAGTCCCGGAACCCACATTGAGCTTCGCCCATAGCGCCCTCTAACCCTTCCAACCAGGGGACGCACTCCGGCCTCCGTGCGCCCCTCATGTCAAACGATCTTCCGACGCCTGCCGATCACAATCGGCGCAGCGCCACCCGCATCGTCTCCGTGCGCCCCTCATGTCAAACGTTCTTCCGCCGCGCTGATCCGCGCGGCAGAACAACCGGGTGCAGCGGACAGCGTCCTGCGGTAGTAAACTACCTCCGGGCGCTGCCGCTGACCCGGCGCCCCGTTCGACGCACGAAAATATGAAGCGTAGAGGCGAATGCGAAGCGACAGCGACGACTCGAGGCGAAGTGCTGGGCGGGTGGGGCGGATCGGATGGGCAAGCAAGGGGCTTGGCCGAGAAACAGGGGTTCGGGCCGATAGAGTGGCCTTGGCCGAGAAACAGCAAGTCCAAGCCGAGAAGAAAGGGAGGTCGGAGCCGGCCACGGAAACATGGAGCGCTTGCGTCACCACTCATGTCGCTCGACTGCCGAGCTTCTGGTAGAGTCTCTTCAATGGCATTGAGCTCAGGGAGCTACAGGCGATCATGCCGTAGCATGGGAGAGCCGGAGATGGTCCATCTGACCTGGACACTTGAACAACTCAAGAGCCAGTCTCTCGAGAGAGTCCTCAGTGACGTGGCAGACCACCGTGCCGCTGTTACGGTCGTACTTCCTGACGGCCGCGAGGTGCTTCTGGAGCCGAAGCTGGCGCTCAAGCCACTACCTGAGCTCGAGGGCTACGTTCCTGACGGCTGGAAGGATGCTCTGTATGCCGGAGAGTGAACTCCGTCATACTGACAGCCGAGCGCTGCTGTTCGACGCGGGGATCTTCATTGGAGCGCTGCTGCGAGGTGATCCGCGTTATGCAGAGGCTCGGCCGATTGTGGAGCAAGCTCGCCGAGGTTTGCTGCCGGCATGTACCACGATCAGTATCCTGTGCGAGGTCTATGGCGCACTGACGTGGGAAAAGGCGGTGCCGCGGCACAGCCCTCGGGAGGCCGAAGAGGCTGCGCGGTTATTGATCGAGCCACCGTCGGCCATCGCGGTGCTGGGCGAAGAACCACATCTCGCGCTGAGGACTCTGGAGCTGGCCGTGCGACATGGCCTCACGGCTCGGCGGATCCACGACGCGAGGCACGCAGCCACTGCCTTGAGCGCCGGAGTCAAGGATGTGTACACCTACGACAGCGACGACTGGCTGCGCTTCGAGCCGGATGGACTTCAGGTCGTGGGACCACCATCGACGCTGGTGCGGCTCGGTCGCGTGCGAACTCCATGAGTCCGGTGCGATGCGCGCCGCCAAGATATCGGGTACGCACATCTCTCTCCGGTGCCCTGGACCATCCTCGATAGACGGAGCTGGGCCGAGAAACAGGGGGCTCAAGCCGAAAAGCAGGGCTTCGGGCCGATAGACTGGCCGGCCCGAGAGATTGTAGAAGAAGGAGTGCCGACAAGCAGGCCTCAGGCCGATAGACAGGGCTTGGCCGAGACCGTGGGCGCTGCCCCCGGACCCCCGCCAGAGGGCGAGCCCTCTGGACACCCGATATTGGGATCCGGGCGCAAGCCAAGCAATGGGATGATTCGGGGTGCTCGATTCGAAGACGGCGTCGAACAAGCCCATGCAGTTGACGCTCGCTTCGCTCGCGCAACTGATGGGCGACGTTCTTCCGACGCTGCGCGTCGGAAGAACGGGGCGCCGGGCACGGTGCAAGTCCCGGATTCGAGACTCAGGAGGCGAGCAACAATGACTTGAACACTTTTGGTCAAACTGCAGGGACTCTGGGTTTCAGCCGGTAGTTCAATTCCCGTGAAACTCGTCTCGTTCAACGACGAGGCCCGCGATCTCCTCGTTCGAAACCTCGACCCCTGCTGCATACATCCTCTCGTCAAGCGCTGCCTTGATCTCGCGCCCCTCGCAGGTCGTGGCATTGCCGATCAGATTCACCACGACCTCCCGGCTGGTGAGCGGTCGCCCCCGCCAATTCGCGGTAATGTGGCAGAACATGCGGTGGTCGGCGGTGATCAGCAGGCGAGTGGCCTGTGGGTAGGCTGCCTCACCCATTTCCCGCCACCAGCGCCGCATGCTCTCCACGGCAAACTCGGCGGTGTCGTGGTCGATCCCGACGCTCACCCAGCCCGTGTTCATCGTCAAGTCGTAGACGCCATAAGGTGCGACCTTGCCCAGCTTGCGGTCGATGAAGTCATGCACCCGGACCGGTTCCGGGGTGCCGTGTGGCTGCCACTCTTTTCCGCCGTTCTTGAAATCGCCGATCAGCTCCTTCTTCTTGGTGTCAACCGACACCACCGGATCACCCGTTGCCTGGAGCTCCGCCACCGCCCTGGCAATGTGCTCGAACTGGCCATCCCGATCTTGATGCTGGCCACCCTCTCGCAGCTTGCGCGTGGATTGCAGGCTATACCCCATCTGGCCCAGCAGATTGCAGACAGTCCGTTGACTGACCTGATGCCCCCGTCGCTTCAGTTCCTGCGCCAATCGCCGCGTGCTCTTGCAGGTCCAGCGTAACGCTGACATCGGATCGCCGCGTGTCGTCGGTTCGACCAACGTGTCAAGGTCTGTCAGCAGACTATCGTCTTTGTCCGTGAGCTTCTTACGTCCACTGCCCGGAGCGCGGATCGGGCCTCGCCTGCCATTCGCAATGGCGCTCTCCCCCTCCATCTCTGGGCCAAAGCCGGCTCCCCTCAGCTCGGCCAGCCCAGCATGAATTGTCGTACGTGACATGCCAGTTGCAGCGGCAACCGTGCTGACCCCACCTCGGCCCAGGCTACGCGCCTGCTCCGCCGCCCACATTCGCAGAGTGGCCTCATCGAGACGCGTGGAAAGCGCCTCATACTTGGCTCAGATCTTCGCGATATCACCATGACTTGATCATAGGGCAGAACCGTCGATTGTTGATGTTATTTTTGCTCGCCTCATAAAGCCAGAGAAAGAGAATGAGGCGCTTCCTCCACCGGCTGAACCCGGTGGTTTCCGCGCCGGAGACCGGATGAGATTCTCAGGCCAGATCCTTCTTGAAGTAGTACAGGACCTCGTCTGGAGCTCTGCCCCGGCACTGCTTCAAAATATCGTAGCCAATGTGCTCGTAGAAGCGGATTGCATCCACGTTGTCTCCGTCCACTCCGAGCGTGATTCTGCGAAATCCCATCTCCCGAGCTTCGGTCTCCACCTGCCTCATCATGGCCCTGCCCATCCCCTGCTTCTTTCGCTGCCACGAGACTCTCAGGTGGTGGACGTGGGCGACGGAATGCCCATCGGCAAGCTCGGGGTCACCGTCGGCGTTTGCCAGCAGCAGTTGAACCACGGCGATAGGTGCAGCGCTCTCGAAGGCAATGAACGCCAGGCGATTGGTCCCGAGCTCGGCGAGCTCGCTCTCGAGCAGTGCACTGGCTTCATTCAACTCGCGCTCGCTCGGAGAGTACGTTAAAAAGACCTCGAGGAAGAGCCCGATATCTGCCTTGTCGGTAGACTTCTTGAATACGACCTCGCTGCGCTCATTAGTTGGCATTCGTCCATCCTCGGGTGCAAAGGGCTTCGCGAAGCCAGCGGGCTCGCGCCCGCTGGAAGAGACAGGGGCGCGGCTCACGGCACAACCACGCGCAAGGTGAGACACGCCACCGCCAGATGCGTTGTCATCTCGCGATCCAGGCCGATGAGCGCCGCTTGCCGTGCGAGCGCGAGGGCGACATGGACCGCATCGCATGGCCGCAAGCGCGCCCGCCGACCCCCCTGGGTCGCACCGTCGATCAGCTCCGCGCGAACCACCTCGGACAGGTGGGCTTTTACGTCAGATAGCGTCATGGTGGCCATGTCGAGCCTCCACGGCCCGATATGACCATTGCAGACTCACGATGCAACCGCTCCTGCGGGCGTGCCGCGCTCCAGTCATGGCGCCGAATCAGATGGCCTGCATGCGTTTCACGAGGTCGTCGCATGCGCGATCGCTGCCGAGCGCCTGATCCGTCATTGGGTAAAGGATCTGCTCCTCCTTCGCGTTGTGCGTGGCAAGCGTGGCGGAGAGGCCGTTGAGCGCCGCCTGCGCCCGCGTGGCGTCGGCGGCCGCGAGCGCCCCCTGTGTCTGGTCCATCAGGCGCCGGATCTCGACGTGCTCGTCCCGCATGACGAAGGTGGGCCCGCCGGCGGTCATTCCGGTCGCCCGCTCGAAGGTAGGGAACAGCGCCTGCTCCTCGGCGTCGATGTGCCGGCTGAGGCCGCAGGAAAACTCCGCGAACCGGTCGCTTGCCTCCGGGAAAAAGCTTTCGCTCACCAGCCTCCGAACCTCGGGGACGATGGCGTCGAGACGCCGGTGATCGCCCCCCAGATACTCGGTAGCGCGGCGCGTGCCTTCGGAGGATCGGCGCCGGATTTCGACGCGGCAGCGCACGGGTCCTGCTTCAAGAACGCTCCAGTCGAAACGCCCGGGGCGTTCGGCCTGGAACTGATAGAGCAGTGGCTTGGGACTGTGGTCGTTGGCGAGAACAAAGACCTCGTCGGCCTTCAGCGCATCGAACAGCGCGAAGATCTCGGGATGCCTGCGGAACGGGGGAAGGGTTCTGACGTCGAGCTCGCGAGTGACTGGCAAGATATCCTCCTGTTTGGTCGAGTTAGCGGTCAAGAGTAAGCAAGTTTCATGCCATTCGCGGCCTCTCTATTCCTTTGCCTCGAGGCCAAGTGCTTTCAGCTTGCGCCAGAGCGTCGTCCGGCCGATCCCGAGCGCTCGGGCCGCCTCGGTCTGGTGACCGCCACACGCTTCCAGGACGCGGGCGATGTGCTCGCGCTCGACCTCCGCAAGCGGGCGAAGCCGCCCGACGGCGGGCGCCGCTGTCTTTGGGCTCCCGATTTCTTCGGGCAAGTGCGCGAGGTCGACGTCGAGGTCGCCGGCGAGCACCGCCCCGTGCTGTACTGCGCTCGCCAGCTCGCGGACGTTGCCGGGCCAGGGATAGCTTGCGAGCGCTGCCTGCGCCCTGGCCGTAAAGCCGCCCGTCGCCTGCCCTTCCTGCTCGAGAAACATCTTCGCGAGCGGAAGGAGGTCCCCACTCCGCTCGCGCAAGGGCGGCACCATCAGCCTGAAGACGCAAAGCCGATAGAACAGATCCTCCCGAAAGCGACGCTCCGCGACGCAGGTGCGCAGGTCCTGGTTGGTGGCGCAGAAGATGCGAATATCCACCAAGAACGCGCGTGTGTCTCCTACGCGTCGGATCTCGCCGTCCTGGAGGGCGCGCAGCAGCTTGGCCTGTAGTGAAAACGGCATCTCCGCGATTTCGTCGAGCAAGAGCGTTCCCCCATCTGCCGCCTCGAAGAGGCCGGGCTTGGGAGCGCCGGCACCGGTGAAGGCTCCTTTGGTGTGGCCGAAGAGCACCGACTCGAGCAGGTCGGCCGGCAGCGCGGCCACATTGACCGCCAGAAACGGCTGGTCTCTCCGCGGGCTGTTGGCGTGCAGCGCCCGGGCGAGGACCTCTTTGCCCGTGCCACTCTCGCCTCCGATGATCACAGGCGCATCGCTGGCGGCGATGGGAGCCGCTCTGAGCATGAGCGCTCGCATCGGGCCGCTCTCGGCTACGAGTCGCGAGCAGCGGCGGAGCCCTGGCGCCTCCGGTAGGAGTCGGCAGACGCTGCACACCTTGGGTCCCCTCTCAAAAGGGGTGCGACATGAGGAGTGTTCCATGCAAATGTTCCATGATGTTTCGACATGAAACATAGCGCGGAGAGGCCGTCGAGACAACGGGGCGGCGCAACGTATCTGTTCACCCCTCTCCCCGCTTGCATCGGGAGGCGCGGGGTGGGGGGGCACGATTGCCAAGCGCATCGACGATGGTCGACAGCACTCATCGCCGTTCACGTCCCCCCCCCGCAAACGGCGTTGGATGAGCAGCTCATGCGCGACCGCCCCCTGGGGTCCGCTCCCGCGAGGCGAGCTCGTCGAGCACACCTGGTCCGCTTCGTGCATCGCCGGAGCCGCGATCGAGGTCGCATTCGATTCCGCGGCCGCGCCTTCGGCGCCGGAGCTCCCCAGGCTCGTGATGGCCGCCATCGACGGTCATGCGAGCGGCGAGGAGCATCGCGAGCTCATCGCCCTCTGGCAGAGCCGGGTAAAGCAGATTCTGACTCCTGATCCGGCTCGCCTTACCCGGGTGCGCCAGCTCGATCCGCAGGCGGTTTGACATGCCGAAACGCGTGCCGCTCGCGGTCCCCGCCGGCCTCGGGCCGCGTCTGCGCCGTGACTCGAGACGTCGCCCAACAACCGTTCCAGCGGCCGGCCGGCCGCGTGCCCTGCCCGCCCTACCGGCGCGTTCCCTGCAGCATCCGCGCTGCTTCCTCGGGAGGCGCGGAGAGCAACGTCTCGATCGACAGGTGTGCCAGCAAGCTGTCGTCCCACCCGACGTTGATTTCGCCGGACGTCGCCACAAGCTCTTCGTAGCGCCGATCGTAGGCCTTCAGGAGCCGCACTTTCGCCGCCACCGATTGCTCGGCGGCAAAGCGCAGATGTAGCAGGAGCAGCCGCGCCGTCCGCGGAGGCCCCGTAAACAACGGCACGATGCAGATCGGCCGGTGATCCCACTGGCCGAGGCCGACAAAGATCGAACCCGAGCTGACCACGAGCCACTTGGTGCCCCGCAGCTTCCCCTGACTTTCTGTCCGCGACTTCATCTGCGCGGCAATCCCCGTCGCTCGCTCCTTCGTCACCCGCGCGTCCTGCCCCGCCCCGCCGTTTTGCTCCAGCCCGCTCACGGCGTAGACCGTCGACCCGGCGACCTCCTGCACCAATGCCGCCACGGCTTCCAGGATTTCCATGTTGTCCCGCCGCAGGTCGGCTGGCGTCGCGCCGAGCTCGGCAAAGAACGGCGCAAACAGGTCGGGAAAGGCCAGCGTTGTGCGCGAGATGCCAACGGTTACCGTCTTGGCCTGATGCTTGATGGCGTCGATGGGGCGGGATAGCTCGTTGACCGCCCTGGTCAGGGACGCCTGCAGCAGGTCGACCAGGTTGAACGGGGTGCCATCGACGACGAAGTCCTCTGTCAGGTCATCCAGCGCGAGGCGGCCGGTCAGGTAGCGCAGCAGCAGGGTCAGCTCCGCACTGGTGCTCGCCTGCAGGGCGCCGTCCATCCGGCCCGAGCGCAGCTCGCGACTGATCCGCGTGGCGACCTCGGCCATGTCGCGGCGAATGCCGCGAATCGACCAGGGGAACTCGCCCCGCGCTTCGGCGCGTCGCACCGCCTCGGAGAGCTCGCCGCGGAAATGCTTCAGCATCTGCGCCTGACCGTCGATCATCAGCGCGGCGCTGTAGCCGAACAGGTGGCCGACCATGGTCGTGAGCACGAAGACGAGCTCGTCCGGCATTTCCGGGACCTGCACAACTGCCGCGCCGTAGTGCTCGAAGCGCTCGGCCCCGCGATTGGCGATCACCACGGGGACCGATTTGTGGGCCTTAAAGATCGCGACTTCCTTTACCGCGTCGGTCAGGTTGCCGCCGTCCAGACCCGCGGCGCACACGATCACCAGCGGCTCCGACGACAAGTCGATGTGCTTCTTGTCCTCCAGATGGTCCACCGCGATGGACTTGTAGCACAGCTCGCTGAGCTTGATGCGGATCTCGCAGGCTGCGATATGGTTCTGGCCGCTGCCGGTGACGGCCCAGTGGCGTTTTTTCGCCGCGTGCTCGCGCGCCACGCGATCGATCGAGTCGCGCAGCGCGAGCACCCTGTCCATCGCCTCGGGTAGCCGCTCCAGCTCGTCCACGGCCTGCAGGCAGGTCGCGGCATCGATGGCGCCGCTGCGTTCGGCGAGGTAGAGCGCGACGAGGTACCCGGCGACGATTTGCGCGTAAAACGCTTTTGTCGACGCCACCGACATTTCGATGTCCCGGCCGTCGCTGGTATAGAACACGCCGTCGCACTTGAAGGCCAGCGCCGATTGGCGGCGATTGATGATGCCCAGCGCGCGCGCCCCACGGCCGCGTAGCAGGTCGACGGTGCGATTGGTGTCGGTGGTCGTGCCCGACTGAGAAATCGCGATGACCAGCGTATCGCGCATGTCGGGCGCGAGCTGGAAACCGGAAACCTCCGTCGCCTTCGCCGCCTCCACGGCGATGCCGAGCCGGCTTCCGAGGTAGCGGGCCATGATATAGGCGACGCCTTCCGCCGCAATCGCCGCCGTGCCTTGACCGATGCACAGCACCCGCCGGATTTGCCTGGCCCGGAGCGCCGCCGGCACCTCATCGGGGATCGTGCCGTGGTCCAGCATGAAGCGCACGCGCCGCGCCTGGCCGTCCGCGCCATTCCCCTCGATCCGATAGCGGCCGTCGAGCGTCTTTCGCACCGACGCGACCGACTCCGTTACTTCTTTCTCGAAGAAGTGCCGAAAACCGCCGATGTTGATGTCCCGCGTGGTGATTTCGCTGGGCGCCGGCGCGGCCGGCCCGAGCTCTCGGCCGCTGAAGGCGAAGCCGCCTGCTGCTCGCCACCCACTGGAGACGGCGTCGCCGTCGAGGACGAAGTACTGGCCGACCGAGGCCGGGTTGGCGGGGTCGCTGTGGCGCTCACCTTCGAGCTTCACGAAGCGGTCGGTCAGCTCGACGAGACCATACAGCTCCGACGCATAAGCGAGGCAATCCGGGCGCCAGGCGACGAACAGCGACTGGCCGCTACCGCGCTGCGCCAGGTACGCTTTGCGCGGCTCGCGGCTGCCGTGGACGGCGATGGCGAACGAGCCTTCGAACTGGTTGACGGCGTGCCGAAAGGCGGGCTGCATGTCAGGTTTTTCGGTGTAGCGCTGGGCCACGGCGAGCGGAATGATCTTGGCGTCGGTGGTGATGCGCTCGCTGATGGTGGCACCGGTTTCGCGGCCAAAGTCGCGCAGCAGCTCCTGAAAGTTATCGATATCGCCGTTGAGCACGGCGCCGACGAAGGGGTCGGCGCGGGGCCACAGGCTGCACGAGTTGTCCATGGGGTGGCAGTTCTCCTCGCTGATTACCCCGTTGCTCGCCCAGCGCGTGTGGGCAATGGCGTTGAGCGCCGGGGCCGCGGCGGCCAGGGCGAGCAGCAGCGGATCGCCCTGGACCGCTCGGCGCAGCGCGCGCGCGTTGTCGCCCATCTCGCCGATCTCCGCCGCCACCTTGTAGGTCAGGACAATCGCGGCGCTGCCTGCGGGGAGCCGGCAGGTGCCACTCGTAAAATTCGCCAGCGCGGTGCTGCCCTCCAGGAGCTCGGCCAGATCGGCCTGCGCGGCTCGTTCGGCGACGAATTGATCGCGCGCCGCAGGCGAATCAAAAGAAAACAGCAGCGACAGCCCCGCGGAATCTCGGCCGCGGATTTCCAGGCGATTGAGATTGCGTAGCAGGTAACTGATCACCCAAAAAGAGCGCGCCGCCCGCGGGCTCAATTCGACGCCACGACCACCGGCGAGCTCGCGGATGTCGTCGATGACGCCGAGCACGTCGTGCTCGATGCGCCACTGCAGATCCTGGCAGAGCACGCGTTCCTGATTGAGCGCCTCGATCTCTCGGAAGCCCGCCGCCTGCTCGCGCCGCGCCACCAGGCGCTCATACAGCCGCGAAAGGAATGCGGCGGCCTCCCGTAGCAGCGCGCTGTGATGCCAGCTCGCCCCCGCTTCATACGGGCCGTCACACAGGCAAATCCGCTCGAGCGAGCTGCGCGCGTGTCGCAGGAGCTCGCCGCAGCTTCCGGCCTGCTCCGCGGCGGCGAGCGCCTCCCCGCACAGGCGGTTCACCGCTTCCGGCGAGACCGGCTCGGCTGGCTTCAGGATCGCCGCCGAGAGGATTCCGACGATGCCACACATTCCTGTACTCCATCGAGCCTACCTCGGCTCTCTGCAAGACTCCTTGAGAACGTCCTCCAGCGGCTGCGGCAGCGCTGACTCCGCGCGGCTCCGCGTGGCCAGCATGCGGCCGCGGACCCGGTCCGGTGCCGGACCCGCCCCGATCAGCGCCGCCCACAGCACCGCGGACAGCGCCGCAAACGCGTAGCGGCCGGGTTCCGACAGACTCGACTGGCGCACGAAGGACTCGACCAGTGCCGCGATGAGCAGCATCGGAAAAGCGGCCATGACGAGGCGAATCGCATGCGGCCGAATGCCCCGCAACGCCTCGATGCGCGTCTTCTCGCCCGGCAGGAGAATCGTGTGCCCGACCAGCAGCCCGCCGCCCGACAGCAAGATCACGGCGAGGAGCTCGGTGACGCCATGTGGCAAGATCCACGCCCACCACTCGTAGGCGAGACCGTGAGACTGAAACGTATGACTGTAGACGCCGAGCAGCATGCCGTTGTCGAGCAACAGCAGGATGGTCGGGAGGCAAGCGAGCGCGCCGGCGAAAAACGCGGTCACGGCGATCGTCGTGTTGTGTCGCCAGAGCCACGAGGCGAAGGCGGCCTTGTCGCCGCCGCTCATGGGGCTCTCGCCGGCGTCGGGCGACGACGCACCGGGCGACGTCGCGTCAGCGGACGGCGCCTCTTCCTGTCCGCCGCCGCGCTCGGGGTCGGGGTCGGCTGGCGGGCGCGGGCGTCCCGCGAGCAGCGAGGCGCGCAGCTCGTCGGCCGAGGCGTACGCGGACCGTTCATCGCCGACCGGGACGAATTCAAGCGCCCATTCGGGGTCCCGGGCGGCTCCCATGTACCCGTAGATCCCGCCGAGCACCAGGAGCGCCGCGGCCAGCAGATGGTAGGCTGCGGTGCGGCGCAGCGTTTCGGGAATCGCCAGAATGTGGTAGCGCAGGTACTGCGCGTTGGCGCCGCGCCGGGCCCGCCCGTAGATCACGCTGTGCGCGGCGCTGAGCAGCGCGTTAAGGTCGGCGAGTCGCCGCGCCGAGCCGCCAAACGCGCGCAACAGCGCGAGGTGAGTCATGGACGCGCGATACAGTCGTCCAAGCTGCTCGAGCTCCCGATCCGACAAGGATCGAATGCCGCGCTTTCGCGCCCGCTCGACCAGCTCCCGAAGCTGCTCCCACACCGCGGCGCGGCCGCCCGCGGTCGCCGCAAGCGGGGCTTCCTCGGCGCCGCGGTTGCTGGATTCGGTGGGCTCCCGGTTCATCATGCCGCGGGAGTCTACTATTCGGCCGACGAAAGAAAAAGAGGCGGTGGATTCCGATCACCTCCCCCCGCATGCTGGGGGAAGGAGTAAACAGATACTGGGAACCTTCCATCGGCCGGCGTGTCCGATTACCCGATCCTACCACGAGACACAGATGACCCTATCAGCCAGGGAGACCGATCCATGCGACTGACTCCAGTCCTGGCCGCGCTGTTGGCGGCGGCGAGCGCCACCGGGTGCTCAGGAACCGACACGACCGATGCCCTTCACGCCGGCTCGCCGGCGGTCCCGGTGGCCGCGGCCGCCGTATCGCTCTCACCCCAAAACGCGGCGCCGACCTCTCCCGCGACGCCGGCGGCACCTCCGGCCCCGGCCGCGCCGCGGCCGCCGCTCAAGGCCGCCATCGCCCCGCCTCCGGACAACGTGCCGCGCACCCCGCACAACGACGTGCCGGAGCTCACCCGCCCGATCCTCGACTACTTCACCGGCCAGGCCGGCCGTCGCTTCTACATCCAGATCGACAAGCCCCTCTACAGAGCCGGTGAAACGATCTGGATCAAGACCTGGGATTTGCGGGTTCGCGATCTCGACGGTCAGGGTGCGGGCAGCGGCGTGCGCTATCGGCTCATCAGCCCCAAGGGCGCGATCGTGCTCGAGAAATGGGTGCAGCAGGACCGCGGTCTGGCGACCAACGATTTTGAGCTGCCACCGGGGGTCCCCGGCGGCGAGTACCGCATCGCGGTGATTGCCGACAACGGCCAGCAGGCCGAGCGCCCCGTCATGGTCAGCAGCTACGAACCGCCGCGTCTGAAAAAGAAGCTGGAGCTGCTGCGCAAGGCGTACGGGCCGGGCGATGAGGTGACGGCGTCCGTCGAGGTGCGCAAGCCGACCGGAGAACCGCTTGTCAACCACGCCCTGCGGGTGAATGCCTGGCTGGACGGCCAGGATCTGCCCGCCTTCGAGCTCGCGACCGATCGCGACGGCGCCGCCGTCGTGCGCTTCTCCCTGCCGGCGCGCATCGAGAAAGGTGACGGGCTGCTGACGGTGCTCGCCGACGAGGGCGGCGTGACCGAGTCGATTTCCAAGCGCATTCCGATCGTGCTCAACAAGATCCAGCTCAGTTTCTACCCCGAGGGCGGCAAGCTCGTGGAGGGAGTCGCAACGCGCCTGTACTTCGAGGCCAGGACCCCACTCGGTAAACCCGCGGACGTCGAGGGGCGGCTGATGGACGACCACGGCAACGCCGTGGCGACGTTCCAGACCTACCACCACGGCCTGGGCCGCGTGGATTTCACGCCGGCGACGGGTCGTCGCTACCACGCCGAGATCACCCGCCCGATCGGCATCGCGGAGCGCTTCGCGCTGCCGCTGGCCGAGGCCGACGGCTGCGTGATCGGCGCCTACGACGACCTCGATGGCGAGCTGTCCGAGCTACGCGTGCGGATTGCCTGCACGCAGGCGCGGACGGTCTTGCTGGTGGCCACGCTGCGCGAGAATCTGCTCGACGCCGCCCGCCTAACCGTCGCCTCCGGGCAACCCGCGATCGTCTACCTGACGCCGGCGGATCAACAGCTTGCGCGCCGCCAGGGAATCGCGCGCGTCACGCTCTTCGACGAGCAAAAACAGCCGCTTGCAGAACGACTCGTCTACCGCAACCGGCGGCAGCGGCTGCAGGTGGAGGTCAAGGCTGACCGCGACCGCCACGCGCCGCGCGACCAGGTCACGTTGGCGATCACGACGCGGGAGGCGCCCGACCGGCCCGTCCCCGCCGAGCTCGCCGTTTCCGTCGTCGACGACACGGTCGTGAGCTTCGCGGACGACAAGACCGGGCACATCCTGAGCCGACTGTATCTCGAGCCCGAAATCCCTGGCGAGGTCGAAGAACCGAACGTCTATTTCGATCTGGCCGAGCCGAAGTCCGCGCTCGCCATGGATCTGCTGATGGGCACCCGGGGCTGGCGCCGCTTCGACTGGATGCCCGTTTTCAGCCCCCAGCCACGCCTGGCCGGCACCGGAGGCCCGGCGGATTTCGGCATGGAGGACGGGGTGCCTGGCGCCGCTGGACCACGGCGGCCCAATCCCGCCGTGCGGAAGCGCGCCGTTGAGGAAGAGCGACCGCTGCCGCCGGCCAATCCGCTCCCGAAGCCCGGCGATCCCGCCGCGCGCGCAGGGGAAAAGGCGGATCAGCCGCTGGACCGGCTCGAAAAGCAGGCCGCTGAGGAGGTCGCCATGCCGGCAGCGGTCTCGCCGCCCGTCATCGCCTTAATGCCCAGGGAAGCTTTCATGCGCGGGGACAATGCCGGCGCCGACAAGGACTGGGCAGCGGCCGAGAAGCTCCAGGCAGAACCCAGGTTCGCCGGCTGGGCACCGGTCCGGGTATTTCCCGCGCCGAGCTACAGCAGCGTCCATCAAGGATCGCGCACAGATTTCCGCGACACGATCCACTGGGCCCCGCGCGTGGTCACGGGCGAAGACGGTAAGGGCAGCGTGAGCTTCTTCCTGTCCGACGCCGTCACTTCCTTCCGCGTCTTTACCGAGGGCGTCGGCGCCGGGGCGGCGGGACGCGACGAGACCGTCCTGAGCTCGAGCCTGCCCTTCAGCATGGCCGTCAAGCTGCCCGCCGAGGTGAGCGCCGGGGATCACATCGACCTCCCGATCACCCTGACCAACAACGGCGAGGAGCCGCTCGCGGTGACCTTCACCGCGGACCTCGGCAAGATGCTGCAACCCGCCTCGCCACTGCCGGCCGGCGCGATCACCCTCGGCGCGGCCGCGAGCACGAGCCTCTTTTTGCCGCTCGCGGTAACCGGAACGCGAGGCTCCAGCCCGGTCGCGTTTGCGGCGGCGGCGGCGGGGCTGCGGGACGAGCTTTCCCGCGAGATCCGCGTGGCCCCGCCGGGCTTCCCGATCGAGCAGGCTCGCAGCGGTTCGGTCGCCGGCTCGGTCGTCCACTCCTTCGCCCTCGGAAGCGCCATCCCCGGCACTGTCACCGCCAGGGTCACGCTCTATCCGAGCCCCGTCGCGACCATGCTGAGCGGCCTCGACGGCTTGCTGCGGCAACCGAGCGGCTGCTTCGAGCAAGCCAGCAGCGCGAATTACCCCAACGTCATGATCATGAGCTACCTGCAGCAGCACCGGGCCGGCGACCCCGAGCTGATCGCCAGGAGCCAGGCGTTGCTCGAGGACGGTTATCGCAAGCTGGCCGGCTATGAGACCTCGGACAAAGGCTACGAATGGTTCGGGTCCGCTCCCGGTCACGAAGCGCTCACGGCCTATGGCCTGCTCGAATTCCGCGACATGAAGGCAGTGTATGACGGCGTGGAGCCGGCGATGATGGCGCGCACGGCGAGCTGGCTCCTGAGCCGGCGCGACGGCGAGGGCGGCTATCGGCGCAATCCGAAGGCGCTCGACAGCTTTGGCGCGGCGTCGGCCGGGGTCACGGACGCCTACATCACGTGGGCGCTGGTCGGTTCCGGACATCTCGAGCCCGGCGTCGAAACCGAGCGGCAGCGGCGGCTCGCGCGGGAAACAGGCGATCCCTATCTGCTGGCGCTGGCCGCCGGGACGCTTCTGCAGGTCGAGTCGGCGCGTGCCGAGGGTCTGGCGGCGGTTGACCGCTTGCAGGCCATGCAGGACCAGGGCGGCTCCTGGAAGGGCGCCGCGGAGAGCATCACGCGGTCGGGCGGCAGCAACCTCGAAATCGAGACCACGGCGCTCGCGCTCCTGGCGCTGCTGCAGGCCGAGCGCGGCGAGGAGGCCGTCCGGCGCGGCGTGCAGTGGCTCGAGCAAAACCGCGGCGGCTTCGGCCAGTGGGGAGCGACGCAGGCGACGGTCCTGGCGCTCAAGGCCCTGACGCTGTATGCCGATCGCAGCCGGGTCGCGGCGAGCGACGGCGCAGTGACCGTGATGATCAACGGCAACGAGGTCGGGCGGCAAGAGTACCGCGCCGGCCGCCGCGAGCCGCTCGTGTTCGACGACCTCGGCGGTCACTTCGGCGCGGGCGGCAACCGGCTCGAGATTCGCCACGAAGGTCAAAGTCCGCTGCCGTACGCGGTGGCCGTGGAGTCGCGCAGCGCGCTCCCGGCAAGCAGCCCCGAAGCGGTTGTCGATCTCCAAGTGGCGCTGGCTCGCGCGACCCTCGAGCTGGGTGAAGCGGTCAGGCTCACGGCTACCGTAACCAACAAGACGCGGGCGGGCCAGCCCATGACCCTGGCGCGCATCGGCCTCCCCGGCGGCCTGAGCTTCCAGACCTGGCAGCTCAAGGAGCTGCGCGAGAAGAACCTGATCGCGTTCTTCGAGACGCAGCCGCGCGAGGTCATTCTCTACTTCCGCGACCTCAAGCCCCAGGAAGTCAAGGAAATCCCGATCGACCTCGTGGCGACGGTGCCGGGAACATACACGGGTCCGGCATCGAGCGCGTATCTTTACTACACGGACGAGCACAAGACGTGGGTCGAGGGGGTCAAGGTGCAGATCACCCACTGATCCGAGGCGCGTGAGGCGCATTGTTTGGGATCACCGAACCAGACGTTGGTTCCGGTATTGGCGCGCGATAAATCGCGCGCCAATACCGGAACGAGCTGCGCCGCCGAGACCGCCCTACCTGGCTTACACGGCGGCGCAGCGTCCGCGTCGCCGCCACACCAGCCGGAATCTACTTCTTCCGCCGTTTTCGCGGTTGGGCGTCTCCGCCGTTGCCCTGGCCGGCTTCGAAGTGGCGCAACGCCTCTTTCGTGCGGTCAATTCCGAAAGCTTCGATGAACGGCGTGATGCCGAACGACTCCCGGGGCGCCTTGTTCTCGATGGCCGTCCAGGGAGGCAGGAAGTCGAAGAAGCCGGTGGGGACGGGATCCTCGACGAGGATCTCGAGGTAGAGGACAGCGCGGGATCGGCCCCAACTGGTGGCCGGCACTGTTGATTCTGGCGTTGGTGGCGAGCGGCGTCCGGCGTGGCGCGCGCGGGACGCCGCGGTGATCGAGGAGGCGATTTCCCGGGCGTTTTTTTCGCGGTGCTCGGCGCTTTGGCCAACCCGCTTCAGCTCTCCCCGCCCAGGGCCTCCGCCGCCGACGAGGCGGTGATCGCGCGCCGATGCCAGCGATCGAGCTGCCCGAGATCGCGGCATGACAGAACCTGTGAGCGCTGCTTTGGGGTGACCGGCAGGCCGCGGACCTCGAAAACGGCGAGCACGTCCTCGGCCCTTCTCCGCGCCTCGCCCCGCGCCTCACCGAGCGCCAGCAGCACCTCCCGCCGGGTGTCGACGAGCTCGCGCAAGTTGGCCGCCTCCTCGGCGGCCGCCG
>JACPHN010000041.1 GCA_016188575.1 Candidatus Schekmanbacteria bacterium
CGCCGACGAGGCGGTGCGGCTGGCGCGGCTCGCCCGCGCCGCCGGCTTGCCTTCCTGGGTGAAGCTGGAGGTGACGCCCGAACCGCGGTATTTGCTGCCGGACGGCGTGGAGACTCTCCGCGCCGCGGAGCTTCTGGTCCGCGATGGATTCACCGTGCTGCCGTACATTCATGCCGATCCGGTGCTCGCGAAACGCCTTGAAGATGCCGGCTGCGCTACCGTCATGCCGCTCGGGTCGCCAATCGGCTCGAGCAAGGGGCTGCAGACGCGGCTCAGCCTGCAGATCATCGTCGAACAGGCGCGCGTTCCCGTAGTCGTGGACGCCGGGCTTGGGGCGCCATCGCACGCCGCCGAGGCCATGGAGCTTGGCGCCGATGCCGTGCTGGTCAACACCGCGATCGCCGTATCTCGCGATCCCGTGGCCATGGCCGATGCCTTTCGCATCGGCGTCATCGCGGGGCGCCGAGCGCGGCTCGCGGGCCTGGCCCCGGTGCGCGAGGAAGCGGAAGCCTCGTCGCCCCTGACCGGCTTTCTTGCCGATCCCGGGGACACCCCATCGTGAGCCTGGCAAACGAGCTATCCGGCCCGCTGCACCGCGCCGCCGCCACCATGATCCACGCGGCCGGCGAGGGCGACGTCGAGCGCGCGCTCTCGGTGGATCAGCTCGATCTCCTCGACTTTGCCGCGCTGCTATCCCGCGCCGCCGCGCTTCGCCTCGAAGACCTGGCTCGTCGGGCGCGCCAGATCAGCCTGCTCCGTTGGGGCCGCTCGGTACAACTGTTCGCGCCATTGTACGTCTCCAACGAATGCACCCAGGTGTGTACCTATTGTGCCTTTCAGCGCCGGAGCTCCATTCCCCGCCGCACGTTGGCCGTCGACGAGGTCGTGGCCGAAGCGCGAATGCTCTTGGAGACCGGGTTCCGGCACATCCTGCTCGTTTCGGGCGAGCACCCCAAGCTGGTGCCGCTGTCATATTTGGAAACCGTGGTCGCCGCCTTGCACCCCGAAGTTCCCGCCCTCAGCATCGAGGTCGCTCCCCAGAGTCTGGAGGGGTACGAGCGCCTGGTGCACGCTGGCACCGAGGGACTCGTCGTCTACCAGGAGACCTACGATCGCGACGTCTACGCGCGTGTCCACCTCTCCGGGCGCAAGGCCAACTACGACTGGCGCCTCGCGGCGCCGGAACGCGGCGCGGCGGCCGGCATGAGGCGGGTCGGGCTCGGCGCGCTGCTCGGCCTCGCCGACTGGGCTACGGACGTCCTGGCCCTCGGCGTGCACGCGCGCTACCTCATGCGGCACTGGTGGCGCACCTTCGTGACCGTCTCCTTGCCCCGCCTGCGCTACGCGAAAGACGCGATAGCCGCACCGCGGCCCGTTTCCGACGCGGAGATGACCCAGGCCATCTGCGCTCTTCGCCTGTTCTTGCCCGACACCGGGATTGTGCTCTCTACCCGTGAATCGCCGCGTTTCCGCCACGGCGTTATACCGTTAGGCGTGACCCACGCCAGCGCCGGGTCGCGCACCGAGCCGGGCGGCTACAGCACTCCGGCTCCGGAATCCGAACAGTTTCGCATCGACGACGACAGGCCCGCCGAGCTGTTCGCTGCCGCTCTCCGCGGGCAGGGTTACGACGCCGTCTGGAAAGATTGGGAGGCGATTCTGCATGGCTGAAGAAAATGCACGCATGCTGACGCGGGTTGCGCCCGACCAGGTGGCGCGCCTGCGCGACGCCGGCAGGCTCACCCTCATCGTCAATGGTGAGCATTACCTCCCCGCCCCGGAAACGACAGACATGACCATCTCCTGCGTGCTCGAGGCGCTGTCGCTGAGCTCAAGCTACATTGTCGTCGAGCTCAACGGCACACCCCTCTTTCGCCAGGAACATGCCACCACCCTGATCCGCGCGGGTGACCGTCTCGAGCTGGTGCGGGCCGTTGCCGGTGGCGCCTCATGATCGCCGGGCAGCACAGTCGTGCTCTTCCCGGCACCAGTCCGCAGAAGGGAGGGCGACCTTGAACGCTCCTGCCGCGCCGCCAGCGGCGCTTGCCGAGCTCACCGCGATCCCCGCCATCACCATTCGCGGGCGCCGTGATCGCCGGTCCGCCGTCCGATTCACCATGATGCTACTGCTGGTGCTCGCTTTCGCCGCCTGCCAGGATCGCAAGCTGTTTCGCGAAGGAGAGCTGCTGCAAGGGCAGAGCTTCTTCCTGCAGGCCGTCGAAAAATACGAAGCCTTCATCAAGGAGAATCCGCAGTCGGAGCTGGCGGCCCAGGCCCGTGAGCGCATCGGCGAATGCTACTCCGAATACGGCAAGCAGCAGGCCAAGCTGCAGCGCTTCGACAACTCCGTCATCGCGACCGAAGCTCTTGTTGAGAAGTACGCCGACACCGAAGCCGCCAAGCGCGGGGGCGCAAAATCAAGCCTCGCGTTCTTTCGCGCCAAAGCAGGGGATCGCTTCTTCGAGCTGACGGATTACGCCGCCGCTCAGCAGGTGCTCGCCAAGCTGATCGCGTCCGACGCCGCGGACGAGTATCAAAAGCGCGCTCGAAATATCCTCGACGAAATTGGCAAGATCGCTTTCGCCACCGAGAAGGGACTGTGGGCGATCAACCCGGACGGCTCCAGTCTGCGCCAGCTCGCCAAGAAAGGCATCGACCCAACCCTGTCGGCCGATGGTCGCTACCTGGCCTACGTGGAGCCGCCCAAGCAGACCGCGCAGCGCCTTCAGGGTGAGCTGATGCAGGTCGAGGTCGAGACGGGGAAGATTTCGCAGCTCCTCAAGGCGGGCATCGCCTGGGATCCCTCCTGGTCCCCCGTGGATGACCGCATCGCTGTCAACAAGGGCGACTTCTTTCAGATCATTCGCGCCAAGAGCGATGACAAGGAGTCCTTTCCGAGCGCCGCCGAAGCGGGCTTCACCGAAGGCGGCGAGCCACTCTTTCACCGCCTCGTCGGCTGGAGCCCAAAGGGGAATCAGCTACTGGCAGTTCAGCAGCGCTCGAGCTCGGGCAAGTACCGTCTCGTTACGCTCTCAAGCTCGTTCTCGGAGGCGTCTGCGGTAACGACCTGGAAGGCCCGGAACAATGGCGCCGACGGCTCCTTCCGCGACGCTGCCTGGGCGCCCGATGGCAAGCGACTGGCCTTCGCCGTCGCCGATGGCGTCTTCCTCGTCCATCCCTCGGGAACCGACCTGTACAAGTTGATCGATAGCCCCTCAATGGGGTGGGATGTCACGGCGATCGCTTTTTCTCCGGATGCCAAGATGCTCGGGATGGTGGGCAGGCGCGCCGGCGACGACACGTATCACCTCTCGATCGTGGATGTGCAGAAGAAGATCACCGAGATTCCGTTGCCCGTCGCCGAAGTCGGGGCGCTCTTGCCGCACAGCCTGGCCTGGGGACGTGGTCGCATGTCCCCAAGCGCCGGCCGGGCGGAGCCTTAGAGCCTATCCCTGGACCCACCGCCGGTTCGACTGCAAGCGGTGCGGAGAGCGCATCACGAAGATCCCCCACCTCACCTTCCACCGCCAGCGGGGGGAGGGATGGATGCACTTCTCCCGGGTGCGGAGGGAGGGACGAAGGGGGGCACGGTCACGCCGACGGCGAACCGGCAGTGGATCTCGGGCGCGTCGCGCCCCTGCTCACTCGCGGCGCTCATGCTATAGTCGGTGGCGCTGCCGGCGACGGGCGAGGGGCCCGGATGCCACGGCCGGGGTCAGTGCGGTTCAGTGCGAGGCAGGAGTTGCCCGTGGCGGTGAATCCGGAAGCGTCAACAAGCACTTGGTCGGGCGGGACCTTCAGTGGCAAGGTGCTTGTCGCGGCGTACTCCATCCTACAGTCCACCTCGGCGGACATTGATGCCTTTCTTCGCCTGATCATCCGCGGCGTCCGCTCCTTGGTCGCGGTTGACGGCGTCCAGGTGGCGCTGCTCGAACCGGGCGGCGAGCCGGCGCCGAGCCTTCGCCTGCGCGTCGCTGGAACTGCGGCCCTGGCCGGCGGCGAGGGGGCGGCGGCGGTGGCGAAGCTGCGCGCCGCCGCGAGAAGCCAGATTGCGATCTGGTCGGATCAGGGCGCGCTCGATGAGCTGGGGATCACCGGTGAGCACGCCAGCGTCTGCTGGATGCCAATCCATGCGTCCGTAGGACCATCCGACGGCGGCGCCGGGACAGACGAGGGAGAGGCGACCTCGGTAGAGCTCGGCGGTATCTACCTCGACACGCGCTTCCCGACGCCCGCCCTGCATCGCGCGGCCTTGCTCGAGGTGGAGAGCCTCGCCGAGGTGCTCGGTCAAGTGCTCCTGATCCGCGATCTGTACCTGATCGACAGCGGCAATCCCTTGCGGCGCGGGCTCAACCGCAGCGCGCTGTTGCGGCTCCTGGCACGCCTGCTGGCGGCCGGGGGAGAGCAGCCCCAAGAGCTGTCTCTGGCGCTGTTTTCGGTCGATGGCATGCGCGAGATCAACCGCAGCGCCGGGTATCGCGCCGGTGACCTGGTCCTCGCCAGCGTGGCGGCGGTTATTCCGGCCGGGTTCCCGGCCACGGCGATCGTCGGGCACTACGGCGGCGCGAGGCTGGCGGTTGTCGTCCCCGGAGCGGAAGGCGGCGCCGTCTTCCGCGCCGCGCAGAAGATGGTGGACACGGTGCGGCGCCGTTTTGCTGCGACGCCGGCGCCGGTGACCGTGAGCGCGGGAGTGGTTGGCCGCGAAGATCCACAGGATCTGTCGACCGAAGCGTTCCTCGCAGCGGCGGCGAGCGCGCTGGAGGCCGCCCAGAGCGGCGGAGGCGACCGCGCTGTCCGCTTCGGAGCGGAGCAAGCGCGCGCCCTGAAGGGTACACCGGCGACCGGTCCGCTAGACTGGTTGCCCGGCCGGGATCTCGGCGCGCTCATCAGCATGTGGGAGCTCTTGACGGGAGTCTCGACGCGGGCGCAACTTCGCGAGGTGCTGGGAAAGTCCTTGCTGTTACTGCTTCATCTCATGCGTGCGGACCGCGCTTGCGTGTATGCGCCCGAGACCGATCGCGGCGCTCAGCGACTGGCTCTGGTCGCCGGGCGGACACGCTCGGGCGAGGTTCTGAGCAGCGTCGCACCGCTGCCGGAGCTGGTCGATGACGTGGTGAAGACAGGCCAGCCGAGGCTGGTCTCGCCTCCCGCCGGCAGCGGCCCCACTGCGGTACGGGCAGGCGGCACCGGCGCCGCTGCCGAGGTCGCCGTGCCGCTGGCGGGCGACACAGAGGTGCGCGGCGCGCTGTATGTCGCGGCCACGAGCGCGGGCGAGCTGCAGGTCGATGGCAATGCGCTGGCGCTACTGGCGCGGCTCGGCCGATGTTTCGCCCGCGCCATGGAGCACGCTGGCACCATGGAAGCGGCGCTCACTTC
Source organism: Candidatus Schekmanbacteria bacterium (assembly GCA_016188575.1). Lineage (GTDB taxonomy): Bacteria > CSSED10-310 > JACPHN01 > JACPHN01 > JACPHN01 > JACPHN01. The sequence continues at coordinate 5,377 of JACPHN010000041.1, forward strand.
CAAGGAGCGCGAGCGGCAGCGACTGCGGGCCGAGAACGAGCAACTACGCGAGCTGATTCGCTCCGCGACCGACCTCATCGCCGCCGATCCCGCAATGCTGCAGGCGATCGAGCGGGTCAGACGGGTCGCTCGGTCCGATGCCGCCGTCCTCATTCTCGGCGAGAGCGGAACAGGAAAGGAAGCCCTGTGCCGCCTGCTACACAGGGCCTCGGCCCGCGCCAATCAGCCGTTTGTCGTCGTCGACTGCGGCGCCATCCCCGAGCAGCTCCTCGAAAGTGAGCTCTTCGGCCACGAGGCCGGCGCTTTCACGGGCGCGGACCGGCGGCGCCTCGGGCGCTTCGAGGAGGCGCAGGGGGGCACAATCTTTCTGGATGAAGTGGGGGACTTGCCGCTGGTTCTCCAGGTGAAGCTCCTGCGCGTGCTCCAGCACAAGACGATCCGGCGACTTGGCGGCAAGCACGAGATCGCCGTCGACTTCCGCCTCGTCGCGGCCACCCACCGCGACCTCGAACGAATGGCGATGGAGGGTGCGTTTCGGCAGGACCTGTACTACCGCCTGAGTGTGGTGCCGATCGCCGTGCCGCCGCTCCGCAAGCGCGGCGACGATATCCTGCTGCTGGGGCGCCATTTCGCCACGCAGTTCGCGCGCGAAGCCGGGCTGCCACCTCCCGCGTTTTCGGAGGCGCTGCGAGCGGCCGTGCTTGCGTACCGCTGGCCCGGCAACGTCCGCGAGCTTCAGAACCGCATCAATCGGGCGGTGTTGCTGGCGGAGCGACCGGTTCTCGAACCGGCGGACCTCGGCTTTCCCGTGGGCGGGGAGCCGATCGCGACGGCGGCGATGGCAGGGCAGTCCGCGAGCTGGGCGCCCGAAACCGAGGTGGAAACTGCTGCGGGCGCCGCGGCCAAGCTGGCACCTGGCGCCACGGTCCCGGATCTGGATGGGGCCGTCGGCGCCTGGGTCCGCGGTCAGTGGCTCCCGGCGTGCCGCGATCTGGCGCCGCCGATGGACCATCTCGGCGCGTTCCTCATGCTCGAGTCCGTGAAGGCCGCCTGCGGCCGGCTCAGCGGCGCTGCGCGCCTGATCGGACTGGGGCGAACCGCTTTCCTGCGGCAGATGGAGCGACTGGACCACCCGGAGCTGGCCGCCGCCATCGAGAGCCATGGGGTGGCGCAGGTGCTGCGCGGCGAGCTGCGGCGCCGGCGGCCTGATCAGGAAAGCGGGCATCCGGGCCTCTTCACCGCCTGCGAGCGCGCCGTCGTCGGCGAGCTTGCCCGGCACTTCAACGGCAACCAGGTCGATATCGCTCGCGCCATGGGCTGTCACCCGTCGACCATCTGCCGCATGCTCAGGCGAAAGCAGGAGCGCTGACTCCCGTCTCGGATTTGGCACCGCGCTTGCGGCTTCGGCAAGCAACGAGGGTGGTGCGGCGCTGATCGAACCAAAGCGCCGCTGGCGCGCCACCAACGAGCACCAGTCCCCTGCGAGCTCGCTACACAGCGCATCGAGGAACGCCTTGATCGCAACACGATCGAAGTGCGCCGCGGCGTCGGTGCCAAGGGGCCTACGGTGGACAGCATCGAAGAGCGGAACGAGCCTGGATGTGACGTGTTGGGCATCAGGGGGCGGGTGGAGGAGGCTCGGGCGCTCTGCGAGCAGGCGCTGGCGACTGCGCGCGAGGTGGGAGACCGGGGAAACGAGGGGACGATACTTTCCAGCGGCTTGCCTAGAAAAAGACCTTCAGCCCGATTGCCTGCGAATAGTCGAACGGTGCGGCGAGCTCGGTGTGCTTGGCAGAGCTGTAATAGAGTGTATTCGTGAATAACTTCATGCGACTAAACAGTTTGGCCTCCACCGATGCGTAGGCATAATACGACCCATCGTCCAAGTTCTGAGCCCAGCCCACGGTGGGGTCGAGGCGCTCGAACCAATCCGTGCGGGTGACATAGATCATGACGTAGTTGCGGCGCTGAAACGCTAGGCGATTGGAGGCTGCGTAACCCAGGTTACGTGCAGCGAGCCCTGCGAGCAGTTGCAGGTTCGGGTCGTCGCCGCGGTACAGGAACGGCTCTTCCGACCGATCGAGCAAGTCGTAGTATCGCTTGGCTTCTGCGTTCGAATAGCCGGGGCCATAGTGCAAATACTCGCCGTAGATCGCTGTCCCGCTAAGGAAGGTATAAGATCCGCCAACGAGGAGCTGGGGAATGAGCTTACGGGACTCACGTTTGGCATCGCGGAACGCGAGCCCGAACGGATCCTCTGGGTCCACCTCCGCGTAACGAGCCACAGTGCCGCGCGTGAAGGCAGCGTCAAAGAACAACAAGACCGCCTCGGACACCGACCAGTTTCCGTAGCCGCCGGCACGCACGCGGTCGCCGTCAACGTAGGAGAGCACCGGGCTGAAGAAGAGCTGGTCGAAGGTCAGCTCGGCCTTGACCGCATAAACGGCGCGGAAGCGTTCGGTCTCATCAGCCTCACCTCTTGCGAAGTTGGCATAGGCCATGATCGAGAAAAAGTCGTTGGGAGCATAGCTCAGCGAGGCGAAGTCCTTGCCTCCGAGCTCCCGGTAGGGCCGGCTCCGCCCGGTCAACTCGTAGAATGGATTGGAGGGCGAGGTGAGGAAGCCGCTGCCCCACTGGAGGTTTTTTCGTTCCACCGCAACCGTTAGCGAGGAAACCGGGCGCCACTTGAGGTATCCCTCGCGGAGAAAAAAGTCTACGTCCGAGTCATTCTCGCCGGAGCGGGTTCCATCGCGAAACTGGCGGTAAATACCGACAAGTCGGGGGCTGGCTCCCAGCCGCACGGGGCCGGCTTCCACCGCCACATCGGGGCGGATGTGCAGCTCGTAGCTGTAGCGATCCAGCTTCTTGAGGTCGTTTCGCGGATTGTCGGCCAAAAGCGATAGATGCTGCACATTGACCAGTGGCAAGAGCTGCATGTTGAACAGGACATGTTCACTGAACCAGGTAGCCAGTGCCCCCTTTTCCGCCTCGGTATCCGCGAGAGCCCGACCGCCGGTGGCGGCGGCGAATAGACCTAACCCAAAAGCAACCGCCACTACCCGTCCGACCTGCTGTGAAACCATGAAGTTGACCTCGCCAGATTCCGGCCTTCCCCAATAGACCCCCTGCGGGCGGCGCGAGCGTCACCCGCAACGAGGTCTGTCTCGAACCGCGGACCGTTTGCCGTCAGTTCTGCAAGATGAACTCCGAATCAGGGATATCAGCCAGTTTGACATCCGAGTAGCTCATGACCGTCTCCGTATCCTTGACTACTGCGTCCTGAATGCGCATCTCCGAAACAAAGGGGCTCGGCTTGCCATCGACGGGCACCGTTTGCTCGTACTTGAAAAAGGCCGTTTTGAGCAGTTTTCCGGAAACGCTATAAAACTCTGCCTTTAGCCCCAGACTACGATCCACCGATACCCAGTACTTGATCTGATCATAGGTGACATTCTTGGACTTTCCCTTGAGATCAAAAATCTGGCACTCAACGCCATCGACGGCTTCTTTACCAGAAACCGTTGGTTCGTAGTCGCCTGCATAGTTTGTGGAGGCGATATCCGCGTTGGCAGCTCCACCCATAAGTTTCTGGCGAGGGGAGATGCTGACCGGCTTGCTTACGCCCGGCTTTATGAACCACATGTTATTTTTTTTCATCAGCATCTTCTGCCCCTTGGAAGAGGTTGGCTCCAGGAAGATGGCAAACGAGTTTTCGCCTTTGACTTTCACAAGAAGCGTGGTGGGCTCCTCGTCGACCTTGGCACCGACCTCCACCATCTTGACTGTCCACTGAAGCCCCGCAGCATTTCCCCGCGCTGAGTCCGCTTTCTTGAGCACGTCTGCCAGCGTCGGCTCCTGGGCTGCCGCAGCCCCCATCGCTGTCAACGCGAGACACGAAACGACCCCTGCCGTCACAAATGTCAACCATTGCCTGGTCATACGCTGTTCACTCCTGTTCTGTAACCGCGCGATTGAGATTGAATATCGAAGGTCCACATTCTTTCCGCGGCCGTGACCTTACACATGCCCGAAAGCGTCGACGATGCTAAGACGGCTGGCTCGTACGCTGGGGATGACGGCCGCTGCAACGCTCAGCAGCACGAGGAACAAGCCGCTCAGGAACCAGATCGACGGAACCAGATCGACCTCGAGTGGCGTTGCCGTTGCGGTGCCAGGAGGAGCGTAGGTGATACCCAAGGCCGAAACGACCAGAGTGACCGCGACGGTGCCCACGAATCCAACGCCGACGCCAAGCATGCCGATCACGGCCCCTTCAGCAGCGAAGAGCCTGATCACCAGGCGCTGCCGCATGCCCAACGCGCGCAGTGTGCCGATTTCCTGTGTTCGCTCCACGACGCTCATGGTCATCGTGTTGACGACGCTTGTCACCACGATCATCAAGACGATGCAGAAGATAAAAGCGAAAAGCATTCCATAAAACGAACGAACCTGGGTGTAAAAGGCCGACAGCTCCTCCCAGGTCTTCACGTCCGGCTCGAATCTGATCCCCGGCGTCTTGTCCAGCAGCCACGTTCGCACCTTCTCGGCTTGGCTGATGTCGTCGATCAGCAGTGTTAGACGGTCAACCGACTCCGTGTCGTAGAGGGACTGTGCGAGGTTCAGCGGCACCACCATGAACTTGTCGTTCGTCGCGGCCATGCCGGTATTGAAAATGCCCCGGGCCTGGATATCCAACGCGTTCATCTGCCCTGCCAGCGTATTGGCCATCATGACCACGGTGTCATCCAGCTTGGCGTCTAGCATCTTGGCGAGGTCGCTACCCATCAGCACGCCGGTCGGGGCATCGACTGAAATGGTGCGGCCTTGGGACTGAGGCAGCGCCTGGCCCGTGCCTGCTATCATCTTGGCATGAAGCTCCGGACGTACTCCCTGGGCGGTGAAGATCGTGGACATGGTGCCGTTCGACACCAGGCCCGCGACGTCGAGACGTGGCATGATCTCGTGCACGGACTGATTCTGTTTTAGCAGACCTTGAAGTGCCATCTGCTCCTCGGCAGTGATCAGGTAGCGCTGGGGGTTGATCTTCCCCTCCTCAAGGAATCCTTTTTTGAAAATAGTCAGATGTCCCAGCCCTTCGCCAAACACTACGGCATCCTTCAGCGTCCGAAATACCGCGGCCATGTAGCCGCCAAACAAATCGATGGCCATGAAGCCAAGCGTAATGGCCAGGATCGTAATCAGGCTCCGGCGTTTGTTGCGCAGAACGTTGCGGAAAGCGAGCTTGAAGATGCTCATGCCGCACTCTTCCTTTGATCCGATTTGATAACGCCATCCTGCAACCACATGATGCGCTTGACACGGTCGATGAGGCGAGGATCATGTGTAGAAAACAGAAACGTAATCTTCTGCTTTGTGTTGAGATCGAGCATGATATCCAGGATCTGCATGGATGTGGCCGTGTCGAGGTTGGCCGTAGGTTCGTCCGCGATCACCAGCGCTGGCTCTTGTGCCAGCGCCCGGGCAATTGCCACCCGTTGCCGCTGCCCGCCGCTGAGCTTGTTCGGGCGATGGTTGACAAACTTCTCCAGGCCTACTCCCACGAGCGTTCCCATGGCCTTGTCGCGGGCTGCGACAGCGGACATCTTGCGAAAACTGAGCGGCAGCATGACGTTTTCGAGCGCGCTGAGCACCGGAACCAGGTTGAAGGTCTGGAAGATGAAGCCGATCGTGCCGTTGCGCATCGCCGTCTGTTCGTCATCGGTCATCGCCAGAATATCCTGGCCCGCGTAGCGAACACTTCCGGTCGAGGGTGTGTCGATCGTGCCGATAATGTTTAGCAACGTGCTTTTGCCGCTTCCCGATGGTCCGCAAATCGCAATGAACTCTCCTTTGTCAATGTCGAGGGAAACGCCATTGAGCGCCTTTACGGGGATTTCGCCGAGCAAGTAAGTTTTGGTGATCTCTCTCAGTTCCAGCAACATCGCGTCTCCCCCTCAAGTGGTTCAGGCTACAACCAGCATCTCGATCAAGAGCTCCGCCAGCGATGCGTCTACGTCGGACACGATGCGCGCCGCCTGTCGAGCTCGGGCCGACTCACGCGTTCGCAGCGACCGGTGCCCAGGCTGTATGCAGCATAATACGCACGATCTCCGACTCTGCTACGATCCGCACAGGCGGTCCCCAACACTCGGTACCGGAGCTTACATGCATTTGCATGCACTTGCCATGGCGGTGCAGCCCGCTGCCGCACTGACATAGGATGGGTATGAGCTTGAGCCTGTTGACATCCTCTCCGGCCTGAAGGTCGAGAGATTCCTGGGGACTATGCCGCAACCGGCTTGATGGCTCCGCAGGCAGACAGGGCTTGCCCGGCCCCCAAGATCTTCTTCGCGGCATTGAGATCGGCATTCTCGCTGTGCCCGCACTGGACGCAGCGGAACATGGTCTGACTGTGCCGATTACCGCTGCCGTATGACCGCAGGCGTTACAGCGGCGTGACGTATCGCGCGGCGGCACCAAAAAGAGCGCGAGACCGGGTCAATTGTGGGGTCATGTCGACACAGGGGGTGGGAGTGCGAGGTCGCCCCGATTTTCGCAGTCGGCCGAGTCTGCTTTACACCTGAGGCCGCGACGATAGGGGTAGATAGGGGTAGGAAGGGCCGGTTACTCCCGGCCTCTCCCCCTCCGAACCCAGCGTGCGGATTTCCTCGCCTTCGATCCCTCGGGCTATGAGGTACACGTGATTGGGTTTCTGCATCGCTACTTGCGACCACCGAGGGACAGCTCGCGCCGCTCTGGCGCCTGAGCTATGCTGCCACCGGGAAGGTATGGCTCAGGGTAAGGAGCCACGCCGAGGGAGGATGACAATATGGACTTTGAGTCGATCATGATGTTCATCGTGGCGATCGGCCTTGCGGCCGCCGCCGGCTACTTTCTGTTTCGCATCGCCAAATACGGTGGGTTAGGAGCGGCACTGTTCGGTGCGCCGATCGAGGCCACGGTCGGCGAGGTGGCGGGGACGAAGGCTGGGTATGTGACTACGGTGCTGAAGGTCAACCGACTCGGCGGTGGCTCAGCGGAGAAAGCCGTGGGCCTGGAGATCGTAACCAAGAGTTTCGGTAGTTATCAGATGTTCCCGATCACGCTCTCGGCGGCAGAAACAAGAAAGCTCATCGCCCTGCTGCAAACCGCGACAAATGCGCGGTAGACACCTGCACAACGGCGCCCGCGCCCGTTCCGCGCCGGTGTAACGAATCGGTGGCCCCACCCGCAAGTCCGGCAGACAAACCCGGCTACGTAAACGCTACCACGCGGCACGCGCCGTTGATCGCCGCGCCGCACGGGCGTACTGCTCACTGTCCCCCGCCTGACCCTTCCTCCGCAAGCGAGGGAAGGGGGTGGACAGAGCTCTCCCCCACCCCCGGGCTGCTACTGGCGAATGTATCCGGGCTGGCAATCCGGCGCCTTCCGGCAGTCCTCCTCGAGCCTGCCCGCTGCCGCCTTGGCGCTTTCGTATCGCGACCTGGCCTCCGCCATCTGGGTGTCCAGATCCAATCGCTCGAGTGGAGTAGCGATGCGGTATACGCGCTGCATTTCAGACAGGTAGGCTTCGGCGTCGCGTAAGTCCGAATGCGTACTGCGGGCGAGCTCGCCCCAGCGCGACTCGCTCCCAGTCCGTTCGGCGGCGGTAGTCTCCGCCGATGGCGTGCTTTCCCGACCGAGCTTCGCGCGCGCCGCCGCGTTCCGCGGATCGATGGTGAGCGCCTGCCGGTAGGCCTCCGTGGCCTCCGCCGACAATCCGTTGCTCTCGCACCAGTTGCCGAGATCCACATAGGCTTGCGCGGTGCCGGCCTCCTTGGCCTGGCGCTGGCGTTGCTCGCGCTTCAGCCGCAGGGCCTGCTTTCGCGATAGCCAGGTGCCCTCGAAGTATTCGTGGCCGAGCTTCTCGTGCGCGGCCTTGTTGTTCGGGTCGACCCGCAGTGTCGCCGTCAGCGCGGCGTCGCGCTCGGCGACGAGGTGTTGGCCGTCGCACCATTCGGCGAGGCTCAGGTAGGCCGCAGCCGTGCTCGCCTGATCTGCCTCCTGCGCGCGCCGGCGATACGCCTCCCGTGCCTGCTCCACGAGGCGGGCGCGTTCTTTTGCCCAGACCGCGAGATCCGTCTCGACGCCGCTCACCGGCTCCTTCTCCGGGCTCGGTTGACGAATCTGAATCGGCCCGGCCAACTCGCCGGGCTGCATTCCCGCCCGCTTGTAGATTTCGAGCCAGGCGGCGAGGATCGTGCGCACCACGCCGACATGGTTGACGTCCAGATCGTGGTCGCCGCACGGCGACGTCGTCGGGGCGGGGGACACCGCCCCCAACGGCTCCGGCAGCGCCTCGATGCGCACGGGAAAGCCTTCGTCCTGCTTGACCGCGAGCTGGATGAGTCGGTCCGAGCTCAACCGCTGCTCGGCGCCTTGCGGACAGGGGTTCACGGCGTCGGCGGCCAGATGAGCAACGCGCATGAGCGCCTTGAACCACTTGAAGGGGTTGCTGTCCGCCAGGTGAGCGGCTCTCTCGATCTCCTTTTGCAGCAGTTCGGGCACCTCGTGTTCCGCCCCCCACAGCGCGTGCGGCTCCATGACCGCCGCCATCACGTGATCCGCGTAGGGCGTAAAAGCCTGTCGCATCTCGGCGGGCGCCACCGCGATGGCGTCCCGGGCAACCTGGGCGTGGTAGATCTCGCCCCAGCCGAAGGCGTGACCTGGTGCCACCACCACGGCGAGCAGGACAGCTCCTATTACGTACCGCGGAAGCGGCGGAGCGAGGCGGCCCGGCGTGGGCAAGGGGGGGCAGGCACCAAACCAGGGTATCAAGCTGCGGGTGCGATCCACGGGAGGCTCCTCGAGGTGGTGGATGGGGGCGTCTGAAGGGCGCCGACTGGACCTATTCTCCGGGCGCCGTCAACCGTTGTCAAGCTGACTTTTTCGCCTGGATCCCCGCCTGTTCGACTACAGATGGCGTGACCATCACGAGCGGGCCGCTGGCGGGCCTGACGGCGCGCGCTGTGCTCGTCCTCGACGGCGACAACAAGGTTCTGTACAGCAGCTTCGTGACGGAAATCACTCATGAGCCGGACTACCAGGCCGCCCTCGACGCGGCCCGCGCAGGTTGACGCCGGCGGGACCCGGGCGCCGCGCGGCTCCGCGAGGCGCGCCGCCACGTCTCCGGGCCGCCGCTCCGCCGCGAGCGCCTCTGCTCATGCTGGCCCTTGCTCTGATACTCGGCGGGTCAGCGGCCGCTTGCGCCGCGGACAATCAGCCCGACCCACCCATTTCCGCGGCGGGTACCGCTGGTACACATTCGATGTGACGGAGCATCCGTTCGTGCATTCCTTTTCGACGACCGACGGCACCGAATGGGTCGCCGATCCGGGGCCACGGCTGCAGGTGGACACCAGCTCGGGCCTGGAAGGCCCGGCCGTAGTCGACCCTGCCGTGGCCCAAGTCGCGACCGGAAGCTATCTGATGGTGTACGTGACGGAAATCCCGTTGGCGGCTCCAGGCCCAGGCTGGGCGCCGCAATCGCTGGCCATGTCATTGCTCGTGGCTGGTGCGGGCCTGGCACTATTCACGACGCGTGGCGGGGCCGGAGCGCGGCGCCGGCGACTCGCTCGGCATCACTCCCCATCCCAGTAGCTCTTCACCGCTGATTTGTCGTAGATCTCTCCCAGGGCGCGGACCATGACCTTGTGCGAGTCCGTGTAGACGCAGACCTCGTTGGGGCTGCGCTCGCCGATGGTGACGAAGCGACAGACGGCGGTGCTGTTGTTGACCAGACAGTGACCCGCCCGCTGACCCGCCGGGAAGCAGGCGTAGTCGCCCGCCTCGAGCTCGTGAGTCTCGTCGCCCAGACGCAACGTCATGCGCCCTTCGAGGACCAGTAGGTGTTCTTCCTCGAGCAGATGGTAGTGAGCGGGGCAGCTCTGTTTTCCCGGTTCGAGCTCATCGATCTGCACGCCGACGTGGTACGCGTGGACGCCGGCAGCCGAGGTGAGGTGGCGGAAGCGGGTGCCGAAGCGCGTTCCTTCGGCCCAGGTTTCCCACGAGACGTCTTGGGTCGCGACAGGCTTTGCGAAGCTGGCGGCATCGCCCGCTTCAGGTTTGGTGGACATGGCAAGCTCCGGTAACGAACGTGGTGAAGGTACCGGAACGACAATATCAAGAGTGCGGCGAGCGTGCAGCCCCCGCAACGACGTCCGGGGCGATCCCGGCTTCGGGCATCTCCTTGCCGAGCGTCCCTGCGAGCTCGTCGAGCGCCAGGCGCAGAAACCGCGACTCCTCGCGAGCGCCCGGGCGAGCGCCTCGCCTGGAAAGCTCGATCGCGCGGCGCAGTCGCGCCTCGGATTCCGAAAGCCCGGCGCTGATGCGGCCGAGAATGGCGCCGAGGCGGCGCCGATCTCGCTCCAGCTCGCCGATCCGTCGCAAGCCGTCCTCGGCGTGGCGCAGCTCGCTTTCGATGGCCTCTCGTACTTCGCGCGTCGCTGCCGCCCGCAAACGGTCCCGCAAGGCGACGACCTCGCGCACCGAGGGCAGCTCGAGCTGCTGGGTCAACGCCCCGTCGAGCGCCGCCGCCTGGTCGGCGATCTCCGCAGCGTGAGCGATCAGTTTCAACGTCGGCTCCCGGATTTCGGATACCTCCAGGACCTCGTCGGGGGCCGTCTCGAGCGCGTCGAGGATGGCGAAGCCGCGCGCCGCGACGCGGCGCAATGTAGTGCCGATGCGCCGCCCCTGCGTCCGTGCCAACGCCGCCCGCAGCCCGCGCGCCACCTCTTCGGGGAGCGCTAGCGGCGCGACGTCGTGGGTCAGGCTGAGCGCCCCCCGCACGCGGCGTCCGACCTGGCGGCCCCCCAGGCGCAGCAGCACGTCGCGCGTGAAATACGCCAGGAACAACAGCGCCGTGATCCCCCCGACGCCGATGATGATCCAGTGCTCCGCCAGGCGCCGCAACGTATCCATGTCGATGAGCGAGAGCAGGGCAACCAGCGGCGCCACCACGGAGATGCCGAAAATCGCGGACATCGTGCCACTGGTCAGCAAGTCGTCATTGTCGCCGTTGCGCCGGCGAATTTCCGCCGCAAAGCCCACCTCCTCGAGCAGCTTTTTCAGGATCGTGGCGCCGTCCGCGTCAACGCTGTGCAGGAGCACTTCGGGCCGGTCCCGCCCCGGCGCCGCGACCGCGACACCCAGCTCGGGCGCCGCGGCGAAGGCGTGAGCGATGCGCGCGAGGTCGGCGGTCGACCACGTCCCGCTCTCCGGAACCGCGTCGATGGGCCACAAGAGCAGCCTTTGGCGGCGCTGTCCGCGCCTGGTGGGCGACCACATTCTCAGCAGCGTAGGCAGGCGCGGCGCCGCGAATGGGGCCACCAGCGATCCGAGCATGCGAAGCAAGCGTGGAAAGCGCAGCCTTCTGACCGCTGCCGCCGCCGCCACAGTGGCGAGACACGCCGCGAGATAGCCGAGCCGAAAGCCGTACGCGACGCTGAGATACGCGAATGCCGAGGTGAGCAGCAGCATGGCGTCACGCCCGAGGCGCTCCCGTTCCTCGTCGGGCAGCGGCACCGACGAGAACCCGGTGCGCGTCTTGAAGCCGAGCTCGCGGAGCCGGCGACTGACCTCTCTGGCGCGACGCCGGCCGGCCACCATGGCGATGCGCGCGTAGCCTGCGCGCGCGACGTACCGCGGTCGGAGCTGGCCCGCGAAGCGCCCCAGCACGGCCCAGTAGCGCTCCGCGTCCACGTGGCCCAGTTGCCGTGCTACCAGCAACGCGTCGCCGCCGCCTTCGCGCAATACCGTGGCCCCGCAGCGCGGGCAAAACGGGGCGCGCATGGGTAGGTCTTGACCGCATGACAGGCATGCGGTGCGATCCTCGATCGCCACGACCTCGCCGCTGTGGCCCTGCTGCGCGAGCGCCGCAAGCATCTCGTCGATCGTCGCGAAACGCTCTTCGACTTCCTTTTCCATCGCGCGCTGAATGATCGCGTCCAGCCACGCGGGAATGGCCGGGTTGATCGAGCTCGGAGTCGGGGGTGTTAGCCAGGTGTGGGCGTGCAGCACTTCATAGGCGCTCGCGCCCCGGTGCGGAAGGCGCCCCGTGGCAAGCTCGTACAGCGTCGCGCCGAGGCCGTAGATGTCCACGCGGTGATCGAGCTCCTGCCCCCCCAGCACCTCCGGCGCCGCATACTCCGGCGTGCCCAGAATCACGCTGCCCGTCGTCAAACCGATGTCGGCTTCCACCTGAGCCAGGCCGAAGTCGACGAGCTTGATCGTGCCCGCCTCGTCCGGCAGCAGGTTGTGCGGCTTCACGTCGCGGTGCACGATGCCGCGTGCGTGCGCCGCTGACAGCGCCCGGCACGCGGCTGTTCCTATCGCGATCACGCGGCTCAGCGGTAACGGCCCGCCGGCCTGGATGAGCTCCCGCTTCAGATCCGGCCCGGGAAGGTATTCCATGACCAGGAACAGCTTGCCGTCTACTTCGTGTAGGTCGAAGAGCGACACCACATGGGGGCTCGAGATGGTCCGCGTCGCGGCGACCTCACGCGCGAATCGCTCGCGCACGATGGGGTCGCGCTGGAATTCGGGAAAAAGCAGCTTGACGGCGACGATTCGACCTAGCGCGTGGTCGCGGGCGTAGTACACCACCGCGATTCCGCCGCGCCCGATTTCCTCGACGAGCTCGTATCGGTTGCCGAGCCGATGCAATGACGCCATCCCGGGCGCGGCGCGCTCCGCTTCTTCGCCCGCACCGGTGAGCGGCCCGAATCTCCCGGCGCCGAGCGCTCCACTCACGAGCGCCCCTCCTGCGGCGCGGCAACCGCAAGCGCTGGCTCGGCAAGGTAGGCCGCTCCCGTCACGGCGCCCGACAGCTCTCCGCTGAGCCGATTCAGGGTGCGCGAGACTTCCGCCAGCGGCGCACTATCGCGCTCGCGGTCGCCGCCGGCCGCGAGCGCGCGCGACAACCTTGCCCGCAACTGATCGAGCCGGGAGACGACCTGCAGCAGGCGGCTGGTCCGCTCGTCTCGGCTGCGCTCCCACTCTCCGCGTTCGTCGAGCGCCTTTTGGAGCGCCACGGACTCATCGATGAAGAGCTCTGTCCGGTCGGCGCTGGTTTCGCGCCGGATCCGCTCGGCAACCGCCTGGAGCCGATCGAACAGCGGCGCCGCCGGGTTCTGCTCCAGTCGGCGCGACAGGCGGTCCGCCTCCATGACGTCCTCCAGTGACATCGCCAGGATCAGCTCCACGTCACGCCGCATCGCCGCTGTGTCCGGGGTGGGGAGCCGGGTCCTGTCGATCTGCCCGAGCAGCGCCGAGGCGCAGCGCAGACTGCGCGCCGCGAGCTCCCGGAGCCGCCCCTCTGCAATCGTCTGGCAGATGGCGCGATAGGTATCCCGAATGTCTTTGGGTAGCGGCGGTGCGCCGCGCAGCCGCGTAAGCTGCGCGAGCGGTTTCAGGCGCCGCGCCATCCACCGATACAGGCGGTGCCGACTCATGCCGATGATCGGCAGGCCGATCAACGCGAAGGGCACGCCCATCCACGCCAGCCCGAGCGCGTAGGGAAGCCCAATGCTGACCCAGATGAAGGCCGCGAACGCGCTCACCAGTAGCAGCTCCTGCTTGCGCGTCAGCAAATCCTCCACGGCGTCCTCGGTGCGGCGCACGCTGATGCGCGCTCCGGTATCCTCGAGGTTTTTTCGATAGGTGCGGGCGGCGGCCTCGGAGAGCGGACCGCCGAGCAGCGCCGGAAGCGAGCGCTTGCGCGACAGCAGTCGGTCGCGGATGGTCCCCGAGTCGGCGGCCGCGACCTGTGAGAGACGACTCGCCAAGGTCGCCACGCGGGCCTCGTCGAAGCTCATGTCGTCGAGCACGAGGTGAAAGCCCTCCTGCTCGGGCAGCTCCTCGACGGCGCCGCACGCTGCGCACAGCGACACACCGGTCTCCCAGAGCGCACCGCAGACGGGGCAATAGGCGCTCGCGACAATGGCGCCCGGACCCCCTCCAGCGCCATTGCCGCCGGCCAGCTCCGTCTCACCATCCAGGAACTGGACAAACGCCAACATCGACGGGAAGCGGTCCTCCGGCCGCCGCGCCATGGCCCGCCACACGGCCTCGTCCAGACGCGCCTCGACGCCGGCCACCAGCGTCGACGGCCTGGGAGCATCCGCCTCGGTCTTACGCCGCAACAGCTCGTAGGGCGTTCCCGCGACGAACGGCAAGGTGCCCGTCAAGCATTCGAACAGGGTCACCCCCATGCCGTAGACGTCGGCGCGCGCGTCGACAAAGCTCGATAGCACCACCTCGGGTGCGAGGTACTCCGGCGTACCCAGGACCATGCTGCGCGTCGTCAGGCCCGCCAGCCCCTCGACCGCGGCCAGCCCGAAGTCGACGATCCGAATGTCCCCGGACTCGCTGAGCAGCACGTTGTGGGGTTTTACGTCGCGGTGGATGACGCCGCGCTCGTGCGCCGCTCCGAGACCCGCGGCCATCTGCATGGCGATCGCCAGCGTCGCCGCGGACGACAGCCGCCCGCCGACGGTCAGGCGCTGCTTGAGGTCGGTGCCATCAAACAGCTCCATGACCGCGAAGGGAATCCCGTGCTCGTCTTCGTGAAAGGCATAGACGCGCGCGACGTTCGGGTGGACGATGCGTTGCGCGGCGCTGACCTCGCGCAAGAAGCGCCGGCGCACCACCGCATGATCGGCCAGGTGCGGAAAAAGCGCCTTGAGCGCCACCGTCTGGCCGGTAATCTGATCGTGCGCGCGAAACACGGCCGCCATGGCTCCCGTCCCGAGCTCTTCGCCGAGGCGGAAGCGGTCGAGCACCACGAGGCCAGGCTCCCAGCCTTGCTCGGGTCTTGGTGTCCCCTGCGTCGCACCTCCAAAGCTTCGGCCCCCGTGCATCTGCTACGTTCCCAGGAACCAGTCGACGAGCGCGCGCAGCACCGATTTGTCGCCGTCGTCGCCGTCTTCGCCCGTCACTGAGCGGGGAGCGGGGGGCGGAGCTCCGGCCGCGACCAGCATCGCGAGGATTTCTGCTCGCCCGCGGGCCGCCGCCACGTCGGCCGCACTCCGGCGCTGCTTGTCGCGCCGCGCCACATCGGCGCGGCTGGCGATGAGCGCCTTGACGATTTCCGGTTCGCCCTTGCTGGCAGCAACGATGAGCGGCGTCTGGCCGGTGCCGTCGGCGCGGTTGACGTCCGCCCCCGCGGCGATGACGGTGCGAGCGAGCTCGTCGTCGCCGCTTCTGATGGCCTCGATCAAGACTGTTCGCCCAAAGCGATTCGCGCCATCGAGGTCGGCTCCACGGTCGAGGAGCGCCTTCACAAGCGGCAGATGCTTTGCCTTGAGCGCCAGGAGCAGCACCGACTGACCGTCGCCCGTGCTTCCCTTGGCGCTCGCACCGGCCTTCAATAGCGCCATCGCCGTGTCCATGTGGCCGCCCGCAATCGCGCGCTGCAGGGCGTCTTCCCCGAACACCGCGCCGTCGATCCGGGCGCCGTGCCCGAGCAGAGCTTCGACCGCGGTCGTGCGACCCAGGGCGGCGGCCACTGCCAGCATGCGGTCGTCCTGCACCGCGGTCTCCTTTACCAGAGCCGCGAGCGCTGCGGGCGGGGCCATGGCCGCGGCGATGCACACCGCGTCGCTGAAGCGGTGCCGGGCAGCGCCTGCCGCCAGCAGAGGTGTTGCGAGCTCCGCCTTGCCCTGCACCATCGCCATGGCCAGCGGCGTCCACTGCCACGTGCTTTCCCAGTCTGGCGGCGTGCCCCGTGGCAGTGCGAGCATCCGCGCCAGGTACGTGGCATCGCCCCTCTGCGCGGCGGCGGCCAGGGCAGCGAGGGCCTCCGGTAATTTCTGATTGACCGCCACCAGCGGCGCTACGAGCGCCCGCAAAGTCTGCTCGTGCCCGGCGGTCGCGGTCCAGCATGCAGCCGTCGGCGTGATCCTCGCGCCACTTTGGACCAGCTCCTGAACCACTTCGGTGTGGCCACCGTAGGCGCTCTCCACCAGCGCCGTGTACCCGTAGCGCGAGCGCATGTTCACGGCGGCGCCCGCCGAAAGCAGCAACCGGACGCACTCGACGCGGCCGCTCGCCGCCGCCGCCATGAGCGCCGTTTGCCCGACATCGGCAACAGCGTCGACTTTCGCTCCCGCGGCCAACAGCGCCTTCACGACCTCTGCTCTCCCAAAGGTCGCCGCAAACATCAGGGGCGTCCACTGCCGGTGGCGGTTCTTCGACTCGATGTCTGCGCGGGCGGCGAGCAGCACCTTGACGACTTCGATGTGCCCGGCGCCGGCCGCGACGTAGAGAGGGGTGCGGTTCCCCGAGTCGCGCGACTCCACGTCGGCGCCTGCCGCAAGCAGCTCCCGCACCGCACCAGCGTCACCGCGACCGGCGGCGACAACCAGGCTACTCGCAGGGCTGTGCTCCTGCTTGCTCAACACCCCGGCCCCAAGATACGCGGCCGCGATCGCGAGCGCCGCTGCCAGTGTCAGCGCGAGGACCAACTTGAGCGTTTGTTCGGCGGTCATGCGTCTTTCCTTTTGCTTGCGGGTAGTCGGCACCTGTGCGGTCCGGCCGGCCGGTGCCGCGAACGCTCACGTTTGACCCGTGCAAGCCTACAATAGTTCCGTTTGGCAAGTCCTGCTCGGCGACGCGCACAGCCTGATGCCACCGCCAGCTCGACCGCAAGCGCATGATCCGCCAATCCTCCCCCGCAAGCGGAGGGGTCACATCCGCCTTCTCGTGGCGATTCATCCGCGCCCCTTCCCCCGCGATCCGGGGGGAGGGGACAGTGGCAAAGTGGCGTTTTTCGCCATGATGGCGGTGATGACGCGCCGAAGCGCCCGCCCCTCCCGGCCACGGCGCCGGCCGATGGCACAGCCGCGCCATCGCCAACAATCGCAGTCCTGGCACGCTTTGTGAAACTCCCAGCTCGAAACGCATTTTCACCACCCCCGTAGGAGATCGTGCCCGTGTCCAGACTAGCCGCTCAGCACCCCATGCTCACCCCTCCCGCCCCGGTTGCTTCACCGCGCTCCCGGCGCGCCCGCCGCTTCGGCCCCTCCGTGGCGGCAGCCATGATGGCCGGCCTCGCGCTTTTTTCCCCCGCATCCTCGCGCGCTGGCGGCGACGAACGGGTCATCGTCGACAACCCGATGCGACATCCGTTCAACACCGTCGTCAAGGTCCGCATCGGCAGCGACGGCAATGGCCGCGGTAGCGGGGTCCTGGTTGCCGATTGCACCATCCTCACCAATGGCCATGTCGCCTACAACCGCTCCGACGACGACTATCGCACCATCCATTCCGTCATTCCCGGCGACTACTACGATGAGGACACTTCCAGCACCGCGCTCCCGTACGGCTCCCAGACGCCCGTCGACGCCGCGACCAATTCCAACTACGTCGACACCGGCGAGGAGAAATACGACTACGCCGCGCTGTTCGTCGGGTCGCCGTTCTCCGGCATCAGCACCTACATGCCCGTGTCCTTCGACTACGGCGCTTCCTACGTCAACGTCGCCGGCTACCCGAGCGAGGATCTCTCCTCGTCTCGGGAAGGTGCTGGTAAGGAGCAGTGGCGGGGCTGGGGCGACGTGTGGTGGCGAGGATCGCGGCTGATGTGGTATCGCGCGGCTTCGAGCGGCGGCCAAAGCGGCGGTCCCGTTTGGGTCTTGGAAGACGATGGCGACCGCTACGTAGTCGGCGTCAATCGCGCCCACACCAACGACAACCTCGACGGTGAAGGCGTGCGCTTCGTCGACAACAACGAAGACCTGGTCACCGGTTGGATGGATAACGGCTGCTCCCGCTCGCGCACCGCGCAGAGCTCGCTGAGCTTCGACGAGCTTCTCGACGGCCGGCAAACGCTGTCCGGCGAGCCCATCGAAGTCCTTTCTCCCGAGGAGCTGGGCCTGATGCCGCGACCTCGCAACGTCCGCGGCAAGGCCGCGTACCGCGTCGCCCAGGTCATCGAAGGCTCGTTTTATCGGTGGGAAGTCTATCAGATGCGCGGCGGCGCGCCCCGCGGCCATGCCGATGGCGGTGAGATTGCGGTCAGTACCGTAGCCCCCACGGCGGGACGCTTCATCCGCCTGATCGCCCCCGAAACCCGCTGGCTCGATACCGATGAAGCCGCGGTCCTCCTGAGCGCCTCGCGCCTGTGGATGACCCAGCCCGCTCCCGCGCTGCCGCTGGCCGCCAGCGCGGTTGATCGCCATGAGCCCGACGGCGCCTATGCGGTGCGGGACGAGGCGCCGATCCGCCGGCTGCGGACGGATCCGCGAGCCAAGGACGTGGCGGCGCCGCGGCGCAGCGAGCGACAGACCGTCTCGACCTCGCTCCTCGGGCTGTTCGGCCGACCCGTTGCCGGCGCCCGCTAGGGACCGCGCGGCAGCGCGCCGCGCCGGTGCCCGGCCATGCTGCACCTGAGAACAACCTGGGCGGCGGTGTCCTGAGACACCGCCGCCGCTTTCTTGCGGCCGCGCGGAAACCGCATCGCGAAGACCGCATCCTCACCGCCCCCCGCAAGCGGGGGGAGAGTCGGAGGGGAGCGCTGTCGCGTCGACATCGAACCGGCGGTAGACCCAGGCTCGTTTGGCGCCCTGCCAGCCGCTTCTTGCGCGGGCTACAATCGCCGCAATCGCGCTGTGCGACAACTTCTCCGGGAGGGAAAAAGCGATGGAATGTGGACGCTGCCACCACCTCTGCAACGAAGGCGCCAACTACTGCGAGAAGTGCGGACAGCCGCTCTGGCCGGGTGAGCGCCGCCCCCCGCTGGATCCGGGAAGGACAGCGGAGCGTCAGGTTGGCGACCGCAAGACGACCCCGATCTGGGTCTTTATCCTGGGCGGATGCGGCTGTCTGCTGGTCATGGCCGCCATCGTCGGGATCATCGCGGCCATCGCCATCCCCTCGCTGCTCCGATCCCGCATGTCGGCCAACGAAGCTGCCGCCGCCGGGGCACTGCGCACGATCGTCGGCGCCCAGACCGACTTCAACAACGCCGCAGACCCGCATTGCTTCGCGTCGAGCCTCAAGACGCTCGCTGAGCCTGACGCCGGCGGCGCCGCCCACATCAGCGCGGAGCTCGGCCAGGGACAGATGAAAGGTTATGCTTTCGAAATCATCGCCGGGCCGGACCCCTGTTGGCAATACACCGCCACCGCGGTGCCGATCGCCTACCAGGTCTCGGGGGTGCGCTCTTTCACCGTCGACGCGACGGGCATCATCCGCGGTGAGGACGCGCATGGAGCTGTCCCGGGGCCGGACGCACCCGAGGTAAGGTAGGCCCCCCGCTCCGCACGCGGTGCGTCTTCTCGGGCGCGCCTGGAGCCACCGCTTGGTCGACCGCAAACTGCACGGAATGCGCACCACGGAGACCCCTCACGTCTACCCGCAAGCGGGAGGAGAAGCCCGACCTCACCTCCCCCGACACGCACGGGGAGGAACGGAGGGGAGCTACGTCGCGCCGACGGTGATTGTGCGGTGGTTTCGGGCGCGCGCAGCCGCTTCCTTCACGCTTCGCCGCGAAACCGCACCAGCCCCGGCAGGTACCCGGGCGGCGGTGCGTATCCCAGGAGCCCGAGCACCGTCGCGGCGACGTTCGCCAGGCCAGCGGTCTCGAGGCCGCGGGCGAGCTCGTAGTCGCCGGCGTTTTGCGGGTCATAGACGATGAACGGCACGGGACTGAGCGTATGACTGGTCTTGGGCAGAGGACGTCCCGCTTCATCGCGCTCGATCGCCCCGCTCTTTGCCCGCATATACATTTCGTCGGCGTTGCCGTGGTCCGCCGTGACCACCAGAATGCCGCCGGCCGCCTCCACCGCAGCCTGCAGCCGTCCCACGCACAGATCCACGGCCGCCACCGCGGCGATCGTCGCCTCGCGCACCCCCGTATGACCGACCATGTCCCCGTTGGCGTAA
This sequence comes from Candidatus Schekmanbacteria bacterium, assembly GCA_016188575.1. Classification (GTDB taxonomy): domain Bacteria; phylum CSSED10-310; class JACPHN01; order JACPHN01; family JACPHN01; genus JACPHN01. Next base: position 25,300 of record JACPHN010000041.1, read on the forward strand.
TTGAGGCGGATGAAGCGATCCCCGCCGCGCTGGATCCGGGCAACCACAGCGTCGGTGATTTCCGCGGCCTTCATCCACGGTCGCTCCTCGAACGGAGCCCGGTCCGACGGCACCTCGATATACGTTTCTGTCGCCGGATCGAACATACCGCTCCGATTGCCATTCCAGAAATAGGTGACGTGCCCATACTTCTGGGTCTCCGATATCGCGAGCTGCGAGACGCCCGTGCGCGCCAGATACTCGCCCATCGTGCGATCGATCGCGGGAGGAGGCACCAGATACCGAGTGGGTAGCAGCAGATCCCCATCGTATTGCATCATGCCCGCGTAGCGCACCGCCGGTCGGGGGCCGCGATCGAAGTGGTCGAACGCCTCGCGCTCGAAGGCCTGGGTGAGCTCCAGGGCGCGGTCCCCTCTGAAGTTGAAGAAGATGACGGCGTCGCCGGATTCCATTCGCCCTACCGGAGCCTCGCCCCGCGCCACGACGAATTCCGGCAGATTCTGATCGATTGCTCCCGGCCACTCGCGGCGATAGGTCTCGACGGCCTCGGTCGCGCTCGGAAACATCCGCCCCGTTCCCCGGACGTGCGCGTCCCACCCGCGCCGCACCACCTCCCAGCTCGCGCCGTAACGATCCATCGTCACGAGCATGCGCCCGCCACCGCTGGCGATCTGATACTGCCGGTCTCCCCCGCCGTTGATTTCCGCAAGCACCGCATCCAACCGGCCAATGTACAGAAGCGCGGAAGTCTGCGGGACGTCCCGCCCGTCGAGCAGGATGTGCACACACACCTGGCGCACGCCCTCGCGATCGGCCTGCCGCAACAGCGCGAACAAGTGGTCGATGTGGCTGTGCACGTTGCCGTCGGACAGGAGCCCGATCAGGTGCAGGGCGTGACCTTCGCGGGCGCAGGGGGCGATCAGCCAGCGCCACGTCTCGGACCGGAAGATCGACCCGTCGGCGATGGCATCGTTGACCCGCAGCGCCCCTTGGGCGAAGATCCGCCCCGCCCCGATGGCGTTGTGACCGACTTCCGAGTTGCCCATGTCGTCGTCGGAGGGCATACCCACGGCGATTCCGTGTGCCCGGAGAGAACGAAAGAGCCCGCGCTTCTTGAGGTCGTCCACCACCGGAGTCCGCGCGAGCGCGACCGCATCGGCCTCGTCGCCGGCGCCGATGCCCACGCCGTCCAGGATCGCCAGCACCAGTGGTCCCCGGCGACCGGCGAAGAAAGGATTGAGCCCGAGCCTCCCGACCTCCTCCATGTTCGTCTCCTTCAGCATTGCGGTTTTGGCGAAGAGGTGATGGCGAGAATAGGCGCGCGAGCCGGGCGGCGTCAACCGGCGGTTGCCGGCGCACCCGGGCCGATCGGTTTCGTCGCGGCTCGCGATCCTGGTGCGGCGATTGCAAGCCGGAGTGGCACGGCGGCGGCGACGACGACGCCGCCGCTCAAACCCAAGACCAACCACCTATCGGGAGTCAGCCCATGAAAATCGATCACCTCTACGAAGCCGCTCGAACCAGCCGCCGCCGACACCGCCTCCACGGCACCACGCTGGCGATCGCCGCCGCTCTCACCGTCGCCGCCAGCGCGCCGGCACAAGCCCAGGTCGCGAGAATCGAGACGGTCGTGGTCGACTGCGCGCGCCGACTGGGCCCGGCAGATCAGGTGAGGGACTTCCTGGCTGCCGGCGGCGGCCTCGAGGCCGTCGCCGGCGATGCTGACCATCCGCTCGTTCAGGCCTGGCGCGACCTCGGCATGCGGCGGATCACCTACGAGAAAATCCACATCGAGACGCCCGAGGAGATCCCCTTCCTCACCGTGACCCGCTCCCCGGCAGGCGACATCGACATCGACTTTTCCGCCTGGGATGAGCACCTCCGAAACGCCGTGGAAAATCTCGGCTCGACGCCCTTCCTTCACCTCGGCGCCATCCCCCAAGCGCTCTCTTCACATCCCGAGGCCGACAACTACTGGGCGTACCAGCCGCAGAGCCTCGACGAATGGCAGTCCTTCGTGGCGCGCATCGTCGAGCATACCGTCAACGTCCTCGGCCTGGTCGGTCTTTCCTATGGCGTCAATGGGGAACCCGACCATCCCGACACCTGGAAGGGCAGCGGCAGCGGCGACCCCAATCAGACATTGCGCGAGCACATCGAGCTCTACGCCGCGACCTACAGAGGCGTCAAGAGCGCCGATCCCGCGGCCCAGGTCGGCGGCCCCGCAACCATGAGCTGGCAGGCGAGCCGCTACACCACTGATCCGCCCTTCGTGCTTGCGGATTGGATCCGCGCGCTCGCTCAGTACAACCAGGAGCAGACATCCGACCCGGCCGTAACACTGGATTTCGTCGCCTGGCAGGACTATAGCTGGGTCAGCGACCAAATCTCCGACGGAGCCGACGCCGTCTCGGGCTTTCTCGAGGAGAACGGATTCGATCCCGCGACGCCCAAGATGATCGGCGACAGCGGCTGGGGGTCGTGGAGCAGCGACTACTTTGACGGCACGCTCGAGCCGCACCAACGCGCTTCGCACCTGCTGCACAACGTCATCCGCGAATTCCGGGATCCGCGCGCCCGCAAGTTTCTGGCGGGAATCCTCTACTACTGCTTCTTCTTCCGCGAGGATTGGGTCACGCCGGGCTTCGAAGCAGAGATGGAAACGCTGCGCCGCGTGGCCCTCGTCATTTGCCGCCTCGACGGCGGCTACGACCGGACCCCGATTTATGCCGGCTTCGAAATGGTCGCAGCGATGACGCGCGGTGACATTGTCCAGACGATCGCGCCGGCGGCGCTCGCGGCGATGGCTACTCGCGACGACCTCGCGGACTCGGTCGCAGCGACGGTGAACAATCACCACGCCGAGACGTTCCAGACCGAGCTCGTGCTGCGCAATCTGCCGCGCACGGACGGTCTCGTGTACGTCCGGCTGCAGCGCATCGACAGCGCTCACAGCGTCGCTGGTCAGGGGCTCGAAGCGCCGTCCAGCGAGGCTCTGCGCGTCTCGGACGGGATGTTGCGCCTGCCGCTGACGCTCGAAGCGTACGGGAGCGTGCAGGTGTCGGTGCGGCCGATCCGGATCTTCGCTCAGGATTTCACTCCCGACCTCTTGCCGTAGCAGGAGCGCCTCCGGCCGCGGCGCCGGTTTTTTTGCGCAACCGCCAATTTGCTGGCGCCGGCGAGCCGGACAAGTGGCGCGCCGGCGTGGTCTGCCGCGCCGCTCAGGTAGGCGTGTCCGGTGATCGCTGTCACCGGCGCAGCCGCCGCACTTGCGCCGCATAACGCAAGACCCGCGCCGAGCGCCGACGCCGACCATGCTGCCGCTGTTCCTCGTCGCCGATTCATCCGCCTCGCCATTCGCTTTCCCTTCGACTCGACGCAACTGCATCGTCGTCTTGCCCGAATATCTCCGCACAGGCTATGCGCGCCTTGCTCGGGTGTCAAGATCCAACGCGGTCCTGGATCCCCCCTCCGCCTCACTTCGCCCCGCTTGCGGGGGAGGGACGGAGGGGGGACGGTCACGCCGACGGGGAACAGGCGGTGGATTCAGGCTCTCCGGCCCTCTTTCCTTGACAGCGGCCCAGGCCCGTACAAAAAAACGGACCGGTGCTGCCAAACAGCAAGGGAATGATCAACTTGCAGGTGATTGATGGCAGAGATGCTGAGGGACATTGAATCGTCCGAAAAACACCTTGCCGCGGCTCGCCGCCACGGCCGGCTGGTGCACCGGATCAGGGACGGCGCAGCGTACGCGGCGCGCCTCGACGAGCCGCGCCAACGCCTGGAAGCACGGCTAGGCGCCCGGCAGACGGCTGAGGCGGCGCTGGAAGACGCGCGCGACGACCTCTACCTCGCGGACTTCGAGCTCGACAACAGCGTCCGGACGGTGTTCGAGCGCGCCAGCCAGGCGGACCGCGATGCCATGGCCGAGCGGCTGCGGGCGCGACTCTTTCCCCATGGGAAGTTTACGGCGATCACGCTGGCGAGCGCCGGCACCGCGGAACCGGACCTCGTGGAGCAGCTCGCGGCGCGGGTCGAGTCGCTCCCGGAAGCTCATCCGTTGCGGCCGCTCGCGGCCGATCTGCGGGCGGGCCTGGCCGCACCGTTCCGGCGCGCCGCAGGGTGAGGGATTCCCATCTGTGCCTGCCTGCGAAAGGGCGAAGCCGTCGTGGCGACCTCGGCCGCGCTCCTTCGCTTCGGCGCAACTGTCCTTCCGGCCTCGAGTACACCTCTCCGCATTTCCGTAGTCCGCCGCTCGCCCGTTTCGCGCGCGCTCCGCCGTTCCGAAGCGCTTCCGCAGGCTCCAGAGGGTGATTTCGGGCCTCGTCGGTGCTTTCGGCCACGCCACGGAAGATCACCGAACCAGAGCTCGTTCCGGGATTGGCGCGCGATGAATCGCGCGCCTACGCTCTTCGCGAGGCCGTAGCGGCGCGCTTCATGCCGCACCGGGTTTGCAGGAATGGTGCGACGGCGGCCGCTCCGGGATACGGCCACAGCGTGCCGCGGCGCTCCGCGCAAAGACCTCGACCCAATCTTGCCAAATCCTTGCGTCTCGCTCTCCGTTGCGCTCGCGCTGCACCCAGGAAAGTGCGTCAACCACGCGCTTTTTCCCATCCTCGGCCGGGCGCCTGCACCTGGCACGAAATGTGCTATTGGGCGGCAACCGAAAACCCGCCCCCAAACCCCAACCGCAGCCTGGAGAGCCCCATGAAACCAACATGCAGGCCCGTTCCTCTCACCCGGCGCGGCCACGGCGCGCTCACCGCCGCTCTCGCCGTCATGCTCGTCGCAGCAGTCACCGCCAACGCCACCATCCCCACCGGCGGCACCGCCTTCGAGGACAAAAAGGACGAAAAAGCCGCCGCCGGGTTCGTCGTCGACCCGTTTCATGGCGCCTTCGCGCTGCAACGCACCGACGGCGTCGTCCTTATGGAGGACGGCACCCCCTTCAAGATCGTCCGCACATTCAGCTCCGACGCCGTCAAACACAATCCCAACCTGCTCGTCGGACGCGAGGATGACGGCACGCGCTGGGGCAGCTACGAGCTCTCCATCGCCAGCCCCCTGCTCGGCGGCCTGTGGAACCTCGAGCTCGGCGGCCGCCTGGTCAGCTCGTCCAACATGCTCGTCGCCCCGCGCTTCGCGCTCGCCAAGAGCGGCAGCAGCTTCCTGCTGAAAGAATCCCTCGAGCTCCGCGCCCGCTCCGCCCCCATCTTCGTGACCGGGGACGGCGAGGCGGTCAGCTTCAGCCCCATCGGCTACCGGTCGATCGACGCCGGCGGCTCTGGCAACACCGAGTCCACCGGCTACGTGCAAACGGCCCAGGGCTACCAGTACGTCTGGTACAAGCGCAGCAGCAACTACTACGTCCACGAGATCTGGACGTCGCCGGCCGGCTACCAGCTCTTCATGCTCTCGCGCCTGCGCTTCAACACCGCCGAGCTCGTCGACGAAACCACCGTCATCAAGCCGACCGAGGTCGCCAACCTGTTCACCGCTGTCGTCTCGCCGCAGGGCTACACTTACGCGCTCAACTACCCGGCCGAGATGGACAACGAGATCGAGCTGCAAAAGCTCGCATGGAACATCCGCCACCCGGGCACGCTGATCGATTCCGACGCCTCCGCCGCGCGCCTGGCCCCAACCCGCACCGCGCTCACCGCCACCGCTACCACCGGCGGCGCCAGCGCCGTCGCCTACGCCCGCTGGTCGCCGGACGGGCTGCGCGTGCGCCATATCATCTCGGCCCGCGGCCGCATCCTCGCCACCGTCAACTTCTACAACGACGAGATCGGCACCGACGGCGTCGATTACTGGTCCAAGCCCGAATCCATCACCTTCACCGGCACCAACACGCTGATCCGCTTCTACTACTACCACCAGGCCGGTTCCGGGCAGAGCCCCGCGGAAATCGCCTGCGGTTCCCAGAGCGAGATCTGCAACAAGGACGCCCTGCAGAGCATGGAGTCGCAGCTCCTCTACATGGTCCAGATCGCCGACTGCGACTGGGTCGAGGCGCAGGGCAACGTCTGCATCAACACCGCCGACGACAGCCAGAACCACCATGTCGACGATCACGACATGGTCATCACCTACGGCTTCACCGTGCTCGGTCTCGCCGGCAACACCGAGGGTCAGCTCGACCACAGCGGCACGAGCGACGCGAAGGTCTACACCGACTACGAATACCTCAATACCAACTACCACGCGATCGGCGGGGTGCCCTTCTACCCGAAGGGACTTTCCTCGGTGAAATATCTGTGGGGACACGGCAACGACGACTACAACCTGGTCTCGACGGCGGTGGAGTCGTTCGCCTACGGCAGCTTCGACTATTCCGCCTACGCGCTCGCTCAGGACTGGATGGAGACGGTCAACACCTGCAACGTCCAGTATCCCGACGCGGATTGCGGTGACGAATCGCTCCTGGTCCGCTACCCCATCGAGCTGGCGAAAAAGGAGCTGCCCTACTGGCGCCAGTATCTGATGACCTCGTCCCGGCGCGTGGGTGAGCCGACGATCACCTATGACTACTTCGACGGCCTGAGCGACAGCGGCGCTGCGGATCCGAGCAACGTGGCCTACCTGCCGCAGGCGCTTTACGAGCGGACCGACTTCTACTACGGCGACCTCGGGCGCCGCGTCTTCCGGCTCGGTTCGCAATCCGACACCTACTACAACACCCTGGTGCTGCCGACCAACTACGTCGAGGTCGGCATGCAGGCGGTCGGTATCGCCGCCAGTACCGCGGGGTGCGCGGCCGGGGCGGGCACATCGTGCGCGTCGGCCGCGACCGGGATGCTCGGGCTCATGACCAGCCAGATGTACAACGACACCCAGCTCCCGATGACCGAGTATTCGACCTACCTGGACGTGCTTTACGACCTCTACACCTCCTCGGACCCCGATGACGACATCAGTGATCCGCGCGCAGGCGTCAGCGGCCTCGACATGCAGAAGGCGTACATCTATGGCACGGATCTGCGCATCCCCTATTGGGAAGACTACTATCACAACGAATACGAAAAGAAGCGCGAATACAGTTGGGACGAGAAGTACATCGGCGGCAAGCTCAACGAGGCGGCGATCGACGACTATTATGAGGAAAACCCCTCGAATCCGTCGCTCTACGAAGACATCAGCAGCAAGATGCAGTGGAGCAAGCGATACGCGCACGGCCGGTGGAGCTACCTCGTTCCCGCGTTCGCGGTAAAGACCATCGCGCAGAACAACCGCCGCACCCAGCTCGCCTACAACCTCGATCCGGCGACCGGCTCGCCGCTGACCCCCGAGCACTACACCGACGGCATGGTGACCTACGGCTATGGCGAGTATGCGGTGAGTAGCACGACAAAGTCGGAGGGGTGCACCTACACGAGCGGCCCGCAAGGCCAATCCATGCCGACCGCGTGCTACAAGCGACTGACCTGCACCTACTCGCGGGCACAAGACGACATCTCATTTGCATTCAGCAAGCGCTACAAGTACTGGTCCAAATCCGGTTCCGTCGACCCGACGCCGACGTGCCAGGGACTCTTCGAAAGCAACGTGCCCGAGAAATTCGACGTCTGGACCAACCCGGGCGTCGACCCGCGGCTCGACGAGACCACCGTTCCGGGGCGCAGCGGCGAGCTCTCCTACGACACCGCCACCGCCGACGGCAGCCGCGTCTTCGCCGCGAGCGTGACCGATCCGGACGGCGTCGAAGAGCTGAGCGTCTACTCCACGCGACCCACCGCCTACAGCTTCGACAAGGGGCTCGTGTACGCCGCCGCGACCGCCGAGGAAACCTTCGGCAAGCTGCTCCGCTCCACCACCATCATCCCTGGCGAGGAAGCGCGCCGGCTCGACATGACCTACGCCTGGGGCACGACCGCGCAGGGCATGAGCACGCGCATGCAGTCGGCCAATAGCGACATCCTCTACGTGGTCGAGGACCGCCGCGAGCTGGCCAGGAAGCCGGGTTGGTCCAACGCCGACGAATACAGCATCAACCCCGAGCTCCCTGACGCCTTCACCTTGCGCAGCAACTTCGACCGCTTCGGCCAGGCCGGCACCGTTGCCGACGACCACCGATACGGGACCCACGAGTATGCCAGCGCGTTCACCTACACCTACGAATCGTCGAGCTACGCCGCGCACCTCGAGTACAACCTGCTCGGCCTGGTCATGACGCAAGCCGACAGTTTCAACGGCAAGGCGACACACCGCACCGAGGTGACCTATGACACCTTCGGCCGCCCGCTCGTCACCCGCGCCATCGCGCAGCAGACCTCCAATGCGGCCAACGGCTTGCCGAGCTCGCTGATCACCGCCGCCCAGGCCTACTACGGCGCCACCTCCCGCACCTCCTACGGGTATGCCAGCACCAGCGGAACCAATGCAAGCTGCGCTTATGACGGCGAGGACGACAGCTCCGACGACCTCGGCGGGCTGCCGTGCTGGAGCGTCGACGGCCTCGGCAACGGCGCCATTCTCGGCGGATACCGCTACGGCATGCCGGCGAAATCGACGGGAGGCAAGAGCGTCCTCGACTCGTCGCTGGGCATCGCTGCGCTCGACACCACTCTTTATTCATTCGACACCAGCGAGGCGTTCGCCTCCACGGACACCGAGCCGGTGCGCGCCGAGTACGACTACACCGGGCGGCAGCGCTCGCAGACGGCGCTGTTCCGCGGCACCCCGCGCACGACCCACTACGCCTACCGGATCTACGACGGACGCCTCACCGCGATCAATCGGCCCGACCCCGAGCGCGACTCGGTGTTCGAATACGTCGACCCACCGCTCTCCGCAGACGCGACCTCGGGTCTGTACGGCGGCAACTGCCAGGCAGCTCCCGCCAATCCCAAGCCGTACTCGATCGTCCGAGAAAAGCGCGGATATCTGAGCTCCGACAGCGCGGAATGCCTGACCAGCGTCTTCGACTACACGATGACCAGGACGCTTCAGGACACCAGCAGCCCCTACCCCGTGCCGACCAGGGAGGAGCAGTCCGGTTTCGGCGGCGACACGGCGTCGTACACCTCCCGAGAGGTCAAGACCTTCACTTCCGGTGATCGCCTCGCCAAGATCGAGCGCTACCGCAGCAGCAGCGACACCGCGACCAACGCCTGCGGCTCCACAAGGGTTCGCACCGATACGTATCGCCTCAGCGGCCGGCTCGAGCAGACCGACGAGCTCGTCGGCGACGTGTGCGGGTCCACCACCATCGTCACCAACTACGCCTACCCGCGCCTGGAGGTGCACACCACGGGGCGCAACGCCGCGGTGGGCAAGCGCGTGTATGATCTCGTCGGCTTCGGCGAGAAGCTCATCCTGGCCAGCGACACCGTCGACACCGCCGGGGTCGCCTACGAATTCGACTACAGTTACAACACCTACGGAGCGCTCAACAGCATCTACAAGGGCCTGTACCAGGAAGGGGCGGAGCTGGTGCGGCTTTACTACTACGATCAGTATGGCCGCGAGCGGCAGGTCTATTCCCCCGCCATCGGCTACCGCCACTTTACGCACTACGAAAACGGCGCGGTGCGCTCGCAGGACGAGGGTAGCTCGTCGACGCCGGAATACGATCAGTTCTACCGCATGTTCGAGTACGACGCGGCCGGCCGGCTCGTCGCGGTGTGGCCGCGCTCAGGCTCCACGCCGATTCGCGAATACACCTACGAGAACGGGCTGCTGGTCTCGTCGCAGAGCCACCCCGCCAGCGGCTACAAGACCGCGACGGTCGACGCTGCCCACGCGATCCGCTCGACCTTCGACTACTACGACCCGGTGCGGCCTCGGGAAAAGACTGTCACGGTGCTGGAAAACGACACCACGGTAATGGCGGCGATCGCGCGCACCTTCGAGTACGACGCCACGCGGAAGCTGTTCCAGACCAGGGAGATGGCGTCCCACACTCGCAACGGCGCTTCCCAAAGCTGGTACACGCGCACCTTCACGCCGACCTCGGACGGCAAGGAGCGGCTCTACACCATCAACCAGTCGGGCGGGGTCATGGGCGAGAACGGTCTCGTCGGCTACATGAGCTACAAGCCCACCGGCGAGCTCAGCAGCTACACCGCCAACTTCTACAACGGCAACGGCTTCACGGTCAATCTGAGCCGCACCTACACGGCCGACGGGTTGGTAAGGCGCATTCGCGACTCGAGCTCCAAGTACGCGGACCGGAGCTACACCTACAACACGGCGGGGCTGATCACCTCGGTGACCGGCACGCTGGCCGGGCAGTCATACACGCAGAGCTACTGGTACGACAGCCGCAACCAGCTCGCGGAGGAAGTGCTGGAGATCGCCAACCCAACCACGGCCACGGGGGTCAGCCCGCTGCTGACCTATCATTGGTACGAGTACGACGCGTTGGGACGGCGCCTGGAGCGCGGCGGCTATTACGACCGCTCCACGACGAGCGCGGCGGATGACTCCACGGATCTTACGGGCAGTTACATCTTCATGGACTCCTACGCCTTCCGCACCCAAGGCAGCACGCCGACGGTGCTCGACAAGGTGGAGATCTGGGGTGCAGACGAAAACGCAGGCTACCTGCAATACGGCTACATCACCGGCGGCCGCGTCAACGGCATTCTCCACGTCACCGGCCAGGAAGGCACCTCCTCGTATGTGGTCGAGTCGGCGGGCTTCGGCTACGACCCGCTCGGACAGGTCGTCAAGGAAGAGGCGAGCGACGGCGAGATCGACGGCTACGGCCCGATGAGCGTCGCGACCTACAACTACTACGACGCCGACGGCAAGCTCACGTATACCATCCATCCGGATGGCAAGTCGTGGCTGTATGTCTACGAGGGCGAGCGCCGCGTGGCGTCGCTGGAGACCAGCACGGGACTGCGGCGCAGCTACCTCTACACGCCGGCCGGTCTCGCCGGGGTCGCGTCGAACGAGACGAACCACGGCTTTACCGCGACGATTCCCGACCATGCCGGTTCCGTGCTCGCCTACGTCTACCGCGGCACCGCGTCCACCGGCGGCACGGTAACCTACGCGGTGCTGGATGCCTACGGCAACCCGGCGTATGGCAAGCACTTCTCGAACGACCTGTACAACCCGAGCGCGGACTCTGGCGCGGAGATCAACCCGATCTTCGCCGAAAAGCATCGCGGCAACGGTACGGGAGCATTCAACTTCAACGCACGCCTCATGGATCCGGTCACCGGCCAGTTCTTGCAGCCTGACCCCGTCGAGCACCTCAACTGGTATGCCTACGCCTCCAACGACCCGGTCAATCGCCTCGACCCGAACGGACGCCAGGACAGGTTCGGCCAGAACCACATCCAGTACGTCGATGACGGCGAGGTGGTGCACGCGCTGAGCTTTTCCTACGCGACGCAGGAGGAGCAGGGAGTCTACCGGCAGGTCGAGTACATCAACGGGCTCCCCTCGGGCCGCTACGCCATCATCGGCGAGAAAGGGCTCGACAACAGCGAAAGCGCTGCCGTGGCGTGGGCGGTTTCCGGCGGGCTGGCGGCAGGGTTACGCGCCGTCATCGCCAGGGAAGGTATCCAGGCGGCGGGCGTTGCGGCGCTCGAGGACATGTTCGGCTTGCCGCTGTGCTTTGCCGCGGGGACGCTGGTCGTGACCGAAACGGGTCCGCGCCCCATCGAGCAGATTGCGGTCGGCGAGCGCGTGTGGTCGCGCGACGAGGCCACCGGGGAGACCGGCTGGCACGCCGTGGTCAACCGCTTTGTGACTCCCGATCAGCCGGTCATCCAGATCTCGCTTGCCGCGGAGAGCGGCGGCGACGAGACGCTGCGCGTCACGGCCGAGCACCCGTTCTGGGTGGAAGGCCGCGGCTGGGTGGCAGCGCAGGAGCTCGAGGCCGGAAACGAGCTGCTGTCCGCTCACGGCGGCTGGCTGCGCGTCACGGGCGGCACGTGGGTGCCGGCGACAGCGACGGTCTACAACCTCGAGGTCGCGGATCACCATACGTATTTTGTCGGCCGCGGCGGGGCGTGGGTCCATAACTCCTGTGCCGCCAAGGCCAGCGGACGAAGCGCCAATCGCGTGCCTGACAAGGTCGTCGGGCGGCCGACCTCGGAACAGCAGGCGCTGATCGACATGGCGGTCCAGGACTCCAAGCGCATGGGTCGCGGTCAGGGGCCGGTGACCTCCGGTGACGCGGACGCCTATGTCGAGCTCGGCAACGAGGTCGGTGTGCCGGTGCGGGCCAAGCCGAACGACCTGTCGGGGGCGCACGGCTATGGGCCGGTGCCCGCCGGACCGGACGCCTCACACATCCACGTCAATGGCGAGCACGTCCCCGTGCCGCCGGGGTATACTCCCCCGGCAGGGGCGACTGTCATTCAATAGGTGAGCAGACGGCGTGTGGTACATCGTCAAGAGGAACTGGCCGGCCACGGCGGCCGGAGCCGGGCGCGCCATGCAGGGCGGGGGCGCTAGATATTGCGGCCTGGGCGGTGACGTCTGGCCGCTGGACGGGGCCGCGGGCGACCGTGCCCGGGGCGCTCACGACCGGCTCATGTCGCGGCGTGCATACCTCGAGCTGGGCGACGGCTCCGGGTTCATGGCCTGCACCGATCTGGCGAGCGCACGGGAGTATCTCGCGGTCGCCCGCGAGATACTTCCGGACTGCATGCTCGTCGGTCTCGACGAGGGTCGCTTGGGAGAAGCGGCCCTCGGCTTCGACCTCGGCGCGCCGGCAGGCGGGTACTCGGTCATCGAGTCGGAGATCATCATCGCCGCGCCGCACCCGGAGCGCGCTCGCCCGCAGCTCAACGAGCTCGGGTTGTTCGCCACCCTGAGCGCGCTCGAATCCTACCTCGCCGCGCGCAGCGATGATCCGTCGCTCGAGGAAATCGACTCATGCGCGGCCGTGGCGGTCCGCCTCGTCGAGTGAACCCGGCCGCGGCCGCGGCGCGATTCATCGCGCCGCAGTGAGCGTGCGGGCGCGACAAGTTGAAGGTCTGCGCGCACCTTGGTATGCTCGCTTGTGCAGGACGAGCGAAGGCTTGCTCGGCCTTGAAGCCGGAGGCTTAGCTGGACTGGCGAACGGCCGTGAGCGACGGGAACGGACCCCAAGACGACGCATCGACCCTTCCTCACGCCGCAGGAGAAAGGATCAACGTGATGACCAAGGTCGAAGTGGAGTTGCCTGAGGAAGCGCTCCATTCACTGCGAGCGACCCCCGAGGAGCTCGCCAGGGAGATGCGCTTCGCTGCCGCCGTCCATTGGTACCATCAGCGGCTGATTTCGGGCAGCAAGGCGGCACAGATCACTGGAATGAGGCATCTGGAGTTTCTCGACGAGCTGGCGCGGCGGAAGTTGACCGTCCTCGACAGTGACGTCGATGAGCTCGAGCAGGAGTTGGATCGTGGCTGGGCCACCGGCGGCGGCGGAGTCGACCACGAAATCAAGAGCTCCGTCATGGCCATCATCATGGCGGCGGAGTATGCGAAGGCGGTGCTTGACGAAGGGACCGGTGAAGATGTAGGTGAAGTCATCGACAAGATCGCCGGCGAGGCACGCCGCTGCGCGCGCATCGTCGACAGCCGGGGCGGGCGTGGGACCGCGCTTGCCGTTCATTTTCCCCGAGGAGAATCGCATGGTGACTGAAGGTAAGCGCATCTTGCTGCTCGAGGACGAGCCGTTCAGTGCCTGGGCAACGCAGCGCTACCTCACAATCCGCGGTTTTCGCACCGAGACCGCGGCGACGGTTGACGAGGCCCTGCGGGTAGCGGCGACGTTCCGCCCTGATGTGCTAGTGGCCGACTGGTTGCTCAGCGAGGCGCGCAGTGGTCTCGATGCCGCGCGCCAGATTCGCGAGCTGCAGCCCGAGGTCAAGGTGATCTTTCTCACGGGGGTGACCTCGGCGATTCTCACTGGCGAAGGAGGGCAGCACGAGCTCGCCGGATATCGCGTTCTGGCCAAGCCTTGCGAGCCTTCCGTGTTGGTGCAGCGCATCGTCGAGCTGACCGCACCCGAAAACAAGCGGCAATCTGACTAGCCGGCGCCGCGCACATACAGATCCGGCCAGCAATCGTTCCCCGAGTGGTAGCTCACGCGCACCGCATCCGCGGCGTCGTCGCCAACCCTCCAGACGAAGATCTCATAGTCCGCCGTATCGTGCTCGTGCCCTGCGGCGCTCGCGGCGAAGACCAGATACCGGCCATCGTTTGCCAGGCGCGGGAAGTACTCGTGGCTGTGCTCGCCGGGTAGATCGAGCCACAGTCTCCGCTCCGGGCTCGCCGGGTCGCGTGTAAAGATCGCATTGCGCTGCCGGCCGCCCTCGTCGACAAAGTACAGAAACCCACCGTCCGGGCTCCACGTGAGTTGACAACCCTGGCCGAGCCGCCGCACGGGCTGCTGGCCCCGCCGTGGGGCTGCGTCGATGACCGCTGTTGCTCGCTCGGCCTTTCTCAGCGTCACCGCCAGAGCGTTGCGCCGCGACGAGAAGCTCGGTGTCTCGAGCATCACACCTGCCGGCAGACCGTCGAGCACCGGCGAAAACAGAACGGTTTCCGTGCCCGTCGCCAGATCGCTCTGAACAACCGTGTTGCCTCCGCGCTGGAAGAGGATGGAGCGGCCGTCTTCGGACCAGGTCGGGGCGTTGCCGTGACGCGCCACCAGGCGCTCGACGCCCGTGGCCAGGTCGAGCTGCCAGACGTCCCAGGCGAGGTAATTTCGCTGTGATACCCAGACCTCCTGAGAGCGCGCAAAAACCACTCGCGCCCCGTCCGGCGAAATGCGCGGGAACGTGTCGGCATGTGGGTCCGTGGTCATCCGCCGGAGCTCGAGGTGCGGGAGTGTCAGCCGGATGATGTCGTGATTGCCGAACCGGTTGGAGCTCCACACCAGGAATCCGCGCACCCCGCCGAGCAGCGTTCGCAGGCGCGCCGCGTCGGCGCTCGACAGGTCGAGGTCCGCACCCGGAGCGGGCGGTGACAGGGCGCCGAGCTTGCGGCTCGCGAGCAGCTCCCAGCCAAGGCCGGCGGCTCCGCAAACGAGCACGAGAACGGCGGCCGCCAGCCGTGCGCCAGACCTTCGCGATGCGGGCATCGGCGCGGCCGCGGCGGGCGCGGCGAGCGCCACCGGTGGACGCCGCACCAGCGCAATGAATCCTGCCAGCGCCACCAGGCCGAGCCCATAGTCGCAAAGCTGCGTCCACACGTGCGCTGCCGTCATCGCCAGCGCCGCCTCCGCCACAGAAAACCCAAGCAGCCCGAGCACGAGGGTGCTCCCCGCCTCATACGGGCCAAAGCCAAAAAGCGCCGGAACCGGCAGCGCCGCGAAGGATTCCGCGCCCACGAAGGCGAACACCGTCTGTGCCAGCGGCACCTTCGCGAGCGCCGGAAAGTGCGGTACGGTGATCGCCGACAGCGCCGCATAGAGGCCGAGATACTTGCAGCTCCGCACCCCGATCGACAGCGCGAAAACGCGGCCGGTCACCCCAGCCTTGCGCGTGGTCTCCAGCGCCCTGGCCAGCTCACCGCTGATGGTCACCAGGGCGGTCACGTAGCGGGGGGCGTGGTCGCGGTCGCGCGCTCGGCGGTGGCGCTCGATCAGGCGTGCGGCGAGGGGCGCGCCGCCAAACAGGAGCAGCGCGGCGACGCTCGCTCCCGCGGCCAGCACGCTGCCGCCGGCGATCATCCACAGTGCCCCGGTGCCGGCGAGAAACTGCGCGGCGATGCACGGCAAAAGCAGCGCGACCAATGCCGCCACGTCGAACAGAAAGCTGATCGCGAGCGAGGAGAGACAGGCAGCCGCGCCGACCGCCAACCCTCGGTTCAAGAGCGCCACATACCCGAGCTCGCCCAGGCGCGCCGGCACCAGGTCAATGAGCATGTTGCGAATTGCTGCCACCAGGAAGAGCCATCCGCGCGCCGGAACTGCCGCTGCGCCGGCTGCCCGCAGGAGCACTCCATACCGTGCGCCCCGCAGCGCCGTCTGCGCCAACGTGCAGGCGAGATAGGCAAGGACGAACGACCAGGCGGGAGCGGTAACCAGACTGACCAACCTGGGGAGCTCGGCCCCCGCCTCGCCCGCCGTAAGCTGTCCGAGCAGGGCGGCGAGAATCAGCAGCGAGCAGCCGGCCGCAACAAGGAGGCGGACCGCGATCCCACCGAGGCGGCGGCGGCCCACCCCATCCTTACTTGGGACCGGCATACGTGGCGGCTTTCGGATCCCACGCGTCCCGGATGGCTTCGCCAACAAAGGTCGTGAGCAATAGTGTCGTGAACAGGGCGAAAAACGGCGACAGCGTCAGCCACCAGGCGGTGATCTGGCCCTGCCCCTGCTTGAACAGCTCACCCCAGCTCGGCGTCGGCGCCGGCAAGCCGAAACCCAGGAAGTCGAGGCTCGCCAGGCTGAAAATCGCCGAGACCACCAGGAATGGCGCCAGAGTGACGACCGGCGTCAGCGCGTTCGGAGTGATGTGCAGGAGCATGATGCGCGGGGTCGGTATCCCCAGCGCCCGCGCCGCCGACACATACTCCAGGTTGCGCTCGCGCAGGAACTCCGCCCGAATGTACCGGCTGACGCCGATCCACTGGAAGAGGAGCAAAATGCACAGCAGGAGCCAGAAATTCGGCGTGAGAATCGAGGAGATCAGAATCACCACGTACAGGAAAGGCAACGCCGCCCAGATCTCGGTGAGGCGCTGCATCGTCAGGTCGACCCGGCCGCCGAAAAACCCCTGGATCGCCCCAAGCACGCAACCAACCGCGATGGCGACGGCGGTGAGACCGATCGCGAAAGTCATGGAGATGCGAAAACCGTATACGAGCCGGGCGAGAATGTCGCGCCCCCGGTCATCGGTGCCCAGCGGATGCCCCCAGGTCGGCGCCGCCGGCGGACGGTCCCCCTCGATGACCACCGTTTCCAGCGGAGAATACGGGTGCGGAGGCATCACGATCGTGCCACCCGCCGCCTTGAACTTTGCATCGGCAACGAGCAGCCGGAAGTCCGCCTCCAGGTCGAGCTCACCGCCGAACAGCGTCTCGGCGTAGTACCTGTTCGTCAGCGCCGGGAAATACCAGTGGCCCTGGTAGGCAACGAAGACGGCGCGACTGCCGATCAGCAGCTCGGCGCCGAGACTCATCAGGTAGACCACGCACAGGATCCACAACGACCAGTAGCCGCGCCGATGACTGCGGAACCGGGCCAGGCGCTTCTTCGTAATCGGGCTGAGCTGCACGAGGGCCATCTCAGGACTCCAGACTCGAAAAGCCGATCCGCGGATCGATCAGCACGTAGAGAATGTCGCTCAGAAGGTTCCCGAGCAAGGACAGCACGCTGCCGACCATGATGATCCCGAGCGTCACCGGGTAGTCCCGCTGCAGCAGCGCTTCGTAGTTGAGCAGCCCCATCCCCCGAATCGAGAAAACCACCTCGATCAGGATCGACCCCGAAATGAACACGGTCATGATCGCTCCGAAGCCGGTTGCGATCGGAATCAGCGAGTTGCGCAGCGCGTGCTTGTAGAGCGCCGCGCGGAAGTCCAGGCCCTTGGCGAGCGCCGTACGCACGTAGTCGGCCCGCAGATTCTCCATGAGCGAGTTCTTCATCATCACGGTCAAGACCGCGAAGCTGCTCACCATGTAGCAAAGAAGCGGCAACACCATGTGATGAAGCACGTCCAAAAGCTTGTTCAGTGAGGACATCGCGGCAAAGTTGTCGGAGGTCAGCCCGCTCAGCGGAAATACGTTCCAAAAGCTCCCGCCGCCGAACAAGACCAGCAGCAACATGCCGAGCGCGAACTCGGGGATGGAGTAGCCCGCGAAGACCAGCACGGAGGTGACCGAGTCGCGCCAGGTGCGGTGGTGAATGGCCTTGTACACGCCGAGCGGAATGCACACGGCGTAGGCGAGCAGAAACCCTGTCCCCCCGAAGAGCAGCGAGATCGGCACCCGCGACGCGATCAGGTCCCAGACCGGCAGGCGGTAATTGTAACTGCGCCCGAGATCGAGCCTGAGGACGTTCCCTAGCCACCGCAAATAGCGAATGTGAATCGGTTTGTCGAAGCCGTAGAAGGCCTTGAGCTGCGCGATCGCCTCCTGAGTCATTCCCGCGTTGGTGCCGGCGAACGCGCCGCCGCCACCCGCTCCCGCGCCTCGCATACGCTGGATGGCTTGTTCGACTGGCCCGCCCGGAACCATCTGCACGATGAAAAACACGACGATGCTGATGCCCAGCAGCGTGGGCAGCATCAGCATGATCCGGCGCAGGATGTACTCGATCATTTGCCGTGTGTCCGCCAGTACGTGTTTTCCACGGGGACTTTCGGAAGCTCCGCTCCGGACTGCATCGCCTTTTGCAGCGCCTCCGCCCTGGCCGCGTCGTACCACCACGTTTGCCAGTGGCCGTAGCGCGGGTCGATCGTCGGGAACGTCACCCATTCCGGCATGCCGAACTTGTCCCACCACATGATCCGGAAGTTGTCCGAATAATAGTCGAGCATGTAGGGGACCGCCTCGGTGAGGATAGCGTCGATTCCCTGTATGGCCTTGGCTCGATCCTCCAGGCTGGGCTTCGCGTCGTATTCGTCAATCAGCGCGTCAACCTGGGCGTTCTTGAATCCGGCAACGTTGTAGGAATCCTCTTTGTCCGCCTCGCTCGAATGCCAGAGTTGGCGAGGTTCCGGGAACGATGCCGGCGCCCAGTTCATGTAGACGACATCGAATTCCTTGGAATTGAGCACCTTGATCCAGGCGCTCGGGCTGATGAGCCTGAGGTTCATCTTGATGCCGTATTTTCGATACGTCTCCTGAAGCGGCGTGTAACGAGGTTCCGCCATCTTGTGAATATACTGGAAATCGAACTCGAGGCGTTTGCCATCTTTTATGAGCGTCCCATCTGTATCCTTCTCATACCAGCCGGCCTCTTTCAGAAGCTCCAAGCCCTTTCTTGGATCAAACGGGTAGAGCGCATTTTCTTTGTTCTGATATATAGAATTCTGATAATATGAATCCTTACGCTCTACGAGATTATACTGTATTTGATCGATTACGATATCTCTATTCAGCAGGAAGTGCAATCCCTTCCTGACGCGCTTGTCCTGAAAAATCGGGTTTTTCAAGTTGAACACCCATTGCGAGGGAACTTGCGGCTCCCTGTGGACATATTTCTGCTTCTTTATCCATCCTTTTTGGACCTTGTCGAAATCTGTTTCTTCGACCCAGCGGCGGGCCTGGGCTACGAAATAAAAGTCGATATCTCCCTTCTTGAACGTCTCGAAGCTAATGTCGTCTTCAAGATTCACTTTTTCATATACGGTATCGAAGTTGTACAGGCCCACGAACTGCCGCTTTCCTTCTCCCCAAAAGTCCTTGCGTCGCACCAGGGTGACATATTTTCCGGTATCGTAATCGCCGAGGTCGTAGGCGCCTGAAACGACTGGTGGCTTCCAGTGCCATTCGTCGATGTACGTCTCCGGGTCGATTTTGTGGGCAGGCAGGATGAAGAGGTCGTCGATCAAGACGAGGTTGCGCCAGCTCGGCTT
This sequence comes from Candidatus Schekmanbacteria bacterium, assembly GCA_016188575.1. Classification (GTDB taxonomy): domain Bacteria; phylum CSSED10-310; class JACPHN01; order JACPHN01; family JACPHN01; genus JACPHN01. The sequence goes on from JACPHN010000041.1 coordinate 44,777, forward strand.
GGCCGCAACGAATTTCACCGTTCGCTCGTCGATCGCCACCGGCGGTGTGGGGAATCGGTTTTTGAACTCTCCGCTCAGGACGACTTCGGCGACCTTGGGGTGCATCATGAGATTGAAAGTGGCCACGACGTCATTGGCGACCACTGGTTGACCGTCCGACCACCTGGCGTCGGGGTCGATGTGGAAGATGAGCTCCTTGCCGCCGTCTATCTCTTCCCACTTGTTGGCAAGCTCAGGAACGTATTCGAGCGTGGACTTGTGGATCGTGATCAGGGTGTTGAACATGGCCTCCGCGTAGATGTCGCGCGTGTTGGCGTCGCGATCGGGGCCATAGAAGTTCATGTGGGTCGGGTAGGAGTTCGTGTCGAGGACGATCTTGCCGCCCTTGACCGCGCGCGGGTCGCCGAGCAGGGTGAAATCGCCGGGGGGAACGGGTATCGCGTCCGCTGCTGGCGCCGCTGGCTGCGCTGGGGCTGTCGCCGGTTCGACGGAAGCGGCGGGCGGCGTGGCGCCAGGCTGGGATTCGGGGGTGCCACCGCCACAGGCAGCGGCCATGAGCGCGACGGCAAGCACGAGCGCCGTGGGTGCGAAGTTTCTGGTCAGTCCATCCCGTTGCATTCCGTGTATCCTCCTCGACAGCGAGCCCGGCACCTGATCCTGGCGGGTTGTTGTTCCACTTGCGGCACCTGCACGCGGCTACGCTAGCACGATCGCCGCCGCGGTGCACGCCGGCGGTGGGTCGGCGGGCGACACCGACCGGGTACTACCGCGCGCTGCTTACCTCGCGGTGAGCTTGTGCTCCGCTGACGCGTCGTCGTCGTCGATCTGTAGCGCGCCCCGGAGATGGGTAAGAGAACCGATCAACCACACCAGCATGCCGAATCCTGCGAGCACCAGTGCGGCACGAGCAGAGCCCGCCGGGTCGCGGAGTCGGACGCTCTCCATGCCGGCATCCAGCCCCCCCGCAAAGGTGATGATGCAGTGCAACACCATTCTCCCGAGCGTGATCAGCAAGCCGGCAAGCACGGTCTTTCTCGCCATTCGACGGGCGGTAGGTGCAGACGGAGTACATGCCCAAGGGAAAGACCAGGCCCCAGTAGAGCGGATCGTACGTGAAGGGCACGCGCCGCACGGCGTGGCGCCAGATTCCCAACGCCAGGAGCATGGGAATCCACCACGTCGCCGTGGCCCAGTACAGGAGGGTAAGGCCCGCCACAAAGGGCCGTATTGAGCTTGGCAGCGCCGAGCCATCGGCGGCGCTGAGGAGCGCGGTACCGGCGATCGTGGAAATGGCCACGGCGCCCATGCAGATCCGCCGCGATCTCATATACTCCGCCGAGGTGCTTGCAGGCATGGTCTCACGTTCTCCTCCGGCGTACCTCAGCGCGCCGCCGGCCGCGGCCACGGGCGTGGGGATCCGCCGGCGCCCGCGCGGTGGCGCGAGTGAGGAGCGATCGCCGCTGGTGGCGAGGGGCGGATTGGCAGCTTATGGATAAACTACTCTATGTAGCGCCGCCGGTTCGTGTCAAGCAGGCCGCGCTCGGCGCGATCGCCGTCGCCATCGCGGGAACTCCGTCTGGAGGCTGCGGTTTACGAGTACGCCAGTGGTTGCCTTTTCCAGTTGCTTCGCAGGACCGCCGCCTGCCGGCCGTGGCCCGCCCCCATCAGGAGCTGCTCGCCTTGCTGTCATCTCGCGTTCCCGTCCAATCGTGGGGAGGCCGGCGCCCGTGCCCGCCGCGATCCCGGCATCTCTCGGTCACCCTGCTCGCCCTCGTTTCGCTGGCGACTGGCGGCTGTTCCGACTCTGCCGTTCAGGCAACCGCCCAGCCGCGGAATGAACCACAGGCACCCGATTCCAAGCCCGTTCTGGTCGCCGCCGAACCCGTGCGGCGCGGCTCCATCGCCAGCTTCTATGCCACGACCGCGACCCTCGATGCCGAGCACCAGACGACAGTGCACGCGCGCGTCGAGGGCATCGTCAAGGCCGTGTATCGAGAAGAGGGCGATGTCGTCAAAGAAGGCGACGTCCTGGCCCAGCTCGAGGACGACGACCAACAGCTTCGACGCAAGCAAGCGCGACTCAAGCTCAAGCTCGCCCGCAGCGAGCGCGACCGGATCGCGCGCATGCACGCTGCCAGCCTGCTCCCGGATCAAGACCTGGAGCAGCGCGAGAATGAGCTCGAAACCGCGGCGGCAGAGGTGGAGGCGGCGGAGCTGCAGCTCGCGAATACGCGGGTGCGCGCGCCGCTCGGCGGGCGCGTCGTGCGCCGTCACGTGGACGTTGGGGGTCACGTCTCGGCAGCCGCCCCGCTCTTCGAGATCATGGATGTCGAACCCATGCTCGTGCGGATTCACGTCCCGGCGAATCGGCTCGCGGACGTCGCCCCGGGGCAGGCCGTGGAGCTCACCGTCGGTTCCCGTAGCGAGACGCTGACCGGAAAGGTCACGCTCGTAAGCCCCGTGGTGGACCCGCAGGCGGGCACCGTCAAGGTGACCGCGGAAATCCACGAATACCCCGCTGGCGTGCGGCCGGGAGACTTCGCCGCGACCAGGGTCGCCACGGCAGTTCACGATACCGCGCTTCTGGTCCCGGCGATTGCCGCGTTCGAAGAGCAAGACCAACAGGTCGTCTTCGTGGCCGCGAGCGGCAAGGCTCAACGGCGCGTCGTGATCACGGGATTTTCGGATCGCGGCCTCACGGAAATCGTGTCCGGGGTGTCGGAGGGCGAGCTCGTCGTGGTGAAAGGCCAGCGCAACCTGCGCGACGGGCTTCCGATCACGTTGGAGGCCAGTGCAGCGGCGCCCACGGTGGCGGCGCCGGCGGAGCCCGAAGCGTGATCGGCGCTCTGGTCAAGGGCGCGGTCTCGCGCCGCGTCACCGTGCTGATGGCCACGCTCGGCGTCATCGCCTTCGGGCTCGTGGCCATGTCACGCCTGCCGTTGAATCTGCTTCCCGACGTCAGCTTTCCGTCCATCACGATCCAGACTCCATTCCCGAGCGCGGCCCCGGAGGAGGTCGAGAGCCTGGTCACCAAGCCCATCGAGGAGACCGTCGGCGTGCTGAAGGGCCTCAAGGAGATCCGCTCGGTCTCGCGTTCCGGGCTCTCGGAAGTGGTGCTGACCTTCGGCTGGGGCACGGACATGGCGGAACCGGCGGTGGACATCCGCGAGAAGATCGACCGCCTGGAGCTTCCCGAAGACACGGAGCGGCCCGTGGTGCTGCGCTACGACCCGTCGCTGGACCCGATCATGCGGCTGGCGGTATCCGGACCGCAGTCGCTCACCGCATTGCGCTGGTCGGCAGAAAAAGAGATCAAGGAGGCGATCGAAAAGATCGAGGGAATCGCGGCGGCGCGGGTGCGCGGCGGCGAGGAAGAAGAAGTGGCCGTGGATCTCGATCAGGGACGACTGGCTGCGATGGGGATTGCGTTTGCCGAGGTCGCGGAGCTGCTGGCAAGGTCGAACATCAATCGCCCGGGCGGCGCAATCAAGGGCAAGGAATCGACCTACCTCGTGCGCACGCTCAACGAATACGATGAGCTGGCGGAGATCGCGGACCTCATCATCACGCCGCGCGATCGCCCGCCGGTGCGGCTCGGCGAGGTGGCGCGGGTGCGCCGGGCGGTAAAAGATCGCGTGGAAATCACGCGGGTGAATGGCCAGGAGGCCGTGCTCGTCGAGGTTTTCAAGGAGGGCGACGCCAACACCGTGCGGGTGGCGGCCGACGTTCGGCTGGCGCTGGACGAGCTCGGCAAGGAGCTCCCCAAGGAGATGAAAGTCGCGCTCGTAGCGGATCAGTCGCGCTTCATCACCACGGCGCTCGCGGAAGTGCGCGACGCCTTGCTGCTCGGAGGCATGCTGGCGATCGCGGTGTTGCTGATCTTTCTCCGGGACGTGTGGGCGACAGTCATCATCGCCACCGCAATTCCGCTGTCCGTCGTGGCGTCGTTCGTGCTGATGTATCGTCTTGACGTGTCGCTGAACATCATGTCGCTTGGGGGGCTGACGCTGGGCATCGGCATGCTGGTCGACGCGGCCATTGTCGTGCTCGAGGCCATCCATCGCCGCCGGGCCGCGGGAGCGACGCGGCGAGCGGCGGCCATCCAGGGTACGGTCGAGGTCGGAGCAGCAGTGACGGCATCGGTGCTGACGACGGTCGCGGTATTTCTGCCGATCGCGTTCGTGGCCGGGGTCGCAGGTCAGCTTTTCCGCGATCAGGCGCTGACGGTCACCTTCAGCCAGCTCGCTTCGCTCCTGGTAGCGCTTACGGTGGTTCCGGCGATGGCGGCCGGCAGAGCCGCGCCGCGAAGCACCACGGCCAGCACCGACAGTGGACCCGCGGACAACTTGCGCGAGGGCAAATGGATGGCGGCCACAACCCGCGCATTCGAGATGACCTTGCGGTGGGTGCTCCGGCACCGCAGCGCGACGCTGGGGGTGGCGGCCATTCTGTTCGCCGCCGCGGTGGGCGGTGTCGTCACCATCGATCGCGAGCTCGTACCCCGCCTGATGGAGGGCGAATTTTTCTTTGAAGTCGGTCTGCCCGAAGGGAGCTCGCTGGCGGCGACCAGCGAAGCGGTCGGGCGCATGGAGAAGATGGTGGCCGAGGTCCCCGATATCGCGCTCTCCTACTCCACCGTCGGCAGCCGAAACGTCGCGGGTGGCATGGCGCTCAAGACCCAGGACGAAAGTCTCGCGCAGGTGTTTGTCGAGCTCCGGGACCGCAGCGATGAGCGCCAGGAAGACGCGATCGCCGGAGGGCTTCGCGAGCGATTTGCGCGGCTGCCGGGAGTAAGCACGCGACTGGGGCGGCAGTCGTTCTTTACGCTGAAAACCCCGGTAGAGATTCTCTTTTTCGGCGATGATCTCGCGGCGCTGCGGTCATACACGACCGCGCTGGTCCCGCGGCTGGGCGAAATCACGGGGCTCAGGGAGGTGCGCGCGTCACTGGAAAGCGGCAACCCGGAGCTCGCCGTGACCTTCGACCCGAGGCGCCTGGCGCGCCATGGGTTGACGATCGGCGACGTGGCGGATACTCTGGCCGGCCGGATTCAGGGGCGCGTCGTGTCGCAGCTCCGCACGGCCGAGAAGCAGATCGACGTGCGTCTGCGCAATCGCGCGGAGGACCGGGAATCGCTCGGTGATGTCAACAATCTCGTGGTGGCGCAGCAGGGAACCGCGCCGATCACGTTGAAAGCGGTGGCCGCAGTCACGCCCGCCCAGGGACCCGCCGAGATTCATCGCATCCAGCAGAGCCGTGCCGCGATCATCACCGCGGACGTCGTCAACCGCGGGCTCGCCGCGACAACGGCCGACGTGATGGCGGTGCTGAAGGCGTGGCCGCCGCCGGCAGGGGTCAGCGCGGAGCTCGCGGGGCAAGACAAGGAGATGCAAGAGTCCTTCGCCAGTCTGCGGTTCGCGATCGCGCTGGCGATCTTCATGGTCTATCTGGTGATGGCGGCGACCTTCGAAAACCTTGTCCATCCTCTGATCATCGTGTTTTCGGTGCCGCTGGCCCTGGTGGGGGTGGTGGCCGGTCTGTTGGCGGCGGGCTACGCGATCAGCGTGATCGCGTTGATCGGCGCCGTGCTCCTGGTCGGAGTCGTCGTCAACAACGCCATCGTGCTGATCGATGCGATCAACCGGTTTCGGCGCCAGGGCATGGACAAGGTCGAAGCCATCGTGGCGGCCGGCCGGGTGCGCCTGCGGCCGATTCTGATGACAGCGCTGACGACGGTCTTGGGGCTACTTCCGATGGCGTTTGGCTTCGGCGAGGGCGCCGAGCTGCGGGCACCTTTGGCCGTGGTCGTGTCCTCCGGCCTGGTCGCCTCCACGCTGCTGACCTTGCTGGTGATCCCGGTGCTGTACGATCTCGTGCCGTCCGCGGTTTCCGCGGGAGCGGAACGAGAGCTGGCAGAAGCGCTGCAGCTTGCGGAGCGCTGGCGGGAGGAAGCGGAGGGCATCTCCGGCGCGACCCCGGAGGCCTCGGCGTGACCGTGCCGGAGATGTCCATTCGCCGCCCGGTCGCCACGCTCGTGGTGCTGGCCGCCCTGTTCGTGCTCGGCGCGATTGCGCTCGATCGCCTGCCCCTCGCGTTCATGCCCGCGACGGAGGAGCGCAGCCTGTTCGTCATTGCCGAGTACCCGGGAGCGTCGCCCGCGGCCATCGAGCGCCTGATCGTGCGCCCCCTGGAAGACGCGCTCAGCGGTATGAGCGGCATGATCCACATGTGGTCCCACTGTGGCGACGACGGCGGGCGCGTGCATCTGTCGTTCGCTTGGCGGGTGGACATGCCTGCCGCCCGCGCCGAAGTGCGCGACCGCGTCGAGCGTGTGCGCCGCGAGCTCCCTCAGGACCTCGAGCGCGTCGTCATCTCGCCTTCGTGGGATCCGCGGTCGACCGGGGAGAGCGTCGTGGAGGCGCGCATCGCCTCGGGACGCAACCTGAGCTCCGATTATGACCTGCTCGACCGCAAGATCGTGCGCCCGCTGGTACGAATTCCCGGCGTGGCTTCCGTCATTTTGGACGGCGTCAATCCCCGGGAGGTGCGCATAAACCTGCGCCAGGAAGCGCTTCGCAGGTTCAACCTGGACCCGCGCCGGGTGCTCCGATCGTTGCGCGACAATGGCGAGGATCGCTCGCTCGGAGTTGTGCGGGAAGGTGAGCAGCGCTTTCTGCTGCGCGCGCCGGCGGCCGTGAAAGGGCTCGCGGCGATCGCGGACCTCCCGATCATCGGCACCGCGCTCACGGTCGCCGACGTCGCCGACATCACGTTCGCGGAAGCCCCGCGGGAATACGGCAGGCATCTGGACGGCGCCTTCGCCATCGCGTTGGAGGTCGTCAAGGAACCATCGGCGAACGCGGTCGAAGTGACCCGGGCAGTTCGCGCGCGGCTCGACTCCATGGCGGAGGACAGCGAGCTCGAGGGCATCAATGTCCTGGTGTGGCACGATCAGGGCGAGGAAATCACCAAGACGATCCGGGACCTCGAGCAGACGGGGATCATGGGCGCCGTGCTGGCGAGCATCGTGCTGTTTCTCTTCCTGCGCAGCGTGCCGGCCACCCTGGTGGCTGTCGCATGCATTCCGCTCTCGCTGCTCGTGGCGTGCGGCGTGGTCTGGCTCCAGGGCAGGACGCTCAACACCCTGACGCTGCTGGGGCTGATTGTGGGTGTCGGCATGCTCGTGGACAACGCCGTCGTGGTGATGGAGAACGTTCACCGGTATCAGGAAAAAGGCCTCGAGAGCCGCGGCGCCTCGCTGCTCGGAGCCCGCGAGGTGTCGCTCGCGGTCATCGCCGCCACGCTCACTTCGGTCATCGTGTTTTCGCCGCTCCTGTTCAACAAACCCACGATGATGAACGTCATTCTCAAGGAGCTGGCCATGACGGTGTGCGCGACCCTGCTCGCCTCGTTGTTGGTGAGCCAGACGCTGATTCCGATCGCCGCCAGCCGCATGGCCACATACGCCCCCGGCGCCGATCGCGCCAAGCTGCCAATGGCCCGGCTGCAGCGGGCCTACGCAAGAGCAATGCGCCTGACGCTGCGACACCTCTGGCTGGCGCCGCTGCTCGGGGTCGCCGTGCTCGCGTCAGCAATCTACCCGTTTCAGCACATCGAGAAGAACTTCGAAACCAACCAGAGCGAGATGTTCGTAGGCATCCAGTACAACATCAGCGAACCGCTCTCGTTGGATGAGAAGGAGATTCTCGTCAATGCCGTGGAGACGCAGCTCCGGCCGCACCAGAGCGAGCTCGAGGTGAAGTCCATCTACAGTTTTTGGAGCGCCGGATTCACCACCACGCGACTCTACATGACGGATGGGCACAACAATGAGGCGCAGATGGCCACGGTGCGAAGCCGGCTTCCGGAGCTGTTGCCGCAAATCCCGGGCCTCCAGCTCGAGGTCATGGATAGCACGCCGTTCTGGCAGCGCAATCGCGGCAAGCGGATTACGGCGCAGCTCGTCGGGCCCGATTCCGAGGCGCTCGCAGACCTGGCGGCGGAGGGCCGGAGGCTCATCGAGGCCATTCCGGGGTTCACCAATGCCTATACCTCAACCGAAGGCGGCAGTCTGGAGATTCACACGCGCGTCGATCGGGAACGGGCGCGCGCCTACGGCATTGCCGTGGAGCAACCTGCCGAAGTGTTGTCGCTGACACTGAGGGGGCGGGACCTTCCCGTGCTCACCACGCCCTCGGGCGACGTGCGCGTGCGCCTGGTCTTGGAGGACGGCGCCATCCGGGGGCTCGACGACTTGAAGTCGGTCGCCTTGCTGCGCGCGTCCCTGGCGCCGGTGCCGGTGGAGACCGTGGCCACCTTCGGCGTCGTCAAGTCAGCGGAAGGGATTCAGCGGGATGACAAGGTCACCGGAGTCTGGGTCGGCGCCCGTTTCGAGGAGGGGACCAAGGAGGAGCGGACCAAGCAGTTGCAGGACGCGCTCTCCACGATCGCGTTGCCGCCGGGGTTTCAGTGGGACTTCCTGTCGTTCGCGTCACAACGCGAGGAGAGCCAGCGGGAGTTTCTTACCAACCTGGCACTCGCACTGGGGCTCGTGTTCGCGGTGATGGCGGCGCTCTTCGAGTCCATGCGGCAGGCGTTGAGCCTCATGGTCGCTCTTCCCTTCGCGGTCGCTGGAGCGTTCTGGGCGCTCTACGCCACCGGCACCGACTTCGACCAGCCGGCGTCCGTCGGCCTCTTGCTGCTGCTCGGGATTGTGGTCAACAACGGCATCGTGATGATCGAGCATATCAACCACTACCGGCGCAGGGGAATGGACCGCCCCGCGGCCATGATCAGAGGGGGCGCCGAACGCCTGCGCCCGATACTCATGACGGCGCTGACGACCCTCATCGGCCTGGTGCCCATGGCCGTGCAGCAACCGAGCCTCGGGGGCATCTACTACTATTCACTGGCACTCGTGATCATGGGTGGCTTGACGATCTCGACGATTCTGACGGCGCTGCTGTTGCCGGCAACCGTGTGTATCGCCGAGGACCTTCCGGCGTGGGCAAGACGCCGCATCCAGGGCGCCGGGCGCCGCCTGTCGCGCCCGTGGCGCCCGGCCACAGGGACGTAGTGGAGCCTGTGGGTGGGCGCGCGACGACGATACCTGGCAGCCCAGCTCCGCTCGGGATACAAATGGAAACAAAGGGATGACGGAGCTGCCGTCATCGCCGCCCATGATCGCGACGCGGCAGATCGGCCGCTGACGACAGGAGCACTGCGCGCCGATGACAGTTTCCGCAGACAGTAGCGTCCCCCGTGAGAAGGTCTTCCCTTGGGAGCGCGAGGGCGACCGGATCACGTTCGAGACGCCCGAACAAACGCTGGTCGAGTACGAAATCGCGCCGTTTTCGTCGCGCATCGCTGCCGCTTTCTTTGACCGGCTCATCGTCAGCGCCGTGGTGCTGGTGATCTGGATCGGCCTGCTGCTGCCGTCGGTGGCGCTCGAGGTCGATCTCGGCGCGGCCGGCGACGCCCTCGGAACGACGTCGTATCTGATCGCGGCCGCGCTCGTCCTGCAGTTTCTGTCGACGACGTTCTATTTCGTGTGGGCAGAGGTCCGCGGGTGCGGACAAACGATCGGCAAGCGACTCATCGGCATCCGCACGGTGCTCGCGACGGGCCAGGGGATCACCATCGGCCCGGCGCTGCTGCGCAATCTCGCTCGGGTCGTGGACGAGCTCCCGCTGCTGTGGCTGATCCCCGCGCTGACGCGGGGAAAGCGGCGCATCGGCGACTATCTCGCGGGCACGTACGTCGTGGTCGCGGCGCGGGAGGGCTCGGGGCGCAAGACGGCGGCCGCAGAGGCGCTCGGCGCTCCAAGCTACGGAGCCCTGGGCATGCGGCGCTTCTATTTTTCCGCGGAGACTGCGGCGAAGCTCTACCCCGATGATCTCAACTTGCTCGAGCACGTGCACGAGCGCCTCGGCCACGCGCCGGAATCGCAAACCCATGCAGTTCTTGGCGAAGTCGCGGAGCGCTACATCGAGCGGCTGGCGCTGCTTGCGGACGCCGATCGTATCCGCGCCGCGCCGGATCGGTTTCTGCTCGAGCTGGAGCTGTTTCTGCGCGATCGCTTTGAAGGGCAGGCGTATTGATTGCGCCGTTGTGGGGGCACGTGGCGGTCAGCAGGAGGCGCGCTCGGGAGTTGCGGGCAGGTGGCCGTGGTCGCGCAGCCAGGCGCGGATCTCGGGAGAGAGCAAGGCGAGCGGCTCGCCGCGAAAAAGCGCCGCGGTGTCGCCGGACGCGAACGCGTGCTCGGCCTGCGGGAGACGCACCACCTTCAGCGCGACGGTGCGGCCCGTCGCGCCTTGCACGGCGCGAAAGACGCGGCCCATCCCGCCTTCACCCACAAGTGCGACGATGCGATAGCCCGGGATTCTCATGCGCGGCGCCAGCATGATCGTTTTCGCTCCCCTCCCCCAAGCGCTCGGATAAGGAACAGGCAGGCACAAGCGACCTCCGTCCGCGCGCGGGGGGAGGGTCAGGGTGGGGCGCTTCACGATGCGCCTCCCGAGCGACTTCCAGTCAAACCTGAGGGCAATTAGAGGTACTGCCGGCCTGGCGCTTTGGCAACCTCGGCGGGCTGCCTGAATCCTCCACCGCTTGGCCACTGCCCCGTTCGGCGCTATCCTCAAGCCGGGCCTCGCACGAAAGGAGCCGACCTTGAGCACCGACGTCCAGGAACGTCTGATTAGCGCCGACGAGTTCGAGCGCATCGCGCACCGATACGGTCGCTCCGAGCTCATCGATGGGAGGGTTGTGGAGTTGCCGCCCGCAGGACTTGAGCATGGCGCTATCGAAAGCAGCATCAGCGCAATACTGCGCGCCTTCATCCGCAAACACAGGCTCGGCTATGTTGGAACCGGCGAAGTAGGCTGCAAGCTGCCAAGCGGCCGCGTTCGTGCTCCAGATGTGTTGTTCGTCCGCCAGGACCGCCTCAAGGATGTTCAACTACGACGGTTCCTCCCCTTCGCCCCCGACCTGGCGGTGGAGGTGGTGTCGCCGGACGACAGCGCCAGGGAGGTTCGCGAAAAGGCCAGCGAATGGATCGCCGCCGGCTCCGAGCAGGTCTGGGCAGTTGATCCCGGAACCTGCACCGTCACCGTCTACGAGCGCGGCGTGCCGCCCCGCGTGTGCGGCGAAGGCGCGACGGTGGACGGGAGCTCGATCCTGCCCGGCTTTTCCTGCCCCGTGGCCGAGATCTTCGCCTAGCAGGGCAGCGGCCAGATGCTGTCGTTCGCCGCGATCAAGAATGGCCACCACGCACCGCGTATCCAGCAGCACCGGCCGCCTTTCGCGGCGCCGTAGCGGGATGCCCGCGATCGTGGTTTCCAGGCGTCGCCGCTCACCCGCATTCGTCTCCGCCTGCCTGCTGCTTGCAGGCGTCTCGCTGACAGCATGCACCAGTGGTCCGGCCCTGCCCCCGCCCGCGGAAGCCAGTCCCGAGCCGCGCGCCTTTCTTGGCGGGGCTCCGTTTCCCGCCCTCACCCTCACACGCCTGCCGGGCCAGGCGCCCCCCTACCTCGGCGCGCCGTCCCCCCGGCGGGAGCTCTTCGCGGCGCCGTCGCTGGCAGGACCGGGCGACGGCAGCCGAGAGTCGCCGTGGACCGACCTGCGTGGAGCGCTTCGCCGGCTAGAACCAGGCGACCACCTCACGCTACTGCCCGGCGTGTGGACTGCGGCTATGCACCTGGACGAGCACTGCCGAAACGGCCTTCCCGAGGCCCCGATTCGCCTCTCCGCCGCACCGCGCTCGCGCCTGGTGCCCCCCGAGGGCGCGCGGTTCGGGCTGTTCGTCGAGCGCTCCTTTTGGGCGATCGACGGCATCGAGGTGTCACCCACGGGCGCCGGCACGGTCGCCGTGCTTGTCCATGACGCCCAGAACGTCCACCTGTCACGCTGCTTTCTACACGACGGCAAAGCCAACGGGCTCGTGATCGGCCCAGGCGCCCGCAACGTCACCGTAGAGCAATGCGAAATCAGCGGCTTCCAGCGGGGCTCCGCCGACGCGCACGGCGTGACGATCCTGCCGGCCACGACCGGCATCCGCTTGGAGAACAATCACGTTCACCACAACTCCGGCGACTCCGTGCAAATCGTCGGCCCCGAGCAGCTTGCCACCGACCCGTTCGATCCCCGCCACCTGCCTCTCAAACCTGCGCGCGACATCACCGTGCGCGGCAACCGGATGCACGAAGACCGAGAAAATGCGGTGGACATAAAGACCGCCACAGACGTGGAGATCTCGCAAAATCGCATCTGGGGCTATCGCCCAAGCTCTGGCTCGCGTTTCGGCGAGGCGGTCGTCGTCCACTATGGCGCGACCAACGTAACGGTCCGCGAAAATCTTGTCGCTGGCGCTCATACCGGGATCGTCGTCGACCGCGGCACGCTTGCCGGCCAACCCGCCGCGGCACTACCCCGTCAAATCGTCCTCGAACGGAATTACTTGCGCGGCGATGCCCGCGCCGACACGGCCATTTTCGTGATCGACTCGGAGCGCGTCGAAGTCCTCCACAACGTCATCGAGGCCTACCCGACAGCGCTGGTTTTTCTCGGAAGAGACGGCCGAAACCCGCGTCACGTCGCCGTCAACAATCTCGCCATCGACCCCTCGCGCCTGGCGTTCCGCGCCTCGCGGCTCGCGGATGTCGCGCGTTTCGAGCATAACGTGTTCGCGCTTTCCGGCTCCGAGCTCCGGTGTCGCGTCGGACGGCAAACCGTGCCGTTGCGCTCCGTGCTCGCCGAGGGCCTCCTGCCAGCAACCGTCATCGCCGGCTCGGTTCACGTCCCGGGCGGCGACCTCGACCGGATCGCGGGCGTCAGCGTCATTGACCGAGGAGCCCCCATTCCGGGGCGGAACTTCCTGGGAGCCGCGCCCGACATCGGGATCGCGGAGCACTGACGAGCTACTCCTCCGCGCGCCGCTCGTGAAAAACCATTCCGGCGCGGCTACAATGGTCAGGATCGTGTTTCCGCAGCTATCGATTACCGCGTCAAGGAGCTCCCATGCCGACCTGCACAGGCCATCGAGCGCGTCCGCGCCGCGCCCTCGCCTTTGTCTTGCTCGCCCTCGCCCTGAGCCGCCCATCCTTCGCCGCCGCCGCGGGCGCGGCCGAAGGCGGGCCGCAAGCGCGCTCCGCCACGCCTGTAACGCTGCTGCCACCGGTCCTCGAAGGCGCCGCCGGCGTACGCCTCACCTGGTCCGAAGCAAGCGCTCCCGATTTTTCCCATTACGCGGTCTGGCGATCCGAAACACCGCTTCCCGTTCCGTCGCTGGACCTTCTCGGCGCCGTCCTCGCGGCGCTCGGCGTGACCGCGGCGCTGCTCGCGCTCCGCGTCGGGCACCGCGCTCACCCGGTGCGGCGGCGCGTCGCCACGGCCGCAATTATTGCCGCCCTGGTCGGGCTCTGGGTCATCACCGCCGAGCAGGCCTCCTCGGTCTCCATTGCCGATCTGCCGCCGGCGCCCGGCGAAGGCGTCTGGCTCACGACCATCGACGATCGCGCCACGACGACCTACCTCGACTCGGCCGTTCCCGCAGGAGTTTATTTCTACCGCATCTACCTCTTCACCACCGGCGACGACATGGTGTCGTCCAACGAGCAACCCTTCTACGATCTCGCACCGACGCCGACGCCGACTCCGACCGAAACGCGAACCCCCACGGTGACTCCGACCGCCACCCGCACACGCACGCCAATCCAGTCACCGACCCCGTCGCCGACCATCACGCCCACGTCGATCCCCACCATCAACGCCAACCTGTACCTTGCCGAGCTACGGCTGACACAAGCGACCGACATCGGTCTGTCTCCCAAGGCCAACCTCGGCGCCGTTACCGTCCCGCGCATCGCCGGCCGGACCGCCGTGGTCCGCGCGTTCGTCGGTGTCAGCGGCTACAGTTACCTCGTTGATTCCGTCTCTGCTCGGCTGCGCGCCTACAGCGGCGGCGACGAGCTTTCCGGATCGCCGCTTGTGGCATCGATCGACAAGCTGCCCGAATCGGCCAGTGAAGCGGCGTGGAGCGACTCGATCAACTTCACGATTCCTTCGGGGTGGCTGGAAGAAGGCACGAGCTTCGTTCTGGAGATCGACCCGGACAATGCCTACGCCGAGACCGACGAGACCGACAACCGAGCTCCTGGCTCGGGCACCACGCCCTTCGAGCTCGTGTCCACTCCCGATCTGGATCTCATGATCGTGCCGGTCACGCATGCCGGCGTACCACCTGACAGCGCCGCCTTCGACGATGTGCAGGACTGGTTGCAGTGGACCTATCCGGTCCCGGACGTCAGCAGGCAGATCCATAGCTCGGTGACGTACTCGGGGCCGCCCGTGAGCAGCGATGGCACGAACTGGGATGCGGTTCTCGACTTCGTGACCGACATCCGCGGGATGGAGACATCCGCGCCGAATCGGTATTACTACGGTGTTTTTTATCCGGGATACGACTACGGCGTCGTCGGTCTGGGGTGGATGCCGTACTATCCATCCAGTCCGTTGCCGGTGGCCGTGGGCACGGATCGCTCGTTTGCCGCGGGGGAGACGGGAGCACATGAAATCGGCCACAATCACGGCCGGAGGCATGTGGCGGCAAGCGGCAGTGGTTGCGGGACGCCGTCCGGTACCGATGCAAGCTACCCGTACGCGAACGGCATCATCGGCGTGGTGGGTTGGAGAGCCGGCGCTACGGAGCTTTACGGCAAGGCGGCCTACAGAGACTATATGAGCTATTGCAACACGACGTGGATATCTGATTATAACTACAAGGCCTTCTACGACTGGGACGCCTATTATAACTCCGCCCGCGGGAGCGCAGCGCCGAACCCGACCTCCGAGCGCGTCTACTATCTGTCGGGTGTTGTCCGTGCTGGGCGCGCGACGACGACGATGGCGGCCGAGCTCAGGGACCACGCGCCAACACCCGACGAGGGCGCGCTCGTGCTTGAGCTGCTCGACGCCAGCGGCGGCGTCGTTGCCCTCCACCACGCCGCTTCGGCACCTGCCGACCACATCACCGGTGTCAGCGCGTTTCAGGTCAAGGTGGCGCTGGGCCGCGGCGTCGCCGTGTCTGGTTACCGGCTCAGCAGCCAATCGGGCGCCGTCCTCGCGGAGGAGATGCGGACCGGGAAAGCGCCGGAAGTCACGCAGCTCGCGGCGCGGCGCAGCGTCGGGGAAGACATCGAGATATCCTGGAGCGATTCCGTGGGCAGGGGCGGGCTCGCCGTGGTCATGACCGATACGGGCCCGGATGGGAGTTTCGAGGTCAGGGCAATCGGCGCCAACACCGGCTCGGCGCGCCTTCGCGGAGGGGTGGGCGAGCTTGCCGCTCGGCATGTTAGCCGCCTGCGCCTGCTGGTGTCGGACGGAGCTCGCAGCACCATCATGGAACGTCCGCTGTAGGCAGCACAGGACCGATGCCTGACGTTGACATCAGTGAGCTCGTGCGGCGCTACGGACCGATGGTGTTTCGCCGCGCCCGCTACCTGCTCGGCAACGACGCGGAGGCCCAGGATGCGGTGCAAGAAGTCTTTGTCCGGCTGGTCAACAAGATCGACTCCTTCCGCGCGGAGAGCCAGCCGTCGACGTGGCTCTACCGGATCACGACGAACTACTGCCTGAACCTCATCCGCGACCGCGGACGGCGCCGGGAGCTTCTCGAGCAGCATGCGACGAGCACGGAGGATGACCCGGACCCGGGAGCTCCGGATCCCGAGCTCATGGCACTGATGCGCCGGCTGCTGGCCGCCGCCGATCCGCTGCAGGCGCAAGCGGCAATCTACGTCCACGTGGACGGCATGAGCCACGCCGAGGCCGCGGCGCTACTCAACGTGTCTCGCAGAACGGTGGGTAACCTGCTCGAACGCTTCGAGAAATGGGCGCGGCGCAACCTGGAGGGGCTCGTGCCCAACAACGCAGCCGGCGGGTCTAACTATACGAAATGAGTAACCTGGACTATTCAAAGCTGTCGGGCAAGAACCCGGATTGTCCCTCGGAGCTGCTGCTGGATCGGTTCCACGGCGGTGAGCTTCCCAGCGCAGAAAGCGCCGCAGTTGAACGGCACAGCGCGCAGTGCCCGGCCTGTACGGCCAGGCTGGCGCTGCGGCAGCGCGGCGCTGCGGCTTTCCCCGCGCTGCGGCTGGACGAGGTCGCCGATAAGTGCGTGCGCCTGGACGCGCAGCGCCGCGTCTGTAGAACCTACCGCAGCTCGGTGTGGCAGCGCTTTGCGGAGCGGCTCTCGGCGACCAGGCGCGTGCACCTGAGCTGGATCGCGGCCGCGGCGACCGCCGCCGCGGCCATCTTCGTGGCGCTCCTGCCGCAGCTTCGTCACGATGGCGGCATCGACGGGACCGGAATCCACATGAAGGGCGGCCCCCGGCTTCACGTCGTGCGCGAGCGCAGCGGTGCCGTCGCCGAGCTGGCGGACGGCGAGCTCGTGCGTGCTGGTGATCGGCTCCAGTTCCGAGTCGATCTCCCGGCGGACGCAGAAGTCATGGTGGTTGGCGTCGAATCGTCCGGCGCGATTTACCCGTGTTACCCGCTCGGCGCGTCCGGCTCCACAGCGGCGCGCGCCGGTGCCGGCATCGCGCTGGCAGGCGCCGTCGAGCTGGACGACAGCGCCGGCGACGAATACCTTCATCTCGTCGTTTGCCCGCGCCACTTTGCCCTGCACAACCTTTCGGCGCCTGCCCGAGGAGCCATGGCTGTCGCCGGTGGAGACGGGTGTCGGAGTGACTCCATCCACATCGTGAAGGAGGTACCGTGAGGGCGGTGCGCCTGGTTAGCCCGGCGGCGGTCGCGGTCACCGTAGTCCTGCTGCTGGTCGCCACGGCGGACGCCGCCGCCGGGACGCGCGTGATTGCGATCATCGCCGGCAACAACGCCGGCACCGCGGACGACGCCGCGCTCGAGTTCGCGGAGCATGATGCCGAGGCACTCGCGGCGGTGCTGCGCAAGCTCTCCGGCGTCGCTGCACACGATGCCGTGCTGCTGCTCGGTGACCAGGCCGAAGATCTCAGAAATGCCTTGCTGCAGACCAACGTGCGCCTGCGCTCGCCGCTGCGCGATCCAGGCCAGGACGTCACCATCCTCATCACCTACTACTCTGGACATGCCGGGCCTGATGGGCTACACATGTCGGGGACGGTGCTTCCTTTCGAGGAGCTCAAGGCACTGGTGGCCGGCTCGGCGGCCTCCGTACGCGTGCTCATCGTCGACGCGTGCCGCAGTGGAGGTATCACCCGTGTAAAGGGCGCGCGCGCGGCGGCGCCATTCGACATCGCGATGGAAGACCGCATCACGGCGGAGGGACTCGCCATCATCACCTCGAGCACCGCCGGGGAAAACAGTTATGAATCGCAGAGCCTGCGCGGCTCTTTCTTCACGCACCACCTCGTAAGTGGGCTGCGCGGTGCCGCCGACACCGACCGCGACCGGCGGGTGACGCTTGCTGAGCTGTATGACTATGCGTACCGCCAGACGCTGCAATCTTCCGGGAGCACGTCATCACTGCAGCATCCGACCTTCCTGTATGAGATCAAGGGGCGAGGCGAGCTGGCGATCGCACGACTCGATCGCGATGTGGAACGGATGGCGACGCTGCAGATCGCCTCGCCGGGACGATATCTGCTGCGCGATCGCGCGGAAGACGGTCCGATCGCCGCTGAAGTCGAGATTTCGGAGAAGGGTGCTGACATTGTCCTGCCGGCAGGGGAATACTTTGTCCAGCACAGGGGCAAGGCTGCGTTTCGGGAGTACGGGGTCGCTCTGAACAGCCGCGCCGCAGTCGCGCTCGAAAAGTTGCCGTTCCGCGAAGTCACGTACGCCCGGCTGCTCCGCAAGGGTGGCGGCGAAAGACGCGCCGTCCACGGTTTCTATGCTTTGGCGGCCGGACGAGGCGAAACGCTGGACCGCGAAGGCCCGACTGCGCACGCCGTGCTCGGATATTCTCTGGATCTGCCCTGGCTTACCTGGGGTGGGCGGTTTCGCTATGCGGACCGCAAATCGACGCTCGCGGGCGCCAGCCTCGAGCAGCGGCACACAGAGTTGGCCTTCGGGCTCACGGCTCAGCGCTACGTCGACCTGAATCGCATCAGCCTCGCGCTCGGGCTCAGCGCCGAGGCGGTGCGGCACGAGCAGCGCTTTTCCGGCCCCGGACGGGCGCCGGCGCGCGCCGCGTGGGGATCGGCGTTTGGCGGGCTTCTGGGGGTGGAGCTGCAACTGGCGCCGCGCCTTGTAGCGCGTGTCGAGCTCGGCCCGATGACGACGACGTTCACCCGCGCCATCATCGACAACGGCGCCCCAGCGGGCAGCGAAACTGCCTCGGTCTTCACGTGGTGGCTGGCGACCGGTTTCGGGTGGCGTTTTTGACGAATTGTCCAGACGGCGCGCGGCGAGTAGAATAGCAGGCGTTTACAGGCCTGCCCGGTGAACCCCAACTCCGCGTGTAGCGATGAGCGACTATCGGCTTCTTGGCAAACGCTTCGTGCGCGCGATGCGTCTGCGCTATCTCTCGGCACTCGGGCTGCTGGGCGTGCTTGCGATCTTCAACTACGCCGGGATGGCCTCCGCCATTCGCGGGCATCGAGTGGACGCGGAAATCGTCAATATCAGCGGCCGCCAACGCATGTTGAGCCAGCGCATCATAAGCGCCGCGACGATGCTCGTTCATGGACCGCCCGCTCAGCGGTCCAGTGCGCGCACAGAGATCCTCGAGGCTGCAGGTAGCCTGCTGGAGAGCCAGGCCATCCTCTCCAACCTGGCGCCCGCGACCTTTCACGCCTCATCGCGTGAGGCCGCACCGCCGCTTGCAGACGCGGTTCGCGCCTTCGTGGCCCGGGCCCGGGCGCTCGCGGAGCTCTCCGACGCGCACCTGTCAGAAGGTGTTGGTGGCGGGCTGGCGGAGCAGCAAGCCGCCGCGGCGCAGCTTCTGGTCCGACTGGACGGCGCCGTCGGCGCCTATCAGGCGATTGCGGACCAGCGCGTAGCGGAGCTTGGGCGGGAGCACCTCAGTGCCCTGCTCACGACCCTCGTTGTGCTCGGCGCCCTCGGTCTCGCAGTTTTTCGCCCCATGAGCCAGCGGGTTCAACACGACGTCGACAGACTCGTCGGTCTCACGGCGCAGACCGAAGTGCAGGCGAACGCCATCGGCCGAGCCTATCAGGAGCTGCAGAAAGAGGCCGCCGACAGGCGCAACGCTCAGGATGCGCTGCGGGAAACCACGGCGCGCTTTCGCAGCCTCTTCAACAACTCCCTTGCCGGGCTCGGGCGCTTCGAGCTCATGGGCGGCACGCCGATCGAGGCCAACGCGCGCCTCGCGTCGATGTTCGGCTATCCGGATGCCGCCGCCTTCGTCTCCGGATTCACCTTCGCGGGACACCACACCGACCCCGGCTTTCTCATCCGCCTTCTCGACGAGCTGGAGGAGGATGGCGACATCAGGAGCTTCGAAACGCGCCTCAACCGCCTGGACGGTACCGAGTTCTGGGTCCGGGCTTCGCTCCGCATCGCCGCCGATCGGGGCTACTTCGAGTGTGTCATGATCGACATCACGGACTGGAAAACCGCCGAGGAGACGCTCCGGCTGCTGGCCGCCGCGGTTGTCCAATCCGCAGAGTCGATCTTCATCACCTCTACGGATGGCGCAATCCAGTACGTCAATCCGGCCTTCGAGCAGATCACCGGCTACTCTTGGGCCGAAGTCGCCGGGAGAACGCCGCGCGTTTTGAGCAGTAGCAAGCACGACGACGCCTTTTTCGCCGAGCTCTGGCAGACAATTACGAGTGGGCGGGTCTGGACTGGGCGGGTCATCAACAAGGCCAAGGACGGTACGCTGCTCGAAGAAGAAGAGACGATTTCTCCAATTCGCGGCGAGGGCGGCAAGATCAGCCACTTCGTCGCGGTAAAACACAACGTAACGCGCGAGGTTCGTCTGGAAGCGGAGCTGCAGACAGCGCGCAAGCTGGAAGCAATCGGCCGGCTGGCTGGCGGCGTGGCGCACGACTTCAACAATTTCCTGACGATCATCATGGGCGTCGCCGCCTTGCTAGCCGAGAGCATCGCCGGCGACGATCCCCGACAAGCTCACGTCCAAGAGATTCAGCAGGCGGCGAGAATGGCCTCCAACCTGGTCAGGCAGCTCCTTACCTTCGCGCGCCGGCAGGTAGTCGAAACGGAGGTCCTCGATCTGAACGAGGTGGTCGATAGCGTTCTGGCGGTGCTCGAGCGCGTGCTGACCGGGGGAATCAGCGTCGTGAAGCACCTCTCTTCGGATCTGGCGCGCGTGAAAGCGGACCGAGCGCACGTCGAGCAGGTCATTCTCAACCTCGCCGTCAACGCCAAAGATGCACTCCCAAATGGGGGCACGATCAGCATCACGACCGCGAATGTACACTGGGGTACGACCCTGCGGGAGAACGGAACCTCCGGCCTCCCCGACCGCGATAGCGTGTTGCTCGCGGTCAGCGATACCGGTATCGGCATGGACCGGGCAACGATGTCGCGAATCTTCGAGCCATTCTTCACGACGAAGGCACCGGGCCACGGCACGGGCCTGGGCCTTTCCACGGTCTACGGCATCGTCAAGCAGTTGGGCGGCGACATCGAGGTGGATAGCACGCTCGCGGAGGGCACCTCCTTTCGGGTATACCTGCCGTGCGCGGCGCCCCGGGAAGTGGCACCGGCGCGAGCGGGCGTGGCATCGGGAGGCGAGGGCCGCGCTACCCGAAAAGCTCGCATTCTCGTGGTCGAGGATCAGGATGGTCTCCGCAACTTGGTGGCCACGGTCCTCAAGGTAGAAGGCTACGACGTCATCGCCGCCGAATCGGCGGAACAGGCTCTCCCCCTTGCCGGCCACCACATCGGCGCCATCGACCTGGTCCTCACGGACGTGATCATGCCGGGAGTGAGCGGTCCCGAGCTCGTGGCCCAGCTCGCTGCCCGCGATGCGTCGCCCCGCGTTCTCTACATGTCCGGGTATACCGGCGACCTGGATCTGGCCACCTCGACGTCCGCTGTCGGCCCCTACGAGCTCTTGCAAAAACCGTTTACGCCGGAGGAGCTATTGGACCGCGTGGCCGCGGTGCTTGGCGCCACCTCGACGCGCGACAGCACAGAGACCGCTCCCTCGTAACCGTTCGCCCCCTTCCGCTGCGAGGCGCGTGATGCACAACCATGGCGATTTGGCAGCACGACTGCCGCGTGCCGGTTCGGTCATTTGCATTGACGCGATCTCTCGTCTATTCTTCGCTGAGATGTGCCGCCCCTCTTTTCACAAACGATGTCTCCAGACGCGCCGTGCCGCCATCGCGGTGGTGGCCGTGTTTGGTCTCTCGATTGGCGCGCCGAGCGCTGCTGCTCCCGGGGACGACGCCGGTGAGCTGCCGACACCGGCGAATCAGGGGCTGGCGGAGAGCATGCCGCACGCGCGGCTGCTGTTCTTCCAGCCGTATAGCTCCGGGCTCCCTGTCACCGAAATCGTTCGCGGTCTGGAACGATATGCCGACTACTTTCGCGCGCAGAAGCTCTCGGAGCTGAGCACGCATTACTTCCGCAAGGCGGAGGACCTCGAGAAATATTTGCAGGTTCTCGACCTGCGCGGCGAGCAGCGCCCGTGGCTTGCCTCCATTTCTGTTCACTACATGCTCATGAAGGCTTTCCGCTATGGATATGAGCCCGTCCTTTGCGCCGTGTTCGACGGTCGAACCACGACTCGATACTCGGTCATTACGAGGCGAAACAGCTCTGCGCACTCCCTCGCCGAGCTCAAAGGCAAGTCCATTGCTCTTAGCGACGTCGGACAAGATGCCATAGAATGGTACAACGTCATGTTATTCTCCAACAAGACCGATGTCCGCGACTACTTCTCGGAGATCGTGGAGACGGATTCGGCAATGAGCTCGGTCTCTGCCGTCATCTACGGTCAGGTCGACGCGGCCCTGGTGCTGTCCGACGTGTTCAAGCGGATGAGCAAGCATGCGGCGAAGATCTGGGCGAATGTCGAGCAGGTTCACAGCACCGACGAGATTTCGACCGGCGGCGTCCAGGTGTGGCGTGGTGCCCCCAGGTGGTTCGCCGAAGAGGTCACCCGCTTGCTGGGTGCTGAGGACCTTCGCTCCCAGCCCGGGGGCGCCGAGCTGCTGGACGTCTTTCGTCTCGACGGGTTACGCCCATGCGGCTGGGATCAGTACGATCGGACAGAAGGCGAGCTTCTCCGCCGCGCCGCTGTGTCGCTGACTCAGGGGGAGCAACGCGAGCTCCTGATTCAGCAAGGCGCACAAGACGTGAGAGAAACGATCAAGTAGATTCCCGGTCGACGGTCCGCCGGTGATCTCGCGGGGCGGCCGCGGCCTCGCCGCCTGCCCCCGCCGCCCACATGTCGAACGGAGCGCCGCGCATGAGGAGAGCCAGCTTCAGCTCGACTTCGCGTCCCAGCAAGCCTGCTCCAAAGTGGTGGGCGAGCCGCAGAGCACGGCCAAACATCGCTCGGGCCAGATCAGCCTCGTTGCGCATCCAGTGCAGCTCACCGCGAACGAGCAAAAGGCGCCCGAGCCTGATCCCGTCTTCCATGGCAACGTAGATGTCTCGCGCTTCCTCGAAGAGGACTTCGCTGCCGTGCCGATCGCCCTGCCGGTCGGCGGCGTGCGCCACGTGCACCGCCAGATCGGCCTGCAATACCGGGCTCAGCGGCACCGGGGCAGCGGCAAGGGCGCGCTCGAGGTGGTTACGCGACAGGTCGAATCGCCCCATGCGCGTGTAGGCGTCCGCCAGTGCGCAGTTCGCTCTCCACCGGGCCACCCAATGCCCGGTCTCCGGTATCATCCGCAGCAGTTTCAGCGCGGCGGGTAGGCGGCCATACCCGATGTTCCAGGTGGCGAGGTCGACCGCAGCCTGCGCCGCCAGTCCGTTCCGAAGGTCGGCCTTCCCGGCCTCGACGCTCGTCTCCAGGCGGCGCATTGCGTCTACATCGCCGCTGTGGACATGGCGGAGCACCTGACAAACCGGGTCGTCCGCGACTTCTATCTCCCTGTCGCCCCGTATCGCATTGAACAGGTCACACGCGACTCGCCCCCGGTCATCGAGGGCCGCGTCGTGCAGCGTGAGCGTGGTCGCGAGCTGCGCAGCCCCTGGCGCGCCGAGGAGTACGGCGGCGCGCAGCAGATCCCGCGCCGTGAGCTGTCTCCCGGCCGGCGTCACGCCCCTCGTCGCCATGAGCCACAAGGCGTTGGTACGCCATTCACCCGGGCCCTGCCGCGAACCGAGCGCTGCGACTGCGGCGCGCGCCCACGCCGGGCGGCGCGGCAGTCTCGCGCGCGGCAGATCCCGCAGCTTCGCCCACGCCACGGCCTGGTCCGAGCTGAGCACATCCGCCAGTCCCAGCCGCGCCAGCGTCCGGGCATGGTCCATCTTCGTAAGTCGGCGACCGCTCGCTGCCAGCACGTCAGTTCCAAGCAACCGGAGTTGCGCGAGATAGCAAAGGTCCCGCTTGCCGAGGCGGGTGCGGCGGTCTGGCGCCGCGCCCCGCACGCGACCTGGCACCTCAGCCGGTATACCGTCGCGCCTTGAAGCTGTGAGGTCCGAAGTCTCCAGGTCCAGGCAGCCGACGCCGCGGGGCACCTCGGCGCCGGGATCGCCCTCGGCGACGAAGGTAACCGGAAGGTGAAGCTTGCCAAGCATGACTGCGTGCAGCAGCGTGCCCCAGACCGGGGCGTTCAAGTCGTCCAGGTCGATGCGGCCGAAGATGTGGACGCCGCGCAGAAGCAGCGCAGCGCGCAAGAAAAGTCGGGCGCTGACGACGTTGGGTCCGAGCCAGAGGATCTCTGGTTCGAGCTCTTCATCGAGCGGTTCCAGCGGCGCTACACGCGCCAGCGCGAGCAGGTGCTGAAGCGGCGCCAACGGGCACCAGGGTTCCGGCGGACACAGCGGCACCACGGAAATTCCCTCGCGCCGCAGCCGGCGCCGCAGCGCAAGCCGGCCGCGCCGCGATCCGCGGACAGCAAACAACGCCCCACCGCCCGCGGCGCCACTCTCGCGCAGACGTTCCAGAAAGCTGCGAAGCTCGGCGCTTGCCGCCGGATCTTCGTCGCCACCCTCTGCTTCAGTACCGCCCACGACTATCGCCATGCTCTCCGCGCTCCGGGTGCTAGTCTATCCGCGCGGCTGCCGGTTGCCAAGCAAGCCCGTGGCTCTGATTCCACCACCTGTTGCGCACAAGCTGCGCCCTCTCCCTTCATGGGTAGGTAACTGGAAGTAAGCGCTTGGCCATCGCGTTGTCGTAGACCCGGGACTGGCTGTAGCCTTCGCCCTCGGCATCGGTGAGTGGGAGGGCAATCCCGAGATCTCATGCAACGCTCATCTTCACGAGCAGGGACAGCAGCCTCTGCCGCCGGGTCTTGCCTTCGGCGTACCGTTTCTGCGCAGTCGCGCCGACGATCTTGGCCGCGTCAAGAACGGCCTTCGCGCGCTCGCCGACCCGTCGGCAAGCACAGGGAAACGGGAGGTGCGGCGAGGGTTTCTCTTGCCAATGTCGTCGGCTCTTGGCTGGCCGGCCTTGTCCGGCGTGGATTGGCGGTCGGTTACTGAATCTGCGCTTTCTTCACGGCGAAGCACAACCGCCTCGCTGAATTTGCGGCGGTAACGTCATGGGGGTCGCTGGCCTCATGCTCAGGCGAAGGCTGGTGGAGCCGTACGTCGCACGTGTGATTGCATAGCCGAGGTGAGGCACCCCGGAGCCGGTCCGTGTTCATGATTTCATCGACCGCAAGTTGGGCAAAGTGGCACCATACGGCGTCTACGACTTGACGATGAACACGGGCTGGGTAAGCGTTGGGATCGACCACGACTCGGCCGAGCTTTCCGTTGAGTGCATTCGGCGCTGGTGGCGCGAAATGGGTGAGGTAGTCTACCCGCGGACCACTCGTTGGCTGATCACCGCCGACCGCGGCGGGAGTAACGGATACCGTGTACGCCTGTGGCGGCGGGAGCTGGAGAAACTCGCTGACGAGCTGTATCTGAGGTGATAGTGAACCTGATAGGCAATGCCACCACCCGCGAGGGGCTCCAAATCAAGGCAGCGCTTGACGAACAGACATCTGCACCCGGGGTCAAGGTTTCGGACGAGGAGCTCGCGAGCCTCGCCGTTGAACGGGACGAGTTTCACGGGGAATGGAACTACCGGCTGAAGCCAAGAAGCCAGGTAGTCTAACTAGAATTGTTCGAGTTATTCTTGCTTTCCTCCTTGGGTCTACCCCCCTCTTGCGCCGCGCCGCCAGCCGACGTAAACCTTGGGGTTGGTGGATCGTTATCGCTCGGGAGCTGGGTATGTCGCGTCGCCTCAATTCTCTCTCTCTCTCTCTCTCTCTCTCTACGCCTCTGGCCGCTGGTCCTGGCGGCCGCCGCGGTGCCGCTCGCGGTGACCCCCCTCCCGGCGGCGCCCGCGCGCGCCGCGGGCGATTCCTTCGAATCCGGGACCTTCGCCGCCCTGCCGTGGGAGAGGAACCCCGCGGACGCCTGGCAGGTGGTTGCGGGTGACGCCGCCGATGGCGACTTCGCGGCCCGCTCGGCGCCGCTCGCGGACGGGGACGCCGCGGTGCTCGCGGTCACCCTGGCGCTGTCCACGCCCGGCGAGGTCGCCTTCTGGGTGAAGACCTCGACCGAGGCGGGCGCCGACGCGCTCGCCTTTGCGGTGGGGGGCGCCTCGGGGACGTTCTACGAGAAGGACCGTTGGTCGGGCGAGCAGCCGTGGACGCGCGTCGCCTGTGCGCTGGCGAGCGGCACCTGGACCTTTCGCTGGACCTATCGCAAGGACGGCGCCGGCGCGGCCGGCCAGGACGCCGTCTGGATCGACGCGGTGTCGTTCCCGGACTTCACCGTGCCGCCGTCGCCCACGCCGACACCGAGCCCCTCGCCGACCGCCACCCCATCCCCGAGCGTGACGGCGACCGCCGCCCTGACACCCACCCCGAGCGGCACGCGCACGGCCACGCCGACCGCGACCCCGACGCCCACCCCCGAGCCACCCGACGAGGACTTCGAAGCGGGCGGCCTCGCGGCCTCGGCCTACCCGTTTCGCGTCGCCGCCGGCGAGGCGGCCTGGGTCACCAGCCGCGACGCCGCCTATCTCGGTAGCTTCGCGCTCCGCCCGCTGCCCCTCGCCACGGGCCAGCGGACCGCGGTCGAGCTCACGCTGGACATCACGGAGAACGGCGTGATCCGCTTTTGGACGAAAACCGAGCTCGCGGACGAGGACGTCTTCACGTTCAGCATCGACGGCCAGTGGCGCGGCGACATCGCGGGCGCGAGCGACTGGGAGGAGCAACACCTCACGGTGGCGCGCGGGCTGCGGACGTTCCGCTGGGAGCTCGCCAAGAGCAGCGCGGGGTTTACTGGAAAGGATACCGTGTGGATCGACGCGATCCGCTTTCCGCCGCACGAGATCGCGGCAGTGCCGACGCCGACGGGGCTGGCGAGCGGCGGCACGCCGCTGTTGTGGGTGATGGCGATCACGCCGAGCACGGCCGCGACGGTTGCCGTGCACCTGGCGTGGACGCGCAGCGACGCGCCCGATTTCGCGTATTACGCGCTCTACCGTGCGACCGAGGCGTTTTCGGTGCCGGCGCTGGGGCTCGGGGCGGGCGCGGGCGGGGTCGTGCTGCTGGGGGTCGCGCTCGCGTGGCACCGGCGGCGGCGGGTACCGGGGCGCGGGCGTGGGGGAGGGTGGCGCACGGCCGCCGGCCTTGCCCTGATCGCCGGCAGCGGCGCGGCGGCGCTCGGCCTGTGGTGGCACCGGGTGGCGGCGATTCCCCTGCCGGAAGGCGAGCCGATCTTTGTGAGCGCGGACCGTGCGGTGACCTCCTACGTCGACCACGGCCTGTCGATCTACGAGCGCCGCTACCACTACGTGCTCTTCGTCGTGCGCGACGGCGGTGCGAGTAGCTCGTCGGCCGATGCCTGGGTGAATCCCGGTACGGGAACGAGCGGCGGCATCCGCCTGCTCTACCCGCGCGACGGGATCGTGGTCGGCGACCCCAGGTTGCCGGTGGTCGGCGAGGTGGGGTTCCGGGTCGACACGGTAGGGTTGCTCATCGAAGCGCCGCAGACGCGGACGTTGCTGTTCCCGGAACGGCGCGCGAGCCCGGACGCGGAAGGCGTGTTCGCCGCGCTGGTAACGCTGGCTCCCGGGGCCAATGACGTGGTCGCGGTCGCCGATGCCGAGGGCGGCGCGCTCGCCGCGCGGGTACGCGTGACCTACGACGCGGCGGCGCCGGTGGTGGCGATCACGGATCCGCCGATGTGGAGCGTGGCGCAGGGGGCTACGGTCATCGTCCGCGGGACGACGACCGATCCGGCGGGGCGGGTTGCCGTGAACGGCATCGCGGCGGTGGTGGAGATCGACGGCACCTTCGCGGCCGAGGTGCCGATCCGGACGGATCGGGCCGGGGCGGTCAACGCCATCCGGGCCGTCGGCGTCGGGGCCGCCGGGGTACCGGGTCCGGAAGCGGCCGCGGGGGTGCTCACCGGCGCGGCGGCGGTTTCCTCCGGCGCGAGGACCGGGGCGGGGCGCGCGCCGCTGGACGCCTACGCGGATGCGGTGCGCTTCTGCGGCGCCCTCGACCCCGGCCGCAACAAGAACACCGACTGCACCGCGGCGCTCGGCAACAATTTCTCCACGGTGTCGCTGGGCGGACCCGGCGGCTACGCGATCTTCGACATGGGCTTCCTCGGCGAGATCGTCGACCTGCCGGGACCGGACCTGTACGTGCAGGAAGCTGGCGCGAACACCGCCAAGCGCGAGCCGTTCACGATCTTCGCCATCGGCACCAGCGGCGACGCGGCGCTCGCGGAGACGACGGGCTCCGGGACGCTGGATTTCCGCGGCAACCTGTTCCAGGCGGCGCTGGTTGCGGTGGTCGATCGCTCACCGGAGATTTGCGACCAGGACGAGAGCTGTGAACCCGACGATACCGGCAACCTGCCGCCGGACTGCTGCACCAGCGGTCTGGTACAGTCGGAAACCCCGGGGTCGGATATCCAGTGGCTGCGAGCGCTGAGCTATGGGCTCGCGGTCGAGCTCGACGTCCCGAAGGTGCTGCCGGTCGGGGTAGCGGTGCCGCTGCGGTTCGCGGCGACGGTCGAGGGGACGGGCGCGGGGGACGAGGCGGCGCCGGCGGGCGGGGAAGCGGCCGGGCGCACCCGGGAGGTCGCGCTGCCGGGTACCTACACCTGGGAGGCCGCCGGGCCGGAGCTCGAGCTGGCCGCGGGCGAGACCGCGGACCCGGCCAACGAGATCACCGCGCTGCAGGCGGGGGAGGTGACGCTGACGGTGGCCTATATACCGCCCGGCGGCGAGGAGATGACGCTGGAGGCGGAGCCGGTGGCGATTGGGGTCGCGAGCGTCGGCTGGGAGGGGTACGATCCCGGCGACGGCCATACTGGTTACGAGGCCGCGGACGCGAGCGGCGCCTGCGGGGCCGCGGCCCGGATCTTCGCCGAGCGGCGGCAACCGCCCGGCCGGGCCTGGGACGACCTGCACGACAAGGTGACGATTCGCACCCAGCTTACCTCGGCGCCGCCGGCAGGCGAAACGCTGACCGTGTATTTCCGGGTGCTCGATCCTATAGCGAGGACAGCGGGTTCGACGCCAATGGCGCGGCGCCGGACGACAACCTCGCCGCGGGCGGGGACGACGTGGCCGCGGGGGCGACGATCCTGAACCCGGAGTTGTTGCCGGGCGACGGCTCGTTTACGCTGCTCGGCGACGGCGCTACCGATGAGATCGAGATGATCCTGGCGATCTCGGCGCGGCAGCCGGGAAACAATTTCGCGGTGGTGGCGCACACCAGCCAGGAGTACCTCGAGAGCGTCGGCTTCGCGGCCGACGGGGTGACGCTGGTGGTCGCGGAGACCGGGGCACCGGTGGGCGAGGCCTTCCGCACCCCACTGCTGACCGTGTGGCGAACGCTGTACGTGGAGCGGGACATCATGGCGGATCCGGATCTCACCCAGGAGCCCGGGCCGAGCCGGATCCCGGCGGGCGCGATCACGGCCAAGGCCGACTTGACGATGACCATCGGCGTCGAGATCGATGAACCCGGTGGCACCGATCAGTTTTCGGGCGGCACGATCGCGCTCTACCAGGGTGAAACGCTGCTGAATACCGACACGGTGGTGTTCAACACGACCGGACCCGGCTCGCGGATCGTGGTGCGGTATCCGGTGCCGGCCTTGGCCGACGCCTTCCGCGATCTCGTCGACGACGACGTGGCGCACGCGGTCACCGCCGCGGACATCATCCCCGACCTGAGCTTGATGGCGTCGCGCTTCCTGCCCGCCTGCGTGCGCGTCGACACCGCCAAGAATGACCTCTCCTCCAACAGCTCCGAGTCGGTCGACGACGCCGCGGTGGCGTTCAAGCTCAATGTCGGGACGCTGGGCACCAACGAAAATCAGACGACGGAAAAAGACGATCTCGTCAAGGCGAACAAGCAGGCTCCTTCTTCACCGGATTTCTGGGTCGCCTACGTACTGGGCGCCTTTCAGGGGCGCGTGGACAAGGATGCGGATCCTGACCGTGAGGATTGGATTCTCGGCTTCGGGGGACGCGGGTCGAGCTCCGGCCCATTCGCGCTGCTGTACCGTGAGAGCGTGCGCGACGTTGTCGTGGCGCCCGGCAGCGGTGTCACGACCTCGGAGGCCGATTTGTGGAGACTGGTTGCCGTGCACGAAGTGGCTCACGAATTCGGTCTGCTGGACAAGGACAAAGGAGACGACGGTCCGCTGATGAACAACGTCGCGGTGTTGACCGCCGATACCCCGGCGGAGGTCGAGGCGCTGCAATTCAATGGCGTTGGTCTGCGGAAAATCGTGGCAGCGGAGCTCTACGGGAGGAATTGAAATGGTTGGCCGGTTATCGGTCTTAAAGGTCTGCGGATATCTGCTGATGGTATCGACGGGCTGCGCCGCTTCGAATGCGCAGCCGGTTCCCAATGCCATACGACTGAATCTCGAGTGCCAGGATGACAGCATCATCTTTGGAGAACCGGCGCGGTTCTTCGTCTCCGTGCATAACACCTCAGAGACAACCGTTCATATTTACCCTGGCATTATTTATAACACCAGGTTGCTATGCTCTGTCGACGACAACAAGTATGAAGACTGTATATATGGCAGGGAATGGATGGATTTCGGCAAGACACACGAAATGCTTCCGGGAAGCGCCTTGTGGAACGAGCTCGGCTTATATCTGAATGGCACCGTCAGGAAGGATCTCGAGCGACAAGACGGCTACGTGAATGACCTGGTCTTTCCCCGCCCCGGTACCTACTACGTGAAGGCGGAATCAGATTATGCGGAGAACCTCCATTCCAACGCCGTCCGCATCACCGTCGCGCCGCTGCCGGAAAGCGAGCAGCCGGTGATGGAGATCTGGAGCCGTCCGGAGGTTGCCACGTTCATCCAGGGCTACACCTACAAGGAAGGCGTGGCGCCCCTCGAACGCCTGCTCGATCAGTATCCCGACTCGCTCTATGCGGACCACGCGCGCTACGCGCTCGGCGACTACTGGGCCGGCCAATACTTTACGAAAATAACTTCCGACCCGCACATCCTCCGCAAGGCGTCGGTGCATTTCGCCGCGGTGACCGAACGCGTGCCCATTCTGAAGATGCGGGCCTTGTACCAGCAGCTCGTTATCGTCGACCGAAAGCTCTTCATGAGCGACGAGGTCGACTTTGAGGCGCTCGCCCGGGAGCTCGAGCCGCGCATGTCGCTCGCGGACCGGATCGGCCTGGGGGAAAAGATACGCGAACGGCTCCCGCGGGTCCTGGCCCGGCAAAAGCCGACCGAAGCGCCGGGAGCGATACCGCGATGATGCGGTAATATGAGGACGAGCACAGTCGCCGCGAGCTGAAGAGCGCTTTGGGCGGCGGTCGAATGCCCTCGGGCGACTTCGGCGAGATCGCTGCGTGGTGGGCTTGCGCGGTTTTGGCCTACAACCTGAACCAGGACATGAAGCTCCTGACGCTACCGGCCGCGTGGGTAGGAAAGCGACTGAAGGCCATTCGCGCGCACCTCATCAATCTGCCGGGGCGCGTGGTGACGCACAGCAGGCAACTGGTGATCCGGCTCACGGCTGCTCACCCGTCCAACTGGGTCATCCAGGCGGTATGCCGCGGGATCGCCGCGCTCGCGCAAACCCAAACCGTCTTATGAGGGACGACATCCACGGCAGCTCCGGCGAGGCTGGGAACGGACAGGTGTGCGCGGCGCGCCCCATCAGGCACACCGCGACGCGAAGGCGAAAATGACATGAAAAGCGGCAGAGACCCTCCACCATAACGTCTGGCTACCCTTCACAAGCGTGTCCCGGGGATGCGTTTGGCACCGACTGGACGCAACCGAGAGGAAATGATCCGCGGGCCAGTGAATTTAGGTTCCACGGGGGGCCAGACAATCCTGCGGGGGAGGCGTGAGATGACTGCTGTGTTGTCGTTTTTCGGTTGCATGTGTGAGGAACCCCTTTTCCGGGGGGAGGTGATTACGGTGAAAAAGCAAGCGACCAAGGTTCGACCCGAGCAAGTCACGAGCGTCAAGGCAGGGGGCAGCTCGTTCATTGGGGCTTGGGGCAGCGCACAGGCGTAGGCACGGCGATCGCCCCGTCCGCCGGGTATCCCGATGAGGCGGCGGTTTCCCGGCGGACGTGACCGCGCGCGGTGATCGGCGAGCCCGGGGCCCCGCGGTCATCCGACCAGGCCCGGGGGTTCGTGTGTCTCGAGGGGAATCGATCGCGGGCCTCCCGGCGGCCCGATCACGGTCAGACCTTCTCGGTCACTGAGAACGGATCCCCGCCGGCGAGGGCGCCACGGGCACGATGACCGCGACCCGACCTTAAGGCGCCTCACCCAGGCACCGGGAGGCCACGCCGATGCAGTGGCCGGACGTGCCGTCGTGCCTCTGTGTCGGTGCTAGCGTGAGGCCATGACTCACGATCAGGACACGGCGTGGAAGGACCTGCTCGACGGCTACTTCAAGGCGTTCAACCGCCTGACGGAGCGGTCCCGGCGCGACACAGGCGAGGTGACGCGTCGCGCGTGGAACGTCTTGGGCGAGCTGGCAGCAGGCGGTGGATGCTGGTTCTCCCCCTCTGGATTGATCCACCTCGCCGCGCTACAGTATGCGCGATCCTGTTCTCCTCTTTCCCGCACGCGCGTTGAAGTCGCGATCGCGTATGAGCTCCGGAAAAAACCCGTTCGACGACGACCTCTTCTCGGAAGAGCTCCTGGGCGGCATGGGAGATGACGCCAGCGAGCCGCTCTTTCCAGACATTTTCGGCGATCAGCTCCAGCTTCTAACGTCCTTCTCCGCCTTGCTGCGGGCCATGCACTGCGGGGAGAACCGGGTAAACGATCAGATTCTCGCTGCTGTGCGCCAGCTCACCGGCGCCCCTCTCGTGGCGATCTTCCAGAGTGACGGAGCAATCACGGGCGGCTACGGCGCCATGACCCGGGTCGCGATCCAGCGCGCCGCCGGGGTCGCGGAAAAGTCCATTCCGGACCGTCTGGAGATGTTCGAAACGGCGCGCATCGTGAAATCTCCCGAGCTGCATGGGGTCATCTTGCTCTGGGACAGCATCAGCGAGCCCAGTCCCGTGGCCGAGCGGCGGCGCTGCAATACTCAGCGGCAGCTTCTCGGGCTGATCATGCTTCGCGATCGCCGCGGCAAAGCCTTCGCGCCCGATGCGCAAATCAGCCGTCTCATCGCACAGATCAGCGCTGCCGCGGTCCGCGGCGAGCAACTGTATCGCGAAGCGACGACGGACCCGCTGACGGGAGTGTACACGCGCAGGCATCTCGAGGCCCTGTTGCTGCGCGAGGTCGACCGTGCTCGCGCCTCGGCGGAACCACTCTCCATCATCATGCTGGACCTCGACCACTTCAAGGGCACAAACGACCGCTACGGCCACCCGGCGGGAGACGCCGTGCTGCGATCATTCGGCGGCGTCCTGCGCACGTCCTTGCGCGCCGATGACCTGGCCGCCCGCTATGGCGGCGAGGAGTTCGCGGTTGTCTTGCCCGGGACCGCGCTCGACGGCGCGGTCACGCTCGCGGAGAAGATTCGCACGCGCATGGTCGAGGTCGAGGTCCCCGCCGGCGCCAAACCGCTGACCGTTAGCGCCGGATGCGCTCAGCTCGATGAGGGCTGCTCGTCGCCCCAACTCCTCGTGACGCACGGCGACCGCGCGCTCTACCGAGCCAAGGAGCTCGGACGCAATCGTGTCGTTTCCTACGACCCCGGGGCCCTCAAGGCGTCGCCCCGAAAAGATGAGCTCGCCGGCGTGTTCACGGGCGACTTTGCGCGCGATCATCGCAACGTGTCGCTGTTGCTGCGTGTCAATCACGCCCTGACCCACGTGTCCTCACTTGATGCGCTGCTCGAGGTCGTCGTGGACGCGGCGCTCGAAATCACCGACGGCGAGCGCGGCATCATCCTGCTTCTTGACGAGCCGCAGCAGCAGCTCTTCACCAGTATCCGCACGGGGAAACATGCGGCGACGAAAGAGGGCGGACCGAGCTCACCTGCCACCGTCCGCCCTCCCCGAGGCACACGAGCCGCCGGAGAATCGTCCGGATACCGGTACCGGCTGGCCAGGGGGCGCGGCGGCCGCACTCTGCCCTGGGTGGAAGGCTTCAGTCGCTCGATCCCCCACCGCGTGCTTTCCATCGGCGAGCCTGTTTGTTTCGAGAGCGTGGACGGCCAGGGTGAATCCCCGATGATTCCTCAAAGCGTGCACGATCTCCACCTCCGGCGCGTATTATGCGCGCCGCTGCAGGCCGCGGGGACGATCCTCGGGGCGCTGTACGTGGACAGCCACATTCATGCCAGTCAGGTGTCCGACGCTGACTTTACCTTTTTCGTTGCCCTTGCCCGAAACGCCGCCGTGGCGATTTACCACGCATCCCTGGTCGAGCGCCTGGAAGAAGCCCACCGAGATCTTCTCCAGCTCGAACGCATGAAGAGTGATTTCTTGGCGATCGCGTCGCACGAGCTCAAGACCCCCCTTACCGCCCTGCTCGGCTACGTGCACCTCCTTCGCAACCAGGATCTCGCTGGCGAGCGCGGCATCATCAAGCGGAGCGTCGAGGTGATTGACCGCGAAACGCAACGCCTGGTCGCGCGCGTCCACGACATTCTCAACCTCTCCCGCGTCGGCATGGACTACATCCCACTCAAGCGCACGGTCTTTCCGCTTCAGGAGCTGGTCAAACAGGTTGTTGACGAGGTCCGCCCGTTCGCCGAACGGCGGAACCTGGCCATTGAAATGACCCCACGGGAAGCTGGAAACGCGGTCATCGACGCCGAGCGCGAAGCCATCCGCACGGTCTTGCAAAATCTCCTCCAAAACGCCATCCGCTTCACACCAGACGGCGGCAGCGTCCGCGTGGAGGAACGCATTGTCGCCGCGGTGAGCGGACCAGCCGTCCGCGTCGATGTGACCGATACGGGGATCGGCATCGCGGCGGAAGATCGCGACAAGGTGTTTGACCGCTTCCGAGTGCTCGAGGATGTCTCCCACCATTTTTCGGACACGTACGCATTCCGCTCGGGCGGGATGGGGATTGGCCTGTCGATCGCGAAAGGAATCGTCGTCGCCCACGGCGGTTCGATTGGCGTGGAAAGCGAGCTCGGCAAGGGCAGCACATTCTGGTTCGAGCTCCCGCAACCGGGCGGCAACCCGGCGAACGCACCTGGCCGATGACCCTGGCACTGTGCGTCGCGTTCCCGTCCCGGTGCGGCGCGGCGGCCGCGACAAGCCCGCACCCGGCGTTACTGGCACGAGCTGGAGAAAAACGATGAAGGAGCTTCTTTCTCATATCCGCGACGTCCCCGACTTTCCGCGGCCCGGCATTGTCTTCAAGGACATCACGCCGCTCCTCGGTAACGCGCGGGCCTTGCAGCGGGCGGTCGACGCGATGACGGAGCCGTTCGCGAATGACGGTGTCACCGTTGTTGCGGGGGTGGAGGCGCGCGGTTTCCTGTTCGCGGCGCCCATTGCCCTCAAGCTCGGCTGTGGCGTGGCGCTGCTGCGAAAACCCGGCAAGCTGCCGTTTCACACCCACCGCGTCGAGTATGAGCTGGAGTACGGCAAAGATGCCATCGAGATCCACCAGGACGCGGTCACCCGCAGCGACCGGGTCTTGCTGGTAGACGACGTGATCGCCACCGGTGGCACCATCCGGGCGGCCGCGGAGCTCGTCTCGGGTCAGGGCGCCAAGGTCATCGGCCTGACGTTTCTGATCGAGCTGGGCTTCTTGTCAGGCCGCAGCCGCCTCGAAGGGTATCGCGTTCACTCGGTGTTGGCCTTCTGAGCTAGGAGCCCGCGCCGTCTTCGCTCCGGAGCTGCTCGATGCGGCGCCGCGCGAGCTCGACGATGTCCCCATCGGGGACCGCGTCAAGCACCTCGTGGTAGCGTTCGAGCGCCGATTGGGGGTCACCGATCGCTTCGAGCTGCCGTCCCTGGTTGTACACCCGCTGCCCTAGCGACTTCAGACGTTGCTGGGCCAACGCTACGGATGCTGGATCAGTGCAGCTCATGACGAATCGCTTGCCGACGGTAAGCTCCGAAAACGTCTTGACGATGATCGCGAGGCGATCATGCGCGAGCTTGGTGAGCTCGGCATCGGAAGCCCCATTGAGAATCGAAAAACAGATTTTCGGATCGCTGACGATCGTGAGCATGTGCGCCAGCCGCCGGCGCCCCTTCTCCGACCATTCGCTGCTGCTGCCCGGCGCGAGCAGCTTGAGATAGGTCTCCGCCGCGGTCTCGTCCTGACCACTCAGCCGCAAGTGCTCGCCCAGGCGGAAGGTCATCTCCGGCGCCGCTGGATCCTCCGGATACGACTTCACAAAGGACTCCAGGATGCGCGTGTCACCGCCTTGGTGACCCAGGGCGGCGCTGAAGCTCGGCCGTAGCCGGGTGAGCTCATCGGTCAGTCGAGCCCGCTCGCGGTCAAGCTCGGCCACGGTGCCTTTGACCTCGGCATGTGGAGCCAGCAGCTCCGAGGCGCGGGCGTATCCGTCAATCAAGCCGCGGTAGTCTCGCAGCAGCGGTGCCTTCTGCTCCTCCGCCTCCGTGCGCTCGCGAAGAATCGTCTTGTGTATGGGTGCCGCGGAGGGCGCGCTCGGGTTCGCGAGCAGCGCGCTTTCCTGCAGGAAGCGCCGCGCCTCGTCCGACCGTTGCACCTGCGCCAGCGCCTCGAGCTTCTCCTGGATCTCGGTTGATCGATCCGCTGGCGGCGCCGCGTGCTCGGGTCGCTTTGGCAGATCCTTGGCAAGGGTCGTGGTGCGGGCCTCCGCGGCACCGATGCGTTCGGAGAATCCCGGGTGCGTGCGCCACCACGTCGCCCCCGGCCATTCGTACACGCGATCGCGCAGCCGTCGCATCATATCCGCGCCGCCCGCCGGAGAATAGCCAGCAGTGACCGCATACCGCCATCCGGCCGCATCCGCCTCGACCTCCATGTCGCGGCTGAATCCGCGCTGCAGCAGCTCCCGCAGGACCGCCCCGAATACCGCCGTTCCCTGGATAAGCGCGGCCTTGCCGCTATAGGTCGGTCCCGCGCTTTCCGCCATCATCGCTTCAGCGCTGCCCGGTCGCGCGTTGCCATACTGACCCACCTCGGAGGTCATGTTCTTGGCCCCCAGGATCAATCCCGCCAGCACAACCTGGTGCAATACGTCCATCAGGTACGCGCGCCGTTGAAGCTTCGCGGAATGCTCGAGGCGAGCATGCGCAAGCTCGTGGCCGATGAGATGGGCGAGCTCGTCATCGGTGAGGTCGAGCTTGGTCATTCCCTCGGTGACAAACACAAAACCGCCGGGCAGTGCGAAGGCGTTGGGTTCGTCCATCTTCACCACGCGAAACGAGTAGGGGATGGTTGTTTCGCCCGTTCCCGCCGCGACGCGGTACCCGATGCGGGCGACCCGGGATTCGAGCTCCAGGCTCTCGACCAAGCCAAGCTCTTTCTGAACTTGCAGGGCCACCTCGAGGCCCTGCTCGAAACCCGGGACCTTTTTCGCCGCGGGCTTCTCGGATTCGCCGTCTGACTGCTCGGAAGCCACGGTTTCCTGCTGGCTTTCCGGTATCGACCTCGTCCACGTGGGCGGTGTGCCTCCGGTTCGGGCCTCGGCGAAAGCTGTGGCGGCCACCACCAAGGCGGCGCACAGCGAGAGCCGAAGCGTGCCGGCGCCGCGTGCCCGCTCGCAAAGCGGGCGCCGCCCTCCCGAGCTGGCGGGCGATCCGCCGGGCCACGAGCTCCTGAGCTCACCTTGTTGCCCTGCCGTCTCACTTTTCTCCATGAGCCTCGTCCTCTGTGTGCTCACCCAAGCGCTTACCGTTCCAGACGCGCGGCGCCTGTCGGCCGCCGGCCGAGCGCTGACCAAACCTACCTATCGGCATAATCGAGCGGTCCCGGGCTTTCCCGTTGCGGACCTGCGGTGCTGAACCGCGGGGGAGCTTGCCGCGATCGCCCGGTGCCGAATCTCGACGTAACAAATCGCCATCGATGAATTAACCGCTGACACGGACTTGCGTTGCGTGCTCGGCTGGCCCGGCAACGGGCTCCCACGTAGCGCCTCCGGGGCTCCTCGCGCATGCACACGGGCGCGTCGCGTTCAGCCGCGGGACCAGCCAGCTCGCGGGCACAGTCGCGACCGCGGCAGACGCCGCGCAAACAGAGCTCGCATCGATCCACTCATGATAGCCCCGCGATCCCGCAAGGCTCAAGAGTGGGGCACGAAGACCACAACAGCGCGGCGGCGCGGCCCCGCTCGCCGCCGCGCTGTCCGGCGCCGACTGCAGGGAAGGCGCGGCGGCCACGATGACCGGTGGGACTTGACATGGCGAGTAAATTGCAGCTACACACTTTCATCTTGATCCTGAGGTTTGTGACCCCCAGAGGAATTGCAGGGAGACAGGTTCTAATGAAGCAGACGTGGATTCGGAAAGTTACCCATGCCGCAGCGTCTTGCGCGCTGGGACTCACCGTCGCCGCCGGCGTCGTCGCGCACGCCGCCGCACCAGACACGCCACTCGGGTCGGGCTCGGAGCTCTTGCTCAGCCCCCTGTGCATCAACAACGAGGCAACGCCGGTGACGCTGGGCATCCCCATGTTGACAGGTGGAGACGACGTTGCGCTCTCATGGTCTGAGGCCGATCTGGGCGAACCCGGGGCGCGGGCGCAGACTTTCGATTCCTATAACGTCTTGCGATGCGCAGAGGCGATCGCCGTGCCGGCGGCAGGAGGCACGGCACTGCTCGTCGCTGGCCTCGTGTTGGCCGTGCTGCTGCTGTGGTCAGCACGCCTCGCTCGCCGGTCCGGGTATCGCGGTGTGCGCGCGGTGGCGGTCGTGGCGTTGATCGGTCTGGTCGTGGCCGCGGCTGCCCAGTCCACGCTGCGGGCGGCGCCCGACATCTGGCTGCCCGAGGGCTGCCAATGGCGGGGTACGGACATTACTAATCCGTCCGAGACTACCTACACGGATGTGGACGTGCCCGCGGGCGTCTATACCTACTACGTGACCACCTCATACGGTGACGGCACGTTCTCACTGTCCAATCCGCAGCCGTTTACCGACTTGGAGCCGACGCCGACGCCGACGCCGACGCCGACGCCTACCGCGACTCCCACTCCGACGCACACGGCAACCGCCACGATCACTCCCACAGCAACGGCCACTCCCACTCCGACATCGTTCGAAGAGCTCGACCTGCACCAGGTCACAGATTGGGGCATGGGCAGCAATATCGCGGACTGGCCCGCCACCTCGTCCATGCCGGAGGTCACTGTCAGCACGTCCAACATTTGCATGAACCATTCCATGGGCGCCGTGTGGCCTTCGCTTCAGGGCGTAAATGCCAATGCGTGGGTGTTCACGCAGAAAGATGGCCAGTGGGTGGGGTCGACGTTCGAGTGGATTCGGCCGGGAGGCACGACCTGCAAGTCCTGTTATACGGTGTGTGGTGACCACATCAAGGCGGGGCCATTGAACACCTGGGCTCCGCATCAGGGAGATCTGGTCTGCTTCATGGTGTCCGGCCTCATTCGCACAGGAAATGTCGAAGGCAGCCCGGACGAGCGCACCAACGTAAAGTGCATACACTGGCCCATTGGCTATTGCGGTTGCCCCTACTATTGATCCCGGAACGGCTCCGCGACGGCGGAGCCGGTAAGGCAGGGAGCGGCGGCACCACGCGGCAGCCGCTCCCCATCGGTCGTAGACGAGGCTGAGAGCCCAGGTTGCGGCCTATTGGCGGCGGGCACAGGCGCAAGGAGCGGCGAAAGCAAGGTGCGTGAGCTTGTGCGCAGAAGCGCGGCGGCCCTTTTGGCGATCCTCTTGGGACTCTCGATCGCGCTGCTTGCGGGTGAAGCGGGGCTTCGCCTCCTACGCTTCCGCCCGGTCTCCATTCTGCGCCCGGATATCCGCAAGACCTACCGGCTGGAACCTGGCGCGCAGTTCCATTACCGCGGCTATTTGCCTGGGAATTTCGAGGATTTCGACAACCTCGTGACGCTCAATCGCCACGGGTTCCACGACCGCGATTACTCGCCGCAGCGGCCGGTGGCGGGCGCTTTCCGCCTCGTCGTTCTCGGGGATTCGTATGTCGCAGCCTTCGAGGTGCCGATCGAAGACACCTTTCACAAGCGTTTGGAAGCTCGGCTGGGCGCCGAGGATCCGTTTGCTCGACCGCTTTATGAGGTCATCGCTCTGGGCCTGCCGCGCAAGGCACAGGCTGACCAGTTGCAGTGGCTGCGCCAGTTTGGCCCAGCCTACCAGCCTGACGCGGTCTTGCTCCTCTTCTTTTCCGGAAACGACATCCTCGAAAACTCCCCCGCGCTGTTCGGACAGGCCATGGATTTCGCCACGCGCTACATGGCCACCGTGGTTCCGGCGAAGATCGCCTTCTTTGACTACCTGGACCTGGTGCCAGGCTCGCGTCTCGGCGGCTTTCTCGCCGAAACCGCGACCACGCTCTACGCCAGGAATCTCGACCGCTTCTCGAACCAGGTATCCCGAGCGGATCTGCTGAGCCCGGAGCTCGGTCTCTATGCCGACCCACTGGCGCCCGGGTGGCGCGAGGCGTGGGAGCGGACCGCATCCTTGCTCGCCGAGATCGCGGCCACCTGCGAGCGCCTTGGCGCGACATTTCTCGTCGCCGGGCTCTCCGGGCCACAGGCGATCGGCGATGCCAGCAGCGAGCGGACGTGGTCGTCAGCAGCCACCGGCGCTCTCGACCTCGGGCGCGGCGACCGGTGGATCGCAGCCTGGACCAAGGGCGCCAACGTGCCGTTTCTCCACCTCACGCCGACGCTGTCGGCCGCCGGCCCGCGGCGCGTGTTCTGGCGGCATGATGCCCACCTCACCGCCCATGGTCACGCCATCGTTGCCGCCCAAGCGTACGACTTCGCGGTCAAGACTCTCGCCGGCGCCGCCCGCGCACGCCCTTGACAGCGCCCTTACCCGCCGTAAGAATTGAAATGCCATGTTCAAGTATATTTTCGAAAAGCTAATCGGCAGCAAAAACGAGCGCGATCTCAAGAAGATGCGCCCCATCGTGGACCGGATCGCGGCGCTCGAGGTCGAGCTTGCGGAC
This sequence comes from Candidatus Schekmanbacteria bacterium, assembly GCA_016188575.1. Classification (GTDB taxonomy): domain Bacteria; phylum CSSED10-310; class JACPHN01; order JACPHN01; family JACPHN01; genus JACPHN01. The sequence continues at coordinate 85,431 of JACPHN010000041.1, forward strand.
CTCAAGGACGCCGAGCTCCAGCAGCGCAGCTTTGCGTTACGGAACACCGTTACGAGCTCGCTCGCGGACGGCGTCGAGCGCGAGACGGCCCTGGAATCCGCGCTCCCGGAGGCCTTCGCCACCGTTCGCGAAGCCTCCAAACGCGTCCTCGGCATGCGCCATTTCGACGTGCAGATCATCGGCGGCATTGTGTTGCACCGCGGTGCGATCGCCGAGATGAAAACGGGCGAAGGGAAGACGCTCGTCGCCACCCTGCCCGTGTACCTGAACGCGCTCGCCGGCCGCGGCGTTCATGTCGTCACCGTCAACGACTACCTGGCGCGCCGCGACGCCGAATGGATGGGTGGCGTCTATCGCTTTCTCGGTTTGACTGTCGGGTGCATCCAGCACGACATGCGTGATCCTGAGCGGAAATCCGCCTACGCCGCCGATATCACCTACGGCACCAACAACGAGTACGGATTCGACTACCTTCGCGACAACATGAAGTTCTCGCTGGACCACTACGTCCAAAGAGGCCACGCCTTCGGCATCGTCGATGAGGTCGACTCCATTCTCATCGATGAAGCGCGCACTCCTCTCATCATTTCCGGCCCCACAGAGGAGAACACCAACGTCTACTACCACGTCGATCAGCTTGTCCCTCGCCTCCGCCGCGGCGAAAAGCGCGAGGACGGCGAGGAGACGGGTGACTTTCATATCGACGAGAAAGCCCGTTCGGTTTCCTTGACCGACAGCGGCATCCACAAGGCCGAGCAGTATTTGGCTGTGGATAACTTGTACGACCCGCGGCACATGGAGCTTCTGCATCACGTCCACCAGGCGCTGCGAGCGCACGCCCTCTACAAGAAAGACGTCGACTACGTCGTCAAGGAGGGCGAGGTCATCATCGTCGACGAGTTCACCGGCCGCCTTATGCCGGGCCGGCGCTGGTCCGAGGGGTTGCATCAGGCGGTGGAAGCCAAGGAAGGCGTGAAAGTCGCCAACGAAAACCAGACGCTGGCCACGATTACGTTCCAAAACTACTTTCGACTCTATGACAAGCTGTCCGGCATGACGGGTACCGCGGACACGGAGGCGGCCGAGTTTCATCAAATCTACAAGCTCGAAGTTTCCGTCATTCCGACGAATCGACCGCTCATCCGTCACGAGTTTTCCGACGTCATCTATAAAACGGAAGCTGAAAAGTTCAAGGCGGTATGCGAGGAAATCGTCGAGTGCAATGAACGCGGCCAACCGGTGCTCGTCGGCACGATCAGCATTGAAAACTCGGAAAAGCTGGCCGGCATGCTGAGACGGCGCGGCGTTCAGCATAACGTGCTCAACGCCAAGTACCACGAGCGCGAGGCCGAGATCATCGCCCAGGCCGGCAGGAAGGAGGCCGTCACCATCGCCACCAACATGGCCGGTCGCGGCACCGACATCATCCTGGGCGGTAATCCCCCCGATCCCCTCGCTCAGCAGTTTGTCGTCCAGACCGGCGGCCTTCACATCATTGGCACCGAGCGGCACGAGTCCCGGCGCATCGACAACCAGTTGCGCGGCCGCGCCGGCCGTCAGGGCGACCCGGGCAGCTCGCGCTTCTATCTTTCCCTCGGCGACGACCTCATGCGCATTTTCGGCGGTGAGCGCATGAAAAACATCATGGACCGACTTGGCGTGCGCGAAGACGAGCCCATCGAGCACAAGCTCGTCTCCAAGGCCATAGAAAACGCGCAGCGGCGCGTAGAGGACCACAACTTTTCGATCCGGAAACACACGCTCGAGTACGACGACGTCATGAACAAGCAGCGCGAGGTCGTCTACGAAAAGCGCCGCCTCGTGCTGGATCGCGAGCAGATGCCCGACGATGTGCTGAGAGCCGAAATCAAGGACTTGTTGCGGCGTGTTCTCGACGACGTCATGGCGGCGAGCTGCCCGGAGGGCGTCTACCCCGAGGAGTGGGCAGGGGCCGACAGCTCGGACTTTCTCGGTCCGCTGCGCGAGGGTGTCCGCGCTCAGTTCGGAATCAACGTCGACTTCCCCAAGATGGATGCCGACGACATCGATCGCAAGGAGCTCAAAGAGACGCTGTGGAAGGCCGTGGAGGCGGTTTTCGACGCAAAGGAGCAGCGCATAGGTACGGCGCTGATGTGCCGCATCGAGCGCCACATCATGCTGGAGGTCGTCGATACCCTGTGGAAGGACCACCTCCTGAACATGGATCACCTCAAGGAGGGCATCGGGCTGCGCGGCTGGGGCCAGAAAGACCCTCTGACCGAGTTCAAACGGGAAGGCTATGAGCTGTTCGAGGACTTCATGACCCACGCGGACGCGGAGGCAGCGCAGCGTATCATGCTGTTCGAGCCGATCACCCGCGAGCAGCTCGAGGAGCTCCGCGCCAGACAGCGCAGTCCGCGCGGCCTGCAGATGGGGCGTGGCGCGGCGCCGGTGGCCGCTGCGGATGGCAACCGTCAGGAACCCCGGGAGGCCCGCGGCGGCGAAACCGCCAAGCCAGTCACCGTAGTCAAAGGCACCAAGGTCGGAAGAAATGACCCATGCCCCTGCGGAAGCGGCAAGAAATACAAGCGCTGCTGCGGCCAATAGGTCCGTCGGCCGTACGTCAAGGGCGCTAGCGATCCGCTTTTTCAGGAATCGGGGGCGGCGGCCATGACGGCGGCACCCGAGGAACCGATCGAGAACCTCGCTGTCCGCTTCGATCGGTCTATTCCCGGCGACGTCGTCATGTGGTTCAAGGAGGAGGCGCCGTACGCGATCGTCGTCGCTTCGACTCACGAAAAACCGGCCTGGCTACCGCGGCAGCTCACGTTCGGCGAGCATAAGCGTCACCTGGGTGCGTGTATCCTCTACGACGGACGCGAGCTCGAGGTCGTGCGCGCGCAAATCGATCGCCGCGGTCACCGCTTTCGCTACTTCCTCGCGCCCTGGCCGAAGGCCGAGCTGCCACGCCGTGTGGTGCCGTATGACTACGAGACCGTCCAGATCGAGCGCCGCGAGGTAATCACCGAGGCCCTGCTCCCGGCTCGCCAAGGTGCCGGCCGACTGCTCGTCCCCCTCTGGCCGCTGCTCGGGCTTTTGCCATTTCGCCTCAAGTGCCGTATCGCCGAGGTCATTGTCTTCGATGTCGCCGCGGCCACGGTAGTCAGCGCGGCAATCACCTGCTTTTTCTCAATGTCTGCCACCGTCATGCTCGCCATGAGCCCCGAACGTGTTGGACACCATTTTCCCCTTCTCGCGCCCTGGCTCGAAAGCTCCGCCATCTACACCGCGCTGCTGACCGTCTCCCTGGTGACGGCGCTTGACATGGGCATCTCCTTTCTCTCCTGGTTCAGCGACATGCACGGCCGAGGTCTGGTCGTGCTGGAGCTGATTTCGCTCGCCCTACAGCACCGCAGAGGTCGCCGAGTGGGTCTATACACGGTCAGCGAAACTCCGGAGGCAGCCGCGGCCACGGAAGATGCGCGGATCCTTCAGGCCTTTCGCGGAGGCGATGGCATGGAGAATGGGTATGAGATGCTTCTCTTTGCCATCCCGGCGGTCTATGGTATGCTCCCGGCACCCGTACAGATGGCCATCCAGGAGTGCCACGACTACGACGCCGCCGAGCAGTCCAGGCGGTCCGCCTTGATCGAAGTCGCGGCGGGCAGCATGTACGCACTTGTTGTCGTTACTGCCTTGATGTTCTCAGGCGCACTCGCCGGGTCTCCGATCTCCTCGGCACTGTTCCTTTTCTTGCTGGTCGAGGGTCTCGTCCGCTTGCTGCTGATCCTGCATCACGAAGGGCCGGTGGGCACGCTATTGGCGTCGGTGCTTCCGCTGCCAGCCCGGTTGCGCTGCGGATTCCCTGAGGTCAAGCCCGGCCAGGAGGCCGCCAGCGCGGTTCAGGAGGCTTCGGATCGCGCCGCCCCGTAGAGCAGCCGATACATCGCCTGGTTCCGACGCACAGAACGGATGAAGTGGCGGGTTTCATCAAACGGGACGAGCTCGGCGAAGAGGTCGCCGTCGACGGCTCCCCACGTTTCCCACCAGCGGCGCGTGTGGCCGGGACCGGCATTGTACGCCGCGAGCGCACGGGCCCAGTCGCCGTCGAAGCGCTCGCGCAGCGACGCGAGGTACCAACTACCGAACCGGATGTTCATCGCGTCTTCCCGAAGCAAGCGCGGCTTGAAATGCGTGATTCCCATCTTGCGCGCCACCCACGAACCGGTCGCCGGCATGAGCTGCATGAGCCCGGTAGCCCCCACAGCGCTGACGGAGGCGGATTGGAATCCGCTCTCCTGCAGGATGACGCCGTACACCTCGCTCGGATGCAGAGAGCGCGTTGGCGCAAGCTGCTCGACCAGACGCTGGACGTGCTCGCTTGGCGCTGGAAAAAGCGCGGTCCACAGCGTGCGGTCGGCAAGGACCTCCGCATCGCCCGCGTTCAGGCCGTTGCGCAGAATGATGGATTCGACCAGACGACCGAGCTGTCGCCGGGCGCCGTGAGCGTCATTTCCTGCGAGTAACAAGTCGGCAATCCACCGTTCGAACCACGGATGGCTTGCGAGCTCTGGTCGCGTGCGCCGCAGCAGCTCGAGCTCGGCGATCGCCATGCCTGTCTCCGTGGCGGCGCCGAGCGCCGCAATACGCCCCAGGGACGTCCGTTCCGGCGCCGACAGCGGCGGAGACGCGGATGGTGTCGGCGATGGTGATGGCGAGGGCTGCGCCGCAAGGCTTGTCGCCTGGCGCAGGACATCGCCGAGCGGATGCGTGCCGGCGGTTCGCGCCAGGAGAGCGCGACGCTCCGACGCCAGCACCGCGAAGTAAGCAGAGCTGGGCGGCACAAGCAAGCGCCCATAGGCCGCTGCCGCCTCGTCGGGGCGAAGAAGACCCTCCAGAGCTCGGCCGCGAAGGTAGCCGTGCAGCAGGAGCTCGGCGCCATTCTGGCAGTCGCCCACGGTGCCGTCGAGGATCGCCAAAGCTCGCTGAGGGTTACCCAGCGCTAGCAAGGCCGCAGCCGCGCGGTGTCGGTAGCGGTTGGCTTCGACGTGCATCAGCGCGCGGTCAAGCCGCAGGCGCGGAGGTAGTCCTACGGCGTCAGCGAGCTCCGCCAGGAGGACAGCGGGCAACACCGCATGCTCGAGGTCGCTGGCGATCGCGCCCGCATCCTTGCGCCGGTCCGACACCGCGAGATCGAGCTCGACCAACCGCAACGAAATCCACGGGTCTACGGGAAACGTCTGCCCTACGTGCCGCGAGATCAGCTCATGGGCGGCGTCCCAGCGGCGCTCGGCGACCGCAAGCGCGGCGCTCGCCAGCGCCAGCTCGGGTTCGCGCAACGCGCCCTCCAGCTCGGCCTCCCGCCCCGAAAGGCGCTTGCCCATGAGCGCCTGCAAGCCGTTCAAGAGCTTTCGGGCCTGACCGGTGCTCCGCTTCCGCAGGGCGTCCTCGACTTTATCGAGCTGACATCGCCCATACAGGTCGATATCCTGTGCGGCGGTCACCTTTCCGCAGGCCTCCGCCGCGAGGCGAGCAGCGGCCTTTTCGAAGCCGCGAGCGCGCAACCAGCTCGCGTCCAGCACATTCCGCAGCGCGTCCGCTCGACGCACCTCCGGGCCAAGGTCGGCGCGAAGACGGGACCGAAGCTGCGCATAGCGATTCGCGGCCGCCGTTCCGTGCCTGCCGCGCCATCCGGCGCGCAGCGCTCGTTCGAGGAGCGCAACGGCATCGGCGACGCGCCCGGCATCGGAGAGAAATCGCGACTTGGCCAGGACGGCCGGGCGAAACAGATCCACTGCCTCTAGCGCGCTACGCGTCGCGGACGCTACAAGCGGGTCCAGGATCCCGTAGCTCTCGATCTCGGCGAGCAGACTCGCCGGATCCACACGAGAAGCCGTGCGGATCGCCGCCATGAAGACTTCGACAGCCGCCATCAAGTGCGCCGCCGGAGCCTGTTGGCGGTCAATTTGTGCGAGCTCCGCAAGCGCCGAGCGGACCCCATCCGCATCCGCCTGCAGCCGGATTAACCGCAGTCTGGCGTAGGGTGCGAGCGCGCTGGCTTCCGGAGCCCGCAGGACCGCTCGCCACTCCGCGTCGCTCTGGCGGGGCCGCGACCCCGCAGCGCGATACGTACGCACCGCCGCCGTGAGCGCGGATGGAACTGCGAGCGGCCCATAGACCGGCTCGGGAGTTGTCGGCGCGGGAGGTCTGGAGCTGTCAGGAGTGGACGACTGGCCTGGAGCCAATCCCGTCACGACGAGAATCTCCTGGGCGGCGACCCAGGTAGCCAGCAGCAGGAAGAGGCAGTACACCGCCCCGAACGCCCGCTTGGCGGTCATCGCTCGTCCCCATCGGCTCTAAGGGCGCACTGAGAGTCGCCCCCACCAACACGGAATGCCCATGGCAGCATCGACAACGTGAAAATCGACCTCCTCGGCCAGAGATTCCGACAGGCAAACGAAAATCCCGAGCTGCTCTCGCGGAACCGTCGCCTCCAGGAGCGTTCCGCGCGGCAGGCAGGTGCGAATGGATGCGACTCCGCCGTACGCCTGAATCGTCGTCGAAAAGTAGGAAATATCATGCCGTGGAACATACAGATAGAGTACGAGCGTCTCGCCCCACCAGCACCCTGCGCGCAGCACCGTTTCCAGCAAAGGGGCACCTTCTAGCATCTTATCGCCCATACTCGATTGCCTCAACGCGGCTCAACACCCGCAAACCCGTCACCCTCCCTTGAGCATGGCGAACAGCTCCTCGGCAGTGTCCACGGTCCTGCTGGCGACGGTGTCGAGCACGTCATGAGTCACGCCGAGACGCGCTGAGGCAGCCGGCGATGGCAGATGGGCGAGGCCTTCCCAGGCGACTCCGAAACCGAGCATGAAACAGAGGACATCAGCGAGGTGGATGACGTCGGTCAGTGGCGAAGCCTGGCCTGAGGAATCCGGGTCGTGGTGCCAGCGCACCGCCATTACCACGTGTGCGGGGAGTGACCACTGCCGCAGCAGATACGCCCCGACCTCACCATGGCCGACGCCGATAACGGCCTCTTCGGCCTGCTCGAGTGTTGCCCCTGCGGCAACGCGTGCCTGCACACCCGGGAGCTCTGCCGCCAGGAAATCGGCGAGAACCATCTTCCCGATATCATGCAAAAGCGCGGTGGTAAAGGTCTCGGCCACGTCGCGCAGGCCGAGCTCCCTGGCGAGCTCTTCGGCGGCTATCGACACCGCGATGCTGTGATGCAGTAGCTCGCCCGGCTGGAGCTCGTATCCGGGCACGGTGCGCGCCAGCACATCGCGCAGCGAGGCCGCCACCACGACCTCTGACAGCTTCCTCCAGCCAAGTAGCGTCACCGCATGGCGAATGGAGCTGACCTTACCAGGTAGCCCGAGATACGCCGAGTTCGCGACACGCAGCACCATCGCCACCAGGTGTGGATCGAACCGCAGGACCTGTTCCGCGTCCGTGGCCCGGGCATTCGGGTCGTCGCGCAGCGCCAGGATTCTGGTGGCCGACCCCGGTAGCGACGGCAGACTCGCTGCCTTCTCGACGGCATCTGCCGCCGTCAGACGAATCACAGCAGCTCCTCCCTGCCGCCGATCCGCAGCGCCAGCCGGCCGCTGGACACCTCGAAATGGACGGTTCTGCTAACGCTTCCGCCGACGGATTCGGCGGTCAATCCCAGACTGTTCTTCTCGATAATTTTGATGAGAATTTCGTAGTTTCTGCGGCCAACATCGAAGACCATATTCTCGCCCAGAGGGCTGCCGCATCCTGCTGCCTTCAGGATGAGTCGCTGCTTTTGCGCTCCCAATGCAAAGAGCCCATCGAGAAGCGACATGAAGCCCGAATCCACGAACATGTGCGGGTTTTCGGCCGCGCGTTTCTCGTTCAGTCGGGACACCGGCAACATGGCATGAAGCAACCCGCCAATTTTCGCAATCGGATCGTGGGCGACCAGGCCCAGACAGCTCCCTAGCGCATGGGTAACCAGAACGTCCCCGGCGAGCCCAATTGCCAGGTCACCGACTCCTACTGTATGAATCATCCCGTCCGCTCACATCCGTCGCCGTCACTTTCAGGCTCCGCCAACGCGCGAGGAGGCCTGTATCGTACCTCGACAGGCGCCCCAAAAGCAGCGGACGGACCGCCCATGCACAGGTGGCGCAACAGTTGCAACGGTATCCGCGAAAAGAGTACTGCACGATCCCACAGGGGAGGGAACCTGGTTACCATGAACCCTACAGCAAACACCGCTTCACAGCAATCCACTTCGAGCTGCGAAATGCTCGCGGATCACGGATGCCACCGGTTGCGCGGCATGGCTTTGGCATTTATCGGGCTGATTCTTGTCACGCTTGGAGTCTTCGCGGATCGCTTCGATGGGCTCACGGGGCGCGCCATCGGCGACAAGTGGACCGATGTCCCGTTGGACGACTGTATGGGCGCGGCGGATCGGGCCTGTCGCGATGCAAGTGCGAACCGTTCGACGAGCAAACGGCTGCAATCGCCGCTGTATGGCGAGGTGGAGATCGTGTCGCGCGCTGGCGAGCGCGCCCTGTCCGAACGCGTCGTTGCGCGTGCTCCCGACGGTAGCGAACGCATGCTGCTCGCTACGAGTGAGCCGCTACGCGACCTCGTAGCGCTCGACGGGGGCTTGATGGTGGTATCCGATCGCAGCTTGTGGATTACGCAGGGGCCCACGGTCAACTGGCGGAAGTCTGACATGCCGGGTCGTTTGGTCACGGCGAGCTGGTGCGGGGAAAAGCGCTACGTGGCCGCCCTGGAAAGCGGCGAGGTGATGTGGACTACCGATGGCAGCCAATGGTGGGGGCCGCAGCGCGCGGTTCACCCAGACGACGAAATCGCTGCCGTCCGCTGCGATGGCAGCTCCCTGTGGGTTAACTGCCGCTATGGCCACGTCCTGCGGTACGAGTTTGGGAGCACGGGGCTGGCGACGATGGCGGTTAGCGAAGCGGCGGCTCCCGGGCTACTTCCGGGCCGCGGTTCGGCCGCAGTGGCGGCACCCGGTGTCGAGCGAGTGGGCTCGTAGCGCGTCAGGACCGCCCCGCCGCCGCGGCCGTACTCGCGGGATCGGGCGCAGCCTGCGGTGCTTCGTCGCTGCGGGCCGTGGAGGCGTTGAGGTCAGCCAATCTATGCAGGGCGATTTGCGCCCCGTCCTTCCCGAGGATCTCCACCCATAGCTCGCCGACCTGGCCGGCGGGGGCGTCAAACGACAGGGCCTTGAAGCGGCGGATCTTGAAAGGGTCTCCGCGCCCGGCCGCGGGCGCCACGGCGGAGGCCGGGTAGACGGAAATCCGCGCGCGGCTCGCGTCGCGCAGGAACACGCGGCACCAGCCTGACACGGGTTCTTCGCCATAGGGCTCGCGTTCCAGCCAAAAGCTCACCCGCGTCTGTCCAGCCCCCGATTCGGCGAGGGAAAGGTGGCTCAGCTTGATGGTTCCGCTACCGTTGGCCGCTCGCCGCGGCGCGGCCACCGGTAACACGTCAGCTTGCGGGACAGGTGCCGGCGCGACGGCAGCAGCGTCTGGCGCCGCAGCTTCCAAGGTCGTGTCGCCGACCCAGTGCCACGCGCTGGGTCGCGAGGACTCGGGGTCCTCCGTCGCGGCGTGGAAATAGACGGCGATCGGCGGACCGTCGGCTTCAGGTGCGGGAACGAAGGCTACGAGCTGATCACCAGCGAGCAGAATCGTCGCGTCCGAGGCCCGCCCGACAGGCCACGCGCTCTCGATCCGCTGCCGCAGCTCGCCCAGCGCCTGAGCCGACACCCGATGGCCTGGCGCCGCATCAGCGGCGGTCACAGACGAACCGAGTATCGAATAAAGTTGCTGGGCCTGACGAAAGTATGCCCAGTCTGCAATCATCTGTTCGGCTTCCTGCGCTGCGGGCTCCTCAGATCGCGCCGTCGATGGCAGAATTATCACGGGGGCGGTCGTCTGCAGAAACGGCTCGCGCAGCGCCTGCAGGTCCCTGTCATCCATGGTGATACAGCCCCGCGTGACGCGAACCGCCTCGCCGGGCGTGTAGTCGCTCGTGCCGTGAATCCAGATTCCATTGCCGGTCCGACCCGCTGCGGTGTCGGCGGGGTTGGGATAATCGAGGGGGTATGCACCGAAGCCGTACTCGGCCGCAATCGCCGGCGGCTGCAGCAGGCCATGGGTGAGATAGACACCTGTCGGCGTCCGGAGATCTCCTTCCTCTCGCTTGGACCCATCCACCATGCCGAAGGCGACGGGGAACGTGCGAACCACGTCAACGGAGCGATCGACGGGGTGCACGCGGAAGTGGTACAGCTTGGCGCTGTTGCGGTCGACAACGAAGATGTTGGGGGTGACGCTTCCGGCCCGCACGATCGCAGCGCGGGCGGCGCGCATCTCGTCGAGCTCGGTGCGCGCAGCCGCGACGCTCGCGAAACGCGGGCGCAGGGCAGACTGGCCCTTCTCGTCTGCGATCGCCAAAGCATCGCCGGGCGGCTGCAGTGCGGCAATCTCCGTCGCGGTGCGGCCGCCGAACCGCGGCGGAAGCTCGACATCATGCTGAGTAACCGCAACGCGACTCATCTTTTCGAGCTCGTTCGAGCCGACGCCCTGGAGCAGCCGGCTCACGGGGCTTCCCGCGCTGCCGAAAAACGCCCCCACGGCCGGGAGAATGGCGGCAGAGGACGCCAGACCGGCAGCAACCACGGCCACCCGAAGCCATCGCGACCCACTGAGACGATCGCCCGAGCCGCGTTTTGGAGCGTCCGCTGTCGCCGCCGCTGCCGCCGCCGGTGCGCCAGCCCTGCCGCGATAGGTAGCAGCCGCGGCCTCCGCCGCTCTCAGATGGCGGGTCAGATCGCACCGCGCGACGCTCCAACTTCGCCCCATCGCCACGCTCCCCGGGACGAATCGCCAGCGCGCTGCCGGCAGCTCGAGCAAGAACGAGAGGGTGTCCCGCGCCGAAGTCTCGACGGCGCGACGAACCTCCGCGGCACCAGCAGTCCCGGAGGCGGTGAGGCGGGCCGCAAGGGACTCGCCAGCGGCGGGCATGAGCGACGAGAGCTTGGTCGCGAGTCTCCTGAGGTGCGACCGCCTGGCCAGCGCCGACAGAAATCCCCGCTCGGCATCCGATGAGCTGACGCCGGCGACTCGGCCGCGGCGCATCACGATCTCCGCACGCAGGACGGGGGCCGCGGTGGATGCGGCAGCGGCCGGCCATCGCAGGAATAGCACGCCGGTGGCCCGACGGCGCTGCAGCCGCTGCAGAAGCTCTCCCGCGTCCCCGCTTTCCCACCGGGGCGCAGGCGATTGCAACGGTTCGTTTGCCTTGATTCCGACGTCTGGTGTCATCACGTTGACGCCCCGCCTCCGGGCTCATCGGCGAGCCAAATTCTCTACAGCCTGCCGAATGCGCTCGATTCCTGTTCTCAGGTTCGCCAGCGATGTCGCATAGGAGATCCGCAGATGGCCGGGTGCTCCAAAAGCATCGCCTGGTACGACTGCCACGCGGGCTTCTTCTAGCAATATCCGTGCCATCTCCAGAGAGCTATCCATGACGCCGCGCGTGGACGGGAAGACGTAGAATGCGCCGCTCGGTGCGCCGCAGGAGAAGCCGGGGACAGCCGCGAGGAGCTCGAGAACAATTTTCCGCCGCTCGGAAAAAGCTTCCCGCATCGACTCCACAACCGTCTGATCGCCGTCCAAGGCGGCGATGGCGGCCCACTGAGCAATCGTGTTGACGTTTGAGTTCGAGTGGCTTTGCAGGGTGCCGATCGCCGTGATCACGTCCTTGGGAGCTGCCAAAAACCCGACGCGCCATCCCGTCATGGCGTATGTTTTCGACAGCGAGCTGGCGATCAGGATCTGATCTCGCAGGTCGGGCGCGATCTGGGCCGGGCTAAAATGCTCGGCGCCGTCAAAGACAAGCCGCGAATAGGTCTCATCGGACAGGACCCAGAGGGGTTGGCCGCGGTGCCCGCGCACCACGTCCAGTACCGACTCCAATGCCTGCCGCGAGTAGACCGCACCGGTTGGATTGCCGGGCGAGTTCAGCACGATCACCCTGGTGCGCTCGGTGATCGCCGCACGCAGGGCCTCCGGGTCCAGCGCAAACCCGGTCTCGGCCGGGCAGTCGACGATCACGGGAACGCCATCCGCCAGGCGCACCTGCTCCGGAAACGAGACCCAATAGGGGGCGGGAATGATCACTTCGTCGCCGCGTTCGAGAAGTACTTGAAAGGCGGCGAACAGGGCGTACTTGGCGCCGGGCGACACGACCACCTCGGCGGGGGTGAAGGAAACTCCGATCTCGGCGCGCAGTCGGCGGCAAATGGCCTCCCGGAGCTCGACCAGCCCCACTGCCGCCGTGTACGTGGTTTTTCCGGCTCGCATGGCGGCAATGGCGGCATCTACCACATGCGCCGGAGTCGGAAAATCCGGCTCGCCGGCCGCGAAGGACAGCACGTCGATACCCTGCCTACGCATCTCCGCGGCGCGCGCGCTTACCGTCATTGTGGGAGAGGGCGGAAGTGACGAGATGCGATTGTTGACTCTGACGCTCATGCGGCTCCTCGGGGATCTGGGTTTGTCGCGCCGCGCAAACGGCGCGCGGAATTGACACCGTCGAACTGGTGATGATAGGACACCGATGAACCTGACCACAACCCCGGAGCGCTTCCGCTCGCCTTATGAACACGCCTACCAAGCTCACTCTCGCGCGTATCTTTGTGGTACCGGTGCTGATCGTCGTGTTGCTGACCGAAGTCAGGTCGGACGTGCGCACCTGGCTCGATTACGTCGGCGTGCTGCTATTCCTGGCGGCAGTAGCCACAGACGGGCTCGACGGGTATCTGGCCCGCAGGCGAAACCAGGTCACCACCCTTGGTATACTGCTCGACCCGATCGCCGACAAGCTCCTGACCTCCGCCGCCCTCATCTCGCTGGTCGAGATGGAGCGTGCGCCTGCATGGGTCGTCTGCGTGATTATCGGCCGCGAGTTCGCCGTCCAGGGGCTCCGCTCGATTGCGGCCACGCGCAACGTTGTCATCGCCGCCGAAACCCTCGGGAAGTGGAAGATGGTCGCCCAGATCGTGGCCATATCCTTGCTCATTCTCAACGTCAAGGTGCTCAAGGCCTATTTCATAGGTCAGCTCGCGCTGGGCGTGGCGACGATCCTGGCCATTGTTTCGGGGATCAGTTACTTTCTCTCATTCTGGTCGGTCGTGTCACCGGACCTCGACGCCATCGGCCCGGTAACACAGCAGCAGGAGCTGGAATGAGCGGGTCGGCCCCGGAACCTGCCGCACCAACGGGAGTCCGAGGCCGCCACCGCCTTCTGCGAGCGATTCTGCTGTGCGCGTGGTGCGCGCTGACGGGCGCGCACCCACCGGTAGCAGCGGCGCCGTCCGCAACAACCGTTTCGTGGGTACGCATCGACGGCGTGATCAGCTCGTTTTCCGCGGAATACCTCGCGGAGGCCATTCGGTCGGCGTCGGCCATCCCCGGTGCCGCTGTGGTGATCGAGCTCGACACGCCCGGCGGGCTGCTAGACGCAACGCGTGCAATGGTGAAGTCCATCCTCGGCTCCCCGGTGCCTGTAGTGGTGTGGGTAGGTCCGGACGGCGCCCGGGCAGCGAGCGCCGGGACGTTCATTACCCTCGCCGCGCACATCGCGGCGATGGCCCCCGCGACCAACATCGGCGCCGCGCACCCCGTGCAGTCTCACGAACGCCTCATTCCCACGCTCCCGGGTGAGGACCAGGGACAGGACACCCCTGCGGCGCCGCCTCCGGCGCGGACTCCGAGCGAAGCGCCCGCGGCCGGCGGCGACGGGGCGCCGCCCCCCAAGCCAGCCGGTAGGACCAGAATGTCGACACCTCTGGACGACAAGGTACTCGCCGATACGCTGGCCTGGATTCGCGGCATCGCTGCCCGACGCGGCCGCAATGTGACTTGGGCCGAGCAAGCAGTGCGCGACTCGCGTTCCTCGACGGCGGCCGAGGCGCTCGAGCTCGGTGTCATCGACTTCATCGCTCCAACGCCGCAAGACCTCTTGCGCGCCGCCAACGGTCGCTCCGTCGAGGTCGGCACGAGAACGGTAATTCTCGATCTGGAGCACGCCACGATCGCGGAGGCTCCCGCCAGTCTCGCCTATCGCGTGCTGCGCTTCGTCGCGCATCCCAACGTGGCCTATGTGCTGCTCATTCTCGGGTTCTGGGGACTCTTCTTTGAGATTTCGCATCCCGGCGTCATTTTCCCTGGCATCTTTGGCTCGGTGTGCCTGGTGCTGGCGTTTCTCGCCTTCCAGGTACTTCCCATCAACTTCGCTGGAATCCTCTTCTTGCTGCTCGCGATGGCCTTGTTTGTCGCCGAGGCAATGATTGTTAGCCACGGTCTGCTCGCGGCGGGCGGAATCCTCTGCCTGGCGCTGGGGTCAATCCTGCTCTACGACAGCCGGATTCCGGCGCTGCGGGTCGACCCCTGGCTGATCGCGTCCATTACCGGCTCGACGGCAGCCATTGTGCTGAGCATCGCGTCCGCGCTCGCCCGCGCCGCGCGGCTTCCCCCGCGGACAGGTCTTCAGGACATGGTCGGTGCGACCGGAACTGTCGTCACCCGCATCGCCCCCGAGGGTCAAATCTCTACACGCGGCGAGCTTTGGCGAGCCGTCGCGCTCGATCCCACGGCGGCTCCGATGGAACCAGGGCAAGCGGTCAGAGTCGCTTCCGTCCAGGGGCTCACCCTGCTGGTCACCGCCCCAAATCACTCAACGGTGCCATTTGCACCCGAGCAGGCGGGCGATTTAGAGCTCCCCGCCCCGGCTCCTGACGACACGGCGCGCCACCGAGAGTAGCGAAGAGCGACCGCTGATGTTAATACTACGACGAGGGATAAAACAACCAAGACTTACGTGCTGGGAGAGATGACATGGGTGGCTTGATCGTTTTCGCGAAGATCTTTCTCGCCATCGCCGGGCCCATAGTCGCGATCGTGGCCGCCGCGCTCAAGGTCATCAACGAATACGAGCGCGGAGTGCTCTTCCGCCTTGGCCGCATCCTCCCGTCTCCCAAGCTGCCGGGACTCAGGCTTGTCATCCCCTTCGTCGATCGCATGGTCCGCGTCAGCCTGCGCCTCATCGTGATGGACGTTCCCCCCCAAGATATCATCACCCGGGACAATGTCTCGGTAAACGTCAACGCGGTCGTGTACTTCCGCGTGGTCGACGCCAATAGCGCCGTGCTCACCGTGGAAAACTATATCGAGGCGACCTCGCAACTGGCCCAGACAACCCTGCGGAGCGTGCTCGGTACCGTGGACCTCGACGAGCTCCTCAGCCAGCGCGAAAAACTGAATGCCAAGTTGCAGGAGCTGCTGGATCGTCACACGGATCCGTGGGGCATCAAGGTCACCAATGTGGAGGTCAAACACGTCGATCTGCCGACGGAAATGCGGCGGGCCATGGCGCGCCAGGCGGAGGCAGAGCGGGAGCGGCGCGCCAAAGTCATCGCCGCCGAAGGCGAGTTTCAGGCCGCGCAGCGCATGACCGACGCCGCCGAGATCATGGAATCTCATCCCATGGCGCTGCAAATGCGCTATCTACAAACTCTAGCGGAAATCGCCACGGAGAATAACTCCACCACAATCTTTCCGCTGCCGCTCGATCTGATCGCGCCCTTTCTTTCGAAACTCCCACAGACGAAGAGCCGCCATTCCGCTCTAGAGACCGAAGACTAGACCACGGATAGGATTACAACGAGATGCAACTGCATAAGCAAACGCCAACCATAATCACCTTCGTCTCCGCTCGGCGTTTCTTGAACCGGAAAGGTTCCACACATGCGATATGGACATTTGTATCAGAACCTGATCTCACTACTTCGTCCGAAGCATCTGGAAATCGTGCTTGCAAGCAAACTTTCTCACCGCGAGCTGGTGAATATCGTAAATCGCACCAACATCAGTTTCAATGGAATGCGGACCCACTCCATACCCTCAGAAGAGCTTGTGGGGGCACTGGGTCGTGATTTTTTTCGCGACGCGGAGACCGCATGGCCCATCATCAAGGCGCTTGTCAAGAAGAATCAGCCGCTTATCGAGCAGGTGGAGCAATCGTCAGCGCCCGACCTGCGCATGACCTCCGTCGAGATCGAGGCGATGTTCCGCGAGGGACGTCTTGGCCCCTTGCTGTGGGCACTGGCCGTCGACCGCCGGGAGGATGTACAGTCAATCGCCAGGGCGATTTGCGACAGCCTCGAGTCCCTTATTGAAGTCGAGGTCTCCCAACCGGAGCCAGAGCCGATAGCCATGGAAAACGAAACAGACGATTCCAACCTCTCCAGGGCCTTTCCCGATCTCCCTCGCAATCGCGCCGAAGCGCGCCCCGCACCACGGCGCGAGGGCGAACCAGAGGATGATTTCGACCTCGATGAGATCGATAGCGAAGAGACCGTCGTGCTGTCGGTCCGAAACCTCACGCAGTGGGCCGATGATCTGGACGATGAGCTTGAGCCGGAAACAGGATCCGAGACCGAGGAGCTCCGGTCGAAGCTGGTACAGCAGGAAAGCGCTTTGCTCCGGGTGCGCTCGGAGCTGAGCTCGAGCCAGCGGCGGCTCAAGCGGGCGCAAGAGCAGCTCGCGGATCTCGAGGCGGCAAGTGGCCAGCTTCGCCGCGAGCGAAACCGCCTTGTCGACACCAACGCCGAGTTGCGCGAGGACCTGCGGCGCGCGGAGACCGAGCTTGGCCTGCTGCGCTCGGGGACGCACGACACCGCGGCGAGCGCGGGCCTGCGCCGGGAGAACGAACGCCTGCGGGAACAACTTCTGGAATGGGAGCGCCGGCTGCGCTACGTCGAGGATATCGAGGCCGACAAGCGCCGGCTGACGCTGGAAACCGAAGGACTCAAGCACCGAATTCTGATGATGATCCGGCGGTCGCTGCGCGGCCAACAGGAGATCGCGCAGATTCTCGCCACGGCGCGCGCGGCGGTCGATGAAACCGTGCTCTACTTCCAGGAGGAGCGCAGCCTGCAGGTAGATGAATGGGCCGAAAAGAACAAGAACGGCCGTCGCCGCCTCGGCGTGTTTGTCGATGTCCAAAACATGTTTTACGCCGCGCGCAGTCAGTTTCATGGCCGCCTGGACTACGAATGCCTGCTCGAAACCCTGCAGCGCGACCGCGACGTGGCGATCGCGGTCGCGTACACCATTCAGACACCGGACGTCGACCAATCCTCCTTCACATCGTTCTTGGAGCACTGCGGCTATACCGTCAAGACAAAGGCGTTGCGCACTCGCCTTGACGGCTCGGCCAAGGGCGACTGGGACATGGAGATGGCGCTCGACATCATCAGCTTCATCGGCCAGCTCGACGTCGTCACGCTGGTCAGCGGCGATGGCGATTTCGTTCCCCTGGTCAAGCTGTTGAAACGCCACGGCATCGAGGTAGAGATTGCGGCTTTCCGGTACAATACCGCCGTGGATCTGCGGGAGAACGCCGATCACTACTTGCCCATCGGCGAAGAGCTCATCATCGACCAGACGAGCAAGACAGGATAACTCACCCGGTCAACCGATTGCGCAGCACATCGGCGCGCCGCCGCGTCCAACGCTGCCCAGGACTGCAGATGAAAGACTACATCCATAGTGCCTTGCGCGAGGCGCATGCGCGCTGCCGCGAGCAGGGCCGGCTCAGCGCCGAGTGCCCGCCGTTTCTGGTGGAGGAATCGCGAAACCCAGAGCACGGCGAGCTGTGCTCGAACATCGCGCTGGCCGCGGCAAAAGCCGAACGCAAGGCGCCCAGAATGATTGCCGATGCGCTGCTGGAGAACCTTCCGGACGCCGGACGAAGGTTCACGCGCGCCGACGTCGGTGGCGCCGGATTCATCAACTTTGTGCTCACTTCGACGAGCTGGCATGAGGAGCTGCGCCGCCTTCTTGCCGCGTCCGACCCCATCCTGAATACCTCGGCCCCATCGGGGAAGCGCATCCAGATCGAGTTCGTCAGCGCCAACCCCACGGGCCCCCTCAATGTCGTCAATGCTCGCGCCGCCTCGCTCGGCGACAGCCTTACGCGCATTCTCCGCGCTCTGGGCGAAACGGTGGATCGCGAGTTCTACATCAATGACGCAGGCCATCAGGTCAAGCTTCTCGGTGCCTCGGTCGAGGCTCGCGTCAGAACGCTTGCCGGGGAGCCGACCAGCGTCCCCGAAGGTGGATATCACGGCGAATATCTGCGCGATCTCGCCGCCGAGATCCTCGCGCGAGAGGGCCACGCCGCGTTGGAGCATGCGGATTCTGTCGAGCACTATCGAGACCTGGCGGTGCGTTTCATGGTCGCTCTTCACCGCCGCTCGCTCGAGCAGCTCGGGGTCACTTTCGAGCGCTGGTTCAGCGAGCGCGAGATGCACGAAGATGGGCGCGTCTGGGCGGCCCTGGAACGGCTGCGCGCGCTCGGGCATACCTACAGGACCGATGCCGCCAGCGCCGAGGACGACGATGCGGCGGGGGAAGCAGAAGGCCCGCCGCCGCCGACCGCCGCGGCCGGCAGCGCCGAGCTGCTGCGCACAACGGCATTCGGCGATGACAAGGACCGCGTCCTCGTCCGCTCCGACGGTCGTCCGACCTATTTCCTTGCTGACATCGCCTACCATCTCGACAAGCTCAATCGCGGCTATGACCTGCTCCTGGACATCTGGGGACCTGACCACCACGGCCACATCGCACGCATGAAAGCGGCGCTCGCCGCCCTTGGCAAACCCGCAGACGCCTTCGACGTCCTGATTGCGCAACAGGTCAACCTGATTCAGAATGGCGAGCGACTAAAAATGTCCAAGCGGGCCGGCAAGTTCTTCGAGCTCGACGCCCTGGTCGGCGTGACAGGCGCCGACGCCGCGCGCTTCTTCTTCGTCAATCGCCGCTTCGACAGCCACCTCGATTTTGACGTGGACCTGGCGACGTCGCAAACTCAGGACAACCCGGTGTACTACATTCAGTACGCTCACGCCCGCATCGCGAGCGTCTTCACCGTGTACGAGGAGCGGCAAGGTGCGCCGCTCGCTCTCGTCCCCACGCTCGGCGCTCTCGAACCGCTCGCCCTCCCGGAGGAGCTCGGTCTGATCCGCGCACTGGTCAGCTATCCGGATACCGTCAAGGCGGCGGCCGCTGCCTACGAGCCCCACCGGATCGCCACGTTTCTGCACGAGCTCGCCACCAAGCTTCAGCAATACTACCAGCATCATCGGTTCATTGTCGAAGATGAGGCGCTCACGGCCGCGCGCCTGTACCTCGTGCGGGCTGTGCAGAACGTGCTGCGCCATGGCCTGGGGCTGCTCGGCGTCAGCGCTCCTGACCGGATGTAGATGAGCGCGCACGGCGAGACATTTGCCCGAGAGGTCTCGGTGGTAATCGCGGTCCGCAACGGGATGCCCATCCTACCGCGATGCATCGATCATCTGCGCCAGCAGACGTGCCCGCCGCTGGAGATCATTGTCGTTGACGACGGCTCCTCTGACGACACGCCTGCCTTTCTCGAGCACCTGCAGAGCGAAGCCGGCAGGCCCGCGGTCATCTTTCTCCGCAACCCGGGAAAGGGTCCGTCCGCGGCGCGCAATGTGGGAATCGAGCGGGCCCGCGGCGAGCTCGTCGCGTTCACGGACGCCGACTGCCTACCCGCCGCCGACTGGTTGCAGCGGCTGTGCGAAACCTACGCTTTGCATGCCCACGAGAAGACCGCCGGCGTCGGGGGTGGGCAGATCTCGCCACCGGACGAGTGCGAGTTCGGCCGCACGGTTCAGGTTTTTCTGGTCGCGGTGGGTTTCCTCGCGGACTACGCGCGCGAGGTCGCCAGCGGTTCCGTGCGCGAGGTACCTCACAATCCCTCCTGCAACTCGCTATACCGCCGCGACGCGCTGCTGGAGGAGCAAGGTTTTCTCCCCGGGCTGTTTCCGGGCGAAGACACCGATCTCGATCGGCGCCTGGCGCAACAGGGCTGGCACCTGTATTTTCAGCCACGGGCTCTGGTCGCTCACTACCGGCCGCGCGACGTGACGGCCTTGCGCCGGATGATGCGGCGCTACGGTTGGGCCCAGGCGGTGCTCGTGCGACTGCATGGGCCCTTCCGCCTGCTCCATGCCGTTCCGGCCATCATGCTTGCGATAATCGCCTTTGTGCTCATGGGGGGAGCGAGAATTCCGGTCCGTCTCCTGTATGTCGCTGGCCTGTCGCTGCTCGGAGCCTGTGCCCTGTTTGCCGCGCGCAAGGTGCCCGTGCCCGCCTGGCCGCGCTTCCTGTGGCTGCTCATGATCACTCTCTACGAGTGGCACCGCGGCTTTTTCGCCGAGCTGCTCGCCCCTACTGGGCCGCGCACTGGAGCGCGGAACGTCGAAACCGAGATTGGGAATGGAACTTGACGACCTGACGGTTGCGGAGGCCGACAGCCCGACCTATCGGCTCTCGGGCAGCGACGCGCCCGCCGGCGTGTATTTCGTGCAGGGATCGAAAAACACCGCGCTACCGGCCATCGCCGCGGCCTTGCTGCCGGAAAAAGGCGCCACCATTCTGCGCAACGTGCCGCCGCTGAACGACGTGGTACTGGCGCTGCGCATCGCGCGCGTGCTGGGAGCGCGAGTCGACTACTACCCCGCCGAGCAGATTGCCGTCATCGACGCAGCCAACCTGCACAGTGCCCCGGTGCCAGCCGCGCTCACCAGCCGGTTGCGAGCCTCCGTGCTTTTCCTCGCCCCTCTACTCGCGCGGCTCGGCGAGGCGCACATCGACACGATCGGCGGCTGCTCGCTCGGCGACCGGGGCGTTGATTTCCACTACCGGGGCTTCGTGCGGATGGGAGCCGTTCAGGAGCCGGACCTGGCGCTGAAGCTGACGGAGCGGCGGCTCCGGGGTGCGACGACCTACCTCGACGTCCCCAGCCACACCGGCACCGAGAATCTCATGATGGCCGCCGCGGTGGCCGAGGGCACAACGATCATCGAGAACGCCGGCTGCGATCCAGAAATCGCCGATTTTGCCGAGATGCTGCGGCGCATGGGCGCCCACATCCACGGAACCGGCTCACGCACCGTGCGCGTGGAAGGCGTTACTGCCCTGCGGCCCACCGAGTATACGATTCCGCCGGATCGCCTGGACGCCGGGTTCGCGGCCGCCCTGGCGACGATTCGACCCGATGCCGAGATTGCGATCATCGGCTTCGAGCTTGACCGCCTCCGCCTCGTCGCCGAAAAGCTCAGCCAGATGGGCGCTCATTTCCACGTCAATGGCCAGATTACGATGGTCTCGCGGCGCGGAAAGCTGCGGCCGATCAACATTGTCACGCACCCCTACCCGGGCTTTGCTACCGACTTGCAGCCCGCGGTCATGGCGTTGGCCTGCATCGCGGAGGGCACGAGCTACATCCGGGAAGAAGTGTTCAGCGACCGCTTCAGCCACTCGGAAGAGCTCGGCAAGATGGGCGCCGAGATCTCGATCGAGCAAGGCAATAGACTCGCCGTCGTGCACGGCGTCGCGCGGCTCGTAGGCGCTCACGTCACCGCGCACAACATTCGCGCCGGAATCGCAACGCTGCTCGCCGCCACCGCCGCCGAGGGCGAAACGGTCATCGACAACGCGTATCAGATCGAGCGGGGTCACGTCGATCTGCCCAGAAGGCTTGCGGGGCTGGGCGTCAACCTTCGTCGCGAGCTCCCGAACGTACAATCGGAACCGCATGTCTGATCAGCAAGGAGCGGTCTCGGAACCCGGCCTGAATCCACCGGAGGTGCGACTGCAAGCTGCGGGGAAAGTGCATCACGAAGACCGCCGACCTCACCTCCCCCCGCAAGCGGGGAGCGGGACGGAGAGGGGCATTCCACCTGATCTCACGCCGCAAGTGGGGGGAGAGACCGAGGCGGGAGCTGTCGCGGCGACGTCGAACAGGCGGTGGATTCCGGGCGAGGAAGTCCATTGCGTTATTTGCACGTTCAACCGCCGCGACGACGTCTTGCGGTGCGTGGCGTCGGCGCTCGATCAATCCTACCCGCGCACACGCGTCGTCGTTGTCGATAACGGCTCGACGGATGGCTCGGCCGACGCCTTGCTGGCGCGATTTGGCGATCGCATTACCGTGCTGGAGAATCGAGAGAATCTGGGCGGTGCGGGCGGCTTCAACACCGGCGTGCGGTGGTCCTGCGCTCGCGGGGCGGTGCTCGTGCACCTCCTGGACAGTGACGTCGTGCTGCATCGCGACTGCGTCGCCGAGCTCGTCAGGGCGCTTGGCGAGAGCCCGGCGGCGGGAGCGGCCGGGTCCAAGTCCTACTTCTGGAGTGACAAGGAGCGTCTGTGGTGTGCCGGCGCCGTCTACCGCCGGATGTTCAACTACACGTTTCACATCGGATACGGAAAACGCGATGGCGCAGCGTTCAACAGCGCCGGGGTAGTCCCCTACATGCCCGCCTGCTCGCTGATGGTCAAGCGCGAGGTCATCGACCGCGTGGGGCTCATGGACGACGCGCTCTTTCTCTACCAGGATGACGTCGACTGGTGCCTACGCATGAGCGGAGCGGGTTACGACGTACGCTACGTGCCGTCGTCGGTCGTGTGGCACGACGTCTCGCCCCGTGCGGACGCGATCACGCCGCTTGGCATGTACTACGCCAGCCGCAATCTGCTGGTGCTGTTTTCGCGCTATCGGCGCTCACGCCTCGAATACGCCGCGATGTGGCCCGCATTTCTGGCGCGACGGTCTGGCGCTGCGCTGATCGCGTCACGAAAGGGGCGCGCCGGCGCCCGCCGGCTGCTCCGCTCGCTCGCCTACGCGGTCGTCGACTTTGCAGCGGGGCGGCTCGGAAAGACGCCGCGAGTCCTTTAGGGTCCGTCCCGGTTACCGGACGGGCTTCGCCGCCGCGCCGGCCCGGCGCGCGCGGCGGCGGCAATAGCGATTCCTATGGCCAGCGCGTAATGTAGACGTTGGAGCGCTCCGCCACACTGCGCTCGCCGAGGCGTGCCAGCCCCGAAACGATGAATCCGAGCTGCTCGCCCGACTTCGGCTTCCAGGTATCCAGAGGCGCCACCTTGATGTGATTCCCCTGAACCGTGGACATCGGCTTGCACATGGATCCCGCCCTCATCCATTCGAAGGTCGCCGCATACCAGGTGCCGCCGAGATTGACGACTACCCAGGAGTTGACGTTTACGCCATTGACTGTCGGCCACACATTAGACTTGTTGTGATTGAGGCAGATATTCCCGGCACCGTCGAAGGAGACCGTCATGGTCGCGGTTTCCGCCCAGCCGCTGATGTTGGCATCGCGCGGCTCGCTGAACACGGCGGTGTTGAGGTCAATGGCACCACCTTCCGGCGTGGGCGTCGCGGTGGGGGTGGGAGAAGCAGTGGCGGTTGGCGTTGGCGTCGGAGTCGCTGTGGGCTTGGGATCGTCGTCGCTGTCGAACCAGTCGCAACTGGTGGAACCGACGCTCAGAAGAGCGCCCAGCAGCACGAACAAGGCCAAGGCGGGCAAGGGAGAGAAGCGGCTCATCAAAGAGGGACCTCAGAGTGGGGGGGTTGGACAGCCGACCAAGCGGCATCGAGACAGTGGAGATAGCAGCATAGCCGGGATGAGGGGCTGCAGCAAGCCATGACGCCTTCCTAAATCCACCGGCCCGCGGGCGACTTTGCTCGGTTGCGTCCAGCTTGTGCCAAACGCATCCCTGGGACACGCCTGTGAGGGGTAGCCAGACGTTATGGTGGAGGATCTCTGCTGGTTTTTCATGCTTTTTCGCGTCGCGGTGTGCCTGATGAGGCGCGCCGCGCACACCTGTCCGTCCCCAGCCTCGCCGGAGTTGCCGTGGATTTCGTCCCTCTGATCGGAAACTCGAGTTGCGAGGTCGTCCGTTTCATCCGGCGCGGGTCGGCGGTGCTGGTGTGGAACTGAGGGGGACGGAACCCTAGATTACCGCTCAGCGATCGCGTCGATTGCTTGGGGCCGGCCGGCCAAGCCAGCGCGCGGTTCACGACGAGAGGCCGGTCAGGCGGCGCCGAGAATCACCTGCTGCTCATGGTTGCGTCGCCGTGGGCGCCTCGGTCGGCTTTTCCCGGGCCAGGACGCGCGGGAGCCATTCGCGTATCTTCTCCCCAAGGCCGACGCGGTCCGCGAGGGGCATCCGCGACTCGATCTCCCGAGCGAGCGCTTCCAAGTCGACCTCGTCGCTCATGAAGAGCTTTCGGTCGACGATAACGAGCTGCTGGTACAAGGCCCGCATCTTCAGAATGGGCACGCGTTCGGTCACCGCGGCGAAATGCACCCTTCGAGGTGTAGCCCTGAATGAGCCTCGCGACCTCCGGACGGCTCCAGATCTCCATCACCGGCCGCTCGCTTTCCGGGAGCGGCGCCACAGTGACCCGGACGGCGTTGGAATGGAAGCTCTCCGCATCGCCTGATCGCGCCTTCACGAAATACGTGCCGGGGCCGGGAAAGACCAGGTCATTCACGTAGCCGTCTTGTCGCTCGAGATCCTCCCTGACTGCACCTTTTAGATACAACCCGATCTCCTTCCATAAGGCGCTTCCGGGAAGCATCGCGTGTTTTTCCATGGTATCCCCCCACATTCGCCAATTGACACAACGAGAATACTTACTGCCGTCAACAGAGCATAGTAATATGGAGTTGCCAATGATGCTCGGGTAAATATGGATGGTTACCACTGAGGTGTTATGAATAGATATAAAAAAGCGCGCTGGTTCTCCAAAGGTGATGGTGTCATCCTGGCACTCGAGATTGAATCGTATTGCATCTGGAATCGGCTCTCCGTGCGCCACGGCCCAGCCCATCGATACCATCAGCAGACATCCGCAGACCTCTGAGACCGATAACCGGCCAACCATTTCAATTCCTCCCGTAGAGATCGACTGACACGATTTTCCTCAGACCAACGCCGCTGAATTGCAGCGCGTCGAGCTCCGCCTGCGTGTCCGCCGTAGCGATGGCGACATAGCTCATCAGCGGGCCATCGCTCCGGTTGTCTTCCAGGTCGAAGTGGTGAGCGATTTCGTGAACGGCCACCAATGCCCAGTAGTCGGCTTCGGAGGTGGTGCCTCCTGCCGAGGAGCCCCCGAATCCGTCGCGCACCGTCTCGCGGTACACGAGAGCGTATTGGCGGTTGGCCACTCGCCCGCCGATCCCATTCCGGGCTATCTCTGTGTAGGGATCGTTGTCTTCGTCCACTCGCCCCTGATAGGCCCCCAGGATGTAGGAGACCCAGAAATCCGGGGAAGAGCCGGCCTGCTTGTTCGCCCCTACCAGATCGCCTATTTCCGTCGTCTCATTCTCGTCCGTCCCCAGCGTCCCGACGTTCAGCTTGAACGCCACGGCGGCGTCATCGACGGACGCGGTGCTGTCGGAGGCGAGGTCGGTCTTGGTGGTGTCGACGCGCACGCAGGCGAACAGGAACCGCGACGCCATCAGGCTGAGGTCGGGGATCATGTCCGTTGCGGTGACCGCATGCGCCACGTCGTCGTCGACCAGGTCGCGGAAGGTATCGGCCGTCGCCGGCACCGGATAGTGCACCACGATCCGCGAGCCGGGTCCGGTCGTATTGAACGTCACCGTGTCGGTCGCGAGAAGAGTCTCGCCTGCGTAGAGCGCGATCGCGCCGCCCGAGAACTGATCGGTGCCACCAGGTGGATGGATCTCGACGCCGATGGTCATCGTCAAGTCGGCCTTCTCCGTGATCGCGCCCGCCGGGATCCGGCTCGGGCCCGGCTCCTGGGTAAGAACCGGTTCCGCCATGGTGTCCCGCTCCACGTACAGCGATCGCCACACGGTCAGCGTCGGGGTGCGGAAGGCCTCGCCCACCGGCGCCCCGGTCTCCGCGACCACCAGCGTCACCCCGTCGGCCGCGAAGCCGATTCCTGCGACGTACTCCTGGCTGGTGTGCGCCACCACCGCGAAATT
>JACPHN010000027.1 GCA_016188575.1 Candidatus Schekmanbacteria bacterium
CTGTTTACGCCGTGATTGACATCGATGGGACCGTAGCTGATGAGACGGCGCGCCGCCTGGCGGCCACCGATGAGCAGGGCAAGATGGACTGGGACGCATACTTTAGAGCTGCCGACGTCGATCGGGATCCGCCCATCCCCGACGCCGCCACCGTGCTCAGCAGCGTCCACGCGGCCGGCGTGGCGATTGCCTACGTGAGCAGCCGCCCGGAGTCGCTGCGCGAAACGACGGCGGCGTGGCTCGACCGCTACCAATTTCCCACCGGCGACCTCATTCTCCGCGGCAAATACCAGCGCACGCACGAGTTCAAGTCCGCCGCCCTGCAACGCCTCGCACAATCCGGCACGATCGCCTTCGCCGCCGGGGACCGCGAGCAAGACCTCGAAGTCTACCGCGCGGCCGGTGTGCCAGCGGTGCACGTGACCGGCGTCGAGGCCGGGGTGTGGCGAGCACTGGCGCCGCAGATCGGCGGCGCGCTTGCGGCGGCCGGTATCGCCTGGTCGGCGCCGGCTGTTGTCGCCCCAGCCGAAGGGCCAAATACGCCGCGAAAATAGCGATGCGGTCGCTTGCCGGCAGCGGAGCAGTTGCGAACATGCCGGAACGCAACTACCGTCCACCCAGATACGATCACGCTCCGTCAGAGGGTTGAGCGCGGCAGTGATCGCTCGTGTGGGGTCGATCCTGGCTCCATCCGCGCGCTGAGTCACGCCTCGGCCGCTGCGGCTTGAATCCACGGCCTGCCCGGCGCGAACCCGCCATCACCGGCATGCCGGCGAAAGCCAGCATCAAATTACCATGAAAGCGCGGTTGGGCCGAGAGGCGATGAGACAAAAACACCCCGCCTCCTACGACGCGAGTCGTAGAAAAAGCTGGATGGCGATTCGGGAAGAGCGGCTACGCTTTCGCCTTGGTGGGCGGTGCGGCCTTGGAAACGGAGTACCCGTATTTCGCGAGCAGCCGCAACCATCGCGGCGCGTTCCTTTTCACCATCGCCGTTTCCTGGTCCGCCGTCGGATCGACGTCCGAACGCCGACCACCATAATCCACTCGACCATCGTGCGGACCCTCCTCGCCCGATATTCCATACCGACTCCGCCCAGCTTTCATAGCCGGGGGTGTCTTTGCACGTACGACATGTGAAATTCAGGTGCGGACCGCGAGCTTGCACGACCCGGTCGGTCCACGTCACTCCGCTCGGACCGCGCCGCTCACGGCGCGTCGTCCCGGGAAAACAGCGTGATCCCGCCGCCGGCCGCGAGCGACGCGGCTTTCAGGGCCGCCACTTCCTCATCAAGCGCGGCGCGGCCTGGCCAGGCATCGGCGCCGCGCGGCACCAGCGGTTCCTCGGTGAGGAATTCGGACGTGTCGATGCAGCCGAGGCTCGGGGTGTCGGAGCAGTCGCGCACCATCGCCGCGATCTCCACCGGGTCGGTGGTGCCCCAGTAGTTGAATTTGGCGGAGGTCTCGACCGGATAGGAGCCGGTAACGCCGTGAATCACGGGGACGCCGTTGCCGACGAAGATGTTGCGACCCCGGCTGCCGAGCGTGCCCCCGCCCAGATCTCCTGGGCCGCTGTAGCGCATCGGGTGGCCGCCGGCCAGCGCCCCGCTAGTGTTGTTGCGAAACTCGTTGTCCTCGACCAGACCGAGACCGCCGCCATCTACCCAGTAGTCGATCGCGAGCCCGCGCGTGTCGTTGATGCGGTTGGCTACCACTTCGTTGATGCCGAAGTAGGCGGTAACGGCGGCTATGCCGCAGTCGAAGATGTCGTTGTAGGCGAGACGACTCACGTCCTGGCCTCGTTTGATTACACCTCCCCCGTTGTCACATTGAAAAACGTTCCCCTCTAGCACCCACGAGATGTAGGTGCTGACGCCCGCACCATGGAAGCGACAACCGTAGGCGCTGATAGAAACGAATCCCGTGATCCCGCCGTTCTCGATACCCAGGTTCTTGGCAGTAAACCGGGATCCAGCCCAGATTCCCCCTACGATCACGGCGCCAGTGTTCGATTCACCCGCGATCGTGAGATCCGACAGCGTTTCGGCATTGATCTCTTCGATGTATCGTCCTTTCGGGATATAGATCACGTCGCCCTTCTGGGCGTCGTCGACCGCGGCTTGAATGGTTGCATAATCGCCCTGCCCATTCAGGGTAATCCCCCGACCCGCGGTGTCGTCGCAAGTCCAGGAAACGGTCATGCCCGCGGCGGTGAGCGCTGCCACTGCGAAGCGCGCCTTGCATCTACCAGCCATGGGCCTTCACCTCCGGCAGATGCGCGGTACGCACGTGGTCCAGGTACATCTCGGCCACCTCGGGTGTCGGCGCGGCCCCCGGATCGGGGTCGGCGACACCGCGCCAGAAGAAGTCGTAGATGTCGGCGGCGGGGGTGATCGCTTCCGCGTCCTCGTAGGTGCAACTTCCGGCCGGATAGGGCGCGGGCGCGGCAAATGGTGGCAGGGTAGCCGGCTCGATGTTGGTGCCCTCGTACCACTCGTTGAATTCGGTGATCCCCACGTAGTCGGGTTCATACTTCAAGGTCAGCGCGAAGAAGTCGTCGAAGAAGGCGAATTCGTCACCGCAGGGTTTCACGTAGCGGGCATCGTCGGGAGCCTCCGTGCCCCAGGAAGGGTCGTCCCACGGTGGCGCGGCCGAGGCGTCGTAGTGACGCCCGATGCGCTCGATTATCGTGCGGTCGTGGCTTGCCGCCCGGGTCTTGTCGAAGCCGGCGGCGTAGGTCGGAATCCACAGCAGCGGCGATGGGGCGTACTGATCGCGAAAGTTGTGAAAAGCCGCGTCAGCTTCCTGATAGGGGCTGGTCTCGGGCCGGCCCCGATTCGGCCCGACATGCAACGGCGCGTAGTGATTCAATCCCGCGAACCCCCCGTCGCGCACGTATTCCGGCTGCACCGCCTGCGCCGTCACATTCGCCCGGAACCGCCCCCGCAAGGTCGCCAGGTGTGGGCACCACGCCGGGTTCGCCGGGTCGTCGGCGGCCAGCGTGCACTCGCAGGTACCGCCGGCGCCGGTCGGGCAAGCGGGGATCTGGGGCACGACCGGCTCCAGCCCGAACCGCTGGGTCGCGAAGGTCACGAAGAGCGGCATCCCCGTGCGGCTGATGTCGTAGAAGAAGCCGTCCTGATGCCCGTAGGTGTAGAGCACCCCCTTTTGCTCCCGGACCACGTGGCACGGCGACTTGTAGGGCGGGTCCACGGTCGCGTCTACGAGAAACGCGGTGGTAATCCCTTTTTCCGCCAGCAGCGCGATCAGCGTCTCGATGTCGGTGTCGAAACCGGGCGACGGCCCGGAGCCCTGGATCGGGTCCGGTTCCGCCTGCTGCACCGGCCGGCAGGCGCCGAAGTCGCCGATTGCCCCGGAGATATCGCCGCCGGTGACGGGATCGGCAGGGTCCGGCCCCTTGCCGACCCAGGAGTAGATCACCGTCCCGGCGCCGGACTGCGCGATCCAGTCGGCGTGCCGTTTCAACAACGCGGTGCGCTGTTCCGTGCTCACCCCGAATTCGGCGCTCCGCATCGAGCTGACGTAATGGCCGACGTCCGGGTCGGTCAGCACCCACGGATAGAAGGCGGCGCCGAGGTTACGGGGATAATCGCGGATGACCGGCGGGTCGGCCTGGAGATTGTCCGCCCCCCAGGTGTGCGGGTAGTACCAGCCGTGGTAGTGGAGCATGAGCCGCCGCAGGTTGGTCTCGACCCGCGGGTCGTGCTCGGTCGCCAGGGAGCGCAGCACCAGCCGGGTCGTTCTGGTGCCGCCGTCGAGCGGCGCGAAGCGTGCCACCACCCGGTCGATCGACTGCCAGGCCGGGTCGGTGGCGACGTGGCGGCGGCTCTCTTCCGCCGGCACCCCCGGCTCACCCTCGCGCCGCAAGAGGAATTCGCGCTTGGGCAGCACCAGCAGCTTGCGGCCGCGCAGCCAGCCGGGCACCGTCGCCGACAGCAGCACCCGCTGGGGATTGGGCTCGCCGCCCGCGACTGCGACCGGGTCGCGGTCGACGAGCTCGACCGTGACCAGCGCCGACTCCGGCGTGGGCTCCTGGGCGTCGAGGCTTTCGAGGTCCAGCAGCACCGCGTTGCCGGCGGACAGGTCGAGAGGCGGGTCCGGTGCCAGGCGGATGGCGGGGGAAAGGTCGTCGTCCGCGAAGTCGATGGCGACCTGCAAGCCGTCGGGCTCGCCCTGCTCGCCGGTGTTGGCGGTCAGGGTGACCAGCGCCGAGGTCGCGTCCTCGGGTAGCCAGAGGTCGAGGTCCCCGAAATCAGAGATCAGCGCACCGTGCGCGCCGCCAGGGATCGGGCCGTCGACGCGGGCGGAAACCGGGTCGCCGGGGGTGCAGGTGCCGTCCGCGTGGCAGGCGGAGAGGACGTAGGTGACCACGGGGTCGAGCGGGTCGAGCTCCAAGGATTCGATGGCGCTGTCGACGAAGGTGGTGGTGAGGCGGTTAGCGCTGGCGAACACCGTGGCGTCCACGGCGAAGGCGTCGACGCGCGCCGCCGGGGCACCCGCTCGCGCGGCCAGAGCCGCCGACGCCGCCAGCGCCGACAACAACAACACCCGGCAGGGGCGCGATTCGTCGCGCCCCCGTTGGCGTTGACAAGATAATCGCGCCGAAATTGAGCCGTCGCGCTGACCGGGCGCGATGAATCGCGCCCCCCCGGAAATGGCGCGCCGCCGCCCTGCGCGACCCGCGGCGATCCCCGCCCCCATGGCCGCGATCGCCGCCACCAGCCACCCGCTCCCGAGCGCGGGTGCCGGGGTGCCGAGCGTTCGCACCAGCGCGTAGCGGCTAACCCGGCGGTCGGCGCTCGGGGTCCAGGCCATGCCGACAGCCCCCTGATGCCCGAAGGCGATGCGCAGCTCGGGCTGGGGCGGCGCCGGCGCGGGCGGCGAGGTGGGCGTCGGCGTCGGGGTGGCGGGGATCTCGTGCCTGGGGAAGCGAATCTCGTCGACGAAGGCGATCCCCTCGGCAACCTCCCTCCCTCCCCCTGCACGCGGTAGGAGGAATTGCAGGAGCGCGCGCGCCGTGTCTGCCTCCTCACCTCCTCCCGCACGCGGGCGGAGGCCAGGAAGGGGGGCGTCCCCGCGGGTGTAGGTGAAAGTCAGCGTGCGCCTGCCTCGCGCCACCGTGACCACCTTCTCGTCCCAGTCCTCGGTTCCCTCGACGCTGCCGCGCGCGATGCCGTCGATCAGGAAGCTGAAAGCGTCGCCGGCCGGCATGTCGGTCTTGGAGAAGAAGCGGATCCGCTCGTTTTCCAGCATGTCGAGCATCAGCGCGACCGCCGCCGTCTCGCCCGGCTTCAGGTTGGCCGACCGCAGCGACAGCGCCCCGTGATGGCTCTCCGCGCCGGTGCCGAACCAGGCGCCGAGCGGCGAGGTTTGCCACGGGTACTCGGACTCATCGAGGCCGCCGGACTCGAAGCTCTCGGCTGGGGTGGGCGTCGGCGTCGGGGTTACCGTCGGCGTGCGCGTCACCGTGGGTGTGCCGGTCACGGTCGGAGTGCGCGTGACTGTTGGGGTACGGGTGGCGGTGGGCGTCGCCGGTGCATCAGGCGTGCCCGTGGCGGTCGCGGTGGCCGCATTCACCGGCGCCGGCGACCCGGCCAGCGCCAGCAGCAGAAACGCTACCCCCCCCCCCCGGAGAAACGCCGTGCCACACCATCAAACCACTTTGCTCGCATCGCCATCCCTCCATGGTTTCAGCACACATCACACCTTCAATGTTATGCAGGCGCGCGCCCGAACGCAACCCGCGGCGCGGCATGGCCAACCGGTCGGGGTGGACGACACCGCGGTGGGCAAGTGGCGGTAGCGGCGCGAAGAGGCGGGCCGGAGGCCCGCGCATCCGGGAAGCCTCACTCCTGGCGCGAGCGGGTCCGGCAGAAAGCATGGCCAGGCCCCTTCGAGTCAATCGTGCGCAGGCTTGCCGAAAGGACAGAGTGAACCGCGCCCCCGGCGGAATCCCGCGATCTGCCGCCGCCTACTCGAGGCGCTGGCCGAGCTCCATCCTGACCTCGCCCGGCGGATGGACCACGGACCCTGCCCGGAGGGCGTGAAACCGCGCGGACCCTCCCACGACCCCGCCACGCCGCTGGAAATGGTCCGAGCGCCCGCAGTGCGGCGGCAGCACCGGCGCACGTTCGGCGGGCGTCCGTGCCGGATGCGTCCGGAGGATCGCAGCGCTGCGCACGTCGGGCCGCACCGAACCTATTGGCACCCCAGGGCTGAGTCCGTCTCCTCCTGGGCCGCGCTGCGTTCATGCGCGCGCGATGCTCCTCGCTCACGGCGCGTCGTCCCGGGAAAACAGCGTGATGCCGCCGCCGGCCGCGAGCGATGCGGCTTTCAGGGCCGCCACCTCCGCGTCGAGCGCGGCGCGGCCCGGCCAGGCATCGGCGCCACGCGGCACCAGCGGTTCCTCGGCGAGGAATTCGGAGGTGTCGATGCAGCCGAGGCTGGCGGTGTCGGAGCAGTCGCGCACCATCGCCGCGATCTCCGCGGGGTCGGTAGTGCCCCAGTAGTTGAATTTGGCGAAGGTGGTTTCCGGATAGGAGCCGGTTTCGCCATGGATGACCGGCACGCCGTTTCCCACGAAGATGTTGCGCCCGCGACTCCCCAGCCATCCTCCACCGAGATCTCCTGGGCCGCTGTAGCGCATCGGGTGGCCGCCGGCCAGCGCCCCGCTGGTGTTGTTGCGAAACTCGTTGTCCTCGACCAGACCCAGACCGCCGCCATCCACCCAGTAGTCGATCGCGAGCCCGCGCGTGTCGTTAATCCGGTTGGCTACCACCTCACTGATGCCGAAGTAGGCGGTGACGGCAGTGTTTCCGCAGTCCAGGATGTCGTTGTAGGCGAGACGGCTGAAGCTCTGGCCTCGCTTGGTCGCTGCTCCGCCGCCATTGCATTGAAAGACGTTTCCCTCGAGCACCCATGAAATGTACGTGCTTATCCCTGCACGGCGAAAACGACAACCGTAAGCACTGATAGAAACGAATCCCGTGATGCCGCCGTTCTCGATACCCAGGTTCTTGGCAGTAAACCGGGATCCAGCCCAGATTCCCCCTACGATCACGGCGCCAGTGTTCGATTCACCCACGATTGTGAGATCCGACAGCGTTTCCGCATTGATCTCTTCGCTGTATCGTCCTTTCGGGATATAGATCACGTCGCCCTTCTGGGCGTCGTTGACTGCGGCTTGAATGGTTGCATAGTCGCCCTGCCCATTCAGAGTGATCCCGCGACCCGCAGTGTCGTCGCAGGTCCAGGAAACCGTCATGCCCGCGGCGGTGAGAGCTGCCACTGCGAAGCGCGCCTTGCCTCTACCAGCCATACGCCACCACCTCCGGCAGATGCGCGGTGCGCACGTGGTCAAGGTACATCTCGGCGACCTCGGGTGTCGATGCGGCCCCCGGATCCGGGTCGGCGACGCCGCGCCAGAAGAAGTCGTAGATGTCGGCCGCGGGGGTAATCGCTTCAGCATCCTCGTAGGTGCAACCCCCGGCCGGATAGGGCGCGGGCGCGGCAAATGGCGGCAGGGTACCAGGCTCGATGTTGGTGCCCTCGTACCACTCGTTGAATTCGGTGATCCCCACGTAGTCGGGATCATACTTCAGGGTCAGCGCGAAGAAGTCGTCGAAGAAGGAGAATTCGTCGCCGCAGGGCCTCACGTAGCGGGCATCGTCGGGAGCGTTCGCGCCCCAGGATGGATCATTCCACGGTGGTGCTGCCGAGGCGTCGTAGTGGCGCCCAATGCGCTCGATTCTCGTGCGGTCGTGGCTCGCGGCCCGGGTCTTGTCGAAGCCAGCGGCGTAGGTCGGGATCCACAGTAACGGGGAGGGGGCGTATTGCTCGCGAAAATTGCGAAACGCCACATCGGCTTCTTCGAAGGGTCTGGTTTCGCGGCGGTCCCTGTTCGGCCCGACATGCAACGGCGCATAGTGATTGAGTCCCGCGAATCCCCCATCCCGCACGTATTCCGGCGGCGCCGCCTGCGCTGTCACATTCGCCCGGAAACGGCCCCGCAAGGTCGCCAGGTGTGGGCACCACGCCGGGTTCGCCGGGTCATCCGCAGCCAGGGTGCAATCACAGGTGCCGCCGGCGCCGGTCGGGCAAGCCGGAATCTCGGTGATCCCCCTCAGCCCGAACCGCTGGGTCGCGAAGGTCACGAACAGCGGCATCCCGGCGCGGCTGATGTCGTAGAAGAAGCCGTCCTGATGCCCGTAGGTGTAGAGCACCCCCTTCTGCTCCCGGACCACGTGGCACGGTGACTTGTAGGGTTTGTCCACGGTCGCGTCCACGAGAAACGCGGTGGCGATCCCTTTTTCCGCCAGCAGCGCGATCAGCGTCTCGATATCGGTGTCGAAGCCGGGCGAGGGTCCGGAGCCCTGGATCGGGTCCGCTTCCGCCTCCTGCACCGGCCGGCAGGCGGCGAAATCGCCGATCGCCCCGGAGATCTCGCCGCCGGTGACCGGGTCGGCGGGGTCCGGCCCCTTGCCGACCCACGAGTAGATCACCGTCCCCGCCCCCGACTGCGCGATCCAGTCGGCGTGCCGTTGCAACAACGCGGTGCGCTGTTCCGCGCTCACCTCGAATTCGGCGCTGCGCATCGAGCTGACGTAGTGGCCCACGCTCGGGTCGATCAGCACCCACGGGTAGAAGGCGGCGCCGAGGTTACGGGGATAATCGCGGATGACGGGCGGGTCGACCTCGAGGTTGTCCGCCCCCCAGGTGTGCGGGTAATACCAGCCGTGGTAGTGCATCATCAGCCGGCGCACGTTGGTCTCGACCCGCGGGTCGTGCTCGGTCGCCAGGGTGCGCAGCAGCACCCGCACCGTCCCGGTGCCGCCGTCGACCGGCACGAAGCGCACGGCGACGCGGTCGATCGACTGCCACGCCGGATCGGTGGCGACGTGGCGGCGGCTCTCTTCAGCCGGCACGCCCGGCTCACCCTCGCGCCGCAAGAGGAATTCGCGCTTCGGCAACACCAACAGCTTGCGGCCGCGCAGCCCCGCGCAGCCAGCCGGGCACCGTCGCCGACAGCAGCACCCGCTGGGGATTGGGCTCGCCGCCCGCGACCGCCGCCGGGTCGCGGTCGACCAGCTCCACCGACACCAGCGCCGACTCCGGCGTGGGCTCCTGGGCGTCGAGGCTTTCGAGGTCCAGCAGCACCGCGTTGCCGGCTGACAGGTCGAGGGGTTGATCCGGCGCCAGGCGAATCGCCGGCGCGAGCTGGTCGTCCGCGAAATCGACGGCCACCTGCAGGCCGTCCGCCTGGCCCTGCTCGCCGGGGTTGGCGGACAGCGTGACCAGCGCCGAGCCGGTGTCCTCGGGCTGCCAGAGCGCGGGGTCGCTGAAATCCGAGATCAGCTCGCCGTGGGCGCCGCCGGGGACCGGACCGTCGACGCGGGCGGAAACCGGCACGCCGCGGGTGCAGGTGCCGTCCGGGTGGCAGGCGGAGAGGACGTAGGTGACCACCGGGTCGAGCGGGTCGAGGTCGAGCGATTCGATGGCGCCGTCGACAAAGGTGGTGGTGAGGCGGTTAGCGCTGGTGAACACCGTGGCGTCCACGGCGAAGGCGTCGACGCGCGCCGCCGGGGCACCCGCTCGCGCGGCCAGAGCCGCCGACGCCGCCAGCGCCGACAACAACAACAACACCCGGCAGGGGCGCGATTCGTCGCGCCCCTGTTGGCGTTGACAAGATAATCGCGCCGAAATTGACCCGTTGCGCTGACCGGGCGCGATGAATCGCGCCCCCCCGGAAATGGCGTGCCGCCGCCCTGCGCGCCCCGCCGCGATCCCCGCCCCCATGGCCGCGATCGCCGCCACCAGCCACCCGCTCCCGAGCGCGGGTGCCGGGGTGCCGAGCGTCCGCACCAGCGCGTAGCGGCTAACCCGGCGGTCGGCGCTCGGGGTCCAGGCCATGCCGACAGCCCCCTGATGCGCGAAGGCGATGCGCAGCTCGGGCCGCGGCGGCGCCGGCGCCGGCGCCGCGGTCGGCGTTGGCGTCGCGGTCGCGGGAATCTCGTGCCGCGGAAAGCGGATCTCGTCCACGAAGGCGATCCCCTCCTCCGCGGCTTCCGTAGCCCCACGGGTGTAGGTGAACGCCAGCGTCCGCAGTCCTCGGGCCACCGTTACCACTTTCTCGTCCCAGTCCTCGATGCCCTCCACGCTGCCCCGGGAAATGCCGTCGATCAGGAAGGCGAAGCGGTCGCCGGGGGGCATGTCGGTCTTGGCGAAGAAGCGGATCCGCTCGTTTTCCAGCATGTCGAGGGTCAGCGCGACCGCCGCGGTCTCCTCCGGTTTCAGATTGGCCGAACGCAGAGACAGCGTGCCGTGGTGGCTCTCGGCGGAGGTGCCGTACCAGGCGCCGAGCGGCGAGGTCTGCCACGGATACTCGGATTCGTCGAGGCCGCCGGACTCGAAGCTCTCGGCGGGGGTGGGCGTCGGCGTCGGGGTCACTGTGGGAGTGCGCGTCATTGTAGGTCGCCGTCGGCGTCCGCGTGGCGCTGGGAGCACGAGTGGCGCTCGGAGTGGGCGTCACGGTCACGGTGCGCGTGGGGCTGGCAGTAGGGGTAGCGGTGGGCGTCGCCGGCGCATCAGGCGTGCCCGTGGCGGTCGCGGTGGCAGCGAGCGCCGGCGCCGGCGACCCGGTCAGCGCCAGGAGCAGAAGCGCTACCCCCCCCCCCACACGCACACCCCGAAAAACGCAGTGACACGCCGCTAAACCACTTTGCTCGCATCGTCATGCCTCCAGGGTTTCCGTACCCATCGCACCTTCAATCCTATGCGGGCGCGTGCCCAAACGCAACCCGCGGCCCGCGGCGCGGTATGGCCAATCGGTCGGGGCGGGCCACACCGTGGTGTACCCGTGGCAGTAGCTGCGCGAAGATGCCTGCCCCAGGCCCACGCACCCGGGGAACCTTGCTCCTGGCACGAGCGAGTCCGGCCAGGAGCATGGACAGACCCCTTCGAGTCAATCGTGCGCACGCACGCCGAAAGGACACGTCGCCGTTGCGCTGCAGGTTCCCGAGGACGCCGAACCGCTCTTTCACTACCTCGACGGCGTGCTCAAGGGGCAAAACGAGGACTATCCTGGCGCGATAGAGGCGTTCGAGGTCGCCCTCGCCGCCGATCCGGACCAGGCGGACCTGCACGTGGCCCTCGCCGAAGCGTGCCTGCAGGCGCTGCGCGGCCAGCGCGGCGACCAGTCTCTGACGCTCTTGATGCGCGCCCTGCTCGAAGACGAGCGTGCCCTGCTC
>JACPHN010000028.1 GCA_016188575.1 Candidatus Schekmanbacteria bacterium
CCCGCCCGCAACAACTCCTCCTTCTCCGCGTGGAAGTCCTCCTTGCCCTGAGTGATGATCGTGCTGAGCTGCCCGGCGGACATGTCGACGCCCCACTCGCGGAGCTGCTCCAGCAGCAGCGGCTGAGTCACGTTGGCGTGGTGGTACTGGTGCAGGATGTACGCGATGAGCGTCGGGCCGTAGTGACGCCCGCTCAGCTCGGCAGGGAGCTTGCCCACCAGGCGCTCCCCCGAGGGCGTCTCCCACCACTCCAGACGGAAGCGGGCGTTGTGAAGCTCAATCCGGATGTCCTGGACCGTGAGGTCCTCGTACCCTTTGAATCGGCTCCCGTCGGGAAGCTCCGCCGGGGGGACACAGACCGTCTCGTGGATCGTCAAGTCACGCGTTTTGGCCTGGCACCCTTCGAAGCGAAATGTGGCTACCTTGCTGGCCGCGAATAAGACTTTTTCTCCCCTCCTGCCTGCCCATCCAGCGTGAACGGCTTGATGTTCGGCTTGGGCTTTTCGCCCTTCAACCGAGCGACCTCGTCCCGAAGCTGCTGGATCTGCTCCTGCTGATGGTGGATGACCTCCAGGAGAATCAACACCAAGGGGGTGACCTGGGCCGACCAGACGCGGTGGCCGATACTTGCTCGCGCACCGCCGCTGGCAATACCATGGATTGGGGTGGTGGCCGGGCATTTCGCGAGCCCCGCGCAGGGCACGAGGTTTCGACAGGCGCGGCAGACGTCCCGAGGTGGTAGGCGCCAGAATCGGCGTGTTCGTAGGTGTGGAGTCTGAAGCATGTGGGCTGAGGGGAAGAGCGTGAACAAGATGGCAAGACGTGGCGGACGGGCGCTGGCAACATTGGCTGGGGCGCTCATGCTATCGCTGATCAGTTCGGCTGGGTCCGCGCAGGGCGTGGACATCATCATCACGGACAACATCAAGGTGGACGCCACCTGGACCGGTGTCGTCGGGGTGACCAAGTCGGTCACGCTCAACTCGAACATCGTCCTGACGATCGAGGCCGGGACGATCATCAAGATGTGGCCGGGCGCCTCTTTCACCATCAAGGGCAAGCTCCGGCTTCCCGGAGGTTCCGGTGTGTCACCGGTAGTCGTTACCTCGCTTTATGACGACGAGTATGGCGGTGACACCGACGGCGAGGGCAACGCCATCCTGCCCCAACCGGGTGACTGGGGTGGTCTGGTGCTGGACCAGACCACCCAGGAGATATCGAGCAACGGGGTGGCGTTGACGATGGCGAATGTGCTGTTCCGCTACGGAGGATCGAGCACAAGCGGCGTGCTGTACTGTAAAGGCATCTCTCCGGTCTACGATTATCTCATTTTCGAGTACAACAACTACACGGTCACGGCCCAAGGAGACAAAGATAACCTGGGCTTTGCCCTCCCATCGCTGCCCCAGCTTTCGAACGTCACGTTCAGTAATAATAACTACTTGATTCATTGCGTTCATTTCGCCTTTGCTCATTACAACGGAGGCATGGCATTTTCTGGCAATAAATACAATGCCATTCTGCATGAAGGCACTCCGTATTTGAATGGTCTTGAGGCTTATTCAGAAACCTGGGAAATTGTCAATGATATGCCATTCTTGATTTACAATATATATACGATCCCTTCGAACCTCTCCATGACTATGCAAGCGGGCTCGGTGTTCAAATCTATAGATTCCAGCAAACAATTCTTGATCTATAGCACACTGACAATGGAAAGCACCCCAGAAGATCCGGTCGTCTTCACCTCCTACTACGACGACACGCATGGCGGCGATACCAATGCCGACGGATCGGACACTACTCCCAATCCCGGCGATTGGGGCTATGTGCTCATTGGACGCTCCACCACCGACTTCCACGATGCCCTTATTCGCTTTGGCGGCAAGAACTTCGAGGGTTGCATTCTGACGAATGGACAGCCGACAATCCGGGATTCTGTATTTGATCAATGCAGTTACGCACTGGGATCCTTTGGAACCGACACCAAAGCCGGCTCACCCATTATTAACAATAATGTTTTTCAAGACGTCAACTATCCTTACACGCAAAAGGACATCGCCTTTCCGACCATTGGCACCAACACCTACAACAATGTCCGGTATCGCGGCATTTTCGTGAAAGGCAGCATGACCACGAGCGGCACGGTCACCGGGACCTGGACTCCCATCGGCGACAGCACTGGGAAACTCCCCTATGTATTGGCGGATGATCTGACTATCGGCGAGGGCGTGACCGTAACTCTGGCGGAGTCGACCGTGGTCAAGATGCTGACCAACACCGCCAACCTCATTGTCCAGGGGCTGCTGGTATCGGAGGGAACCGACAGCGGTCCTCTGATCTTTACCTCCTACAAGGATGACCAGTACGGTGGTGATACCAACGCGGATGGCGCGACCTCGAGCCCCGACGCGGGCGACTGGAGCTATGTGCGGCTGCAGAACGGCGCCATTCAACTGGAGAAAGCGATCTTCCGCTTTGGCGGCAACGGACAGGAAGGGGCGCTCAATGTCTATACGAGCTCGCCTCAGGTTCGGAACACGACGTTCTATCGCAACACCTATGCGCTGGGCAGCGATGGCAGCTCCACGGGACAGGCCCGGCCCATCATCTCCAGTTGCACGTTCGATTCGAACACCTATCCTCTCCAGCAAAAGAACTTCGCGTTTCCGACGTACGTCGACAACTCCTTTGTCGGCAATGCCTATCCGGGTATCTTCGTCAATGGATCCATGACCACCACCGGCAGCGACACCGGGACCTGGTCGGGGGCGAGCAATCTGGCCTATGTGCTCAACGAGGATGTTACGGTGGGATCCGGCGTGACGCTCGTGATTCCGGGAGGCACGGTAGTCAAGTTCATGCAGAGCGCCTATGCGCTCAACTCCACCGGCGTGCTGGACTTGCAGGGCACCGGCGATAACCGCGTCGTATTCACGTCCTACAAGGACGATGAGTATGGTGGCGACACCAACGGCGAGAATTCCTCGCCACCGGCGCGCGGCGACTGGTCCTACGTGAGTGTGCAGAACAGCCTTACCGTTTTCGACTACGCGCTGGTTCGCTTTGGAGGCGCCTCCAAGGAGGGTGCCCTCTATGTCTTGAATGCGTCACCGACGGTTGACAACGTGCTATTCACCACCAACACGTACGCCTTGGGCACCGATGGCACAGCTTCCACGCCCGGTAATGCCAACGTGTCCAACAATACCTTCACCGACAACTCCTATCCCCTGCAGCAGCTCGACTTCTCCTTCCCGACCTATTCGGGGAATTCGTTCGTCGACAATCTCTACACGGGTATCTTCGTGCAGGGAAGCATGACAGTGTCGGGAACTGCGGTCGGAACCTGGACTGGAGCCACAAGTGCGGCGGGCGCGCAACCGGGGGCACGCGCGGGCGAGGCTCTCGCATACGTGCCCAACGCAGCGATCACCATCGGCAGCGGCGTCACCTTGACCATTCCGGCAGGGACGATCGTCAAGCCGATCTCCACGAGCGCGACCATCACGGTTTCGGGTGCAATCGACTGGGGCGGAACCGCCGACGATCCTGTGATCTTCACCTCTTACAAGGACGACGCCCACGCCGGCGATACCAACGGAGATGGTCTGGCCTCGCTTCCCGGCGTGGGTCAATGGGGGTCCGTCTGCATTCAGAACGACGCCAATGTCGTGCAGAACGCGGTCTTCCGGTATGGCGGAAGCAGCACCGGCGCCATTTGCATCAAGAACAGCCAGCCGCAGGTGAGGGACAACTCCTTCGTGCTCAACGCCTACGCCGTGACGGTCGATTCCGCCAACTCGCCGTTGGTCACGAACAACGACTTCGTGGGCAACACCACGTACGGGCTGCAGAACAAGAGGACGCAGTCCATCACTTCGGCGGAAGACAACTACTGGGGGCACGAGACCGGGCCGACCCACGCCGAAAACCCCCTCGGAGAAGGCGACAAGGCTTCCGATGGCGTTGACTACACGCCGTTTCTGGGTGCCAGCATCTACACGTACCCCCGGGCGACGGCTTCCGAGGAGTCGCATGCCTTCGGGTCAGTAATGATAGGCGAGACGTCGTCCTGGGAACTGACGGTGACCAACGCCGGCAGCGCCCCACTGAACGTCTACCCCGCCAGTGTAGGTTCGACCGCGTACAGCGTGCTGGCGCCGACTGATTTGGCGACCCTGCAACCGACCGAGTCGGTGGCGGTGCAGCTCCAGTTTGCCCCCATCAACGCCGGGGCGTTCAACACGAACCTCACGATCGTGACCGACAGCCCGAGCGAACGTCAGATGGTGATCCCGGTCACCGGCACTGGGGTTGCCCCCACGCCCACCGCGACCGTGACGCCGACGGCCACGGCCACGCCGACGCCGACGGGGGATCCGGTAGTGCCGGCGCAGTCGTCTGGCGGTACCTCGATGCTGGTATTGGCCCTGGGGGGTGCTCTGGTCCTCATGCTGAGGGGATCCCGCCGCGTCGGGCGCAGGTATCGCGGCCGTCCATGAAGGTAACGCGGGACCGGTGCGACAGACCGGTCCCGCGCGGAGGCTGCCGGCGGTAGGTTCATCGC
This sequence comes from Candidatus Schekmanbacteria bacterium, assembly GCA_016188575.1. GTDB lineage: Bacteria > CSSED10-310 > JACPHN01 > JACPHN01 > JACPHN01 > JACPHN01. Next base: position 4,571 of record JACPHN010000028.1, read on the forward strand.
GTTGGTGGGAGCCGGGATTCGCGCCGTGGGGTGGGACACGTGCTTCGCGGCGGACGTGTCGGGATCGGGCCTCAACGACGAGGCTGCAGGCGCGCCGCAAATCGGGGCAGCGTCACCAGCTCGAGATGGTGCGCCAGAAGCGCCGCCGCGTTGATGCCCGGTACCCCGCCGATGTCGATGGCATAGTACCCGCGCATCGAAGCGATCACCGTCCGCATGCGGCCGGGCGCTGGCGGCGGTGCCTCGAAGGCCACCTCGACCCGCTCACCAGGCGCCAGGTTCACACGTCGGCCGTCGGCAGCCGCCAGTAGTGCGGCTACGTCGGTTCCGCTGGCAAGCAGCGCAGAACGCGCCCGAAGCTCGCGTGGGCTGGTGTCGGGCGGCAACGCCGAGGCAATGGTGACCTCCTGAATTTCCCAAAATCGGGGCGTCGCCTCGAGCTGCACCGTCACCCGATCGCCGCCGGGCGGCAGCTCGATCGGCACCGCCAGCCGCCTCGAGACGGCTGGACCAATCGGCGCCAGCGCAGGCAAGCTCACTGCCTTGCCATCTGCCGAGAGCCGAAGGTGAAGAGACAAGCCGAGCCGCTCCATCTCTTCATCGAGGTAGCCTCGATAGTCATCGCACCCCACCAGCTCAAAGCCCAAGTCCATCAAAGGGCGCACCCCTTGCCCCATGCGCGCGAGATAGGAGATCAAGGCCTCTTCTGCGAACCGTGTGGCTCGTCCATGAATGACCAGCAGGGCACGGTCCGCCGGTGGTCGCCCGAGCTGAAAGCTCCAGGCCTCGCGGTCCAGATTGGCACCGCAGCTCCTGGAGCAGATCTCGCTGCGGCGATACTCGACAAAAAACGGATGAGAGAGCGCGTCGGCCAGGCAGGATCCAGCAGGATCGATTCGGCACTCGGCTGGAGCCAGTGGCACCCGCAAGCAAGGCGCAACCCGGCCGCTGATACCATCCACATGGACCGACGCCCCAGCGCGCGAGAAGCAACCAGTATGCTCCTCGAGATCATCGAGATCGAGCAGCGGCAGCCCGGCCTGGGCGCGCAAGTCTTCGAAAGCCGCCTGGTATCGGTCGAGCTCCTCCGCGGTCAAGGCGAGGTCGGACGGTCTCGAGCTGCGAGAGCCAGGAGAATATCGAGAGTAGACGCCTACGGCGCATCCCGCATAGAGCTGGACGCGGACGAGCTCCGGTGAGGTCACGGCGCGCCAACTCTTGGCCGAAACCAGGCATGAGTAGCCAAAGAGCGCTCCGTGGCAGCGTAAGAGATCGAGCACCGCTTGAACCTTGCGGTAGGCGTCCGCGCCGCGGCGTGCATTGTGAACCGGCTCAGGTCCATCGATGGCCACGAGAAGGGCCAGGTTGCCGAGCTGGCCCTACCTCCGGGCAAGGGGGCTGTCGAAGTGCATCCCGTGTGTGGCAATCGTGAAGAAGGCGTGGGGCCACTCTGCGATGACGTCGAGCAACTCATCGGCCCAAGCCCGCGACAAGAAAGGCTCCCCCTTGCCGATTACGTGGACCGCAAAAGCGCCGCATGCGATGACCTGGTCTACCATGAACGCGATCCGGTCTTTGGTTGGCGCCGTACCGCCGCGGTCGCCGGCCGTAAAGCAGCCCTCGCAGGAAAGATCGCAGTTTGGTGCCAGGGAGAGCTGAGCCGCGGTCAGCAGTGTCGGCGGCACGCCCCGGCGGCCTCGATGGCCACGGAGGAGCTCGTGGCGCAGCGTCTGGACAATGGCGATTCGCAGCCACGCATCGAGCCTCCTCGCCGCTCGGTCACGCGGAGCTTCGCGCAAGAACGTGTGCATCCGAGCGAATGTTCCGGCGCGTTCGAAGCTACGGACGTTCCGTTCCATCAGCTCGAAGTGAGGGCTCTTGGCCCGACAGCATGCCGCCTCCTGTCGGATGAACCCGGTTAGAAGCCTCTCGAGTGGCCGCCAAGGCAGTAGCCGGCGAAAAAGAAGGACAAAAGTCGCAAGACGAGCTGTCAGCCAGCGGAGTGCCTTCGAGCCGGCCAGCGCCAACAGCCAATTGGCGGCGAGGATGCGCACCGATAGCACCACGGAGCGCCTGCTAGCCGGCGATCGGAAAGAGGTCGTGGCGCTTCTCGAGCCGCGTGTCGATCCCGGCGAACGCGTGCTCGACCACGTCCCGCTTCCGGATGAGCCCGTCAAGGAGCAGGACGAGCACCGGGACAGCGAGGACGGCCACAGCGATGACGGCGATGAGAACAACCGGGGTCATTCCGAAAGCTCCGAGTGGGGGTCTCCTGATACGGCGGCGCCCCGGATCACACGGCCTCGCAAGATCGAATGTGCTCGCCGGTCGCTCCTGATTTCGTCCGCTCGTTCGCCAGAAAAGAACCACGCTTGTCACCTCATCGAAGCCTCTCGCGCCAGTATTACAGCTTCGCGGTTGTCTGGGAAGGGGCGCTATTCCTCCCACGAGTTGCGCATCGCCTGGCACGCGCCCCCAAAGGCGAGAGCTTGCAGTTCTCCCACGGCGAGTTGCCCGATCGGGACACCTTTTGACAGGGATTTCGCGCCTCCGCCACGGCCTCAGGTCGCTCCACCAAGCGAACTCCACCAAGCGAATCTGCCGCTCGTTGCGCAACTCGTGGGTTCCTTGCGCCCCCCTCGGCAAGGGGGTCTTCGTGAAGCGCTTTCCGCATGGCTCGCAGTCCGACAGGCGGTGGATTCAGGGGTACGGACGAAGCGGGGCGGTGATGCTGTTTGTGCGCAAAATTTGTGCTCCAGAGCACAAATATCCGACCTCCGCCGCCCCTGCGCACCGGGCTGCTCGCTGCCCGCTCCCGACGCCACCTGGCCCACCGCTTGCACCTCCTCCCGTGGCCGCCTATTCGCGGCCGGTCAACACCACGCCCGCTTTCGCGGCTCAAAAGGAGAATCCCATGACCCGACGCAGCTCCCCGCGCACGTGCAAAGCGCATTCCCTGAGCATCCCCGCAGCCCACCGCCGCCCTCCGCAGCTCTTTGCGGTCTTCGCCGCGCTGCTCTTCCTCGCATCGGCGGCCGCTGTCCCTGGCGCGGCCGCGTGCGAGGGCGACCTCAGCAGCCTCGCCAGCACCGTCGACTTCATCCTCGAGGAAGGTCCATTCGCATGCTACGACGGCGATCCCGGCGCGGATCGCGCCGCAGTGTGCGGCATCTTCAAGGCTACCATTCGGCTCGCCCCCGAGGCCGGCCCGGTCGACGCCCCGGGCGCCGTGGGCGGCGCCACCGACTTGCACGTCCTGGTCGCGGCCCGTGCGCAGGCGGCCGCAAACCTCTGCTCTGCCCCCTGGATCACCTTCGACGCCGGGGGAAACGGCCGTGGCTACGCCACCACCTTCGGCGAGGTCGCTCCGGGAACCTATGCGCCCGATGGCGCCGGTTATGGCGATGACCTGATCTACGCGTACAATGCCCGCGGCTTCGTCACCGCCGATCTCGTCTTCGAATGCCCCGCCGGCCCTGGCCAGCCCTGCGCCGGCAAGACCTACGCAACCTGGCTGGAACCGCACCCGAACGCCGGCACCGCCTGGTATCTCGATACCGACGGTGAAGGCACGCTGGCCGCCGCGGCGCGCGCCCGTGCGTTTTACGACTGGGCCTACACCAACAGCGAGAAACCGCTGTGCGCACACGCCCAATCCTCGGGCAGCGGTCGACTCGTATCCGTCCTCACGAGGTTCAACAGCGCACAACAGTTCGACAGCGCCATTTTCGAAGGCGGTCCGGTGTTCGCCTACGCGCCCTGGACATGCGACGTTCCGGACTCCGACCATCCGCTGGGGACGCCACCGTCCTGGTACCATCCCGGCGGCGAGGGCAGCTTTGTGCAGGAGATCTTTGATTGCGCGTACACGAGCGGCACCAACTCCGATAGCTGCGACTACCGCAAGTGCCGCGACCACGACTTCGATGCCCCCCGCATGCTGCTCGACAGCAACCTCACCCGCGCCGTAGAGCGCGATTTCCCCGCTCTCGACCTTGCCGCCGTCATCGGCGGCGACGACACCGGGCACGACTACGAGCAGCTCTGGCTGTGGTTCCGGGGCCTTCAGGCAGCCGGCGAGGATGTCCCCGGATTGACCGCCCGCTCGGTGACGATTCGGCAGGGGTACTGCAAGACCGGCGCCGGGACCTTCAACGATGGCGCAGACTGCTCGCTTTGGAATCAGCGGAGCTTCCCCGGAACCAGCGAGGCAGGGACGGGGTACGATCCGCGGCTGCGCAATGCCGGCCACGACGTCGCCGCGGACCGCGGCGGCAGCCGCGTGCTGGAGGAGCTCATGGCCGGCACCTGCGGGCAGTAGCAGCGCACCCTGTGGCGAGCGCGGCGGGCGCATGCCCGCCAGCGCCTCCGCTCCGGCGCGTCCGTCGCCTCGTTCCTTTTTGCACCGCCGCGGCGGCGAGCGCCGTGGCAAGGCCCAGCGCCACCGCCTGCCCGCGACTCCTCAGAGGTTCCAGCAGCGGCACGTCCTGTTCCGTCAGCTCGCCCTCGTATACCCCCGAGCTCGTCGCCACGTCGATGATGAAGATGAAGCCTCGGCCGTCCGGCGCCTCGCGAGTGATACCGGCGATCGCTTCGATGACGAGGCCCTGCAGGCCGGAGTACAACGGCGACTCGGCAGCTTCGGCGGCGCCGGCGTCGACGGCATAGACGTCCGCTCCGCATCCGAAGATCGCGCGCTCGCTCGCCGGATCCACCGCCACGGCGCTGCAGTAGGACACGTCATCCGGGAAGTCGATCCCGGTCCAGGATCGCCCGCCATCGAGGCTGCGCGCTGCCACGCCGTTTCCCGCCGCGGCTGCCGCGCGGCCCGCCGCCCATACGTGCTGCGGCGCCGCCGCGCTGCGTCCGAGGCCGAAAACGCGCATCTCGCTCACTGTTCCGGTCGCCGCCGTCCATGTTGCGCCGTCCGGTTCCAGGACCCAAGCCCCCTGACCGACGCCTTCGCCAGTCTCCCAGGGCTGTAGCCCGAGCCCGGCGATCGCGATCGGTATGCCGTCCCGGACCGCCGCCGCGGGCGCCGCGCTGACCGCATTGACCTGCCAGCTCGCGGTTCCGGGCATAAGGGCCCAGGCGATGCCGTCGGGAGATTCGTAGACGCCGCTCTGGTCGCTGCTCGCCACCGCGTTGGCAGCGCCGAGGTAGTACGCGGAACCCGAAGCCGCCGCCAAGTCCGTAAGTGCGGTTTCGTCACTGCTGGCCGGTAGCACGATGGCCCAGGTGTCGCCGCCGTCGGTGCTGCGAAAGAGCTTCCGCCCGCCCGCGAAGACAATCGCCTGATTGGCCGGATCCACGCTCACGACCGCGCCTTCTTTGGGGCCCGAAAGCGGCTGCCAGGTGACCGCTCCATCAGTGGAGCGGTAAACCCGCTGTTCGGCGCCGGCATAGCGGGTTGCGACCCGGCGCTGGCCGCCGCCTTCCCTGAATTCAATGCCGGTGCGCCATCGGCGTGACGACGCCTCCCGCTGTTCCTCCCCCTGCTCGTGGGGGGAAGTGAGGTAGGAGGTCTTCGTAATGCGATTTCCCCGCAGCCCGTAGTCGACCCGGCCGTGGATCCAGGCTCCCTCGGGGGCGTCGCCAGGAGCCACTGCCACCGCCCGCGTGTGCAAGGTCTTGAGGTTGTGGTTGGCGAGCCGCCAGGGATTCGCATCACTGTCGCTGTCGCGGATCGCTAGCCCTTCCGGAACCGCGGCATACATGCGCGCCGGGATGGCTCCGGCTGCAAGACTCCAACCGATGATGGCGCCACCGTCTGTCGCGCTCACGCCGGACTCCGTGGGAAAGGTTGACCACGATCCTCCCGCCGTGGTCGAGTACCCGACGCCGGCGAGCAAGCGCCCCGCGTCGTCGTAGTAGATCTTGCCCTCGCCGCCGGGGGGAGCCGCGGCGAGGGCGACCGGAGCGCCTTCGCCGGTAATTCGATAGACGACGTTGTTGGCCAGGCCAAGGTAAACAACGTGTGCGGTGGGGTCCGCGGCGCTCGCCGACCGTGGATCGGCGGCGGCGGCGTAGAACGCGATCCCGTCACCGAGCGAGACGAGAACTTTCGCGGCCGGCTCCTGCCCCTCCGCATAGCGAACCAGTGCGCGGCTGGCGGTCAACTGGCCGCTCGTGGATAGCGCCGTCAGATACAGCAGCCGCCCGCGGTCATACACGGCAACGTGGGTAATGCGGGTGCTCTCGCCGAAGCCGACGGTGGCGAGGTCGAGGAGCGGGCTCCACGATTCGCCGTTACCGCGATAGAGTACCGCCTCGACGGCCAGCAACAGCGGATTGACGGGGTCGGCGACGTCGAGCGCCAGCGCCGTCAGCACTCCGGCCGGGACGCCTTGCAGCCGCTGCCAGCTCTGGCCGGCGTCCATCGACCGAAAGAGCGCGCCGATTTGATCCTCCGGAGCGGTGCGCGTGAGCTCGTACAGGGTCTCCGCGGCGGCATCGGCGACGAGGTCGCCGATGTTGAAGGAGCCGGCGGCGTGGTTGAGCTCCCACGCCAGCGCGGCGGGGGCTCGCGTGCCGTCGGCGGCAAAAATGTCAAAAGGACCTTGCATGAGCGCAAAAAGCGAGAGGTCGGCGCGCCGGGGGCGAGCGGCGGGCAGCGGGGGAAGCACGGCCACGGCGCGCGGGCGGCCGCCTTCGAGCCCGAGATCGCGCATTCCCGGCATGATCTCGGCAGCGCCGCCGAGCGCGGTGATGGCCAGCTCCAGGAGGGCCGTCACGACCACCGCGACCCCGCGCCCGCAGCGGGGCCTACCGGCTGAGGTCCGCCGCCGCTTCATGTCCGACCTCATTAATGTTCGTCGCGTCCTGTCGCTGCCGCTCGGTGAAGGCCGCCAAGAGCCTGTCGACCCGCATCCTGGCCTCGTGCCGCGGCGGTATTGTTGCGGCGAGGGCTGCGGCCGCCGCGAGCTGCTCTGAGGCCTCCTCGCCCGCTTCGCGCCGCGCCAGACCCTCTTCGATCTGGCACATCGCCAGCCCCGCCTCGTCCGCCGGCGTGGCCGCTCCCGTGGCGAAATCCACCCGGGCGCGCGCGATGACCGACCGCCGCACCGCTGCCGGGACACCGCTCAGTCGCTGCTGCTCGAGGCTCCCGAGCAGACACATTCCCGCCCCGGAGCGATCCCCGAGCTCTCGATAGATAGCGCCAGCCTGCTCGTAGCTCGCCGCGCTCTGCGCGCGCTCGCCGCGGCTGCCGCGAAGCTCCGCCATGTTGCGCATGGTGCGCGCCTCCGTGTATCGGTCGCCTACCGCTCGCAACGCGGCCAGCGACTCCTCGTAACAATCCCAGGCCGCCTCGGCCTGGCCCTGATTGCCGATAGCATAGGCCAGATTTGCAAGAACCGTGCCTTCCGTCGTGCGATCTCCGATCTCCCGTAGGATCGCGAGCGTGTCGCGCAGCACCGCTTCCATCTCCGCGAACAGCCCTCGCTCGCCGTGGATTCCGGCCAGACAGGCCAGGTTGATCGCTTGCCAACGCCGGTCTTTCGCGGCCTCACTCAGCGCGATCGCCTCGCGCGTCAGCTCCTCGGCCTCGCCAGCTTCTCCTGCCTCCCACCGCATCGCCGCCAAGGTGTTGAGACAGCGCGCCTGGCCGATGGCACTGCCGTTTTTCTGCTGGAGACGGAGCGCGCGAAACCCAAAGGTGATCGCTCGGCCGAGCTCACCGCGGTTCTTGAGTACCCCGGCGAGCAAATTATGCGTGTGCGCCTCCTTATCTGGTCTCCCGAGCCGCTGCCACAGCTCCAGGGCGCGCTGCCCCTGCTCCCACGCGGCCGCATAGCGACCTTGGCGCCAGGCGACGCTGGCGCTGCCCTGCCAGCCCTCCGCGAGCAGGGCGCCGTCGCCAGCCTGCTCGGCGCCAGCCAGCAGCTCGTCGTACGCCGCCTGTGCGGGCGCCAGTCGTCCGACCGCGTAGAGCGTGCCCGCGTATTCGGCGAGCGCCGCCAACCGCCGCTCTCCGCCGCCGCCCGCCAGGTCCAGCAGCGTCCGATAGTGCGCTTCCGCCGCTCGCAGGTCATATCGCTCGCGCTCCCAACGAGCCGCCGCGAGGTAGTGTTCGGCGGCTCTGGAGGCGTTGCCGGCCTGTGCCCAGTGCCACGCTAGCCGCGCAAAATGGCCCGGCACGGACCTGTCCCCGTTGCTTTCCAGCAGCTCCGCCGCCCGGGCGTGCAGCGCCGCGCGCGCCGCCACCGGCAGCCGCTCGTAGGCGGCGAGTTGCATGCTGCCGTGGCGAAAGGCGAGGTAGCCGGCGTCTTCGTGGTCGAGGATCTGATGTCGCGACAGCTCGTGGATGGCCGCGCTGATGGTCGTTTCTCCATCACCGCCGAGCAGGGCCGACAACAGCGCCTTCTCGAGACGCGCCCCGAGCACCGCCGCGGCGTCGACCACGGCGCTCACCGCGGGCGGCAACAGCTCCAGCCGCCGCAGCAACATCTCGCATAACGAATCCGGAAGCGGCAGTGGCCGTCCGCATGATCCCGCTTCCCGCTCGCCACCCAGGTCTGTCGGGCAATGCCAGTGGCCGCTGTTGTCGCGCTCGATCAACCCCTGTGCGACCGCCGCGCGCACGTACTCCGCGACAAACAGCGGGTTTCCTCCGGTGCGCCTGGCCAGCGCCGCCGCGAAGATCGCCGGCACCGGCCGCAGCGCCAGCATGTCGCCCACCACTTCGCCGACGTCGTCGCCGTCGAGCGCTCCGACCGCAATCACCTCGAGCTCCGGAAACACCCCCTGCAGCGCGTCCAGACCCGCCAGCGGCTCGTCCCGGCACGCAAGGACGACCAGGAGGTGGGCCTGCCGCCGCTGTCGCGCCGCCCGCGCCAGGGCGGCGAGCGCCTCCCACGATAGCTCGTCGGCGGCCTGAACGTCGTCCAACAGCAAGGCGACCGTCTGATCTTCCGCCACGGCGAGCACCGTGTCCACCAGGCAGCCGTGCAGGCGGGCGCGCGCGAGACCCTCCGGCAGACTTGCCGCCGGCGCGGCGTCGGGCGCTCCCGGAAGCTCCCACAAGCACGGGGCGAAGGGCGCAATCACTGCCAGGCGGTCGCCGAAGAACGCCCGCGTGACGCCTTCGCCCCCCGCGATGCACGAGTCCGCGATCGCCCGCAGCGGCTTCTGAAACAACCCGAGCGGCGGGCAGTCCCGTGGGTCCGCTTCCCCCAGGAGCAACCGGGCGGAGTGGTGGCGGCTGAAGGCGGCGAGCTCCTTGAGCAACCGCGTCTTCCCGGTGCCGCTTTCTCCTCGCAGTACCGCGCCCGAGAGATCGCCTGCAAGCGACTTCGCGAGCGCCCGTTCCAGACGGTCCAAAGCGTGACGCCGGCCGACGCAGCGGGCGCGGTAGACGTACGGCCGCGGCCGCGGCGGGGTGACCGGCCACGCGACCGGCGGCACTCCCAGCGCGGCCAGGCCATGATCGACGACGTCCGCGTACCCGATGCGGTCCGCGGGCTTCTTCGCGAGCAGCCCCGCGACCAGCTCGCCAAGCCGCGGCGGGAGCCCCGGAGCTACGGACAGCAACGCGGGCGGCGCCCCGCTGCAGTGACCGCGAATGATCTGCTGCCGGGTGCCGACGTGCGGTGGGCGCTGCGCGCACAGCTCGAAGAGGATGCAGCCGAGCGAGTACAGGTCGGACCGCGCGTCGGGCGGTTCACCGCGCAGGACCTCCGGCGAAATATAGCTGAGCGTGCCGCCGCCGAAGGTCGCGGTGAGCGCTTCCCGGGCGGCGCTTCCGGCCTTGCCGATGGCCGCCGACACCTGCGCGGCCAGGCCAAAATCGACGAGCACCGGGACGCCTTGAGGCGACACGATGATGTTCGAAGGCTTCAAGTCGCCGTGGCAGAATCCCTCGCCATGCAGGTAGGAAAGCGCATGACACAGCCCGCGGGCCAGGGTGAGCAGCGCCAACAGCCGCGCCGGCACGGACCGCAGGCCGTCGTCTTGCGACTCTCGGGGTTGGTGGCTCTCCAGAGTATTTCCCCGCACGTACTCCGCGGCAAACCAGGGGCACCCGAGCGTCGTTCCGACGTCCAGAATGCGCGCGATGCCGGGGTGCCGGAGCTCGCCGAGCGCGCGGATTTCCCGGCGGAGAGCGAGCATCGTGAGCTCGTCGCCGGCCGGGACAGTCTTGACGGCGGCGTGCTTCCCGGAGGCGCAATGCACCGCTTCATAGACCACGCCCATTCCCCCGGCGCCAAGCCGTCTCAGCAGGCGATATGGGCCTACTTGCTGTCGCGGTTCGTCGATAGGTGCCGCCATGTATTGCTGATGCGATGCTTGCGCATCCGGCTGGTAATTCCATTTCTCGGCATGCCGAGCGCGTCCGCGGCCCGCACCACGATGCCCGCGTGACGCCGCAGTGCGAGCTCGATCAGCTCTTTCTCGGCCGCCTGCGCGCGCGCTTGCAAACGGTGAAGCCGCGCGAACGAACCGGCTAGATCCTCGGGGTCGACGGCCAACGGATCGGCCTCGGTTGTCGTCGCGGCTGCCGCTGCCACCAGTGCGGCTGCTGCCGCAGCCTGCGCGAGCGCGCCTCCGTCGCCCGGCGCGCCCGCGGCGCTCTCGCTCTCCTGCAGAAAGGGCTCACAGTGCTCGGGAATCAGCACGCTGCTCTCTGCATCCGCCATCAATGCCTGCGCCGCTGCCCGCATCAGCATGTACTGAAGCGTGCGAAAGTTACCGGGCCACGAATGATCCTCCAGGCTGAGCCAGGTGCGCAGTCGCGCCGACAGCGCCCACGTGCGATCGCCGTAGAGCCGCCGCAAGAACGCCTCGGAGAGCGCCGGAATGTCCTCGCGACGCGCCCGCAACGGCGGCAGCTCGACGACGGCACCCGCCAGGCGGTAGTACAAGTCCTGGCGGAGCCGGCCGTCGCGGATGGCCGCAGCCACGTCGCCATTGATTCCCGCGAGCACGCGGGCGACGGCCCGCTTGGGCTCCGGATGCTCCCAGCCGAGAGGCTCGAAGGTGCCCTCTTGAAGGAAATCCAGCAGCAGCGGCTGCACCCAGGCCGGGAAATTGAGCAGCTCGTCAAAGAACACCGTGCCCCCGGCAGCGAGCTCGACCTTGCCGCGCCGGTCCTTGGCCGAACCCGTGTAGGCACCGCGGACGTGGCCGAAAAGCTCGGAGCGCACCGTGTTGCGGTCGTCACCCTGGCCCAGGTTGACGCGGACGAACGGGAGCTTGCCGCTGGCGGCGGCCAATGACCGCGCAAACAAGGTTTTTCCCGTGCCGGACTCCGCGAGCAGCAAGATGGGTGCGTTGGTGTGCAAGACGGGGAGAATCGCGCGCCGCACCTGGGCCATGCTGGCCGGCGCGAGCAGATCTTGCAGCGCGGGGGTCCCCGGGGGCGCCGCGATCGGCACCGCGCCGAGCGCGCGCTGGTGCGCCGACTGCAGGCGCTCGTGTTGGCTGAGGACCAGGCCGATCAGGTCGCACGCGACGCGGAACAGCTCGCGAGCCGCGGGACCCGGCCTGGCCTCGCCACTGGCATAGTCCACGTATGCGACGGCGCGCAGTGAGCCCGGCACCGGGCACAGTGCCGGCAGCGCGCCGCGCTCAGGCCCGGCGGCCGCCGCCGCGCGCCGAATCGGTCCCGCCATGGCGCTGGCGATGCCGAATAGTGCAAAACTCTCGGCACCGGAGTCACCGGCGTCCGCGAACACCAGCTCGCCCGTTTCGAGCACCTGCTGGACCGTGGTCCGGCTAATGCGGGCGAAGTCGGCAGCGGGAAGGCGGTGCGCACGGGAGCGGGCATGCACGGGCACAGGCGTGCCATCGCCGCCGATATTCAGCAACTTTCCCCGCGCCGCGCCGACCGCGGCGATGAGCTGGTCCAGCGTCACGGCGACCACGTCGTCCACATCGAGCGCGCTGTGGACTTCGCTGATGAGCTCGCGGAGACGGTCGAGCGCGGATGAGATGGATTGCATGGCCTTGAGATCCTACTGCTTCTCACGTGCCTTGTCCACGCGCTCGCCCACCCCACACCCGCCCCGATCGCGGGCGCCAACAGCGTGGCCGGTGTAAAGACCGGAACGATACCGAAATCGACCGTCGTCAGCGCCAGGTAGTGGACGCCGCGACCGCAGCTTCCCGCGAGCAACCGATCGGCGCTGGGACATTGACGGCTCGATTCCGCACAAACGTGGTCTTTCTCTCTCCCAGAGGGGGGCGTGGTTTGTCCCCGGTCTTTGACAAGGCTTTTCCTGCTGAAATCGCGCGTGAAACGAGGTCAGGTTGAGGGCATGCAACGTAACAGCCGCTAGCGTTTGACCGAGCAACCGACAAGGCCCACACTTCTTTCGCTCTCGCGAGCATCCAACTCATCTGGATTCAGACTCCACGCGCCTGCGAGCCTAAGGACATCCTCTTCTTCGGCAAAACGGCAATGAGCAGGGCGATCTTCATCTCGTTCTTCCTGTCGCCTAACGGGGCGCCGGGTCAGCGACAGGGTCCGGAGGTAGTTTACTACCGCAGGGCGCTGTCCGCTGTAGCCGGCTGTTAGCAACCCTATCGGTTCTCGAATTCATGGAGCGCCCTTTGCGCATGTGTTCACCCTCCTTCCCCCCGCACCTCGGATTGACTGTGGGCGCGAATACTTTGCAGTGGCGCAATGACACGGGCGACTTCTTGCTCATCCCGACAAAGCGGCTGACATGCGTCCCGCCCCGGCGCCGGCCGAAGTGTCCCACGCGAGCTCGCGGAGGGTCGCCGCCGGCGGCGGCCCGGAGAAGGGGTGGAACGCGATCGCGCCAACATGACGCGCAGCGCCCGCGGTACGGTCGCGGTCCCTGACAAGAATGCCCGGTAGCAGGCCGCTGCGAACGTGGGCTGATTGGCAGGCGTGAGCGCCGCGACGTAATGAAGATCCGCCTCGTCGAGCAGCTTCTGGTTTGCCCGAGAAGCGTTGTTGCCGCAGTCGCACCCGAAGGTGACCTGCTTGACGTCGGCGATGAGCTCGCCCTGGCGCCCGCCTCGCTCTCCGAGGGTTTCCGGACAGTAGGGAAAAGCCGTGCGACGCTCGTAAACTCGCGCTAGGCCGAGGCCGTGGGCGAATTTTCGATCAGCGCCACGGCATCCGCCGGCGAGACGTTGCCGAACATGACCGACATGAGGCCCGGAAAGTACTTGTCCATCATCATGCAGTTGACGTACACGACCGGCCTGATCAGGTTCTCGGTAAGCTCTCCGTCGCCGACGTCCACCATCGTCTTGTAGCGGATCTCGCCGTCCTTGAAATCCAGCTCGAAGTTTCCCATTACCAATCCATAGTTCGCCCGCGTCAGATACTCGGCGACCTGCGCCCTGACTGCCTCCGGCGCGTTGATCGGGACGACGGAGTAGAACAGGAACTGGGTGAAGCGCTCCTGCGCATAGCAGGTCCACTTGCCGCTCTTGCCGGCGAAGGGGATCGTGAGCACCTGGCGGCCGGCCCTGCGCTCGTAGCCCCAGTGATCGGACTCCAGGAAGCGGCACACACTCTCGATAATTTGTCCCATGCAGGCCTCCACAAGAAACAGCGAATACTTCGCGTCGGCCGAGTATCGGGTGATGCTCCTTTACAAGTGTCCACGCGCATTGCGCTCGCCATGGTGCAAACCACATTCCGCCGACGCCGATTACTTCGAGAGGGCACTGCGGTATTGTACGCGGTCGACTGGGTCAGGGACAGGCTGGCGATTCGGAGCGAAGCTCACTTTACATGGCACGTCTTGCAGAGCGCACTATTGGCGTTGGACTTCCGAAGAAACGGGCGGTTATCTGGATCGTGCGGATTGTGGCAGCTCGGGCACTCCACCTTGCCATTGAACAGCTTGATGTCACCCCACCCTGAGCCGAGATCCGGCGGAGCATTGAACTTGGGGTCCTGAGCCGCGGTGGGGTACACCATGGAAATCGGATGGGTGGCGCGCAGGTCGGTGCCGATGTAGGCGAAGGACTGGTCGTGCACGGCGCCGCCGTTATGGCATTCGCCGCAGGCGTTCACCTCCATCTTCATTTTGAAGTGCAGCGGCGTCTCCGTATTTCCGTGCCAGGGGGCGCCTTCTCCGGGCTGGTTGATGATGGCATCGACTGCGATCGTGCCGTCGTGGCAGCTCAGGCAGATCAGGCTGTAGGCTGATGGTCTTCCCGGGAGCTCGGTGTCCACGGTGTCGCTGGCATACATGGTGTAGGGTCCGGTGGGCGCCTGTCGGTTCCACAGGGGCGCGCCGGCGAGCTCGCTGTTGGCGTTGTGCGGCGTGTGGCAGTAGACACAGATTTCGCCGTAGTTGTTCATGACGAGCCCCATGAGGCCGCCGCCCTTGGCGAGAGCGCTGGTCATGTCGTGTTTGGAGCCGGTGATGGTTCCGGCCAGGGCGCGTGGAGGCGCGGCGAGGTGGCTGGCGATCCCGAGGGCGACGGCCAGCGCGAGGGTGCTGGTGAGGCGGCGAGCGCAGCAAGCTCGTCGGGGATGGCGGTGGGCGAGCATGGGGAAAACCTCCGCAGCGATTGAGCAAGAAAGCGATATGGCGCGTATTTGGCGTCGGCCGAATATGGGGTGATGCTCCCTTGCTACAGTCGCAGGCGCATTGCACTCGCCATGGTGTAAGCCGCATTCCGCCGACGCCGAGAATCTGACAGACGTTGCGCTGCTTCTTGCAACAGTCGTGCCTCTCTGAGGAGCACGTGCTCGCTTGGCGGGGGCGCCGCGGGCAGCGGGTCGGTGTGCGGAGAGTTGCGTAGATCATGCGGCCGGCGCCCCGGACACGGGGGGAACTGAAGGGGGAGGAGGGGATACGGGGAAAGTCCGGAGGTGGGACGGTGGTGGCGCAATCCGCCATAACGGAGATTTGCGTCCGAGCCATGCGTACGATTCAGGAACACACGTATCGATAGAAGGTAGAAGGTACGCATGGATCGAAGTGCGAGGTATAGCCGACCGTGTACGGTCCGGAGCTGCTCCTCACCGGGCCTCTGGGTTGGATCGCAGTGGCGTAGCCGGCCCGGGTGCCGCCGCGGGGGCGGCGCCTTCTGGACGTGCCGCTCCTGACCAAAGGCGGCCGGCCTCGCGAATCGGCGCTGCCGCTCGCCGATGCCGCCCGACCGGTCAGTGGCGGCGTTCGGCGACCCTGGTGTCGACCCACCGTTCGAGCTCATCGATGCCGGCGCCAAAGCGCTCGAACAGTGGCAACACCTCATACTCGAGCAGGTCCGCGAGCAGCACCCAGTCCTGCGCTTCCTGCGCGCGCAGCGATTCGGTCAGAAAATCGCGCAGCTCGCCGACAAACTCCGAGAGCGGTTGGCCACCGACGCTGACCGCGGCGAGATTACCGCCCGCCAGGACCTCGAGCCCGGAGAACAGGTCGAGGAACCACTGCAGAGCCTCGACGACGTCAGTGAGCTCGGCCGCCGCGGCCGCCATGTTGCTGAGGCGCAGGTGCCGAGCGAGCTGAGCGAGGCCGCTCGGAAACCGCTTCAGGTACTCGCGCGCATGTCCGAGGTTGCGCGTGACCATGGACGCGACGTCCTGGGTCCGCACGTCGAGGAGCTCGACGTCGTCCACGCCGAGGCTTTCGACCACGATGCGGTCTCCGAGATCGACGACGTTGCCATCGAGAAAGAGCTGAGTTACGGTGGTGCCCGCAGTGCCGCTCTCGATGTGCCGCAGGACGTCGCCCACCGTCTTGGCGCCGCTCGGCAGGATCATGTCCTTTCCATTTCGCTTGACCTTCAACATGGCTGGCCCTCCATACGACCTAATTCGGAATCCGGTCGCGGAAGTTTAGCACCGACTGCCGGCCCGACGGGTGTCCTGAATCCACCGCCTCTGCGAGTGCAAGCTGCGCGAAAAGCGCGTCGCGAATACCATCCACCCGAGCTCCGCCCGCTTGCGGTGGAGGCGATTGTGTCGTAGCCAAATCCATAGCCCGAATCCTCCTCCCGCAAGCGGGGGAAAGACGGAGGGGCCGGCACGGGGCGCAAACGAAATCCTCGGTTCGGTTGTAAATTGGTCAGACAACAACGGAGCCGGCTTCGCGTGACGCGGAAACGAGCGAGAGGATTGCGACGTGGTAGCAGCGAACGAGGCCGGCACCGGCCCACGAGAGCTGGTCGAGGTAGCGCGCGGACGTCATGGTCGATTCTGAGCAACCGCGGGACAACGCGCGGGAGCTCGCGGAGGACACCGCGTGCATTGAGCGCACCAAGACCGGCGACGCGGAGGCTTTCGGCGCGCTCGTTGCCCGACACATGCGGCGGGCGTTCGCGGTGTCCTATCGGGTAATGCAGCACCGCGAGGATGCGGAGGATCTGGTGCAAGAGGCGTTTATCGCAGCACTCGAGGCAATCGATAGCTTCGAGAGCGGCAGGCCTTTCGGGCCGTGGTTGCACCGCATTGTGGTCAACCGCGGCCTCAACGCGCGGCGGGCGGCGAAAAGCCGGCGCGCGGAGCCGCTCGACGCGGAGCCGGCATCAGCGGCGTCTCTGCCGGACGAGGTCGTGCTCTTGCAGGAAGAACACGAGCGCCTGCAGCAGGCACTGGCAGGATTGCCGGACCGCCAACGCATGATTTTGGAGCTTTTCGAGCTGGACGGATTCACGAGCCGCGAGATTGCGGAGATGCTCGGGATTCCGGAGGGAACGGTGAGGTGGCACGTGCACCAGGCGCGGAAAACGCTATCGGGAATTCTCGTGCCGCGGGAAGGAAAGGAGTGAGCGCCATGGAAAACCCGGCGAATAGCGATCTCGAGCGGGACGCGGGGCTGGAGAAGTGGATGCGCCGGGGAGGCGATGGCGTGCCATTAGGCACGGTCGACTGGAGCGGTCTGCACGGCAGGATCATGGAGCGGGCAGTGCGCGCTCTGGAGCGGCGGCGCGGTGGCGAGGTCTACTGGTGGACATTTGTGGCCCGCTGGGCACCGGCGCTGGCGCCGTTGGCGCTTGCCGCGTGTGCGGTACTGGCGATCGCGCTGGGGATGTCACGCGGCGCCGTCGAAGGCGCGCTGCTCGAAGACGCGATGGCGGACGTCCGAGATTCGCAGGGGCTCGAGCAGCTCTTGCTGGTCGACTGGGCGGATGCGGACTTGCTGCTGTGGGCCACGGTCGAACCGGAAGGGGAAGGGCGATGAGCTGGCGCAAGCCCGCTCCCAGGGCAGTTGCCGTGGTGCTGCTGTCGCTGTGCCTCGGGACAGGGGTAGTGGCCGGTGTGGCGATCGATCGCTTCGCGTTCGGTAGCGAGGTTTCGGAATATCGAGCGCTGGAGGTGCTCTTTCGTGGACCGCAGCAGCCGAGCGCGGCTGCCGGCAGGCCGAGCCACCGTTACCTCGATCGTTTGACCGAGGAACTCGAGCTAAGCGGCGAGCAGCGCGCCAGACTGTCGGAAATCCTCGCCCGGAGGAAGTCGCGCGTCGCGGAGATGCTGCGCGATTTTCGGCCGCGATACGCGGCGCTGGTCGCGGATACGCGGGCAGAGATCGAGGCGGCGTTGAGCGCCGAGCAGCGGACCCGGTATCGCGAGCTGCGCGAGGAGCGGCGGCGGGCACTCGGCAAGGCGCCGGGCGAAGCCACGGCGAGCAGGTCCAGCGATGGGCGGTGAGCGCAAGCGCATCAGTCAGACCCCAAGAAGACCCGCCACCTCACCTTCCCCCGCAGGCGGCAGGAGGCTCGCGGGGAGGGGACTGGCAGCGGTAGGCGCGGGGCTGGTGCTGTGCTCGTGGATCGCGGTGCCGGCGCGAGCCGGCGAGGTTTCCCAGGTAGCCGCCGCGACACCGGCGCTGACCCTTGCGGAAGTCGTCACGCGGGCGCTCGCCGCGGACCCTGGCGCGGCGTCGGCGCAGGGCGACCTGCGCGTCGCCGAGGCCGCGCGGCGGAGCGCGAAGGGGGCGTTCGCGCCGGACCTGACGCTCAGCTCCGGCGCGGCGCTATCCGGCGAGATCGCAGGTGGGAGCCTGGCGCGCGGCGGCACCCGGGAAAGCTACTCCGCGGGCCTCTCCAGCGGCTATGAGCTGTACAGCGGGGGCCGGCGCGGCGCAGAGCTCGAGCTGAGCCGGGCCGGCGTCGACGCCAGCCTCGCTGGCCTCGTGCAGCGGCGCAGCGCCGTGGCTCTGGCGGCCAAACAGGCCTTCTTCCGCGTGCTGCGGGACAATGAGCTCATCCGCGTCACCGCGGCGCGTCTGGAGCGCGCCCGGCAAGGTCTGGCGGCGGCGGAAAGTCGCGTCCGTGTCGGGTCGGCGACGCGCTCCGACGTGCTTCGGGCCCAGCTCGAGCTCAACCAGGCCCGGCAGGCGACGCTGAGCGCCGAGGCGGAACGAACGACCGCGGACTATGCGCTCGGCCGCATCGCCGGGATCGACGGCCCGGTAACGGCACGGGCCGAGCCGCTTACCGCCGCGCGCGAACCGTCGCCGCCGATCGCGGCACTCGAAGCGCCGGCCGAGCTCGCTTCCCCCGCCGTGCGGCGCGCCGAAAACGCGCTGCGCTCGGCCACACTGGCGATCACCGCGGCCCGCGCGGACTATCGGCCGGTAATCCGCGCCGCCGCTGGCACCGGTTGGTCGTCCACCGGCCTGGCCGACGGCGGCAACGGCAACTGGTCCGTGCAAACCGCACTGTCCCTGCCGCTCTTCGACGGCCATCAGCGAAGCAGTGCGGTGGAACGTGCGGAGGCGAATCGCGCGACCGCCGAGGCGGAGCTCGCCGACATCCGCCGCGCGACCCGCGCGGAGCTCGCGCGCATCCTCGCAGCGATCTCGGTGGCCGATCAGAAGATTGTGCTCGCCGAGCAGGCCCTCGCGGTCGCCCAGGAAGATTTGCGGGTGCAGTACCAGCGCTATGAGCTCGGCGTTTCGACGATTCTCGACCGCTTGACGTCCCAGGCGGCGCTCGTGGTGGCGGAGACCGATCTCGTCGGCGCGAGATTCGACTTTGAGCTGGCCCGAGCGGAGCTCGACGCGCTCCTGGGCAAGGAGATGTGATGGGCGCTTACAGACCGTGGTCATTGGTAAAAGGCGCGATTTCGACTCTGGCCGCCGCATTGGTGGCTGTGGCGTGCGGCGGCGCGGAGGGCGGCGGGCAAGCTGCCGCCGGCGGGAAAGCAGCGGGCGCGAAACGCACGGTCCCCGCGGTGGAGGCAATACAGGCGCGGCGCGGCAGCCTCCCCCTGGAAGAGCTCGTATCCGGATACGTCCGCGCTCGGAGTCAGGTCGAAGTGCGCGCGGAGGTCAGCGCGCCGGTCAGCGAGATTCACGCGCGCACCGGCGAGGAGGTGCAGCGCGGCCAGGTGATCGTCCGGCTGCGCGACGACGTGTTTCGCGACCAAATCGCCCAGGCAGAAGCCTCGGTCCGCCTCGCGGAGGCCTCCGCCGCGGCCGCGGGGGCGCGCGTGGCGGAGCTCGAGGCGACCGTCCACCGCCTGCGGCCGCTGGCCGCTGACGCCGTGGTCAGCCGGATGGAGCTCGAGGTCCAGGAGGCGCAGCTCGCCGCCGCCGTCGCCGCGGTGCAGCAGGCGCAGGCGCAGGTCGCCAACGCCAGCGCGACGCTTCGGGAGCGGCGTTCGGCGCGCGAGAAGACCGTCATTCGCGCCCCCGTGGACGGCCACATCGGCGCCCACAACGTCGCGGTGGGCATGATTACCAACCCGACCGCCGTGCTGTTCGTGCTCGGAGACCTGACACACCTTCTCGTCGAGGTGCCGCTCGCCGAATCGGCGTTGGCGCGCGTGCGGGTCGGTCAAACCGCCCACCTCCGCGCTTCTGGTCTGGGAGCCGCCGCGATCACCGCACGACTCGCCCGCATCTCCCCGTTCCTGTCACCGCGCAGCTTCAGCACCACCGGGGAAATCGACGTGGACAACGCGGACGGCCGACTGCGACCCGGCATGTTCGTGACCGCCAGCATCCAGTACGGTGAGACCGAGCCGGGAACGCTCGTGCCTACGAGCTGCCTCTGGGAGGATCCGCGGTCCCAGGTGCGGGGGTTGTTTGTGGTCGAAATGCCGGCGAGTGGGGACGCTACCGCCGCCGCCGGCTCCCCGACGCCCCCCGACGAGATCTCGGTCGAGCCCTATCCCGTGCGCTTCCAGCGCGCGGATATCGCCGCGGAGGGAAAATCGGCCGTGAGCCTGCGCGGCGTGACTCCGGGGACGTGGGTGGTCACGACTGGCCAGCAACTCCTGCCGACGCGGGACTCCGGATCCGCACGAGTCCGCATCGCGACCTGGGAAGGCGTCACCGCGCTCCAGGGTCTGCAGCGCGAAAGCGTGCTGCTGCGTTTTCTCGACAAGCAGCAGGAGGTGGCGCGCCTGCATGGCGCGGCGCCTCCGAGCGTCCGCGACTATCTCCAAGCAACGGGCAGCGCGGCGAGCGATCGCCCGGCTGCCGCCGCCGGGGTTGACCGATGACGGGCCTCGTACGCGCGGCGATTCACCGACCCGTCGCGACTTCCATGGTCTACCTCGGCCTCATCGTCGTCGGCCTGGTGTCACTGCGCAGCTTGCCCGTCGATCTACTGCCCAAGATCGAGCTCACGCAGCTCACGGTGCGCACGACCTACGCCAACGTCGGGCCCGAGGAGATCGAGCAGCTCATTACCGATCCGATCGAAAACGCCGTCTCCGGCCTACCCAACCTGGAACGGGTGACCTCGGAGTCCGAGGAAGGCCGGAGCCGCGTGCGACTCGAGTTTGGTCGCGGCACTGACATCGACGAGGCCGCCAATGACGTCAGAGCGGCCCTCGATCTCATTCGCGACGACCTGCCCGAGGAAGCAGACGCTCCCGAAATCCTGAAGCTTGACCTCGATCGCGTGGAAGTGGTTAACCTCGGTGCCACCTCAACGCGCCCACTTGCGGAGCTGACGCGATTGCTCGAGAACGACGTGGCGCGCCAGCTCGGGCAGATCTCGGGCGTCGGCGCCATCACTTTGCGCGGCGCCATCCACCGCGAGGTTCACGTCGACCTGCAGCGCGACCGGCTCGCCGCCGCCGGCACCTCGGCGCTAGCCGTCCGCGATGCGCTCGCCGCCGCCAACCTGCGGCTGCCGGGAGGAAACGTCAAGAGCGGTCTCGCTGACCTGTACGTCCGCGCGCAAAGCGAATTCCGTTCGGTAAGGGAGATCGCCGAAACCGTGGTCAGCTCCGCCGACGGTCGCCCGCTGCGCGTGCAGGACGTGGGTACGGTCGCGGAGGCGTTCGTGGACGAGGGCTACCTCGCCGAGATCAATGGTGTCCCCGCCGTCATCATGCGGATCCAGAAACAAAGCGGAGCGAACACGGTCGCCGTCGCCGAGCGCATCCTGGCCGAGGTCGAGCGCCTGAACGACGAGCGCGCGGACCTCCACCTCACCGTCCTCACCGATCAGAGCGACTACATTCGCCAGTCGATCGCCAGTCTGCGAAGCTCGGCGCTGTGGGGATCCGTCCTCGCCATACTGGTGCTGTACGCGTTCTTGCGCCGGCGCTCCAGCACGGCGATCATCGCGGTGTCGATACCCATATCGGTGATCTCGGCGTTTGGCCTGCTGTACTTCGGCGGGCTGACGTTGAACCAGATGACGTTCGGCGGACTGGCGCTGGGGGTCGGGATGATCGTGGACAGCGCCATCGTGGTGCTCGAGAGCATCGTGCGCAAGCGGGACGAGCTGCAGCTCGCGCCGGCTGAGGCTGCGCGCCAGGGCGCCCAGGAAGTGGCCGGGGCCATCGTCGCCTCGACACTGACCACCTGCGTCATCTTCCTTCCCGTGGTATTCGCCCGCACCACCAGCGGCGCGCTGTTCCAGGTGCTGGCGCTGGTCGTCGTCTTCGCGCTCGCGTGCTCGCTACTGGTGGCGTTGACATTGGTGCCAATGGCGTGCGCGCGGCTGGCGGTGGGCGGCGCGGGGAGCGTGGCGGACAATGGCGGCGGTCCGGCATCACCGCGGCTCATGGCGCGGCTGGAGCAGGGCTACGTGCGGCGACTGCGCTGGGTGCTCCGGCACCGGGGGCACGCACTCGGGATCGCGGTGGCGCTACTCGTGGCGTCGGTGTTCCTGTGGCCGCTCATTCCCGTGGAGCTTGCGCCGCAGACGGACGCCAACGAGGTCGCGATCAACGTGGACATGGCGCAGGGCACCAACATTGCGGTGGTGCGAAGCGCGATCGACGAGCTCGAGGCGAAGGTGAAGCCGCTCCTCTCCCCCACCGACGTGCACGTCATGTCTACGGAGGTGCGAGGCAGCAATGCGCAGATCGAGCTGACGCTGGTCCCCGCGGACCGCCGCTCGCTATCGGGGCAGGCGGTGGCCGCCCGGCTGCGCGAGGCTCTGGTGGGTCGCATGCCCGGGGGCGAGATCCAGGTGCGCGCGCGGCCTGGCCTGTGGATCCTGCGCCGTATTTTTGGGTCCGGAGGAAACGATGACGCCATCCAGATCGAGCTTCGCGGCTGGGATCTCGAGCGCGCGGACGAGATCGCCTCCGCCCTGCGCGAGCGGCTCGGGCAACTTCAGGAGCTGACCGGCGTACAGGTGAGCCGCCGGGAAGGGCAGCCCGAAGAACGACTCATGCTCGACCGCGAGCGCATCGCGGCAGCCGGGTTATCGGTGCGGGAAGTCGCGCAGGCGTTTCAGGCCTACCTGGGCGGCGTCGTGGCGAGCCGGTTTCGCGACGGCGCCGATGAGATCCCCATCGTCGTGCGCTTGCGGGCGGCGGATCGGCTCGCGTCCCAGGACTTGCAGGCGGTGCCGCTGCGGGTCGGCGAGTCGGGCACACTGCCGTTGTCGGCCGTCGTGAGCCGCGTTGCTGGCCGCACGCCGACGTCGGTATCCCGCGTCGATGGGCAGCGGGTGACCTACGTGACCGCGGGGCTGGCGCCGGGAGTCGCTCTCGGGTCGGCGATCGAGCGCATCCGCGAGGCGCTGCGTGACTTTCCACTGCCGGACGACTTCTCGTTGACATACGGAGGCGAGTATCGCGAGCAGCTCACGGCGCGGCGCGACTTCGTGGTGGCGATCATCATGGCCTTGGCGCTCGTGTACATGCTGATGGCGGGGCAGTTCGAACGCCTCCTCGACCCGCTTATCGTCATGACTACGGTTCCCATGGCGCTAATCGGCGTCGTGCCCACACTCTTGCTGACGGGCACGACGCTGAACATCCAGAGCGTCATGGGCCTGGTCATCCTGGTGGGTATCGTTGTGAACAACGCCATCGTCCTCGTCGATGCGATCAATCTGCAGCGGCGCGCGCACGGCAAGGCCGTCGCGGAAGCCGTCGTCGAGGCCGGCCGCCTGCGGTTACGGCCCATCCTCATGACGACATCTACGACCGTCCTGGCTCTGTTGCCTCTGGGACTCGGCCTGGGGCCGGGCGCGGAGATTCAGGCGCCGCTGGCGCGCGTCGTGATCGGAGGGCTGTGCGCATCGACGCTGGGCACGCTGGTGTTGATCCCGGTCATCTACGAGGCGACCATGCACCTCATGGCGCGGCGCGGCGCACCCGGCGCGCGGGCGGCAGGTGACAAAGAGGCGCGGCCAGCCGCAGCCCTGGTGCGAGCGGCGGCGGCCGGCGATTGAGGGTCACGAGGTGAACACAGCGGCGGCGGCCACGGTCATACGAACCCAGGCGCTGATCAAGACCTACAAGCTCGGCAGCGAAACCGTGCGCGCCCTCCGGAGCGTGGATTTCGTCGTCCAGCGGAACGAATTCGTCGCCATCATGGGGCCATCCGGCTCGGGGAAGTCGACGCTGATGAACCTGATCGGCTGTCTGGATACGCCGACGAGCGGTGAGCTCTGGCTCAACGGCCTGGCGGTGGCAAGGTTACGTGACGACGACCTTGCGGCCATCCGCAATCGCGAGATCGGTTTCGTGTTCCAGACCTTCAATCTGCTGCCCCGCGCCACGGCGCTCGCCAACGTCGAGCTGCCGCTCCTGTACGCGGGGGTGCGCGGCCGCGAGCGGCGCGTGCGCGCCGGCGAGATGCTCGCGCGCGTGGGCCTCGCAGATCGCACCGGTCACCGCCCCGCCGAGCTGTCGGGCGGGCAGCGGCAGCGCGTGGCCATCGCGCGCGCGCTGGTGAACCGCCCGGCGTTGCTGCTCGCCGACGAACCAACCGGAAACCTCGACAGCCAGACCGGCGACGAAATCATGGCGGTTTTCGAGGACCTGCACCGGGCAGGGCAAACCATCGTGCTGGTGACGCACGAGCCGGACATCGCGGCGCACGCACATCGGCGGATCTATCTACACGATGGCGTAATCGCCCGAGACGAGCGCGACGGCGAGCGCAACGGCGAGCGCGCGGTGGCGCATGGTGGAACGGGGTAATGCGATGAAGCGACGCACTCTGAGAAGGATTGGCGCGGCGGCCATGGCGCCGCTCATGATGGCGGCGCTGGTGGGCCAAACCGGCTGCACCGGCATCCAGGAACAGCGCGAGGCCACGACCGCCACGGAGCCACAGACGGAGACAGTGGTGCGCCGCACGATCGAGGTCACCTCGGAGGCCTCCGGGTTGATCGAGCCGATCCGCGTCGTCGAGGTGAAGTCCAAAGCCTCGGGGGAGGTCCTCAGCTTGCACGTACAGACCGGTGACCGGGTCGAGCAGGGCGCGCTGCTCGCGGACATCGACCCGCGCGACGTGCGCAACGGGCTCGCCCAGGCCGAGGCTGACCTCGAGGTAGCGCAGGTGAAGGCGCGGACGACGGAGGCAAATCGCGCTCGCGCCGAACGCCTGCGCGCGGAGCAGGTGATGACGCAGCAGGAGTACGAGGCGGCGGTAGAAAGCGCGGCAGGGGCCAAGGCCGCGCTCGTCCGGGCCAGCACCAACCTGGAGCTCGCACGCGAGCGCATGCGGGATGTCACCATCCGCGCCCCTATCGCCGGGGTCATCCTGGAGAAAAACATCGAGCAGGGCCAGATCGTCGCCTCGGCCACGACCAACGTGTCCGGAGGCACGACGCTGCTGCGCATGGCGGACCTTGCCGAGGTGCAGGCGCGAGCTCTCGTGGACGAGGTCGACATCGGGCGCGTCGTTGTCGACCAGCGCGCGTCGGTGACGGTCGAGTCCTATCCGGGCCGGGTGTTTCGTGGCCGCGTGGCCAAGATCGAGCCGGCCGCCGTGGTGGTGCAGAACGTAACCATGTTCCCGGTGCTCGTGCGGCTCGACAATCGCGAGAGCTTGCTGCGGCCGGGGATGAACGCGGAGGTGGTGGTCGAGGTCGCGCGCCGGCCGGACGTCGTGGCCGTCGCGAATACCGCCGTCGTGGCGCGCCGGGACGTGCGCCGGCTGGCGGAGAGCCTGGGGCTCGAGGCGGAGCGCGATGGTACAGGGCGGGAGCGGGGTCGCCGACCCGATCGCGCGGCGGCCGAGGCGGCAGGTGACGAGGGCGAGCAGCGCGCGGTCGTGGTCGTGGCGGCACCGGGTGGCATGCAGCTCCGCCGGGTGACGCTCGGGGTCGCCGACTGGGACTACACCGAGGTCGTCAGCGGTTTGGAGCCGGGTGAAAAGGTCGTCAACGCCTCGGTACTGCTGGTCAAGGCGACGCAGAAAGAGCAGAGCGCGCGGATGCAGCAGCGCGTCGGCGGCATGATTCCCGGCACGCGCGGGGCGGCAGGCGGCGGGCGCTGAGATGGTGCTCGCCGAGACCGTGCGGGTAGCGACAGGAGCGATCGGCGCCAACAAGCTGCGCTCCTTTCTGACGATGCTCGGGATCATCATCGGCATCGCCGCGGTCATCGCCATGGTGGCGCTCGGCGAGGGCGCGCAGGGGGCGGTGCAGGAGCGGCTGCGAAACCTCGGAACGGCCGTGTTCAGCGTCCGCCCTGGCCAACAGTTCTTCGGCGGCGTGGACCGCGGCGCCGCGGGGCTGACGATCCACGACGCCGAGGCCATCGCCTCCGGTGCGCGGTTCGTCCTGGGCGCGGCCCCCGAAGCGGAGCAGCGGCTGCAGACCGAGCTCGGCGAGCACAACGCGAACCTCTCCGTCATCGGCACCTGGCCCAGCTATTTCGAGATCAATAATCACGCGCTTGCGGCAGGGCGGCTGCTTACCGAATCCGACGAGCGCGCCCGGCGGCGCGCCGCGGTCGCCGGCGCCACGGCCCCGGAACAGCTCGGCGTCCGTCCCGCGGCGGCCATCGTCGGCCAGAAAGTGCGCATCAAGGGCGTCACCTTCGAAGTCGTCGGAATCCTCGCTGCGAAAGGATCACAGGGCTTTCAGAGCCCGGACGACGCTCTGTATATCCCGCTGTCGACGGCGCAGCTTCGCGTTTTCGGCAGCGACAGAGTGCGCTCGATCAGCGTGCGGGCCGCCGGCGAGAGCGCCGTGGATAGCGCCATCGTCGAGGTCGAGCGCGTGCTGCGGCGGCAGCACCGCCTGCACGTGGGCGAAGAAAACGACTTCAACGTGCGCAATCAGGCCGCGCTGCTGACTACCTTTCAGGAAACGACGCGGACGTTTTCGTTCTTGCTGGCCGGTATCGCGGCGGTATCCTTGCTCGTGGGCGGCATCGGGATCATGAACATTATGCTGGTTTCGGTGACCGAGCGAACCCGCGAGATCGGCGTGCGCAAGGCGCTTGGGGCGCGGCGCCGGGACATCCTGCTGCAGTTTCTCGTCGAGGCGCTGGTGCTGTGCCTGGCGGGAGGCGCGATCGGGATCGCCGTGGGCGTGGGCGGCGCGGAGCTGCTGCGGCGCATGGCGGGCTGGCAAACGGCGGTGCAGGCGAAGGCCGTCCTGGTGGCATTCGGATTCTCCGCCGCCGTCGGCATCGCGTTCGGCCTGTGGCCGGCGCGGCGGGCGGCGAAGCTCGACCCGATCGAGGCGCTGCGGTACGAGTAGGGTCCGATCACCGCTCTTGATTGACCGTCGCCAGAGACTGCCGGGGCTCGTTACCGCGGTGCCCTTTGGAAGCGGTTCGCAAGTCCGATCTGCCAGCCGTGACAGGAGCTGGATGCTACCAATATGATAGGGGTAGGAAGGGCCGGTTACTCCCGGCCCCTCCCCCCTCCGAACCCGGCGTGCGGATTTCCCGCGCTGGGCTCTCCAGTTGGTGGTATTACCTACGAGAGGATTGACAGGCCTCAGCATTGGCTGCGGTCAGTGAGAACAGCCCATGTTTGGCAAAGAAGACATTAGGCCAGCGGTTGTGATCGCGGCCGCGTCCACGTCCCT
>JACPHN010000054.1 GCA_016188575.1 Candidatus Schekmanbacteria bacterium
AGGACCGGGACTTGGTGGCTGGACATTGCGTGCAAGGTCCAACCGCCAAGTCGGATGCTGTAGCGCCAGGCCCAAGTGCTGGTTGCGAGAGCCCCGAAAAGGCCAAGTCTTTTGCGCATGCCGTTCGCCCTCTTCTCTTGCGAAGGTGTGTGCAGAAGATTCTTCCGTTCAGAACCCCCCGGCTTTAGCCGTGGGGAGACTCAGTCAACGCTGGAGCAGCCCCGTGCCCGATCAACACCCCTCGCTCCCTTCCCAGGTGCCCGGCCCATTGCTGCCCGGCCCACTGCGGATCGCGCTCGTCGTGCAGCGCTACGGCGCCGACATCCGCGGCGGCGCGGAGGCACACTGCCGGCTGGTCGGTCGGATGCTCGCGACACGGCACCGGGTCGAGGTGCTGACGACCTGCGCGGGAGACTACGAAACCTGGGCACCCCGCTACGCGCCCGGGACCGCGCGAGACGGACGGGTGCTCGTGCGTCGGTTCAAGAATCGCCGGCGCCCTGTCCGCGCCTTCTTTCGCCTCAGCCAGCAGCTTTTTCTGGGCGATCACGACCCCGCC
The DNA here is from genome assembly GCA_016188575.1 of Candidatus Schekmanbacteria bacterium. Taxonomy (GTDB): domain Bacteria; phylum CSSED10-310; class JACPHN01; order JACPHN01; family JACPHN01; genus JACPHN01. The sequence goes on from JACPHN010000054.1 coordinate 560, forward strand.
CTCCAGCGCGAGTGGATCCGCCTGAATGGACCCGAGTCCCCGCGCCTCCTCGAGTATCTCGAACGCTTCGGCGCGTCGTTCGACCTTGTGGTCTTCTTTTCGTTTCGTTACGCGACCACGGCGTTGGGCATGCAGCGCGTGCCCGACCGGGCCGTGCTCGTGCCCACGGCGGAGGACGAGCCGGCGGTGCGCCTGCCAATTTTTCGGGACATTTTTTGCGTCCCCAGAGGGTTCCTGTTCAACTCGCACGAGGAAGCCGAGATGATCCGCGGCCTGGCGCCCGTCACTGGCGTTCCTGCGGAGATTGTCGGCGTCGGTGTGGAAACTGCCGGGGAAAGCCCCGACGGCATGGGGGCAGCATCTTCGCCGCCTGGTAGGGCGGACGCCGCCGAGGAGCCCGAGGTTGCCGTGCCCTTTCTGCTCTACGTCGGCCGGCTCGATCGCAACAAGGGCGTGCCGCTGCTCTACCAGCACTTCCTGCGGCTGCGGGCCAACGGTTGCGGTGACCTGCCCGGCGGCGCACGGCTCCGCCTGGTGTTGCTCGGCGGCGGTGCGCTCGCGCTGCCGCCCCATCCCGACGTGCAGGTGCTCGGCCCGCGGCCCGATCGGGTCAAGGACGCCATGCTGCGCGACTGCCTTGCTCTGGTCAACGCCAGCCCCTACGAGAGCCTGTCCATGGTGCTTCTGGAGGCGTGGTCCTGGGCAAAGCCCGTCGTGGTCAACGCGACGTGTGCGGTGATGCGGGAGCAGTGCAGGCGATCGGGCGGTGGGCTATACTTCCGGAGCGCCGAGGAGCTCGAGGGCTGCGTGAGCTGGTTGCTTACCAACCCCACGGGCCGCCAGGCGATCGGTCGCCAGGGGCTCCGATACTTCAGGGCCAACTACGCATGGAACGTCATCCAGACCAAGTACGAACGACTCTTCGGCGCGGTGCTCGCGCGCCGGGGCCAGCCGTCGCCGGCGCCACCGGCGGCGTGAGCGCGCCCCACCCGCGCTTGCAGGGGCGCCGCTTGTTCCAGCTCGTCCCGGCGCTGCACCGCGGTGACGCGATTGGCGACGAAGTGATCGTGCTGCACCGGACGTTCGCAAGTTGGGGGATGCGGGCGGGCATTGTTTGCCCCTCCCCCGATGCGGGGCTCGAAGAGGCAGTCGTCGACCCGGCGGCGCTGACCGCGGATGGCGATACGGTGCTGGTCCTCCACTTCGCCTTGCCGTCGGCACTGACCGCGCTGTTTGGCACCTCCGCCGCCGCGGCCCGCGTGCTGATTCACCACAACCTCACACCACCGCGGTTTTTCGCCGGAGACAGCGAAGAGCTCTTCGCGATCTCCAGGCTAGGGCGCGAGCATCTCCTCTCCATCGCGGGCGCCACGCATCTGGGGCTCGCGGACTCGAGCTTCAACGAGCAGCAGCTTCGCGAGCTCGGATACACGCGCACGGGCGTGCTGCCGATCATGCTCGACGCGGCGAAGTACCGGCAGGTGCCCAACCCGGTGCTGCTGGCCGGCCTGCGCGGTGGCGCACGTAACGCGGCACCACCGCCGCGGGTGCTGTTCGTCGGCCGGATTGCGCCCAACAAGCGGATCGAGGACGTCATCGCGGCGTTTTCCTCGTACCAGCGCCACCTGCAACCCGCCGCGCACCTCGACCTCGCGGGGAAAGTGGCGTCGGCGCCGTATTACCAGACGCTGCTGCAGCTCGTCCGCCGCCTGGGGGTGCGCAACGTCCGCTTCTACGGCCATGTCACCGATGCGGAGCTCCTGGCGTTGTTCACGGCGGCGCGCGCTTTCGTGTGCCTCAGCGCTCACGAAGGGTTCTGCGTACCCCTGATCGAAGCGATGACTATGGGCGTTCCGGTCATCGCGAAGGCCGCCGCGGCGGTCCCGGAGACGCTTGGCGACGGCGGTGTGTTGTTGAGCAGTCCGTCCGCCGCCGAAGTGGCGCACGCCCTGCATGCCGCGGTCGAGCCTGGACCGGTGCGCGAGAAACTCATCGCAGCCGGCCGGCGCCGCGCCGCCGCGATGTCGCCCACACGACATCTGCCGCGACTTCAGGAACAGATCCTCTCGCTGTTGGAGCCGCGATGACCAGGGAAATCCACCAGATGCTGCCGTGCCTCAGCTACGAGGATGCGATCGGTAACTACTGCCAGTACCTGCGCTCGGTGTTGCGCCGCGCCGGCTACCGCTCGGAAATCTACTGCGACACGTTTCATCCCCGACTCGCGGGCGATATCGTCTCGTTTCGCCGGTTCCGCGACGACGCCGATCCCGGCTCCGTGGTGCTGTATCACTTCTCGGTGGGTTCGCCGGTGACGGGCTTTGCGGCGAGTGTGCCGCGACATCGCGTCCTGATCTACCACAACATTACGCCGGCGCGCTATTTTCTCGGCGTCAACGATTTTCTGGTCGCGGAGGTGCTCGCCGGGCGCCACGAGCTGGCCGCCACGGCGTCCGCGTGGCAGATGGCGCTTTGCGACTCGAGCTTCAACGCCGAAGAGCTTCGCGAGCTCGGTTATCAGAACACGCATCGACTCGGCATTCCCCTTGACCTGGCGCGGTACTCGCAGCGACCGAGCCCGCCGCTGCTACGTGCCCTGCGCGCCGCGGGCGGGCCGCTCATCCTTTGCGTCGGGCGCGTCACGCCCAACAAGGGCGTCCATCATGTCATTCGCGCCTTTGCGCGCTTCAAGCGGCGCCACGAGCCGCGGGCGCGGCTCGCCATTGTGGGCTTGACAACAGGTTTTGAGCCGTATCACAAATCCCTGCGTCAGCTCATCCGCGACCTCGCTGTCGGTGACGTGACGATCACCGGCCACATCGAGCTTGCGGAGCTTCTCGCCTACTACTGTGCCGCTGACGTCCTCTGTTGTCTCAGCGAGCACGAGGGCTTTTGCGTCCCCCTGATTGAAGCCATGGTGATGAATGTCCCCATACTTGCCTATCGCGCCGGCGCGGTACCCGAGACACTGGGCGGTGCCGGCATGCTCGTCGATACCCTGGAGCCGCTGGAAGTGGCCGAGCTCCTGGCGCGGCTCGTGCGCGACACCGCGCTGCGGGCGTCGGTGTTGTCCGGGCAGCGCGCACGCCTGCATCGCTATCGGGCCGCCGCGCCGGAGACGTCGCTGTGGCGCCACCTGAGCGATCTTCTTGGGATGCCGATCGGCCCTGTCGGAAACGCCACCGCGGGCGGAGCGGCACGCTCCGCGGCCGCGCCTTCCTCGGCCCGACAGAGCCCCCCTCCGTCCCTCCCCCCGCTTGCGGGCGGAGGTGAGGTGGGGAGTCTTCGTGATGCGCATTCCGCGCAGCGTGCAGTCGACCAGGCGGTGGATTCAGGTTCCAGCGGCCAGGAGCTTTGCTCGTGAGCGCCATTGCCATCGTTGTCCAGCGCTTTGGAGCGGATGTGTTCGGCGGCGCCGAGGCGCACGCCCGACAAACGGCGGATAGCCTGCGTTCATCGTACGCGGTGGACGTGCTCACCACCTGCGCCCGCGACTACACCCGGTGGGAAAACCACTACGCCCCCGGAGTAACCGATGAAGACGGAGTGCGCGTGCACCGTTTCCCGGTCACGGGACTGCGCGCTCCCTCCTTTGACCTGTTGAGCTTCGCATTCTACAACGTGGGCGCCGATGAGAACGACGAGCGCATCTGGTTGGAAGCGCAAGGGCCGGTGGCACCGGGACTGCTGGACCACCTCGGCACCCACGGAGATCAATACGAGGCGGTAATCTATTATACCTACCTGTACCACCCCACCGTGGAAGGAATTCGGCGCGCCGACAAGGCGGCCATTCTCGTCCCCACCTGCCACGACGAGCCGCCGCTGCGGTTCGACATGTACCGCGGACTCTTCCGGCGCGCCAAGGCGCTGCTTTTTCTCACGCCCGAAGAGCAGCAGCTCGTGGAGACCCGCTTCGCGGCGGAGATCTCCGGGACCCCGCGGTGGGTACTGGGCGCTCCGGTGGCAGTGCCCGCAGGGGTGCCGCGCCGCGGCGACGCGCCGCCGGCGGAGCTCGCGACCGCTGTCCCGGGCTTCCAGCTCGACCGGCCGTTCACGACCTACGTCGGGCGGCTTGACGAAGGAAAGGGGTGCGGTGAGCTGATAGGCTTTCACCTGGCCGGTGCCGAGGACGGCAACGGCACGGGTCAGCTTCTGCTCATCGGGCGACACCACATGGCGGTGCCCGAGCATCCGACCTTGTTCGCTCCCGGGCCCATGTCCGAGGCGTGCAAATGGTGGGCGCTGAGCAACGCTGCGGTGACGATCGTACCGTCGCGCATGGAGAGCCTGTGCCTGCTGGCGCTGGAAAGCTGGGCGGTGGGCACACCGGCACTTTGCGTCGCGGGCGAGGTGCTGAAAGGCCATGTGCTCCGGAGCGGTGCGGGGCTGTGCTACGACTCGGAGGCGGAATTTCACCTCGCGCTCGCGCTACTGCTTGGAGACGCCGAGCTGCGCGCCACGATCGGAGCCCGCGGCCGGGCCTATGTGAACGAAAACTACAGCCCCGAGCGCTTCGACGGCGTGCTGCGCGCCGCGATCGGCACCGTGGCCGGAACCACCGGAGGCGACAACAGCAGATGAGCGACCAACCGCGGCTTTCGTGGTGGAAGCTGCTACTGTTTTGGGGGTTTCTGCTGCTGGTTCCGACCGCGCTGTTGCTGGTTGCCGGTGAGACTCTCGTCCGACTGTCCACGCCCGATCTGCAAACCGTCAAGAGCAAGCACTTTTCGGTGCAGATGCCGATGTGGCTCGCCAACGACGACAATTTCCTGGCCATGAACGGGCCGCAGAACCGAGACGCGAAGAAGCACTCACCCGAGCGTCTGGAGTGGCTCCTGCTCTTTGAGGAAGACCGCTTTGTGCGTTACCGCATGAAGCCCAACAGCGCCGCGAAGGTCCTCAACACCTTCAGCGAACCGGAAGTGGGCAAGAACGTCCGCTTCATCGTGCGGTCCAACGAACGCGGCTTCCGCACCCCGCCGATTCCGGAAGCCTGGCCCGAGAAGTCGTTCAGGGTTGTTTCTCTGGGCGATTCGTCGACCTACGGATGGGGGCTCAATGCCGAGTATACCTACCCCGTGCGCTTGCAGGACTACTTGAACGAGCAGCCGGACGGCCGGGACGTCCGCACCATCAATCTGGCAATGCCCGGCTATACCTCCGCGCACGGCGTCGCGATGTGGCGCCACTACGCGCAGGAGTATCGGCCGCACCTGGTGGTCATTTCCTTCGGCGCCAACGACTCGCGACAGGCGGTGCGCGCCGCCTCTGACATGCTGGCCGAAGGCGAGGGCTGGCGGGCCGCCGCGCAGGCGCAGCTTCGGCGTTCCCAGCTCTACCTGCTGCTGCGAAAGTGGATTTTCCGGGTATATGATCCCTTCGACCGCGTCGCCGCGGCGCGCGATGCCGGAGCGCTGAAGACCATTCCGCTCGTCTCGCCGGCCGAGTACAAGAGCAACCTCCTAGAGATCATTCGCGGCGCGCGAGCGGCCGGCGCCGAGAGCGCGCTGGTGGCGGTGTGCAGCTCGCCCGAGTACCGGCACATGATGCGCCGGGTGGCGCAGGCCGAGAATGTCCCGTTTGTCGACGGACACGGCGTGTTGTACGAGATGCTCGAAAAAATCCGCAATGGCGACGTGGGTCGATACGCCTACTGGGTGCGCTATTACGAGTCGCTCTATGGAGCCAGGGCCCTGGCGCACTTTCCGCTGCACTACGTCTCCGTCGACGGCTGCCATCCGAACCCGATCGGACATGACCTGATCGCCCGCGCGCTGCTTGGTCGCCTCGGGTACGAGCCGTTCGCGGCGGAGCTACCTCCGGAGGCCGACGCGGCGGCAGGCCCCTGACGGTCGTCGTCCATGGAGCGGCATCATAGGAAAACAGGACGGGGCCGGATCCTGGATCCACCGCCGGTTCGCCGTCGGGGTACCGTGTTGCACCTGGTGGAAAACGGCAGTAATTGGGGCTCGACTCGTGGAGCCCCGTGGTCTCTCCCCCGGATTGCAGCGTCGAAGCGTTCATGGAGCTAGCAGCGTCGATCCAAGGCAGTAGCCTGGTGCTGGCGGCCCTGCCGGAAGCGCAGGGCCGTGAGCTCGCGGCTGCGCTTGCCGCCGCGGCGGGCGCGTTCCTGGCCGTTACCGCGCAGCTACCGCGGCAGTTCGACGTCTTCACGCTGGCCGGCGAAGCTGCTCCTGGCGGTGCCGGCGCCGCACCGGCCATCCAGGTGCAGGTGCTGCAGATCCTCGGTCGCGCGAGCGGTGGGCACCGCACCGCGTATCAGATCGCCGACTGGGACGCGAGCCTGCTGGCTGCCGTGGCACGGCTCGTGACCCGTCCTGCCGCGGATTCCGGCGCCGCGGAGGAGCTGAGCTCCGGCGAGGAGATCAGCGGCGGCGAGTGGGCGGGCCTGCCGCCGGTCTACCGCATGAAGGAGCTGAACGTCTCGGAGAAGGTGCGCCTGGCGATGAAGGCCACACGCTCAGAGCGCCAGGTGCTCATTCGCGACAATTCGCCGCAGGTGTACAACTCCCTGCTGTCCAACCCTCGGATCGAGGACCTGGAAGTGCTGGCAATTGTTCGCTCGCCGTACGTGAGCAGCGGGATATTGCAGCGCGTCGCCGACACGCGCCAGTGGATCAGCAACTACGATATCCAGCTCGCGATCGTGAGGAATCCCAAGACGCCGGCGCCGCTGGCGCTGCGCCTTCTGGAGACGCTGCGCCCCGCGGACCTGGCGCAGCTCGCCAAGGGCGGCGCGGCGCGAGACAATTTGAGGCAGGCGGCGTTGCGGCTCCACCTGGCTCGCACCTCGGGGCGAAAATCATGACGGCACAGCCAACGGATGGAATCGACCTGCAGCGCGGCGCACCGGGTGATCCCCTTCCACAGAAGCGGCGCCGCGAGACGTTAGCCGCACTGTTCCGCGGCTTTTCCTATGTGCTGAAGGGCGGCCGTTTTCTGTTCGGCCATCCTTACTTGCTGAAGTATGCGCTGCCACCGTGGGCGATTGCGGCCGCGCTGTTTGCGGTCGGGTTCTATCTGGTCTCCGGCGCGACCTATCCCGTGGTGGCTTCGGCGCTCGCTGGCCTTGCCGATGCCGTCGGCGGTGACGCCTGGTGGACGTACGTCGTGGTGCCGTTGGTCTGGCTCGCCAAGGTGCTCGCGTGGGTGGTCTGGTTCGCGGCGGTGGTTTTGTCGGTGACGCTGGCCGTGGTGCTGGTCGTCGGCAACATCGTGATCGGACCGTTTCACGCGGCGTTGGCAGCGGAGACTGAGCGTATTCACCGCGGCGCCGTCGCTGGCGGCCAGGTGCGAGGCTTCTTTTACGAGATGCGCCGAACGATCGTGGAGGAACTGAAAAAGAGCCTGTTCTTCTTGTCCCTTGCCGCGCTGTTCGCGCTGGCCGGGCTCATCCCCGGCGTCGGCCTGTTGGCTATCCCGCTGGGCCAACTGTTCGCAGTGTTCTTTTTGGGACTGGCCTTCACGGACTTTGCGATGGAACGGCGCGGGATGTTGTTCCGGCACAAGCGTCAGTTCTTCTACGCGAACCCCTTGTCCATGCTTGGGTTCGGACTGGCGATACTCCTCGTGATGGCGGTGCCGCTGCTCAACATTCTGGCCGCTCCGATGCTCGTTGTGGGTGGGACGCTGCTGTTTCTCGATATCGAGAACAGAGCTCTCGGGGGGTAGAGGGCTCCCATGCTCCAGCGCCTGGGCTGACGGAGCTCAGGTCCCCAGTGACTCGGCGGGGTCGCCACTCTGGTGGAGGCGATACAGCCTGGCGTACAGCCCGTCCCGAGCCAGAAGCTGAGCGTGCGTGCCCTCTTCGGCGAGCACGCCGTGATGAAGCGCGAGGATGCGGTCCGCGGACTGCACGGTGGTCATGCGGTGGGCGATGATGAGGGCGGTGCGGCCTCTGGTCAGCGTGACCAGGGCACCGCGGATGAGCGCTTCGGTGGCGGCGTCGACGGCGCTGGTCGCCTCGTCGAGGACGAGGATACCCGGGTCGTAGACCAGGCAGCGGGCAAACGTCAACAGTTGACGTTCGCCGACGGAGAAGTTGGCGGCGCGCTCCGCTAGCGCCTCGTCGTAGCCTCCGGGCAGCGCGGCGATCCACCGATCCGCGCCGACGATGGCCGCCGCGGCGCGAATCTCATCCCTGCTGATCGCGTCGTTCCAGAGGCGAATGTTCTCCGCGATGGTGCCGTGAAAGAGAAAGTCATCTTGAAGCACCGTCCCGATGCGCGCCCGCAGCTCGCCCAGGGGTATGCGGCGAATATCCACGTCGTCCAAAAGAATGCGTCCATGCTCCGGCGCGAGCTCATAAAACCGCAGAAGGAGGCGCATGATCGTCGTTTTCCCCGAACCAGTGGGACCCACCAGCGCCACTGTCTCGCCCGGAGCGATGCGAAATGACACATTCCTCAGGACGGGCCGATCGCCGCGGTAGGAGAACGACACATTCTCGAAGGTAATGCCGCTGGCCCTGGCAGTCGCGGCGACGCCTACCGTCGGCGGCCCGTGCGTGTCGATCTCGGCATCGCGCTCCTCGAGGACCTCGAAGATCCGTTCCGCCGCCGCCATCGCGCTCTGGAGGATATTGTATTTCTCGGCGAGATCGCGCAGGGGGTGCCAGAACTGCTCGATATAGCTGATGAAAGCGACGAGCACGCCGAGCGAAACGGCTCCGGACAGAACGTGCATGCCGCCGTACCACAGGATGGCACCGAGCCCGATCGCTTCGATCAGCCCGACGGCCGGAGCTGACAGCGCGAAGTAGAAGATGGTGCGGATGTGGTCGTCGGTCAGCTCGCGGCTATGGCGGTCGAACTCCAGGCAGGCGGTCCGTTCGCGGCGGAAGAGCTGGACCGTGGACATGCCGGTCAGGTGCTCCTGCAGGTAGGCGTTGAGGCGCGCGACGTGCCGGCGAATCGCCCGGTACGTGTCGCGAAAGCGCAGGCGGAAGAATCGGGAGACGATTACGAGCGCCGGGAGCACGGCAAAGGCCACCAGCGCCAGTCGCCAACTCAGCACCATCATGACGACAACGATACCGGCGAGCGTGCAAAAATCTCCCGCCAACGACACCAGGCCGGCGGTAAAGAGCTCGTTGAGCGCCTCCACGTCGGAAGTGAGGCGGGTCATGAGCCGGCCGATGGGGTTGCGGTCGAAGTAGCTCAGGGAACGGGTCTGCAAGTGGCGATACACGGCCAGGCGGATGCGGTGCATGACTTCCTGCGCGGTCCACTGCAGCAGCAGCTCCTGTGCGTAGCGAAGCAAGGTGGCTGCGAGCAAGACAGCGACGTAGAGCAGCGCGACGCGGCCGAGTCCGGCCACGTCACCGCTCATGATGTGATCGTCGATCGCGACTTTGGTGAGGTAGGGACCGGCCAGTTGCAGCACCGAGCCCATCATGAGGGCGATGAAGGCCAGCGCGACGGCCGTCGCATGCGGCCGCACGAAAGGCGCGAGCTTTCCGAGCAAAGTCAGGTCGTACGGCTTTGCATCGCGCTCCGACTCGTGGTCTTCGCCGCTCATGGTTCTGTGGTTGCCGCGGCGCGTTCGAGCTCGAGCTCGAGCTGTTGGTGGCGAAATAGCGACCAGTAGGTTCCCCGCGCCTGGAGGAGCGCCTCGTGCCCTCCGGTCTCGACAATGCGCCCGTCGCGCAGAACAATGATGCGATCAGCTCCGCGCACCGACGAGATGCGGTGCGACACGACTACCGCTGTGAGCTGCCGCAGCTCGTCACGAATGTTGGCGAGCACGCGTTCCTCGGTGTGGGTATCGAGGTTGCGCAGGCAGTCGTCAAGGAGCAGGGCCTTGGGTTTGGCGACCAGCGCCCGGGCGATGGCGACGCGCGCCTTTTGGCCTCCCGAGAGCGTAACGCCGCGTTCGCCGATGACGGTGTCGAGCCCTCTGGGAAAGAGCGCGAGGTCCGTGTCGAGGGCGGCGATCTCGGCGGCCCTCTCGATTTCGGCGCGCGTGGCGTCAGGCGCTCCGAAGGCGATGTTGTTGGCGATGCTATCGGAGAACAGGAACACGTCCTGGGGAACGAGCACGACCAGATGCCGCACGTCGGCCAGCGGCCAGGAACGTAGGTCGGTTCCCGCGAGCAAAACCGCGCCCCGAGTTGGGTCGTGCAGTCGCACGAGAAGCTGCATCAGCGTCGACTTGCCGCTGGCGGTGGGGCCGACGACGCCGACGGTAGCGCCGGCCGGGATGAGCAGAGACAGATTTTCCAGTGCGGCGCGGCGTTCGGAGCCGGTCGGTTCGCCGGTTCCGGCAGTGGCCAGCGCGCGGCCGGCGGCGCCGGCGGCAGCTTCGAATCCGCGCATGGCGCCGCTCGGATAGTAAAAAGTCACGTCGCGCAGCTCCATACTCGGCGGGGACGCCGGCGCTGCCATGCGGGCCCGCGGCGCCGCGCCCGGCGGCTCGGGTGCGTCCGCCACGTCGGGCGCGATGGCGAGCAAGTCGTTCAGCCGGCGATTGGCTGCGGCGCCGCGCTCGATCAAGTTGAGCACCCACCCCAGAGCAATCATCGGCCACGTGAGCATCGCCAGGTAGTGAATGAAGGCGACCAGGCCACCCACGCTGATGGCGCCTGAGACCACCAGCCTGCCGCCAAGGTACAGTGCCCCTGCCAGCGCCCCGCCCGAGATGAAACTCAGAGCGGGCCACAAGATGCCGTTGAGCCGCACAAGCTTGACGTTGTCGCGGGCCAGCCGCCGGCTCTCATCGCCAAATACCCGCTCGCGCTCCGCCTGGCGAACGTACGCCTTGATGACGCGGATTCCGGAAAGGCTCTCCTGAGCGATGGTGGAAACCACCGCGGATTGCTGCTGCACCAGGAGCGAGCGCGCGTGGACTCGGCGACCAAACACCCTGACCATGGTGCTGAGCGCCACCAACGGCAACAAAGACCACAGCAACAAGAGCGGATGGATGGTCGCCATCAAGATGAGCGCCACCGATACCGTCATTATGGTATTGGTGAGATACATGATCCCAGGGCCGAGCAACATGCGCACGGCGCCGAGGTCGTTGGTCAGCCGGCTCATCACGTCGCCGACGCGCACCCGGTCGTAGAAGCTCGGCGTGAGCTGCGCCAGGTGCGCGAAGAGATCGTTGCGCAGATCGTTCTCTACCTGGCGGGACATGCGGATCATCTCGAAGCGCATGTAGTATTTGGCCACGCCGCTGACCACCGCCAGCGCCACGATGGCGAGGCCGAAGGGAAGGAGGCCCGCGGCGCGGGCTCCGGGCGCGCCGAGAAAGTCGACGCCGCCGCGCACGACTTGCGGCGTCAACATGGTCAGGATCGTCGCCGCAAGCTGCGCGCCCAGCCCGATGATCACGGCCCGCCGGTAGCGGCGCACCCGCTCTACCAGCGGGTGCAGCTCGAGCCAGTCGACGCGCACGGCCTGCTGCCTAGCTCCTGCGAGCGCCTGCTTGCCACGTCGCGAGCTGCTCGCGGAACCAGCGGTCGGCGTCAGCGGTCCACGTGAAGGACTTCTGGAGGTATTCGACAGTCACCTTTTCGACTTCGGTGTAGCTGTCGCCGTCCTTGACCGCCGCAAGCAGCATTTCGGCGTCGGCGCGGGAGATTCTGCCGTCTCCGCGACCCGCTACGGCCACCTCCGCTTTTTCCAGAAGCTCGCGATCGTAGCGCACGCCGTCGATGGTCTTGTAGTAGGTGGCCATGCTGATCCTCCGTGGTTCACGTCTAAAAACGAGGTAACGAGGAGCGGACGATTTTCCCCTGCGGGCTATTCGCCCTGCGTACCGCTCGTACCGTAGGCGAAATCGCCGCGAAATGGAAGGTGCGCGGAATGCGCATCACGAAGACCTCCCACCTCACCTCCCCCCGCAAACCGCGGGAGGGGGACAGGAAGCGGCATCCGTCTGATCCGAGCGCACATGGGGAGGGACGGAGACGGGAATTGTCGCACCGATGGCGATTGGGCGGTGGATTCGGGAAGTCTGGAGCGCTTACGGCTTCCTGGCCGGCCAGGAGCAGGCCTGGCCCTCCTTCCACAGCATCTCGGGGCGCAGCACGATGTACTCGGGCTCCGGGCGAAACTCGGGATACTTGGCGTCCCTGAGCACCGGTCGCTGCGCGCTCGCCCAGGCCTGCCGCCACACCTCCGCCAAGACGACAACGCCGGTGGCCAGGCGCTCGCGCAGGATCGGCACAAACCGTTCCACGACCTCTGCCGCGGGCCGGCGCGCCGCCGCTGTTTTCTCCTCGTCAGTCCTGACGCTTTTCTCGAGCACCGCGGCTTCCTTGTCGAGGCGCTCCACCTCGGGCTTGTTGCGCAACGAATCCGTCAGTAGCGCGAGCACGAGATCACGCGGAAAGGCGGCAGGCTCGTTTCTGAGCTCACGAAGATGGGCGAGGATACCCTCTCTTCGGGATTCCGCCAGCGCGAGCACGGAATCCTCGAAGCGCGGTCCTAGCTCGTCCAGGAGGTCCGTTTCGAAGAACTTGTGGACGCCGCCGTTCTGCGCTTCCCAGCCATCGTAATCGGTGCAGGCGTGATAGGGCATGGCGGCGTCGGCGACGTAGTGAGACAGGAAGCCCGCAACTTCCGCGGTCCGCCGCACGAGCTGAGCGTAGGCGGCCTGCTGCGCCGCGGCGCCGGGATCGCCCCCTTCCTTTTGCTTGGCGTTCGCCATGAGCCTGATGAGCTCATCGTAAAGCTGCTGAGCTCTCCAAATCAGCACCCCATTGTTCCACACATCGAGCGGTCCGTCCGAGATCCGCGCCGGCTTGCCGCCAAAGCAACTGAATACCTGCTGCGCGTCCAGCGGCAGCGTGGCGGCCTGCTCGGGTGCAAGTAGATTGTCCAGATCGACGTAGTGGACCGGGGGCTCGAACTGCTTGGCCTCTTCGGGACGCATGCGGAACACGAGGTCGGGAACGTTCGAAAAGTAGCCGAGATCATAGCGATTGAATCGCCAAAAGCGCGTGTTGGCTTCTTTTTCCGTCCGTGTGAGCAAGTCCACGGCGAGTCGTGCCACCATGTCGTGGCCTTGCCGGCCCCACGCGCCGGCAGCGACAGGAGAAACGATCATCAGTATTGCCAGGAGGGCGCGACAGGTGCGAGCGGATCGGGACATGGCCACGGTCTCCGTGAGGGGGAAAAGCCCGGTGCTCCGGCCAGGGCGGGCGAGGCGGTAGTCGCTGCCGCGGCAGTGGCGAGCGGCATCAGCGCGTTCTACTGCCGTCGCGCCGAGCTGTCAATAATGACCCACGACCTGAATCCACCGCCGGCTCGGCGGCGGCACCGGCGTTCGTAGATCCCGAGGCAGGCGCCGGCGGCGATGATCAGCAAACACAGCGCCGGGGGGTCCAATGGCACTCTGGTAAACGCAGTTGGCGAGAATTTCGCGACAAACATGTCGTAGAAGCCCACGGGGCCGAGTGTCCTTTCGTCGGGCTCACCCAGGTCAAAGGTCATGGGGTAGACGAAGTAGCCCGCGATGATCGGCGACCCATCCCGCGGGTCGACCGCGGCGGCCAGCGGCGCGTTGACCCCTTCGCCGGTGCCCGCCTCCGCCCATTGCAGGGTCCCGGCGGCATCGTACTTGGCGACGTAGATGGCGCGGCAATCATAGCTGCAAGGATTGGAGAGAAGCGTGACGTTGGGCTGTCCAGCGCCCAAAATGGCCTGGCCGGTGAAGACCCCGCAGGCGATCACCGATCCGTCACGGGGATCCACCTTCACATCTGTCGTGCCAACGTTGTATGGCCCGCCATCGCGGCGCGCCCAGATCACGGTTCCCTCCGCCGTCAGCTTGGCGAGATAGCCGTTGATCTCTGCCTCGGCGGTCAGCGAAACCTGCGTCGGTTCACCGGGATCGAAGGTTATGGTCTCCCACAATCTTCCGGCGAGCAGGATGCTCCCGTCCGCCGCATTTACGTCCAGGCCCGAAGGGAGGTCGTTGGCGTTGCTGTCCACGTCCTTGGCCCACGCCAGCATACCGTCGGCGCGGTATTTCGCGACGTAATTGTCGGCGGGATAGGCGTCGTTCTCTCCAATGGCCGTGACCACGGTCTCGTTTGGCTCGCCCGCGCCGAAGACCAGGCCCTTGCTGAACCCTCCCACCACCACGATGCTGCCGTCGGCCTGGTTGACCGCGACATTCTGGACATTGCCCGAGATGAAGCTGTCTTCCGGGTCCACGCCCGCTACCCCGCGCGCCCAGATGACCGCGCCGTCGATGGCGTACTTGGCGATGAAGATCAGGCCCTTGCCGATCCCAACGCTGTTTTCCTCTCCGGCGCCGAAGACGAACGGGTCGAGATAGTATCCGGCAGCCACGACGCTCCCATCCCGCGGGTCGATTGCCACGGCGGTGGTGACCTCGCCTTTCCTCGACCCGGCGCGCTTCGCCCACGCGAGCTGGCCATCGGCATCGTATCGCGCGACGAACAGGTCGGCGTCTTCCCAGCCTCCGGCGGCAACCAGCGTGGTCTCATGGGTCTGCCCCTGCCCAAAGGTCGCCGTACCACTGAAATAACCGCCGATTACCGCGGTGTTGCGCGCCGCATCGACGGCCACCGAGTAGGGCTCTTCCTGGCTCTCGCCCCCCGCCGTGGCTACCCAGGACAGGCCGCCATCGGCAGCATACCGGGCGAGGAAGATGTCCGCGCCGCCGAGTGACGGGGTGGAAATCTCACCTTCCTGTCCCGCATCGAAGAGCCCCGGGCCGCTGATGTCGCCGGTAACCCAGACGCTGCCGTCCGTGCCGCTGACGGCGACGTCGTAGCCGTTGTCGTCCCCCAGGCTTCCGCCGCTCTTCGCCCACACCGCATTCGCCTGGACAGGG